>NZ_JAMKCQ010000001.1:2706900-3383625 GCF_024169515.1 Erwinia aphidicola | reverse complement strand
CAGGAGAAAGGGGCGAAAGGCGACTTTAGCTTTATCATCGATCAGAACGGCATGTTCTCGTTCAGCGGCCTGACCAAAGATCAGGTGGTTCGCCTGCGCGATGAGTTTGGCGTGTATGCAGTGAACTCCGGGCGCGTTAACGTTGCGGGCATGACCCCGGACAATATGGCACCGCTGTGTGAGGCGATTGTCGCGGTACTGTAAATGAGAGAGGGCTGACCGGCACTAAGGGTCAGCCTTTACATTGAAGGGGGCGACCGTTTTTGCGGTCGCCCCCTTTTTTCAATGCGGCTATTGCAGGAACGGGTTGCTGATACGTTCACGCCCGAGCGTCGACATCGGGCCGTGACCTGCGATAAAGGTCACATCGTCACCCAGCGGCAGGAGTTTGTGGTGAATGGAGGCGATCAGGTCGCTGTGGCTGCCCTGAGGGAAGTCTGAACGCCCGACCCCGCCGTTGAAAATCACATCGCCAGAAACCAGCAGGCGGCCTGCGCGGTCAAAGAAGACGATATGCCCCGGCGTATGGCCAGGGCACAACAGGATTTCAAGCGGGGTATTGCCCAAGGTTACCGTCTCCCCCTCTTCCAGCCAGCGATCCGGCGTCAGCGGTGGGCAAGTGGCAAAGCCAAACATTTCACTCTGCGTCGGCAGCGCGTCCAGCCAGAATTTATCGGCGATATGTGGGCCAATAATGGGCAGCTGATAATGCTCTGCCAGCTCGGCGGCGGCACCAACATGGTCAAGATGGCCGTGCGTCAACAGGATTTGGGTGAGCTTAACGCCCAAATCAGCGACTTCTCGTTTGATTTTCTCCGCGTCACCGCCCGGGTCCACCAGCGCGGCTTCGCGAGTTTCCGCACACCAAATCACCGAACAGTTCTGAGCGAACGCGGTGACCGGGATAATGTGATAGTCCATAACTCTCCGTTACCGGCCACCACAGGTGCCCGGAATTTCGTTTTTACCAGTTCCGTACCGGACCGGTATCAATATGCACAAAGTTACTGCTCGGGTAGTATCCTACACCGCCTGCACGTAGCGAAAGCGCAGCTTTGCGAATATTGCTTAACGAAATTCCTTCAATGTGAAAATCCATTGCCTGACCCAGGGTGTGGTAGCTGTGCTTTGCCACGCCTTTGCTGTGCGAACGCAGCGAGTTGTTGGTCGCCAGCGAACGGTAACCGGAGATTAACTGCACGGGTTTGCGCGTATCAAGCATGGTCTGCAGGCGGTAAAGCTGATCGAACAGGTGGGGATCGATGTTCTTACTTTTGTTGGCCCGGTAGTCACGGAAAAAGTGATTCAGGCGCGCTAATTCATCCTTGTCGTAACTTTTTCCATTGAAAAACTCAGTTTTGAGGCTTTCACCGGTGTTGAGGTTGCTGAGGGTCAGCACACGAGGACGAGCAGTAGAGAGCGAGGCAAAAGCCTGTCCGGGAAGAAGTGCCACACCGAGTGCAGCGCCGCCCAGTGCTAACCACTTACGACGATTTGAGTCAAATTTATCCATGAATCTGTATTACCTGGCTGAAGTATTCGGAACGATGCATTTACTGCACCGTCCGAACCTTACCGGGGGAGAAAACATCCGTCAACCCGGCGCAGCGGAGTGTGACGCAGAGATCGCACTCAACGCCGCTGCGCCAGCCAACTGAGCGGAGAACTCCCCGCGGGCGGAACTGCTGGATAATCAACAATTAGAGCAATAATTGACCAGCCTGCGTCAGCACCTGAGTGCCTGAGCGCGCCGTCATATCATAATTGTAAATATCTGTACGAAACTGCGGCTGACCGTCATCTGCTACCCAGGCGGTCAGGTAATAGAGATTAACCGGAATGCGGTGGCGGATTGAAACAAAGCGCGTTTCGCCCTGTTTCAGGGTGCTGCTGATGCGCGAGCCATCCCAGCCCACATCCTGCAACAGCAGGTTAGCGAGGTCCGAGGCGCGGTTCACGCGCACGCAGCCTGAGCTGAGCGCGCGAATATCTTTCTGAAACAGGCCGTGATTAGGCGTGTCGTGCAGATAGATGGCGTCCGAGCTTGGCATATTAAACTTGTAGCGCCCTAACGAGTTGGTGGCCCCCGGAGCCTGGCGAATGCGATACGGGAACGAGGCGGCCGAAACCATACTCCAGTCAATCATTGATGGGTCGATCACCTGCGCATCGCTGCTCCAGCCTGACAGCAGCGTATAACCGTGTTTATACAGGTACATCGGATCCTGCTTCACCTTCGGCACAATATCTTTGCGCACCAGCGTGGTCGGCACATTCCACGGCGGGTTGAGTACCACATTATTCAGCGCGCTGCGCATCAACGGCGTTTTACGGTCCGGGCGGCCAACAATCACCCGCGAGGATAAAATCTCGCTGCCGTTAACGTAGTAAGCCAGCGAGTAGTTCGGGATATTCACCATGATGCCGTTGTGCATATCATCGGGTAGCAGACGCAAACGCTGAATGTTCAGCGCCAGCAGCGAAGCACGCTGCTGCGGCGAGACGTTTAACCACTCGCGGGTGCGCGTGCCAATTGCGCCATCCGCTTCCAACCCCTGCCAGCGCTGGAAGCGTTTCAGCGCCTCAACCAGCTGTGGCGTGTAGATATTGTCAGCATTGACCGGGATAGCCTCGCCCTGCACGTTACCGACGTTATTCGGCACTGCAGGTGGGGGAATATCCGTGGTGGCAGTGGCAGACGGGCTGACAACCGCGTTGGTATCTCGCTGCTGCGGCACGACAGCATCCGGCTGTGCGTTATCATCGTCATGCACCAGCGGGGCATCCACGGCTCCGACCACTTCGGCAGTCGGTTTCGGCGGTTCATTGGCGGCAGACATCATGCCGGTGCGCTGTAAAATGTCGCGCAGCGCCGGAACATCATCACTCACCTGCCCCGGTTTTAACGTTTGTTTATCCCGCAGCTGCGGCCACGGGCGCGCATCCGCCAGCAGGGTTTTCAGCGCCTGATGCATCAGGGCATATTGCGGGTGCTGCGGGGCCAGGGACTGCACAAAGCCGCTAAGATTGCCCTGCGCCAATGCGCGCTGCCACTGATTGATCGCCGCCATTGACGGCGCTTCCATCTTGTAAGGGGCATTGCTATACAGCCAGACTTCACCCTTGCTCGGCACATTGGAGGTGAATTGCAGATAGCCCAACATGGCGTCAGACAGCACCACATCACGCGCCAGCCCGCTAATTTGCGGATCGGTCAGCTGTTTGACCCAGCGGGTAAATTGCGGCTGCACGCCGGAAAGCGCAACCTCAGCCAGCTGCTGCTGGAACTGCTGCACGGCCTGTTGATCCTGCCACATCAGACGCATACCGTTTGCGGCATACAGTGGGGTGAGATTCTTCAAATAAAACGGCGTGCTCCCATGAGGGAAAGCCGCACTGATTTGTGCCTGGCTTTGAACCACGCTAACGGTCGATGACGCAGGTGCGGAAACAGGTGGAATACCTGCCGCTGCGGGGGACATGTATGTCAGTCCGAACATCAAACAGTAGCCAAGCGCAACGGCCTGAGCGGATAACGATTTCTTCAGCAACATCCCTTGCCCCCTGTGTAAGCCAGCTGAATCAAAGAACAGCAGCAGTTAGTCATTGTTATAAGTATAGAAACAGAAAACGGCATCTGCCTCTTCCGTTGCAAATGCCGTTATCCAGAGTAATCTGGCAGCAGAGATTTTACCACTGCACGCCATCATTTTTTATATTTTTAGTCCAGGATTATGCCTCAGCTTCGGCGCCATTGCTGGTCACCGTCGGCTCGGCAGCGAAGCCGCGCAGACCCACCACATGAACATGCTCAGTATTATTAAACACCTTACGCACCAGCTTATAGGTCGTCCCCTTTTCCGGGCTGATGTTTTCAGGCGCCGCGATGATCAGCTGCATTTCCAGACGGTCACACAGTTCGAACAGCGTAGCGATGGATTTGGCATCCAGACGCGCCGCTTCGTCGAGGAACAGCAGTCGGCAAGGCGAGATATCTTTTCCGCGCAGGCGGCGTGACTCCTCTTCCCAGCTCTGCACCACCATGACCAGAATGGACATCCCGGTACCGATAGCTTCACCGGTCGACAGTGCACCACTCTCTGCGCGCAGCCAGCCGTCGGAACCACGGTTAACTTCAACTTCCATTTCCAGATAGTTACGGTAATCGAGCAGCTCCTCACCGATGGTTTGCGGCGTGCGCTGCCCCATATCGATCTGCGGGTTCAGGCGCTGATAGAGTTTCGCCAGCGCTTCCGAGAAGGTCAGGCGATTGCTTTTAAACAGATCCTGATGCTGCTCATGCTGTTCTGACAAAACGTCAAGCAGGGTGGAGTGGGCTTCACGCACGTTGACGTTCAGACGCACACTTTTCACCTGGCCAAAGCTGACGGCCTGCAAGCCCTGGTTCAGCTGGCGAATACGATTCTGCTCGCGCTGAATGGTTTTACGAATAATGTTCGCTACGCTGCGCGAGCTGATCGCCAGCATCTGCTCGCGTGCGGTTAACTCTTCGGTCAGACGATTCAGTTCGATCTCCATCTGCTCGATGGCTTCGACCGGGTCATCCGTGCGGATGATATCCTGACGGATACGCTCGCGCAGGTGCTGATATACGGCGATAAAGAACTGAATTTTACGCTCAGGACGTTTAGGATCTTCCGACAGGCGCAGTACATCGCGCAGATGTTCGTTATCCGCTACCGCCAGACGCAGCGCACCCAGCGCCTTATCCGACATTGAACGCAGCTCGTCCCCGCCAAGATACGCCAGCTCACGGCGATGCAGTCGACGCTCGACTCCGTTGTCTTTCACCAGGCGCAGTACCGCCACCCAGCCCGCTTTAGCACTGACGACCTGCTCGCGGCCCACCTGGTATTCACGTTCCAGGCGGCGCAGTTTTTTCTGCAGCGCATCCATTTCGGCTTCACAGAAGGTCAGCTGTTTTTCCAGCTGATTACGGCGGGCACGATTATTGCTCAGGGCGCTATACAGTTCATCACGGCGCATACGCGCACGCTCTTCGGCACTGGAGTCAGCCTGTACGCCGATGTCCTGCATCTCCTGCTGCAGCTCTTTCAGAATGTCGCGCTTGGCGTCATAGGAGCTTTTCAGCGTGGCCAGCAGCTGAGAATACTGCGTCAGCTGGGCCTGATGCTGGCGCAGCTGGTCGCGGGCACGCGCACGTTCAGCCTCGGCATGCTCCAGGCGCTGACGCAGCTTCTCGTTGAGATCGCTGTTGCCGTCAAGCATGCCTGCGGAGTCGGTATAACCAAAGTGCGCGCGGCGCTGTACCACTTCCGTCAGGGCAAACGCCTGCTGACGGGCATCGCGCTGCTGCTGCTGCGCCTGCTGATAATCCAGCTTCAGCTGTTCATGCTGTTCCGGGTCGCTCTGCAATACGGAGAGGATCGGCTCCAGCTTCGCCAGCTGAGCGCCGTGCTGCTGGATAAAGCGTGCGGCTTCCTGCGCTTCATCCAGCTTTTCCAGAATCTCTTCGTAACGGTCGCGCAGGGAATCATCCAGCAGCAGGCTGACGCGCGGCATCAGGCGGTTAAGCTGAGCTACGCCCTCTTTCGCCTGGTCAAACTGCTGGCGCTGCTGCTGGTTTTCGCTTTCATGGCTGCTCAGCGCGCGCTCAACTTCCGTGCGGCGATTGTTCAGCAGGCGCATTTCCGCTTCCGGATCGGACTCAAAGGCCACGGCGAGGTGGCTGCCGATAAAGCGGCTGAAGGACTGGTGCAGACGCTGGGTTTTCTGCACGTCAAACGACAGCGTGGCGTAGCGCTCGGCCAGGCCTTCCCGCTCGGTTTGCAGCAGCTCCAGCTGATTCTCACGCGCCGCACGGCCAAACAGCGGCACTTTCGGGAAGCGTGAATAGCGCCACTGGCGATCGCTGGCCTTGACCACCACCGCTTTTTCCAGCTCTTCAACGTTGAATACGCTGTCATCAAACGACTGCGGGTCCCCTTCAATCAGATAGAGATCTTCCGGGCAGTCATCCATGCCGTCGAGCAACTCACGTACCCGTGACAGGTCCGGGACGACAATTCCATGGCGCGCCGGGCCGTACAGCGCGGAGAAGTACGGCGCATCGTCGATGGTGACATCGTCATAAATTTCGGACAGCAGCACGCCGCCAAAGCGCTCAGCGAGGTTGTTAAGACGGGGATCTTCGGCTCCGCCAGGCTGGCTGAGGCGCTCGATCTGCTGCTCAATTTCACGCTTGCGGGCAGAGACTTCATCACGCTCAACCGTGGTTTCGCGCTCGCGCTCCAGCAGCTGCTGCATAAATTCGGTAACCTGCTGGCTGTTTTCCAGCACCTGCCCGGTCTGCTCGCTGAGCTGGGAAAGGATCTCCTGCGCGGCCAGCCACTGCGGCGCCTGTTTAGTCAGGCGGGCGATACGCTCGCGCAGCTGTTCCAGCTCCTGGCGCATGTTCATGCGGCGCTCACCGGCATCGGAGACGCTGTCGTTCAGCTGCTCAATCTGCGCTTCCAGCTCATACTGCAGGGCTTCCAGCTCTTCAGCATCAACCTGCTTACCGTGGCGCTTGCAGAACTCGCTCAGCAGGCGCTCGGCATCCTGCTGTTCGCGCAGGCGCTGCTCAAGCTCGTTGATGCGGCTACGCAGCGGCTGCAGCTGTTCAGCGTGATAACGCTGGTTGCCCGCATCGCGCAGCAGATCGCGACCGACCTGCCAGGCTTCGCTGCGGCTGACCGGCCCGGCAATTTTGGTAACCAGCTCGAAAGCCTGTTCAAACTGGCTGTGCGCAGCCTGTGCCACGCTCATTTTCTGCTCCAGCATCAGTAGCTTGCTGGTCGCTTCCTGCTCTTTGGCCTGGAAAGTTTCCTGCCACTCTTCAGCGTTATCAACGCTAAGGTCGCTCAGCTGGCAGATCTCTTTCGCCCGCTGCAACGCGGTCAATGCCTGCTGGTATTGGATAGCGCGGGTCTGCTGCACGTCCAGCGCCTGCTGATAGTCAGCCAGCTGGCTTTTCAGCTCGTCGACTTCCAGCTCGGCCGCTTCGCTGCGCGCTTCGTTCTCTTCCTGCAGCTCACGCGCTTCAGCCACCACTTCATTCTGCTCTTCCAGGCGGAAGGTCAGCTCTTCGAGATCGGCATCATAGCGGTCAATTTTTTCCTGCTGACGCAGCGCGGTTTGCACCAGGTTGAGGTGATCGCTGGCGGCCTGATAATCGGTTTCCAGATCGCTCTCTGCGCCGTTATGCTCGGCGAGCTCACGCGCCATCTCAACCGAACGATACTGCTCCGCGGCCAGCTGCTTACGGCTGCTGAACAGGTCGTTACGCACCACCATGGCAGCGTCAAGGTGAATGCGGCGCTCGTTAGCATGGCGCATATAGTCTGCTGCCACGTAGCTGGTCGCTTCGGAAATCAGGTGCTTAAACAGGTCGCGGTCGGACTGGGTGACGCGGATCGCTTCCAGCGTCATGCGGTTTTCACGCAGCGCCGCTTCCATATCCTGGAAGGCTTTACGCACCCCGCTGTTTTCCGGCAGCAGGTAGTCACGCAGCGAGCGGGTAATTGCGCTGGAGATCCCGCCGTACAGCGAGGCCTCAATCAGGCGGTAATATTTGCTGCGGTCGGCGGCAGAGCGCAGGCGGCGCGCCACGATACCGAGATCGAACATCACCGAGTGGTAGTCAGTAATCGAGTTGTACTGTTTGAACTGTACGCTCTCGCTACTTTCGAATTTGTCCTTCAGCTCGCTGAGCGGCAGCACCCGTGCCTGGCGCGCATTCACCGTTTCGGTGAGAATTTCAGTCGGGTTAATCGACGTCGGCAGGCCATGGATGCTGAACGGTTTAATGTCCACTTTGCGGTCGCGGCCGGCAACCTGCTGCAGGCGCACGCCGACAATCACGCGCTCGTGACGTGAGTTCATCACGTCCAGCGCGGCGTAGCACACGCCGGGGCGCAGCTTACCGTGCAGGCCTTTATCACGAGAACCCGATGTGGCGCCCGCTTCGGTGGTGTTACGGAAGTGCAGCAGCGTCAGGTCGGGGATCAGCGCGGTGATAAAGGCCGCCATGGTGGTCGACTTCCCGGCTCCGTTACCACCCGACAGCGTAGTCACCAGCTCGTCGAGGTCAAAGGTACGGGCAAAGAAGCCGTTCCAGTTAATCAGCGTCAGTGAGCGAAACTTTCCACGTTCAATCATTTATTCTTCCTCTCCGCCGTCCGGCTGGTTGCGTTCTGCCGTACTTTCGCCGTCGTCGGTTTCATCTGCCAGCGCCAGCCCGCCGTCAAGCTGCATCGCTTCACCGTCACGGATCAGGCGCAGCTGCGCTTCACGGGCATCATCCCCGCTGCGCACGTCGGCACCGAAGCGAAACACGGATTCAGTGATGCGGAATTTGCTGCTGTCGTTGCCCATAAACCACACCATACCGAGGCGGCGCAGGCGGTTTAATGAGGCGCGCATTTTTTCCTGCAGCTTCTGGCGGTCAAGGTCAGAGCCGGTCGAGCGCTGGTTAACCAGCTTCAGCAGCCTGCCTTCATCGGCCAGCGACATCAGCTCATCATGCAGCTCCTGCTGGCTGAAGATCCCTTCATTGGCCAGACGTTCCGGGCTGAGGTAGAGATAGCAGAGAATTTTACCGACCATCATATCCAGCTCGGACAGCACCGAACGCGGGATAAGGGTGGTGGAGCGCGGGCGCAGGTAGAAGAAACCTTCCGGGGCGCGGATTAGCTCCACGTTGTAGCGCGCGTAAAACTCTTCGAGAAATTCCTGATAATCCATCAGGAAGGCGTGCTGATCTAACTCATCGATGCCGATATGACGGCCTGCACGTAACTGGCTGTCCAGCGCCGGAAAAATCGGGTTAGCCAGGGCCTGGGCCAGCTTTACCGGCATCACTTGTTCAATATTTGTCGATGACATGTGCCTGCACCTTGGCTCCGTAATCATTAATGGTCTGCCACTCAGCGGACAAACCGGAGAAATCTGCTTCGGCCACGCCTAAGCGCACGGCCTGATCGACGACAATTCTCGCCACGTCGAAGTGACGCACGCGCGGGTATTGTGTCAGGTATTCGCGCATCACGGCGCCGAGATCCAGCGGCTTCTGCTGCGCTTTGTAGATCGCCAGCGCCTCTTCAATCATTGCCGCCAGCTGTTCGCGGATCTCATTAAACTCTTCGTACTCCAGCTCTGACGGCAGTTCACCGGTGACTTCTTCATTACGCAGTGCCAGCTCTTCATCGCGCATATCGTACAGGCGCTCGGCATTGGCATAGGTGAGCGCCCACGGCATCTCAAAATAGTTCTGCACCGAGACGCGCAGCCGCTGGGCGAAGACGCGGTTTTTATCCATATCGATGGCGGTACGGATAAATTTATGGACGTGGCGATCGTAGCCAATCCACAGATCGATAGCCTGCTGGCCCCAGCTGATAATACGGTCGAGCTTGTTTTGCAGGTCAAAAACCAGCTTGTCGACAAACCCCAGATCCGGGCTGTTCATCGTCGCATCCTGGATGCGCAGCAGATTGGCCTGCAGCTTATCGCCCGCGGCCTCGAGCGTATCCTGCAATTCGCGCAGCGTGCCGGAAGTTTCGTTCAGCAGCAGCTCACAGCTGGAGATCGCCGCGCGCCAGTCTTTGTTCAGCAGCTGCGCGATATCGTCTTTTACCGCCTGCTGCTGCTCATCCATGATGCGCTGCGTAATGTCGATACTGTCGAAAATTTCCGCCACGGAGTATTTCAGCGGCGCGAATACGTTGCGGTGCCAGTGGAACTCATCGCCATCTTCATCGGCGGCGTCGGCGGCGCGCTTCAGCTCACCGGCGACGATCGACAGCTGCATCGACAGGCGCAGCGTGGAGAACTCGCGCTGGCGGATGTAGTAATCGGTAATGCCGATCCCCAACGGCGTCAGGCGATAGATAGCATTCCCTTCGGAGTGTTCGCTGGTAAAGCGGTTGATCAGGCGCTGGCGTACCATATCGTTGATGGCATTGTTGGCGCGAACCAGCACCGTTTCGCTGGTCTGCTCAAAGCCATCGCTGACGTGGCGGAAGGCATCAATCAGCTCGCCTTCACTCATTTCGCCATCCATGCGCTCCCCGTTGAGGGTGGCAATCGCCAGCAAAAAAGCCAGACGTTCGGTCGGCAACGTGACGGAAAAATCATTTTTTCGCGCCCAGGCCACCAGTTCCGGTACAGTCTGGGAAAAATCACTCATAGTTCGTCCTTCTGAATGGGTTTCCGCGCTGTGACGTGGATGTAACGCCCTAAACTTAAAAACGGCTCCTGGCGGCAATACTGCTTTTCCAGCGCCAGAACTTCATCAAACCGCTCACTCTGCTTGGTTTTATCCCGCAGATAGTCGTGGAAAACCCGGATGCCGGTTTTCGTTTCAATGGTAAAGCCGCATGCCTCAAGCCAGGCATAAACCTGCTGCGGATCGCGCGGGTAGTCCGGGGACAGGGTTTTCTTTTTGCGTTTGCTTAAGCCTGCCTGCAGATAGCCGAAATTGCCCAGCACCATGGTCTGCATCAGCAGGCCGTTGACGTTATAAAACATCAGCGACAGCACGCCTCCGGGCTTCAGCGCATCATACAAAGCGGCCAGCACCTGTTGCGGTTCGGCTACCCATTCCAGCACAGCGTGAAACAATACCAGATCAACCGGCTTATCCAAATGTTGCACGACCTGCTGAGCGCTAATTTGTTTAAATTGCATGTTGCCGCTCACACCTTTTTCCAGCGCTAAGCGGCTGGCGCGGCCGATCATCTCCTCCGATACGTCGCACAGCAGCACCTGATGACCACGCTCTGCCATGCCGCAGCCGGTCTGCCCTTCCCCGCCGCCCGCATCAAGCACCGCAAGCGGCCCGGCAGGAAAGGTACTCAGCAGCGCGTCGAGATCCTGCCAGAGGATCGCCTGGCGAATGCGGCCTTTGGTGGTACCGTATATATTTTGTGAAAACTTTTCTGCGATATCATCAAAGTTGCGATCCTGCATACAGGCAGCTCCAGCGTTCAGGCGTGATTCAGTCGGGTATTTTGGCATACACTGGCAATAAATGAACCTCTCAGTCATCGCTTCGTTTCCGGGTGGCGTTTTTTCGGACAAAAGGAGTCCTTTTTCATGCTTTTCGCGCTGAAAAAAGTGTTCGGCGGCCTGCTGCTGCCCCTGCCCATGCTGCTGTTAATCATGGCGCTGGGTATTTTCTTGATCTGGTTCAGTCGCTGGCAAAAGAGCGGCAAAATTTTGATCTCCGCCAGCTGGATCTTGTTGCTGCTGCTCAGCCTGCAGCCGGTCGCCGATCGTCTGCTGGCGCCGATCGAAGATCGTTACCCCACCTGGCACAATCAGCAGCCGCTCGCTTATATCGTGGTGCTTGGTGGGGGTTATACCTGGAATGACGCGTGGGCACCCAGCTCTAACATGCTCAACAACAGCCTGCCGCGCCTGACGGAAGGCATCCGCATCTGGCGTGCCAACCCGGGAGCCAGGCTGATTTTTACCGGTGGTAGAGCGCAGAACAATCCGCTGAGCTCTGCTGAGGTGACGTCGCGCGTGGCGCAGTCGCTGGGCGTACCTGCCGAAGCGATTATCACCCTGGATAAGCCGCATGATACCGAGCAGGAAGCCAGTGAAGTGGCGAAAATTGTCGGCGAGCAGCCGTTTGCACTGGTGACGTCAGCTAACCATCTGCCCAGAGCGATGATCTTTTTCCAGCGCCAGGGGTTACACCCCTGGCCGGCGCCTGCGAATCAGCTGGCGGTCACTTCTCCACTCAATCTGTGGGAAAGGGCGATGCCGAACTCATTCTGGCTGGGACACAGCGAGCGGGCGTGGTATGAGAGCCTGGGCCGCTTGTGGCAATGGCTGAAGCCGCAAAGCGCTAGCTGAGCCACGGCAGCAGGGAGCGTGCGGCGAGCTTGAAACGCGGCGGGTCAAATTGTGTGGTGTGGATCAGTCGCGCCACCTCCTCCCACAGGATATAGAGCCAGCGGCGGGCAACAAAGCCCTCCGCCACCGGAGCGCGCTGCAGATATGCGCTGAGAATCGCCTCCCCGGCAACGGACTCGCACAGCGGGTAAAGGTCAAACTCACGCGGTGCCCACAGCACCGTACCGGGATTGATTATCGCCTGCAGCCGGTCGCCCCAGGCTTCTTTCACAATGCTGCTCAGCGCGAGGTTGCCATGAACCAGCACGCACGGGTCGTCAAAACCGGCAAACAGGGCACTGAGGCAGGCACGGCTGCGAAACAGTATCTGGCGGTCGTCGATATCCAGCGCTGACGGCTGCAGATAATTTAGCGTCGCCCACAGCACCTCAATGCGCTGCGTATACCATGCAGGCCAGCGATTTTGCTGAGTGCTGTCCACCGTGCCGACCAGGCCATGGCTGTCAATACGATGCCAGGAGAGCATGCCCTCGACGATTTGCTCCTGCAGCTGCTGCCAGCGATCGGGGGTGCGGGTCGGTGCTTCAACTGAGACGCCGCCGATCCGCTCGATCAGCAGCACTTCGTGCTGCGGGGGCTGCTGGCTGATCACCAGCCCGTAAACGGCGGGCACGCGCACTTTCCCCTCACGCGCCAGCATCGACAGCTTATGGGCTTCCTGAGCGGCAATACCCTTCATTGAGAAGTATTTCGCGACCAGCGGCAGTGAATAGCCGCTGTCATCATAGAGGGTGTAGAGGCTGGCATAGGGTTGCTGGCTGATGCATTCAACCCGGCTGACAGTTTCACCAAGTACCAGTTCGAGTTCAGATCGCAGTTGTTCCATCCGCCCTCCTTTCAGGCAGGCACGCTTAACATGGCGCTGAAAGTGGTGATTTGCTCAGCATGGGATCAAATTTGCAGGCAGTAGATCGGGGCTGCGAATGCACCCCCGATTAAACTCAACGCATGGCCGCACGGACGCGCAGCAGATCTTCCGGAGTATCAACCCCCACGCTGGGAATGGCTTTCGCCACGTCAACGTGGATCTTCTCGCCGTACCACAGCACGCGCAGCTGCTCCAGCAGCTCTATCTGCTCCAGCGGGCTCGCTTCCCAACCTACATAGCGGCGGATAAAACCGGCACGGTAGCCGTAAATCCCGATATGACGCAGGAAGTGGTCGCCAATGGTGTCGCGTGAGGCTGAAAAACGCTCGCGATCCCAGGGGATTGTGGCGCGCGAGAAGTAGAGCGCATAGCCGTTAGCATCGCGCACCACTTTTACCGCATTCGGGTTGAAGGCCTCTTCCGCAGAGTCGATCGGCACCGCCAGCGTCGCCATACCGGCACTGCTTTTAGCCAGATTATCTGCCACCTGACGGATAATCACCGGGGGTATCATTGGCTCATCACCCTGCACGTTGACAATCACCGTGTCATCGGCGAACTGGTAGTGCTCAATCACTTCCGCCAGGCGCTCGGTGCCTGACTGGTGATCGGGGCGGGTCATGCAGACCTCACCCCCGGCTGCCGTGACGGCACGCGCCACATCCTGGTTATCGGTAGCAACGATCACACGTTCAGCACCGGACTCCAGTGCGCGCTCCATGACGTGGACGACCATCGGTTTGCCGTGAATATCCACCAGCGGTTTACCCGGCAGGCGGGTAGAGGCAAAACGCGCCGGAATAATCGCCACAAAACTCATGGATGGCTCTCTTCCAGGGTCAGCGTACGCGCTTCAACTTCCAGCAGTACAGGAATTCCATCACGCACCGGATAGGCCAGCCCGTCTGGTTTGCACACCAGCTCCTGCAGATCTTTGTTGTAATACAGTTTGCCATGACATACCGGGCAGGCAACAATTTCAAGTAAACGATGATCCATGGTTCCTCCGCAATGAACCCAGTTTTGCAAGCCTCAAGAATACCATAGCTGCACCAGAGCAGTTACCCGCCGGCCACGAAAAAACCGCTCCCGCACGCTATTTTCCAGCGCGCGGGCCAGGCCGTTGCCATCGATGCCGGAAGTTTATTGACCTCGATCATTTCAGCGCCCTGCCAGCGGGCAAACTTTGTCAGCGCGCGCTGCAGATCGCCCAGCAGTTGCTGCGTGACGCGCACCTCTGGCTCAAGCCACAGCGTTTTGACCTGCAATATTTTTTCCTTGCGCAGCATGCGCGCATCCAGGCGGCCTTTCAGCGCGCCACGATGCAGGATCGGCAGAACAAAATAGCCGTATTGCCGCTTCGCCTCCGGCGTGTAGCACTCCAGGCGGTAGTCAAAGTTGAACAGCTCCAGCGCTCGCTTACGGTCCCATACCAGCGGATCGAACGGTGAGAGGATGGCGGTGTGCGTGGCGGCCTGTGGAGCGTCAAGCTGGGCGAACAGCGTCTGGTGCACGTACAGCGTTCCAAGGCTTTCGACCTGTACTGAGCGCACCGTGCCCTGCTCCAGCCAGCGGGTGATTGCCTGAGTGACGGGCGCCCGCTTCAGGCGGTAATAGTCCGCCAGCCAGGAGGGACGAAAAATACCCAGGCTGGCCGCGCTGTTCTCCAGCATGCGCTCAGTGGCATCCTTTTCCGTCAATGCATGCAGGGCATCATCCCATTCAGGCAGTACCCGCTGCCGCAGATCGTAGACGCGCTGGAAGTTACGGCGCTCACTGACCATTAGCTCGCCTGCGCTAAACAGGTTTTCCAGATGACGCTTGTGCGGCTTCCACGCCCACCAGCCCGGTTTCTGCCCTGCCGGAGCAGCAAAATCTGCCGATCGCACCGCGCCATTCTCACCAATATGCGCCAGCAGATCGGCGATCTCCTGCTGATGCTGATCCATCCATGGCTGATTGTACTTCCAGCCTAAAGCCGTCGGATTGAGCATACGGTGGCGCAGCAGTGGGTAATCTTCAATCGGGATAAAGCAGGCTTCATGCGCCCAGTATTCAAACAGTTTACCGCAGGCCAGCGCCAGTTCTAACCAGCTAACCGGGTAGTCTCCCAGGCGGCTGAACAGCACCAGATAAGGGCTGCGCGCCACGACGTGGATGGTGTCAATTTGCAGCAGCGACATGCGCCTTATCGCGGCCAGCAGATCGTCAAAACGCGCTTTATGAGAAGGTGGCCGCAGTAAACCCTGTGCCGCAAGGTGCAGCTGGCGAGCCTGAACCAGTGAGAGAGTGACTGCCGTCATAATGCCATCCATAAAATTCAGATGGCTTCAGTGTAGCGTTTAGTCGGTAATGACGGAGAATTTAGCGAGGAATTAATGCACTGATTTTGTTCAGTAACGCCGCGGACTCAGACTGTGGTAACCGTGCATCCACCGGCAAATACCACCAGTCAGCGGCGGCGAAGGCGCGCGCTTTCACCGCGTCTTTCTCGGTCATCAGGAGCGTTTGCCCGGGGCCGATCAACGCATTCAGCGCGTCGGGGCTGTAGTTTTGATGGTCGGCAAAAGCCACTTCTTTCTCCAGCGTTACCCCCTGCTGGCGCAGGGTGTTGAAGAAGCGCGGTGGATGCCCAATGCCGGCCATTGCCACCACGTTCTTCAGTTCAGCCACCGGGCGCTGCTCACCGGATTGCAGATTGACCGCCATACCCGGCACCAACTGCATCGCCAGCTCGCCAGGCTGCGCTGTGCCGCCATTAGCGATAATCGCACTGACGCTGTTCAGGCGGCTGCTGCGCTCGCGCATTGGCCCGGCAGGTAACCACCAGCCATTACCAAAACGCCGCTGACCGTCGATCACCACAATTTCGATATCCCGTGCCAGCGCGTAGTGCTGCAGGCCATCGTCGGTAACGATAATATCCACCTGCCCGCCGTTGACCAGCGCTTCAACCGCCTGACGACGTACCGGAGCCACCGCAACCTGCGCAGAGGTACGCTGGTAAATCAGCACCGGCTCATCGCCCGCTTCGGCGGTAGTCGTCTGCGCCCCCAGCACCAGCGGATAGTTGTCGGCTTTGCCACCGTAGCCGCGCGACACCACGCCGACGCGCAACCCGCGCTGTTGCAGCGCCTGCACCAGCCAGATGACCACCGGCGTCTTGCCATTCCCCCCGGCGGTCAAATTGCCTACCACCACCACCGGGACCGGGGCGCGCCACGCCTTACGCCATCCCCAGCGGTAGCTGAGGCGCAGCAGATTGCTAATCAGCCCGTACAACAGGCTGAAAGGCAACAGCAGCAGGTAAAGCGCGGAGCGTCCGCTCCAGATGCGTTCGATCATTGACCAAATTGCATCTTATGAAGCTGGGCATACACGCCGCGTTCCGCCAGCAGCACTTCGTGGCTACCACGCTCGACAATCAGGCCATCTTCGACCACCACGATCTCATCGGCTTTCTCGATTGTGGACAGGCGGTGAGCAATCACCAGCGAAGTACGGTTTTTCTGTAGTTCATCCAGTGCGGCCTGAATAGCACGCTCGGACTCGGTATCCAGCGCGGAGGTTGCTTCATCCAGGATCAGGATTGGGCAGTCGCGCAGCAGCGCACGGGCAATGGCAATACGCTGACGCTGGCCGCCGGAGAGCAGCACGCCATTCTCACCAATCACCGTATCCAGTCCCTTATCCATCTTGCCGATAAAGTCCATGGCGTGCGCCATGGTGGCCGCTTTTTCGATATCGGCACGGCTGTACTGCTCGTGACGCGCATAGGCGATGTTATTGGCAATGGTGTCATTAAACAGGTGGACGTTTTGTGATACCAGCGCCACCTGGTTACGCAGTGATGCCAGGGTGTATTCGCGCAGGTCGTGACCGTCCATCAGGATTTCACCCTGCTGAATATCATAGAAGCGCGTCAGCAGGCTGGCCATGGTGGATTTACCGGAGCCTGAGCGGCCAACCAGCGCCACAGTTTTACCTGCGGGAATGCTCAGATTAATGTCGCGCAGTGCGGGAATATCGCGCCCCGGATAGCTAAAGGTCACATTGCGGAATTCAATATCGCCTTTAGCACGCTCGATAGTGCGCTTACCGGTATCCACTTCCTGCTCGCTGTCGAGGATCGAGAACAGGGTCTGGCAGGCAGCCATGCCGCGCTGGAACTGTGCGTTGACGTTTGTCAGCGATTTCAACGGGCGCATCAAAGCGATCATGGAGGAGAACACCACGGTAATGGTACCGGCGGTCAGCGTTTCCATTACGCTTGGGAAGCTGGCGGCATACAGTACAAAGGCCAGAGCCAGCGAGGCAATCAGCTGAATAATCGGGTCAGAGATTGATGAAGCGGAAACCAGCTTCATACCCTGCTGACGCATGCGATTGCTGACGGTATCAAAGCGCTGGCTTTCAATTTCCTGGCCGCCAAAGATCAGCACTTCTTTATGCCCTTTCAGCATCTGCTCAGCGCTGGTGGTGACCTGCCCCATGGTGTTCTGCATATTTTTACTGATGTTGCGGAAGCGCTTGGAGACCATGCGAATCGCAAACGAAACGATCGGAGCCAGAACAATCAGGATCAGCGACAGCTGCCAGCTGTAGTAAAACATCATGATAAACAGGCCGATGATCGAAGCCCCTTCGCGCACCACGGTAACCAGCGCGCTGGAGGAGGATGAGGCAACCTGCTCAGAATCATAGGTGATGCGTGACAGCAGAGTCCCGGTTGACTGCTGGTCGAAAAAGGCGACCGGCATGCCCATCATGTGGCTGAACAGGCGACGCCGCATGCCCATTACTACGTTACCGGATACCCAGGAGATACAGTAGCTGGAAGCATAGCTGGTAATGCCACGGATCAGCATCAGGCCAATCACAGCCAGCGGCATCCATAGCAGTACGGAACTGTCCGCTTTGCCAAAACCATCATCGAGTAAAGGTTTCAGCAGTGACAGCATCAGCGTATCGCCTGCCGCGTTGAGGACCAGCGCGATGGCTGCCACAATCAACCCGGTTTTGTATGGCACAATCATTGGCCAGAGACGACGGAATGTCTGCCAGGTGGAGAGATCTTTATCCAGATGCATTATTTAACCAGCTTTAGATGAAATAGCCGCTTATTCTAGCCGGAATCGCGGAGTACGCCAAACCACTGATGGTACCAACGGTTCATTATTTGTTCTCTTAATCCTAATACTTGCCAGTAATCTCCGTAAAAACGCGCGCTCAGCTGTCCGGAAAGGGCGGTATCACGCCATTCGACGTGATTTTTGCCATAGCGCTGAATAATTTGTACCGCAGGTAAACGCCAGGCGCTATAGCGGGCAGCGGACGCCACCGCCACGCGGGGATTGACCGCGCGCAGAAAAGGCGGCGAGGAGGATGTCCTGCTGCCGTGATGCGGCACCAGCAGGAGATCGGCAGCCAGATGTGGCCGCTGTGTCGCCGTCAGTTTGAGCTCAGCAGGGGCTTCAATATCACCCGTTAGCAGTACTCGCCATTTGCCATCGGTGATGGCAATGACGCAGGACTGATTATTGCCCTCGCCCCTTTCCCCGGCTGGCGGCCACAGAGCGCTAAACTGCAGCCCCTGCCACTGCCAGCGCTCGCCCGTGCGGCAGGTTAAGTGACCGGCACGCCCCAGCGCACTGCGCACGCGGGCTGTCGGGAAGGCCGCCTGCACGCTCTCCAGGCCGCCAATATGGTCAAGATGTGCATGGCTGATAATAATATTTGTCACGGTAAGCCCCTGCCAGGCTAGCCACGGCAGGATCTGACTCTGCGCCATATCGCCCGTTGGCCAGCGGTTGCCGGTATCGTACAGCGTGGCCTCTCCGTGGCGGGAAATCACCACGGCCAGCCCGTGACCGACATCCAGCGTATCCACCCGCCAGGCAGGCTTCTCACTAAAATAGCGCCAGCTGCTCAGCAACAACGCTGCGCTCAACAGCGTAAGCGGAGAGGAACGCCACCAGCTAAACCTTATGCTGAGAAACAGCAGCCAGCACAGCAGGCTGGCAGCGGTCAGTGTCTGATCTAAAGTGAGCCAGCCGTGCGGGAGGCTCCCGAGCGGCAGAAATACCAGTGCCAGCGAACGATCGACCCCCTGCCAAAGCCAGAGATTGATACCGGGCAACCGATTAGCCATCAACGCGATCAACATCAGTGGCACGGTTACCAGCGAGATCAGTGGAACGGCCCAGAGATTCGCCAGCAGCGCACTCAGGCTGACCCCGTGAAACAGCACTGCCTGTAGCGGCATCATCAGCAATAGCATGCCCACCTGCAGATGCAGCAGCCGTAGAAGAAACCAGCGTTTTTTTCGTGCAAACTTCGGCGGCAGCGGAAAAAAGTGATACCACAGCAGGAGCCCGCCCACGGCCAGCGCCGACAGCCACAGGCTGTCCGAAAGCACGCTGAGCGGATCAACGAACAGGATCGCGGCAATGCACACACTCCATACCTGCCAGCCATGGCAGCTGATCGCCCGCAGGCGCAGCAGGTTCCAGCTTATCAGTGCCAGCATCGCACGCATCGCCGGGGCATTTCCGCCGGAAAGCCAGCAGTAGAGCAGCCCAACCAGCAAACTGCAGAGCAGCGGAAAACGGTAACCAATAGCCCCGGCAGGCAACAGGTATTGAACGCCACGGGCCAGCAGCCAGCCGAACGTGGCGGCGAGAGCAATATGCATTCCCGATATCGCCATCAGGTGGGCCGTCCCAGTCTCCCGCAGCAGTTGATTCGTTGCGCGATCCACTTCTGCTCTTTCGCCAAACGCCAATGCAGAAATCAGCGCCTGCCAGGGCAGGCCGCCATAGTTCTGTTGCGCGGCACGGATTACCCTGGCGCGCCAGCTGCAGGTGTTATCAGTGACCTGTGCCGCCATCACCCTGCCGGTCATGGGTGTCGCATTGGCAAGAGCAAAGCGCTGCCGGTCAAAGCTGCCTTCGTTCAATAGCGCATGCACCGATCTCAGCGCCAGCTGCATCTGCCAGCGCTGCCCCGCGCAAAAAGCGATAGGCTGCGGGCTGACTTT
The DNA here is from genome assembly GCF_024169515.1 of Erwinia aphidicola. Taxonomy (NCBI): domain Bacteria; kingdom Pseudomonadati; phylum Pseudomonadota; class Gammaproteobacteria; order Enterobacterales; family Erwiniaceae; genus Erwinia; species Erwinia aphidicola. The sequence continues at coordinate 3,363,772 of NZ_JAMKCQ010000001.1, read as the reverse complement.
GACCACGGCGTACAGCGGGGGAAAAAGCATGTGTTGCTGATAGCGCCAGACTCTGATTTTAATGCGCTCGCCATCAGGCAACACATTCTCGATGATTACCTCTGCCTGCAAAGGCTTACGTGTTAATTGCTGAATGTTTTCCAGCAGCGTATTACCACTTCCTGCTGACCAGACAAACAGCAGCAGCACTAAACCCATTTTTGCGGCCATAGCCCAGCGCAGCTGTGCAAGCAACAGCGCCAGGCAAAGCAGCGCGGTGCTGGCCCATCGACCAGGCAGCTGCGATAAAAAATTCAGCGGTACCGTCGCGGCGATAACACTCCACGCCAGCTGGTTTACGGTTAACAACATTGCGGCTCCCTGCGTATCCTTTACCCAGTTTCCCGCAGCAAAGATTCGCGGTCAGCCAGAGGCTGTCTGATGCTGGGGGCGTCTCGCAAACAATCGTTTTAAGTTGCCGCGTTTGCCGGCGATTTTGCGTATCGGCTTCCACTTGCGCTGAATTTCAGGCAAAAAAAAACGACACCGAAGTGTCGTTTTTTATGCATAACTGCTTTTAGTCGCCGTAGATATTGGCACGGTCGCGCAGCTCTTTCCCTGGCTTGAAGTGTGGAACGTATTTACCTTCCAACTCCACTTTGTCACCCGTTTTCGGGTTACGGCCAGTGCGAGGTGCACGATAGTGCAAAGAAAAGCTGCCAAATCCCCGGATTTCGATGCGTTCGCCCTGTGACAACGTCGTTGCCATGTGCTCCAGCATCTCTTTTACCGCATCCTCAACAACTTTCGCCGGAATATGAGAGTGCTGGCCAGCAAGTCTTTCAATCAGTTCTGACTTGGTCATAAAACCTCCGGTTAATCCCTTTAGGGGAAAGTTTTGACAGTTAACGACGCTACAGGGCAGCTTGCGCTGCCCTTAAAGCAATTACTCGCCTTTAGCTGCTTTGAATGCTTCAGCCATAGCGTTAGAGAAGTTGCCTTCTTCCGGTTTGTTAGTGTTAACCGTATTGATAGCTTCTTTCTCATCAGCCTGGTCTTTCGCACGAACAGACAGGCTAACAACGCGGTTCTTACGATCAACACCGGTGAATTTAGCTTCAACATCGTCGCCAACATTCAGAACCAGAGTTGCGTCTTCTACGCGGTCCAGCGATGCTTCAGAAGCACGCAGGTAACCTTCAACGCCGTCAGCTAATTCAACTGTAGCACCTTTAGCGTCAACTGCAGTCACTTTACCGTTAACAATTGCACCTTTCTTGTTCAGAGAGATGTAGTTGTTGAACGGATCTTCTGCCAGCTGCTTAACGCCCAGGGAGATACGCTCGCGCTCTGCGTCAACCTGCAGAACCACAGCTGCGATTTCGTCGCCTTTCTTGTATTCACGTACTGCTTCTTCTCCGGTAGCGTTCCAGGAGATGTCAGACAGGTGAACCAGGCCGTCGATGCCGCCGTCCAGGCCGATGAAGATACCGAAGTCAGTGATTGACTTGATTTTACCTTCAACACGGTCGCCCTTGTTGTGGGTTTCTGCAAACTGCTGCCATGGGTTGTTTTTGCACTGCTTCAGACCCAGGGAGATACGACGACGTTCTTCGTCGATGTCCAGAACCATAACTTCAACAACATCACCAACGTTAACAACTTTAGATGGGTGAATGTTCTTGTTGGTCCAGTCCATTTCAGAAACGTGTACCAGGCCTTCAACGCCTTCTTCGATTTCAACGAAGCAGCCGTAGTCGGTCAGGTTAGTTACACGACCAGTCAGCTTGGTGCCTTCTGGGTAACGTTTCGCGATAGCAACCCATGGATCTTCGCCCAGCTGCTTCAGACCCAGAGAAACACGGGTACGCTCGCGGTCGAACTTCAGCACTTTAACCGTGATTTCGTCGCCAACATTCACGATTTCGCTTGGATGCTTAACGCGTTTCCATGCCATATCAGTGATGTGCAGCAGGCCGTCAACGCCGCCCAGATCAACGAATGCACCGTAGTCAGTCAGGTTCTTAACGATACCTTTAACTTCCATGCCTTCCTGCAGGTTTTCCAGCAGCTGATCGCGCTCTGCGCTGTTTTCGGATTCGATTACCGCACGACGTGAAACAACAACGTTGTTACGCTTCTGATCCAGCTTGATGACTTTGAACTCAAGCTCTTTGCCTTCCAGGTGCAGCGTGTCGCGCACTGGACGTACATCTACCAGTGAACCTGGCAGGAACGCACGAATACCGTTCAGCTCTACAGTGAAGCCGCCTTTAACTTTACCGTTGATAACACCGGTAACAGTCTCAGCTTCTTCGTAGGCTTTTTCCAGCGTGATCCATGCTTCGTGACGTTTAGCTTTTTCACGAGACAGCAGGGTTTCACCGAAGCCGTCTTCTACTGCATCCAGAGCAACGTCTACTTCGTCGCCAACCTGAATTTCCAGTTCGCCGGCTGCGTTCTTGAACTGCTCTGCAGGAATTGCAGACTCAGATTTCAGACCCGCATCAACCAGAACGACGTCTTTGTCGATAGAGACAACAACGCCACGAACGATGGAACCCGGACGGGTTTCGATTGTTTTTAAGGATTCTTCAAATAGTTCAGCAAAAGATTCAGTCATATTGATAATCTTCAGGATTCTTCAATTTAACGTCCACCTGACATCCTGACGGGTGGGGTTGTTTCACATGCCCCATGACGTCCATATCACAGGGTTAGATAAATCATTCTGCGAGCAAGGGCTCAGACAGAGGTCATTAAGCGTAGCTGATTTTTACGCCAGTGCGAGTTTTTCGCGCGCATATTCTAGCGCAATCTCTATCACTTGCTCAATCGACATTGTAGTCGAATCAAGCACTAAGGCGTCATCGGCCGGCACCAGGGGTGCAATAGCACGATTACGGTCACGCTCGTCACGCTCTTTTATCTCAGATAAAAGGCGCTCAAAGTTAACACTAAAGCCTTTCTCCTGCAACTGCAGCATACGGCGGTTAGCGCGTTCTTCGGAGCTGGCATCGAGGAAGATTTTCACCGGCGCATCAGGGAAAACGACGGTACCCATGTCACGCCCGTCGGCAATCAGGCCCGGCAGCTCGCGGAAACCGCGCTGGCGGCGTAACAGCGCTTCACGTACGCGCGGGAAGGCAGCGACTTTGGAGGCAGTATTGCTGACATCCTGAGTCCGGATCTCCGAGGAGACATCTTCCCCTTCGAGGATCACTTCCATTTCGCCGCCGTTAGAGACAAAACGCACGTCGAGATGGGCAGCGATAGGCACCAGCGCTTCTTCTGAGGTGATATCGACCTGATGATGTAATGCAGCCAGGGCCAGCACACGATAAATTGCGCCGGAATCCAACAGGTGCCACTGCAATGCCTCGGCCATTGCTTTACACAACGTTCCTTTCCCGGCACCGCTAGGGCCATCAATGGTGATCACTGGGGCTATTGCCGTCATGTCGTTCTCCTGTCGGTGGGATACCGGGGCAACCTGTACCCCGGTAAATATCGACGCGCATTATACCCTGCAAAGCTGAAGCTGCAACCGCGTCAGCAGAGCCCTTATGCCAGCTGGCTAATGCGGGCTAGCTGCTCAAAGTAGTCAGGGAAGGTTTTGGCGGTGCATTTTGGATCGAGAATGGTGACCGGGGTGGCCGAAAGCGCCACCAGCGAGAAGCACATTGCCATACGGTGATCGTTATAGGTGCCGATTTCAGCAAACTGAATCTGGGCGGGAGGGGTAATGCGAATGTAGTCATTGCCCTCTTCCACTTCTGCGCCAACTTTGCGCAGTTCAGTGGCCATCGCCGCCAGGCGATCGGTCTCTTTGACGCGCCAGTTGTAAATATTGCGCATCACGGTGGTGCCTTTAGCGAACAGTGCCGCCGTTGCAATGGTCATCGCCGCGTCAGGAATATGATTCATATCGAGATCGATAGCGTTGAGATCGCCACGGGTACAGGCAATAAAGTCATCGCCCCACTCAATGCGGGCACCCATTTTTTCCAGCACGTCAGCAAAGCGAATATCTCCCTGCATGCTGTTGCGACCAATACCGGTCACTTTCACCGTTCCACCTTTAATCGCTGCCGCAGCAAGGAAATAAGAGGCAGAGGAAGCATCGCCTTCGACCAGGTAATCTCCCGGTGCCTGATACTGCTGCTGACCCCGCACGGTGAATGAACGGTAGTTGTCGTTCTCTACTTCAACGCCAAAGGTCTTCATCAGATTCAGAGTGATATCGATGTAAGGTTTAGAAACCAGCTCACCCTTAATCGCAATGCGGGTGTCGTTTGCCGCCAGCGGAGCTGTCATCAGCAACGCGGTCAGGAACTGGCTGGAAACGCTGCCATCGACGGCTACCTCCCCCCCGCTGAATCCGCCTTTCAGGCGCAGCGGCGGATAATTTTCCTGCTCAAGATATTCAATGTCTGCGCCACCCTGGCGCAGTGCATCTACCAGGTGACCAATCGGGCGCTCTTTCATGCGCGGCTCACCGGTCAGGACGATATCGTTACTGCCCAGGCACAGCGCGGCAGCCAGCGGGCGCATCGCCGTTCCGGCATTGCCGAGGAAAAGTTCCAGGGCGCCCTCAGCTTTCAGCGCACCACCCTGACCCACTACCCGGCACACGGTGCGATCGGCAGACAGTGTGAACTGCACGCCCAGGGCCTGCAGCGCGGTCAGCATATGGCGCACATCATCACTGTCGAGCAGATTGGTCAGGCGGGTAGTACCGTTTGCCAGCGCAGCCAGTAACAGCGCGCGGTTAGACACGCTTTTAGAACCGGGAAGGTTAACGGTGCCGTCGACCAGGGCGATAGGTTGTAACGTCAGGGAATCCTGCATGTGAAACGTATTCTCCAAAATAATTGCAATGAAACCCCGCAGGGCTGCGAGGTTTCAGATTTAAAACTCACTGCGAATGCAGGGGCACCTTAGCCGTGGCGACGCTCGAAGTCGACCATAAAGTCAGTCAGCGCTTTCACGCCTTCCAGCGGCATCGCATTGTAAATCGACGCGCGCATTCCACCGACAACGCGGTGCCCTTTCAGTGCATGCAGGCCGGCTGCAAACGATTCGTCAATAAACAGCTTGTCCAAGGCAGAGTCCGCCAGCTGGAATGGCACGTTCATGCGCGAACGGTTCGCTACGGCCACATCGTTGCGGTAAAAATCGCTGCTGTCGATAGTGCCGTACAGCAGATCGGCTTTGGCCTGATTACGCTTGTCCAGCTCGTGCACACCGCCCTGCTCTTTCAGCCATTTAAATACCAGGCCAGAGAGATACCAGGCGAAAGTTGGCGGAGTGTTAAACATCGACTCATTTTCCGCCAGCACTTTGTAATCGAGGATCGAAGGCAGCTCTTTACGCGCCTGACCCAGTAGATCTTCACGCACCACCACCAGGGTTAAGCCCGCCGGGCCGATATTTTTCTGCGCACCGGCGTAGATCACACCATAGCGGCTGACATCCAGCGGCGTAGAGAGGATGGTCGAAGAGAGATCGGCTACGACCACTTTATCGCCAAAATCTGGCGTTTCATGGATGGCGATACCATCGATAGTTTCGTTCGGGCAGAAGTGCACATAGGCCGAGTTATCGGACAGCGCCCACTCGCTCATAGGCTTAATGCCACGCAAACCGGCCACGGTAGTTTTGGCATCGATGACATTAGGGGTGCAGTATTTCTGCGCCTCTTTCACCGCACTGGCAGCCCAATAGCCGCCGTCGATATAATCGGCTGTCGAATGCTGCCCCAGCAAATTCATTGGCACAGCAGCAAACTGCGCACGCGCACCGCCGTGGCAGAATAATACTTTGTAGTTGGAGGGGATTTTCAGCAGATCGCGAAAATCTTTTTCTGCCTCTTCAGCAACCTGAATAAATTCCTTACTGCGGTGGCTGATCTCCATCACGGAGGTCCCTAAGCCCTGCCAGTTGCAGAGTTCCTGCTCAGCCCGACGGAGCACTTCTACCGGCAACATAGCCGGACCAGAGCTAAAATTGAAAACCTGACTCATTTCCCCTCACCACTTTCAGATCGATCGGTTTTGATTCCTCTATCGGTTTTATCATTGCCACCCCATTGCTGCAATAATTTATCCGGTCAGCCGACCAGTTTCCCGAGGCGCGCCGCAACAGCTTGTAGGGCGTATGAAAGCAGAAACGATATTTTGTGAGGCATTTTCCTGTTTCATAAACAGACCGGTTAACTTTTCACTGTAAAATGGCACTCTTCCGACAATGAAATTAACGTTGTCAGATAGCGATTGCCGAGGAAAACCCGTATCATTGCGCGCTTTCCGCACAATCTCCGCACAATTCAAAACGAGTGGGCAAAATGACTCAAACTTATATCCCAGGCAAAGACGCCGCGTTGGAAGTCTCCATCGCACGCTTTCAGCAAAAACTACAGGATCTGGGCTTCAACATTGAAGAAGCATCCTGGCTGAATCCGGTGCCAAATGTCTGGTCAGTTCATATTCGCGACCGCGACTGCCCGCTGTGTTTTACCAATGGTAAAGGTGCCAGTGAGAAAGCGGCGCTCGCCTCAGCTTTGGGCGAGTATTTTGAACGCCTGTCGACCAACTATTTCTTCGCTGACTTCTGGTTAGGCGAGCAGATCGCCAACGGCGATTTTGTTCATTATCCTAACGAGAAATGGTTCCCGCTGCCGGATGATGACCAGCTGCCTGAGGGCATTCTGGATGCCCGTCTGCGTAAATTCTACGACCCGGAAAATGAAGTCAGCGCCAGCGACCTGATCGATCTGCAGTCAGGCAATGCCGCGCGCGGGATCTGCAGCCTGCCGTTCACCCGTCAGTCTGACCAGCAGACCGTTTACATTCCGATGAACATCATCGGCAACCTGTATGTGTCGAACGGGATGTCGGCCGGTAACACCGCTAATGAAGCCCGCGTTCAGGGTCTGTCTGAGGTGTTTGAGCGCCATATTAAAAATCGTATTATTGCGGAATCCATCAGCCTGCCGCTGATCCCGCAGGATGTTCTGGACCGCTATCCGGGCGTGGTGGAAGCGATTGCCACGTTGGAAGCAGAAGGCTTCCCTATCTTCTCTTACGATGCCTCACTGGGCGGCAAATACCCGGTGATCTGCGTGGTGCTGTTCAACCCGGCTAACGGCACCTGCTTCGCCTCATTCGGCGCGCACCCGGACTTCGGCGTGGCGCTCGAGCGTACCGTGACCGAGCTACTGCAGGGCCGCGGGCTGAAGGATTTGGATGTCTTCACCCCACCTACCTTCGATGATGAAGAAGTAGCGGAACACGCCAACCTGGAAACTCACTTTATTGACTCCAGCGGCCTGATCTCCTGGGATATGTTCAAAGATGATGCTGACTACCCGTTCGCGGACTGGAGCTTCAAAGGCACAACTGAGGAAGAGTTCGCGACGCTGATGGCGATCTTCAAGGCCGAAGATCAGGAAGTATACATCGCCGATTACGAGCATCTGGATGTTTACGCCTGCCGCATTATCGTGCCTGGCATGTCAGATATTTACCCGGCGGAAGATCTCCTTCTGGCCAATAACAGCATGGGCGCTTATCTGCGTGATACGCTGCTCGCCCTGCCGGAAAGCAGCTGGGAGAAAGCGGACTACCTTGCACTGCTGGAGCAGCTGGATGAAGACGGCCACGACGACTTTACCCGCGTGCGTGAACTGCTGGGCCTGGCTACCGGTAAAGACAACGGCTGGTACACGCTGCGCATTGGCGAACTGAAGGCTATGCTGGCGCTGGCCGGTGGCGATCTGGAGCAGGCGCTGATCTGGACAGAGTGGACCATGGAATTCAACCAGTCCATTTTCAGCCCGGAGCGCGCTAACTACTATCGCTGCCTGCAGACGCTACTGCTGCTGAGCCAGGAAGATGAGCGCGATCCGCTGCAGTACCATACGGCATTTGTTCGCATGTACGGTCAGGATGCGGTTGACGCCGCTTCTGCTGCGCTTAGCGGTGAAGCTCCGTTCTACGGCCTGCAGAGTGTTGATAGCGAGCTGAAAGCCTTCCCGGCACACCAGGCGCTGTTAGGGGCCTATGAAAAGCTACAGGCTGCCAAACGCCGTTACTGGAAATAAGGCCATTTAAAACGGCGTAAAAATTCAAAATAAATTTCTTCCGCCGTTTTATTTTTCTGGCGCGAGTTCAGCGCCAGGTTAATAAAAGGTAACGGCTCAGGCTGTTACCTTTTTTATTGTCACAATATAGCTAAATTTACTACCAGTATTTTACCCACGTCGGGCCAGCTTCCCATTAAGACTCAAATATATTTTTAATAATTAAAAAAGTTTTATTCGATACAAAACAACAAGATAAACCGATTAACCCTTTTAACATCAGGGCTTTACAGGCGCAATTGCTCGCGCAATATGATCCATATCAACTTCTCTCCTATACTCCTTTGTTAGACTTTCCTCGCTGACTACTTTTGGGAGAACGTTAGTGTGAAAGCTGGCAACCCCTTTGATCTATTATTACCGTCCGAAATGGCGAAAGTTGCCGAAGACGCTGGCGTCTATAAAGCAACGAAACACCCCTTCACGACTTTTTTTCTGGCAATTACTGCCGGTGTATTCATCTCTATCGCATTTGCTTTCTATATCACGGCCACCACCGGGACAGGCACGGTTCCCTGGGGATTGGCGAAGCTGGTTGGCGGCATCTGCTTCTCACTCGGACTGATGCTGGTGGTGGTCTGCGGTGCTGACCTGTTCACCTCGACCGTCTTAACGGTGGTGGCGAAAGCCAGCGGACGCATTAGCTGGCTGGAACTGGCACGTAACTGGATCATCGTCTATTTCGGAAACTTTCTTGGCGCTATCTTCTTTGTTGCGCTGATTTGGTTTGCCGGACAGTACATGGCTGCGAACGGCGCGTGGGGGCTGAATGTGCTGCAGACCGCCGATCACAAGATGCACCATACCTTTGTTGAGGCCGTCTGCCTCGGCATTCTCGCCAACCTGATGGTGTGCATGGCGGTATGGATGAGCTACTCCGGCCGCAGCCTGCTGGACAAGATGTTTGCCATGGTACTGCCGGTAGCGATGTTCGTTGCCAGCGGCTTTGAGCACAGCATCGCCAACATGTTCCTTATCCCGATGGCGATTGTGATTAGAGATTTTGCTTCACCTGAATTCTGGCAGGCCACCGGCGCGACAGCGGAACAGTTTTCGCATCTCACCGTTAGCCACTTTATTACCGACAACCTGATTCCGGTCACGCTGGGCAATATCATCGGCGGTGGTTTGCTGGTCGGGTTGACCTACTGGGTAATTTATCTGCGTGATGGCGACCATCACTGATTATCCCAGCTCAAGAATCTTGCAACCGTCGGCGTGACACTACCCGGCGGGAACGTACAACGAACTTCACGTTATAAGGTAGGTATCAAATGACCGAGCTTAATCAAAAAATGGCATCAGCCTGGGAAAGCTTTGCACAAGGTGAATGGCAGACCAGCGTCAACGTCCGTGACTTCATTCAGAAAAACTACACTCCGTATGAAGGCGATGAAACGTTCCTGGCCGGTGCCACTAAGGCCACCACCGCACTGTGGGACCAGGTGATGGAAGGCATCAAGCTGGAAAACCGCACCCACGCCCCGGTCGATTTTGATACCGATCTGGTCTCAACCGTCACTTCCCATGACGCGGGTTACATCAACAAAAGCCTGGAAAAAATTGTTGGATTACAAACTGAAGCTCCACTGAAACGTGCCCTGATCCCCTTCGGCGGCATCAAAATGGTGGAAGGTTCGTGTAAGGTTTACGGTCGCGAACTTGATCCGTCAGTGAAAAAAATCTTCTCGGAATATCGTAAGACGCACAACCAGGGCGTATTCGACGTTTACACCCCGGATATCCTGCGCTGCCGCAAATCTGGCGTACTGACCGGCCTGCCTGACGCCTATGGCCGTGGCCGTATCATTGGTGACTATCGCCGCGTAGCGCTGTACGGCATCGATGCCCTGATGAAAGACAAGTTTGCCCAGTTCACTTCACTGCAAAGCGACCTGGAAAATGGCGTAAACCTCGAAGCCACTATCCGCCTGCGTGAAGAGATTGCTGACCAGCACCATGCGCTGCAGCAGATTAAAGAGATGGCGGCAAAATACGGCTGCGACATCTCTGGCCCGGCAACCAGCGCCAAAGAAGCCGTCCAGTGGACCTACTTCGGCTATCTGGCCGCAGTGAAATCGCAGAATGGCGCAGCCATGTCATTCGGCCGCGTCTCTACCTTCCTCGATATCTATTTTGAACGCGACCTGAAAGCAGGCGTCATCAACGAGGAGGAAGCCCAGGAGCTGATCGACCACCTGGTGATGAAACTGCGTATGGTTCGCTTCCTGCGCACCCCGGAATACGATGAGCTGTTCTCCGGCGACCCAATCTGGGCAACTGAATCACTGGCAGGTATGGGCGTTGACGGCCGTACTATGGTGACAAAAAACACCTTCCGTTTCCTGAATACGCTCTACACCATGGGCCCTTCGCCGGAACCTAATATGACCATCCTGTGGTCAGAAAAGCTGCCGCTGAACTTTAAGAAATTCGCCGCGAAAGTCTCCATCGATACCTCTTCACTGCAGTATGAGAACGATGACCTGATGCGCCCGGACTTCAATAACGATGACTATGCGATTGCCTGCTGCGTCAGCCCGATGATCGTCGGTAAACAGATGCAGTTCTTCGGCGCCCGTGCCAACCTGGCAAAAACCATGCTGTACGCGATTAACGGCGGCGTGGATGAAAAAATGAAAATGCAGGTTGGCCCGAAAGAAGCGCCAATGATGGATGAAGTGCTGGACTACGATAAAGTGATGAACCGCATGGATCACTTTATGGACTGGCTGGCAAAACAGTATGTCACTGCCCTGAACGTCATCCACTACATGCATGACAAATACAGCTACGAAGCGTCGCTGATGGCGCTGCATGACCGTGATGTTTACCGCACCATGGCCTGCGGCATCGCCGGTCTGTCGGTAGCGGCTGATTCCCTGTCAGCGATTAAATACGCCAAAGTTTCAACCATACGTGATGAAGATGGCCTGGCCGTGGACTTCAAAATCGAGGGTGAGTATCCACAGTTCGGTAACAACGACTCGCGCGTTGATGATATTGCCTGTGACCTGGTTGAACGTTTCATGAAGAAAATTCAGAAACTGCAGACCTACCGCAATGCGGTGCCAACTCAGTCGGTCCTCACCATTACTTCTAACGTGGTGTATGGTAAGAAAACCGGGAATACTCCGGACGGCCGTCGCGCAGGCGCGCCATTTGGTCCAGGCGCCAACCCAATGCACGGTCGTGACCAGAAAGGTGCTGTAGCCTCACTGACTTCGGTAGCGAAACTGCCGTTTGCCTACGCCAAAGACGGTATCTCTTATACCTTCTCTATCGTGCCAAACGCGCTGGGTAAAAACGACGACGTGCGCAAAACCAACCTTGCCGGTCTGATGGATGGCTATTTCCATCATGAAGCCAGCATTGAAGGGGGTCAGCACCTCAACGTCAACGTAATGAACCGTGAAATGCTGCTGGAAGCGATGGAAGACCCGGAAAAATATCCGCAGTTAACCATTCGCGTGTCGGGCTATGCGGTACGTTTCAACTCGCTGACTAAAGAACAGCAGCAGGATGTGATCACCCGTACCTTCACTCAGAGCATGTAACAAGCACCGCTGGCCCCTGCAAAGGGGCCAGATCAACACTCAGCCCGTTTTGTCAGTCGCCCACACGGACTACTGCCAAAACAGACTTAAAACACAGCTAAAGACTGTGTCACCGTGGAGAACTCATCGCAATGTCAGTTACCGGCCGTATTCACTCATTTGAATCCTGCGGGACCGTCGACGGCCCCGGCATCCGATTTATCACCTTCTTCCAGGGCTGCCTGATGCGCTGCCTGTACTGTCACAACCGCGACACCTGGGACACGCACGGTGGCAAAGAGATTACCGTCGAAGAGTTGATGAAGGATGTGGTTTCCTATCGTCACTTTATGAATGCTTCCGGCGGCGGCGTCACCGCTTCCGGCGGCGAGGCGATATTACAGGCTGAGTTCGTGCGCGACTGGTTCCGCGCCTGCCATGCCGAAGGTATTCATACCTGCCTCGACACTAACGGTTTTGTGCGCCGCTACGACCCGGTGATTGATGAACTGCTGGACGTAACCGATCTGGTGATGCTTGACCTCAAGCAGATGAATGACGACGTGCATCAGGTGCTGGTCGGCGTGTCTAACCACCGCACGCTGGATTTTGCCCGCTACCTGGCAAAGCGTAAAATTCGCACCTGGATCCGCTATGTGGTGGTGCCTGGCTATTCAGATGATGATGATTCTGCGCATCGACTGGGTGAATTTACCCGCGATATGGGTAACGTTGAGAAGATTGAGCTGCTGCCCTACCACGAACTCGGCAAGCATAAATGGATAGCGATGGGGGAGGAGTACAAGCTGGATGGCGTTCACCCACCGAAAGCCGAAACCATGGATCGGGTGAAGGGTATTCTGGAAGGTTACGGCCACTACGTGATGTATTAAAGGGTGGGCCGCAAAAGAAGACCCGCCCCTGCAAAAAATTTCGAACGAACTCTGTAGAGGTCGACCCTTTGTTCCGGTCGACCTTTTTTTATGCGTGCGCCACCGGCGTCGCATGATGATCGGCTTTACGCAGCAGCATCACCAGATAAACCAGCGCTACCGCCGCAATCATCACAAACAGCACGCGGTCAGAGTAGCTCTGCATCAGCATTGACGTCATCGTCGGACCGGCAAGGCTACCCACCGTATAGCTCAGCAGCAGCGCCTGGTTCATTGCCACCAGTTCGTGGTGCCCAACCTTTTCACAAGCCCAGGACATCGCCACCGGATACAGCGTAAAACCGGCGCAGCCAAGGATAAACAGGGCGGGAGCCATCGCCGCATTACCGAGCATCGCCAGCGCACCGAGGATCACCACAAACACCTGAACGCGCAGCACCAGCAGGCGGCCAAAGCGGTCAGCCAGGCGGCCAATCGGCCACTGGCCAATGATCCCCGCACTGACCAGCAGCGCCATCCAGTAACCAATCGTCGAGTCGCTCATTCCCTGATGGGAAAGGTAGAGCGGCATCAGGCCATACAGCGAGCCCAGAACGATACCGGAGATAATGCAGCCGTTGATCCCCAGGCGCGCGCTGCGGCGGCGCAACATCGGCCACAGTCGGCCTGGCGTGGCCTCTTCTTCCATCTGGTTTGCCGTCACGCGGCAGAATACCAACGGCAGGATAGCGGCCAGCACCACGCCGGTTACCCACGGCAGCACGTGCAGCAGTTCGGTAGAGACCTTACTCACCAGCAGCTGTCCAAGGACGGTGCCGATATAGTACATAATCATATAAGCAGCCAGCAGGCGGCCACGGTTGCGCAACGTACCGTTGCATAATAGCGCACTCTCAACCACCACCCAGATCAACGCACAGCCGACCCCGGCAATAAAGCGCCAGAGCGCCCAGGACCAGAATCCAGTGCCCAGCCCCAAAGCCACGGTTGCCAGGGCGAACAGCAGGGAAGCAAAATAATAGCTGCGGTTGAAACCGTAATTTTTGATCGTCCAACCGGCAATCAGCGTGCCCAGCAGGTTGCCGCAATAATAAGAGGAACTGACCATGCCCACTTGCCACGTTGGCAACGCATCATGGGTCAGCCACAGTGGCACCAGCGTATTGAGCACAGCAATTGAGACCGTCATCAGCAGCAAGCCGCAAAGCAGCACGATAACAGGGCGTGACCAGGTGGACATAGTAGTGAAGAACCGCAGCGAGAGAGGATTTTGCGCGCATAATGCCACCATGCAAGCAATTGTAAAAGCGGAATAAATCAGTCACAGCACGATTTGTAGTACAGCGATTTAATTTTCTTATCTACAACGAGTGGGAGATCTGAGTCACAACTTTTCGCCACGAATTATCTCATTGAATTCTCTTTAAATTGGCTTAGGGCGAACCAAACTCTCAATCATTTATTTTGCTCGATCGCCGGCATAAAAAAACCCGCCAGCGGCGGGTTTTGAACATTGCAATCGGCGAGGTGATTAGCCGATAAACTCAAGTCCTTTCATGTACGGGCGCAGCACTTCCGGCACTTCAATACGGCCATCAGCCTGCTGGTAGTTTTCCAGCACCGCCACCAGTGTACGCCCTACTGCCAGGCCGGAGCCATTCAGGGTATGCACCAGGCGGGTGGCTTTTTCGCCACGCGCACGGCAGCGTGCTTTCATGCGGCGCGCCTGGAAATCACCCATATTTGAGCAGGAAGAGATTTCACGGTAAGTATCCTGCGCAGGCAGCCAGACTTCCAAATCGTAAGTTTTGTGCGAACCAAAGCCCATGTCGCCGGTACACAACAGCACTTTACGATAGGGCAGATTCAGCAGCTGCAGCACTTTCTCAGCGTGGCCGACCAGCTCTTCCAGCGCGTCCATCGAATCTTCCGGACGGGTGATGTGCACCATCTCCACTTTATCGAACTGGTGCATGCGGATCAGACCACGCGTATCGCGGCCATAAGCCCCCGCTTCAGAGCGGAAGCACGGCGTGTGCGCGGTCATTTTGATCGGCAGTGACTCTTCTTCAAGGATCTCGTCGCGCACCAGATTGGTGAGTGGCACTTCCGAAGTCGGGATCAGCGCATAGTTGCTGCTTGATGCCTCTTCTTCCAGCGGACGAGTATGGAACAGGTCCTCGCCAAACTTTGGCAGCTGGCCGGTACCGTACAGGCTGGCATGGTTGACCAGGTAAGGAACATAGGTTTCCTGGTAGCCGTGCTGCTCGGTGTGCAGGTCGAGCATAAACTGGCTCAGCGCACGGTGCATCAGGGCAATCTGACCGCGCATCACGATAAAGCGTGAACCGGTCAGCTTAACCGCGGCAGCGAAGTCCAGTCCGGCAGCCATTTCGCCGAGTTCGACGTGATCGCGCACGGCAAAATCGAACTTACGCGGTTCACCCCAGCGGCTGATTTCCTGGTTTTCACTGTCGTCTTTACCCAGTGGCACCACATCCGCAGGAATATTAGGGATAGCCATCGCGAAGTCGTTAATGCTGGTCAGTAGTGTTTCCAGCTCGGCTTTCGCGGCATCCAGACGTTCACCCAGTGCGCTCACTTCCTGGCGCAACGGCTCGATATCTTCCCCACGTGCTTTGGCCTGCCCGATGGATTTGGATCGCGAGTTACGTTCAGCCTGCAGATTTTCAGTTTCTACCTGCAGTACTTTGCGACGCTCTTCGTGCGCGCGCAGCGTATCAACGTCCAGCTTATAGCCCCGGCGTGCCAGTTTTTCAGCGACTGCGTCTGGCTCATTACGCAGCAGATTGGGATCGAGCATGCTTGTCCTGTGCTTATTGTTTGAGTGTCAAAGGAAGGGACGTACTCTTATGCAGAATACGTTGAATTCATTGCTAACCTTACCGCAACGTCACTGTCAGCGGTAGCGTTTTGTCGGGCTATTTTGATCCTGTTCAGCAAGCCAGGCGAGCTTTTCGCCGATTTTGCCTTCCAGCCCGCGTGTGGTTGGCTGATAATAACGGGTCTGCGCCATTTGCGCCGGGAAGTACTCTTCACCGGCGGCATAGGCGTTCGGTTCATTGTGGGCATAGCGATATTCTGCCCCCAGCCCCATCTCCTTCATCAGCTTCGTTGGCGCATTACGCAGATGTTCCGGCACATCGTAATCCGGGCTTTCACGCGCATCGCGCATCGCTGACTTGAACGCGCTGTAAACGGCATTGCTTTTGGGTGCGCAGGCGAGGTAAACAATCGCCTGAGCAATGGCGCGCTCGCCTTCCGCCGGGCCAACGCGGGTAAAGCAGTCCCAGGCAGCAATCGCCACCTGCATTCCGCGTGGGTCGGCATTGCCAACATCCTCGGATGCAATCGCCAGCAGGCGGCGCGCCACATACAGCGGGTCGCCCCCGGCGGTAATAATGCGCGCATACCAGTAAAGCGCCGCGTCGGGGGCAGACCCGCGCACGGACTTATGCAGCGCGGAGATCAGATCGTAAAAGCGGTCACCTTTGTTATCAAAACGCGCACTGCGCTCGCCTGACACTTCATTGAGCAACTGCGGCGTCAATTCGCGCTGGCCTTGTGCGTTGACCTCCGCCATATCCGCCATCATCTCCAGCGTGTTAAGCGCCCGGCGCGCATCGCCGTTAACCAACTCGGCAATCATGTTGCGGGTATTTTCCGGCAGCACGATGTTCTCTTTGCCGTAACCGCGTTCGCTGTCGTCCATCGCCTGCTCGAGCACCGCTGAGATATCCTCAACGGTCAAAGATTTCAGCAGATAGACGCGGGCACGAGATAACAGCGCGGAGTTCAGTTCAAAAGAGGGGTTTTCAGTGGTGGCACCGATAAAGGTAATGGTGCCGTCTTCAATATGCGGCAGAAAAGCATCCTGCTGACTTTTATTGAAGCGGTGCACCTCATCGACAAACAGGATGGTGCGGCGCCCGGCATTGCGATTCTGTCTGGCGCGTTCGATTGCCTCACGGATCTCTTTCACCCCTGAGGTCACGGCTGAGATGCGCTCCACGTCGGCCTGGCCATAGTGGCCGATAATTTCTGCCAGCGTGGTTTTCCCTGTCCCTGGTGGTCCCCATAAGATCATCGAATGCAAATGACCTGCCTCAATCGCGCGCGGCAGCGGTTTGCCTGCCGCCAGCAGATGCTGCTGACCGATATATTCGGCCAGCGTGCGTGGCCGCATACGGGCGGCCAGAGGCTGAAATTCATTACGGGAAAAATCGAGGGACATATTACTCACGCAAACCTCACTGACGCTGGTCGTCCACGGTCACACCCTGCGGCGGCGTAAACTTAAACTTATCAGCGCTGACGGAGCCGTTTTGCTGGCTTTTCAACGCGTAGCTGCTGCGCTGGCCATCCTGCTCAATCGCGCTGAACTGGTTGATCGTACCGTTCGGCGAAACGTTAATGGTGAACTGCTTCAGGTTGCCATCCGCCGCTTTCGGCGTCAGCGAGAAGTCATTGCCTTTTTGCGCCACGTTGTACTGCTTCCAGTCACTCGACTGGTTGCGGGCAATCAGCATAAACGGCGTATTGCTGGTGGCGTCTTTCAGCCAGCTGGCGCTGACCTGCTCAACAAACGGGTTATAAAACCACAGGGTTTTGCCATCAGAGATCAGGATGCTTTCATCCGGCGCGGTCATGTGCCAGTTAAACAGATTCGGGCGCTGTACCCACATCTCACCTTCACCATCCTGCACGGACTGGCCGCTGCCGTCGGTCACTTTTTGATTAAAGGTCGCATGGAAGCTTTTCACTTTATCCAGGCGCTGCTGCAAATCACTGGCAGCATCTGCCAGTACGCTTGCAGAAGTAAAGGCCGCCAGCAAACAGCAGGAAATCATTAATTTTTTCATTACGGCATCCTTATTAAAACTTTTGTATCCCGTTGCGGGTTAAGCGTGACGTGGATAACTTTAGCCAGGCGCTGGCAGGAACGACAGAAGAATAAACTGAATTCCCCGGCGGCACTGAGCAGATATGGGGACTGCTGGCAAAAAATCAACGGGCCAGCCAACGTGGCCGGCCCGGAGTGATTGTTACATTTCGTGCGGCGGTGGTGCCAGCACCTCGCGGTTACCATTATGGCCCGGAGAGGAGACAATTCCCTGCGCTTCCATCTGTTCGATAATGCGCGCCGCACGGTTGTAGCCGATGCGGAACTGACGCTGGACGCCGGAGATCGACGCGCGACGCTTATCAACGACGAACTGCACCGCCTGGTCAAACAGCTGGTCCAGCTCTTCATCACCGTCGATACCGCCGCCGCCGGCCTCGCTATCCTCACCACCGCTGAGAATGCCCTCTTTATACTGAGGACGTTCGCGCGCCTTCCAGTCAGCCACTACGGCGTGGACTTCCTGGTCGCGCACAAACGCGCCGTGAACACGCACCGGAATCGATGAGTTTGGCGCCAGATAAAGCATGTCACCCATTCCCAGCAGAGATTCGGCACCGCCCTGATCGAGGATGGTACGTGAGTCAATTTTGCTGGAGACGGTAAAGGCGATACGCGTCGGGATGTTAGCTTTAATCAGGCCGGTAATGACATCGACTGACGGACGCTGCGTTGCCAGCACCAGGTGAATACCCGCTGCACGCGCTTTCTGCGCCAGGCGAGCGATCAGCTCTTCCACCTTTTTCCCGACGGTCATGATCAGGTCGGCAAATTCGTCGACCATCACCACGATGTACGGCTCTTTCTCCAGCACTGGCGGCGTCATATCCATGCTGTCGGTCGGTTTCCAGAACGGGTCGGGAATTGGGCGGCCCATGGCATCAGCCATATCCACTTTTTCGTTGTAGCCCGCAATATTACGCACGCCAAGTGCCGACATCAGCTTGTAGCGGCGCTCCATCTCCACCACACACCAGCGCAGTGCATTGGCTGCATCCTTCATGTCCGTAACGACGTCAGTTAACAGATGCGGAATACCTTCATAAACCGACAGCTCAAGCATTTTCGGGTCGATCATGATAAAGCGCACCTCTTTCGGCGTGGCTTTATACAGGATGCTGAGGATCATGGCGTTCACGCCGACCGACTTACCGGAACCGGTCGTACCGGCAACCAGCAGGTGCGGCATTTTGCCAAGATCGGCCACCACCGGATCGCCGGAAATATCTTTACCCAGTACGATAGATAGCGGCGACGGATTATCACGGAACGCCGGGCAGTCCAGCACTTCACGCAGGTAAACCGTCTGACGATGCAGGTTTGGCAACTCAAGGCCAACGTAAGGGCGGCCAGGGATCACTTCCACCACACGCACCGCAACGGCTGAGAGGGAACGGGCCAGGTCGCGCGACAGGTTGGAAATACGCGCCGCTTTGACACCCGGTGCCAGATCCAGCTCGAAACGGGTGATCACCGGGCCAGGTGAAGAACCCACGACTTCCGCTTTAACGCGGTAGTCAGCCAGACGTGCCTCAATCAGGCGCGAGGTCTGTTCCAGGGCAAACTGATCGACCGGCTCGGTTTCCGCCGGAGGCGACGAGAGCAGATCGAGCGTAGGCAGTGGCGTCGTCGGTTTATACGTCGGCTGTTCATGGCGCATCAGGAACGGGTGGATCAGGCTGTCCATATCCGGCTCCTGCGGCTTAGGTGCTTCAGCGGCAACCGGCTGCGGCGCTGCAGGCGCACTGGCCTTCCATGAAGGGGCAACCGGCTGTTGAGCGGCCGGGGCCTGAGCAGGCTGCTGCCAGGCGGCAGGTTGCTGCGGCGCGCTTTCCGGCTGCTGCCATTGTGCTGGCTGCGGGGCTACAGGCTCCACTTCCGGCGCGGCAGCGATCGTGAACAGCGGCTCAGCTGGGCCGTCATCAACCAGATCGTCCATTGGTGAGAAATCAAACGCACCGGCAGTATTAAGGTTAAAGGTTGGCGCGCTGTTCTGCGGCTCGGCGGCATAACGCTGCTGTTGCTGGTCGGCAAACTGGCGAGCCAGTGCAGCCTGCTCCAGAGCTTCCTCATCTTCAGCGGCAAACTCTTCGCCGTAGCGCTGCTGCTGCTGAGCGAAGAACGCTTCGCGCAGCTGTGCCTGTTCCGCTGCATCCTGCTCGTCGTCGACTTCAGCGTGATAAGAGGCCTGAGGCTGAGCCTGACTCTGCTCCTGCTGTTTAGCTTTCTCTTCCGCCATGCGCTGCGAAGGCAGCTTAATGCCGTAGGAAGCCAGCTCGCGACGGGTTGGCAGTTTCACCGGGTTCGGGCGCGGCAGTTCAGGACCAATGCCCTGCTTCACCTGCGGATTAAGTTCATCACCGCTGGTGGCGGTGAAGCCCGGCATAAACGGCGTATTGGAGGTGGCAGACTGCGCCACGGCGCCAATGGCCACACCGGTTGCCGCCGCAGCGACGGAAGCGGGGTGAGAGGCATGCTGCGTCGAGAAATCAAACGGCGAGGAGGTTGGCGTATCGCGCCAGTTGCCCATCTGCGGACCGTCGTCATCTTCCATCGGCTGAACCGGAACAGAAGGTGCCGGGGTCTCAGCTGCGGCAGGCACTTCAAAGCGATATAACGGCGGCTGAGCGGGTTCAACCGAAGTTGAAACCTGAACGGGTGCCGCTGGCGCTGCGGCAGGAGCTTCAACCTGCGCCGCGGAGATTTGTGGAGCGGCAGGCTGCGCCGCAGCCACTTCGCTGGCCGCCGCAGCACCGGCAGCAGCAGCAGCGGGTTTCGCCAACAGCGGATCGTGCTGCTCGTCATCCTCAACATCAGCATAAATTGGCTGCGGTTTTGCCAGCAGCACATCGTCTGCATCGTCCGCCTGCGCGCTGCGTTTCATTATTGGCGCGGTGGACTCTCGCGCAGGACGATCGTCTTCCTGATAGGCTTCGTCATCCTCTTCATGCCATTTTTCATCGGCGCGCGAGCGGTTGCTGGCGAAGGTTAAGACACCCATCACTACCCCGCCAATTTTCTCGGCAATCGTCAGCCAGGACCAGCCCGTGTAGAGCGTCAGGCCCGCCGCCCAGATGCACAGCAGCGTCAACGTGCCGCCGGGACCGCTGAACCAGGCGGCCATCGCGTTACTCAGCAGGCTGCCGATCACGCCGCCAGAGGCAAAGTACCAAATATCATCGGCATTCAGCGCGGCCAGGCCACAGGAGGTCACTACCAGCGCCAGCACGCCGATCAGACGTAGTGCTACCGCGAAGTAGTCGATGTAATCCTGAGAATGACGCTGACGGAAGGTGATCCAGCACAGGCCTAAAATCACCGGAGGAAGGGCGTACGCCATCACGCCGAAAATAAAGAACAGCGTGTCAGCAAGCCAGGCCCCTACCCCCCCACCTAAATTGTGGATGGGTTCATGCCAGGCGGTTTGCGACCAGCTGGGATCGGAAGGGTTGAAGCTCATCAACGCCACCATCAGATAAACGGCGAAAAGAGCAACAATAATCAGTAACGCTTCCAGCAGGCGACGCCCACTGCTCAGCGGTTGTAACGAAACTTCTTTATCTTCTGTGTATTCCTGGCTCAAGAGTACTCTCCAGGTGCCTGTAAACTATGAAGGCAACAGCGCCGGGCATGCCCGACGCTGAACCTGTATGAATTCACAGGAGTGTACCGAAAACTACCAGGTTTTGCACCTGCCCTGTGTTACCGCGTTTTAATCACTAACCGGTTACTTTGTTTCACTTCTTCCATGACCACATAGGTACGGGTATCGTTCACGCCCGGCAGACGCAGCAAGGTTTCGCCGAGCAGTTTACGATATGCAGACATGTCTGGCACGCGGGTTTTCAACAGGTAGTCGAAATCACCGGAAACCAGGTGACACTCTTGAGTTTCCTCAAGTTTTTGCACGGCGGCGTTAAATTGCTCAAACACATCCGGCGCACCACGATTCAGAGTAATCTCAACGAATACCAGCAGAGAAGCATCCAGGTAGTGCGGGTTTAACTGTGCGGTATAACCGAGAATGAAGCCCTGACGCTCCAGGCGGCGCACGCGCTCCAGACATGGCGTTGGGGATAACCCTACGCGTTTGGAAAGCTCGACGTTAGAAATACGACCGTCCTTCTGCAGCTCATTCAGGATATTGCGGTCGATTCTGTCGAGGTCTTTACCAGGTCGTTTTTTATTGTCTACCATTATTATTGTCTCTCTTAAAATCCTTCCCTACCTGCCATACCCTGAACGCCATTAATGTAACAGGGTTGATCTAAGTGAAGACAGTGAGCCTGTTGCGGGATTAATCGCTTTATCTACCTGACGCATGTTGTCTGTCCACACCATGAGTCATTGCACATAACAGGCTGAGTTTATCCGGCCATAAATAGAAAATCCGGGATGAAATCCTGGAAGACCGGGCCGAATTCCCTCTGCTTCTCATAATGTTTTCGCAAAAGCTCAGCCGATTGTCAAAGCAAAACAAATAAAATCAGTACAACATGCCATAGCAGTGGCTGTCTCTCTGTTTTTCAATGACTATTTTTGACTTAAAATGGCATAGTCCGGGCCATATAGTCTGTTTTGCAGACAGCGCAGTCGTTTGCCTGGCCCACGATTGGTTAAACCTTTTTCATTAATTGTTAACAAAATTGCAGAACGCTTTTTTTGCCCCGGCAAATTCCCTACAATCGCTGCATCTGTTTGCCAGTTAAATAATGAGGGTCTCATGAGTACGGCGAAACACAGTAAATTACTGATTCTGGGTTCCGGCCCGGCGGGCTACACCGCAGCGGTGTATGCTGCACGCGCCAACCTCAACCCGGTGCTGATCACCGGGCTGGAAAAAGGCGGCCAGCTGACCACCACCACCGACGTGGAAAACTGGCCGGGTGATGCTAACGAACTGACCGGCCCCCTGCTGATGGAGCGTATGCATGAGCACGCGGTGAAATTCAATACCGAGATCATCTTCGACCATATCCACAGCGTCGACCTGCAGAACCGCCCTTTCCGTCTGACCGGCGACGAAGGTGAGTACACGGCGGATGCCCTGATCATCGCTACCGGTGCCTCGGCTCGCTACCTCGGCCTGCCGTCAGAAGAGGCGTTTAAAGGCCGCGGCGTCTCCGCCTGTGCAACCTGTGATGGTTTCTTTTATCGCAATCAGAAAGTCGCTGTGATTGGCGGCGGTAATACCGCAGTGGAAGAAGCGCTCTATCTGGCGAATATCGCGGCTGAGGTGCACCTGATTCACCGTCGCGACAGCTTCCGTGCAGAAAAAATCCTCATCGACCGCCTGAATGAGAAGGTCAGAAACGGCAATATCGTGCTGCATACCGATCATACTCTGGACGAAGTGCTGGGCGACCAGATGGGCGTCAGCTCCCTGCGCTTGCGTTCGACCAAAGATGACCAGACTAAGACACTGGACGTTGCCGGACTGTTTGTCGCGATCGGCCACAGCCCGAACACTGCAATCTTTAACGGTCAGCTGGAGTTGGAAAACGGCTACATCAAGGTGCAGTCCGGCATCCATGGCAACGCAACTCAGACCAGCATCCCGGGCGTGTTTGCCGCCGGAGATGTTATGGACCATATCTATCGTCAGGCGATTACTTCCGCCGGTACCGGCTGTATGGCCGCGCTGGATGCCGAGCGTTATCTTGACGGTTTGGTTAAAAATAATCAGTAAGTTGTTAAAACTCTGAGCTAATCTTGCCCAAGGCGACGAGCAATTGTCGCCTTTTCACCCTCCGCATTGTAACATTGCCGCGCTTGACACCGATCTTCCTGGGGCCTCTGCCTCACTACTGTTTACGTCAGGGCAACACGGCAACAGATGAATAAAACACGGCAACAACAACTCACCCGCTGGTTGAAAAGTCAGAGTGTCCACGGCCATCGCTGGCTGCGTCTCTCCTACATGCTGGGCACGTTAAGTGCGCTCCTGATCCTCGCACAGGCCTGGTTCCTCGCCTCGCTGCTGCAGGCGCTGCTGGTTGATCATCAACCGCGCGATACGCAACTGCTGCACTTTATTCTGCTGCTGGCCTGCTTTGCGGCACGCGCCGGGCTGGCTTGGCTGCGGGAAAAGGTCGGTTTTAAAACCGGTCAGGCGATCCGCCAGGTGCTGCGCCAGCAGGTGCTTAACCGCCTCTCCGATCTCGGCCCCGCCTGGGTTCAGGGCAAACCTGCCGGCAGCTGGGCTACCCTGCTGCTGGAGCAGATCGAAGAGATGCAGGATTACTACGCGCGCTATCTGCCGCAGATGATGCTGGCGGGGATCATTCCGCTGCTGGTGCTGATCCTGCTATTCCCGGTGAACTGGGCGGCCTCGCTGATCCTGCTCGCCACCGCGCCGCTGATCCCGCTGTTTATGGCGATGGTCGGTATGGGCGCCGCAGATGCCAACCGCCGCAATTTCCAGGCACTGGCGCGCCTGAGCGGGCAGTTTCTTGACCGCCTGCGCGGGCTGGAAACGCTGCGCCTGTTCCACCGTGCCGAGGCCGAAACGGCCAATATTGCCGAGGCTTCCGAGCAATTCCGCCAGCGCACCATGGAAGTGCTGCGCATGGCCTTCCTCTCCTCGGCGGTGCTGGAGTTCTTTGCCTCTATCTCGATTGCCCTGATCGCTGTCTATTTCGGTTTCTCCTATCTTGGCGTGTTCGACTTCGGCCACTACAGCGGCGCAGTGACGATGTTTGCCGGTTTCCTGGTGCTAATCCTGGCGCCTGAGTTCTACCAGCCGCTGCGCGATCTCGGGGCGTTCTATCATGCCAAGGCGCAGGCAGTGGGTGCCGCCGACGCACTGCAAACCTTTATTGAAGAGAGTGAGGGCGCAGCGCTTCAGCGCGGTGAGCTCACGCCTGAATTACACACTGGCTTCAGCCTGGTCGCCAGCGATCTGACGATCGTCACCGCTGACGGCATTCAGCTCGCCGGGCCACTTAGCTTCACCCTGCAGCCAGGGCAGCGCGTGGCGCTGGTCGGGCAAAGCGGCGCGGGGAAAACCTCGCTGATGAACGTGCTGCTCGGCTATCTGCCCTATCAGGGGTCGTTACAGGTTAACGGCGTTGAGCTGCGCGATATTGCCCTGCCCCACTGGCAGCTGCAGCTGGCGTGGGTAGGGCAAAACCCGCAACTGCCCGCCAGCACGCTGCGGCAGAATATTCTGCTGAGCGGCAACCACGATGAAGCCCGCCTGCAGCAGGTGCTGGAACTTGCCGGGGTCAACGAGTTTCTGCCGCGCCTGCCTGCCGGGCTGGAGAGTGAAATCGGCGACCAGGCTGCCAGCCTGTCGGTTGGCCAGGCGCAGCGCGTTGCCGTTGCCCGCGCGTTGATGAAGCCCTGCCAGCTGCTGCTGCTGGATGAACCAGATGCCAGCCTTGATGCGCACAGCGAGCAGCACGTCAATCACGCGCTGCTGGCGGCTTCGCATGCGCAAAGCACGCTGTTAATCACCCATCAGCTCGATCGCCTGTCACAGTGGGATGAAATCTGGCTGATGCGCGACGGTAAAATTGTCCAGCAGGGTCGCTGGCAGACCCTGGCTAATCAGCCCGGCGCGTTTGCTGACCTGCTGGCTCAGCGCGGAGGATCGCTTGAATGAAAACCCTGCTGCCGTTCTTAAAACTGTATCGTCGCCATATTCTGCGCCTGCTGTTCGGCATGCTGCTGGCGGTGGTGACGCTGCTGGCCAGCATCGGCCTGATTACGCTTTCCGGCTGGTTCCTCGCCGCCACCTCGCTGGCCGGTGTCGCAGGGATTTACAGCTTTAACTATATGCTGCCCGCCGCCGGAGTACGCGGTGCCGCCATCAGCCGCACCGTCGCACGTTATCTTGAGCGCCTGGTGAGCCATGACGGCACCTTCCGCGTGCTGCAGCATCTGCGGGTGTTTACCTTCAGTAAGCTGTTGCCGCTCTCCCCTGCCGGCATTGCCCGCTTCCGCCAGGGAGAGCTGCTTAACCGACTGGTGGCGGATGTCGACACGCTCGATCACCTCTACCTGCGGGTGATTTCACCGCTGGTCGGGGCGCTGGTGGTGATTGTCGTGGTCACTTTTGGCCTGAGCTTCCTTGATACTTATCTGGCCCTGACGCTCGGCGGCCTGATGCTGCTGACGCTGGTCGCACTGCCACCGCTGTTTTACCGTGCCGGGCTGCCCGTCGGCGCCGATCTTACCCGCCTGCGCGGCGAGTATCGTAGCGGCCTGATGCGCTGGCTCCAGGGCCAGGCAGAGCTGAGCCTGTATGGTGCGGCACAGCGCTTTCGTGACGCGATGGATGCCACGGAACAGGCCTGGCTGAGCGCACAGCATCGCCAGGCCAGCCTGACAGGGCTGTCACAGGGGCTGGTGATGCTGATGGGCGGAATTGCCGTCACGCTGATGCTGTGGCTGAGTGCCGCAGGCATTGGTGGCGACCCGTATCCGGGTGCGTATATTGCGCTGTTTGTCTTCTGTGCACTCTCCGCGTTCGAAGCACTCGGTCCGGTGGGCACCGCTTTTCAGCATCTTGGCCATGTGATTGCCTCCGCGCAGCGCGTAACGCAGATAATCGAACAGCGCCCGGCGGTCACCTTCCGCCAGGCTACGACGCAGGCCTCGGGACAGGCTGCGCTCACGCTGAGCAACATCAGCTTCGGCTACGCAGACAATGCGCCGCTGGCGATCAGGGATCTCTCTCTGGACATCGCAGCAGGCGAACACATTGCGCTGCTGGGGCGCACCGGATGCGGCAAGTCGACGCTGCTTCAGCTGCTGACGCGCGCCTGGGATCCTCAACGCGGGACGATTCAGCTCAGCGGCCAGCCGCTTGACCAGTACAGCGAAGCCGACCTGCGTGCGCGCACCAGCGTCGTCACCCAGCGCGTGCATCTGTTCAGCAGCACGCTGCGCGATAACCTGCTGCTGGCCGCGCCCGACGCAAGCGATGAACAGCTGAGCGCCGCGCTGCAGCAGGTCGGGCTGGAGAAACTGCTGGAAAACAGCCAGGGTCTGAACGCCTGGCTCGGTGAAGGCGGCCGCCAGCTGTCCGGTGGTGAACTGCGCCGCCTGGGGCTGGCGCGTGCGCTGCTGCACGGCGGCGATCTGATGCTGCTGGATGAGCCGACCGAAGGGCTGGATGCGGAAACCGAACGGCAGATCCTCGCGCTGCTGCGCCAGGTGGCGCAAAACAAAACGCTTATTATGGTCACCCACCGCCTGCGCGGCCTGGCACATTTTGACCGGATTTGCGTTATGGACAGCGGCGAAATCATCGAACAGGGTAATCATGCCGAATTAGTCGCAAAACAGGGTCGCTACTGGACTTTTCTGCAGCGCTTTGCGCTATAGTCATTAGCTCTGCCCTGTTGAGAATCTGCGGATGCGCCTGATACAGCTTTCACGCGAATCGTTAAACTTCCCGCCGCCAGAAATGGCGCTGCGGGAACCTAATGGCCTGCTGGCAATGGGCGGCGACCTGAGCCCGGCTCGTCTGCTCAATGCCTACCACAAGGGGATCTTCCCGTGGTTTTCACCCGGCGATCCGATCCTGTGGTGGTCACCCGATCCGCGCGCCGTGCTGTTACCCGAAGCCTTTCACCTCAGCCGCAGTATGAAGCGCTTTCACAGCAGGTCGCCCTACCGGGTAACGATCAATCAGGACTTTCAGCAGGTGATCGAAGGCTGCGCCAGCGATCGTGAGGAAGGTACCTGGATCACCTTTGAAGTGAAGCGCGCCTGGCTCAAGCTGTTCGAACTCGGGCATGCGCAGTCGATTGAAGTGTGGCTCGGCGACGAACTGGTGGGCGGCATGTACGGCCTGGCGCTCGGGCAAATTTTTTGCGGCGAGTCGATGTTCAGCCGGCGGGAGAATGCCTCCAAAACGGCGCTGCTGGTGTTTAGCGAGTGGTTCCATCGCCAGGGCGGTAAGCTGATAGACTGTCAGGTGCTTAACCCTCATACCGCCTCACTCGGCGCGGAGGAGATCGCGCGCGCCAGCTATCTGCAGTACGTCTATTCCTTGGCACATCAGCCACTTATCACCGACTGCTGGCAACCGCAGCGGCTTTTTTAATGCAATCTCCCGATGTTTTCCAGGCATGGCGATGAGAACAGTGATATAATATGCGCGTTTGGTATGTCGTCCGCCTTTCACCGGTACAAGATGGTGATGCGGAATACCAGGCTGGGAATCTCAACGCACCTTGTCAGAACTGTTTTAATCGTGCGACAAAAGCATATTTAAACAGATTCTTAGCCCGCTGTTCCCCCACGCTGACGCCATTTACTCCAGATTTAAACGTAACCCGTCTGCGCCAGGTGTGCGCTTTAGAGGGGTTGATGTGGGTGAATTCATCCACAATTCTTTACTTAATACGTGAAATTCGGCATTATCTTGCCGGTTCAAAACTAAGGTAGTCCACCTAGAGGATTCGATGGCCAAAGAAGACAATATTGAAATGCAGGGTACCGTACTCGATACGTTACCTAACACCATGTTCCGCGTTGAATTGGAAAACGGTCACGTGGTTACCGCTCATATCTCCGGTAAAATGCGCAAAAACTATATCCGCATCCTGACGGGCGACAAAGTCACTGTAGAGCTGACCCCGTACGACCTGAGCAAAGGCCGCATTGTCTTCCGTAGTCGCTAATTTGCCCCATTCTGCCGTGCTGCCGCGTTAACGCTTGCCGCACTGATAATCCAAACCGGACTGCTCTCAGTCCGGTTTTTTTATGCGCCAGATATATTTTCCAGCCCCGCTAAAGTGCCTTCATGCCGTGCCGATAAATCAGAATATTCTTAAAAATAGCTGAATGAATCAGCCCTGATAACTCTGATGGTGGCAAAATAATGAAAACAACGCTTCACGCTTTCCCGCTCAAACCGCTGGTGATTGCCCTGGCGGCGGCGCAGTGCGTCACCCTGGCTCATGCAACGCCTGTACCCACCGATGTGATTAACGATTCCTCTTTCGCGGCCCCTTATCTGGTATCGACCGATACGTTAACCATCACGCCCGATGGCGTGGTGAGTACCGGCAGTGAGCAGTTCGCTGTGCAAAACGCTCAGATAACCACTCTGATCGAGAATCAGGGGACTATTTATAATCAGAATCAGATCGCCCTGTACAACAGCGGCTCTCTCGCTTCATTGAAGAACTCCGGCTCTATCACTTCCACTACGGGCATTGCGATTGAAAACGATAGCAGCATCGGCACCCTGATAAACAACGGTGTTATCAACAGTGACAACTTTACAGGCTCACAATTTAGCGGCATCGGCATCGCCAATTTCGGCACTATCAGTTCGCTGAACATCACTGAAAACGGAATAATTTCCGGCGGCCAAACGGCGATTTTCAACCGGGGTCAGATAACCACGCTGAACAACGACGGTTATATCGGCTCCTTCAATCCCGGTTTGAATGCATTCACTAACAACGCAATCACTAACAGTCTTAATGGTGCCATCGGCACTATCAATAACAGCGGCACCATTGCCGGCAATATTGTCCACACCTCCAGCAATGAACTGGTGATTAACGGCGGCAGTGACCGCCGGGGGCAGCTGACCGGCGCAAACCATTTCTTTATCGGTCCGATGATGGGTAACCCGACTGGCCAGATTGTCGCCACCGGCGCCGATGTCAGCTTTGGCGGGGGAATGCTGCTGCTGAATGATAATGTAGACCTGGGGGGCAGCCACACCCTTACCAACAGTGCTGATGTGCTGGTCACCCAGCCACTCACCATTAGCGGCAACTACCATCAGACCCAAGATGCCATCCTTAATCTCGGGGTTTCTGACGCCACGTTTGGCCAGGGCAGCGCGCTGGATATCGGCTATGGCCGCCTGACCGTCAGCGGCAACGCGCTGATTGATTCCGGCTCGACCATCCGTTTAAGCAGCACCGGCAGCAGCTATGGCTTTGCCAGCGGCCAGCGCTATCTGGCAATCAGCGCAGGCAGCGCGACCTACAATGCCAGCGCCCTGCACTACGTGGTGGATAACTATAACGGCGTGGTCACGGCGAAAGTGGTCGATAACGGTAGCAGCAGCGATCTGGCGCTCTATCTCGATGACCCCGCCCCCACACCACCAGTGACGCCACCAACACCACCAACGCCAGTGACGCCAGCACCGCCAGTCACCCCGACCACGCCAACGGTGCCGGTTTCACCTCCGACCACGCCGACAGAGCCTGTCACCCCGGTCACTCCGGTAACGCCAGTCATTCCGGTAATCCCGGTGACGCCGACCACGCCAACCGCTCCGGTAGCGGCCAAACCGCTGCCCACCACCGGTAATGCGATTGCCTCGATCAACGGGCTCTCCAGCTACAGCGGCTTTTCTGCTGGCCTGCTCGACCTGTTTAACGCCTCCAAAACCATTACCACGCAGGCTGAGGCTAACCGTATTGGCGAACAGCTGGCTCCGGCACAGAACAGCATGGCTTCCGCCGCAACCGCCTCCGCATCCATGGATGCGCTGGGCGTGGTCGGCAGCCATCTGGACGGTCTGCGCACCGCGCAAAGCGGCAGCGCTCGCGGTATCGCCACCGGTGATGACAGCCTCGACTGGGCGGCCTGGGGCAAACCGTTCTACGGCAGTGCTCGCCAGGGCATGACGGATAACGTCAGCGGCTATCGCGCCCACTACGGCGGCCTGGTGCTGGGTCTTGACCGCCAGCTGCCCGGCAACTGGCGCGCGGGCGTGGCGCTGAGCTACAGCCGTACCTCGGTTAAAGGCGCTGATAACCTGAAGGGCAACAGCAGCGATGTCGACGCCTGGGGCGGTATCGCTTACGCCAGCTATACCGGCGAACCGTGGTTTGTCAACCTCAGCACCAGCCTGACCCGCCAGTCCTACGAAAGCCAGCGCGCCGTTGACTTTAGCGGCTTTAACGACAGCGCCAGTAGCCATTTTCACGGTCAGCAGGCCGCAGTGAAAGGTGAGTTTGGCTATCCGCTGGCGCTGGGCGATGCCACCGTGCTCACCCCGCTGGCCAGCATGAGCTACAGCTATCTGCATCAGGGCAGCTACCAGGAGAGCAGCGATGGCGGTAGTGCACTATCCGTCGACAGCGCGCACAGCCAGTCGATCGAGAGCAGCCTCGGCAGCAAGCTGGCGCACAGCTGGTCAACCGGTGCCGGAGCGCTGTCGCCGTTTGTACAGCTGATGTGGACGCATCAGTATGACCGCAGCCCGATGAAAACCTCCTCCGGCTTCAGTGCAGACAGCATTGGCGAAACGCGCTTCACCACTGCGGGCGCCAGCCCTGCTAAAGACAGTGCCGAAGCCAGTATTGGTGCCACGCTGGCCCATGCTGATGACTTGAGCCTGGAAGCGCGCTATGACCTGCAGGCCGCTCCGCACTTTGAGGGGCAAACCATCAGCCTGCAAGTGCGTAAGCTGTTCTGATCTGCCGATGAGACTGACGTTTTTAAGCGCAGGATTACTGGGGTGCAGCCTGCTTTGCGGCGGCTGTGCCCCAGCCAATCGTACTGAAACCGCCGATGCCATTGCGCAGTCGGCGGGATTCCAGCGCGGCGAAATTCACGCCGCGCCCTTTATTCTCCGCTGGTGGGGGCGAATAAGCGATCCGCGCCAGCCGCTGCATCTCTACGTTGAGGGCGATGGCTTTGCCTGGGTCACGCCCAGCCAGCCTTCCCATGACCCGACCCCTTTTAACCCTGTCGCGCTGCGGCTTGCTGCCGCAGATCGCGCTGCCAATGTGATCTACCTCGCCCGCCCCTGCCAGTTCATTGCCATGACGCGCAGCCCAGGCTGTGACACCCGCTGGTGGACCGATCTGCGCTTTGCGCCCGCCGTAATTGACGCAATGAACGATGCCGTCAGCCAGCTGGTACGCCAGACGCCCGGTCAGCCGGTGGTGCTGACCGGGTATTCCGGCGGCGGTGCGGTGGCCGCGCTGGTGGCGGCAAAACGCCAGGATATCCAGTCACTGCGCACCGTGGCGGGCAATCTGGACAGTGAGGAAGTGAACCGGCTGCATCAGGCCAGCGCAATGCCGGGCTCGCTGAATGCCAAAGAGGTGGCGCCTGCCCTGGCGCGGCTGCCGCAGATCCACTTCTCCGGCAGCGACGATCGGGTAGTCCCTGCAAGCGTGACGCAGGGTTACGCGCAGGCCAGCCACAGCCCCTGCGTACGTATTGTCAGCGTGGCGGGAATGACGCACGGCGGCGACTGGGCCGCACTCTGGCCGTCGTTACTGCGGCTGCAACCCAGCTGTCGATAGATAAAAAAAAGCCTGATGATATTCATCAGGCTTTTTTATTCACATCGCGGTTAGCGGTTAGTGAACGGTGCCTTCCGCTTTACGCTTCTCGGCGCTGAGGAAGTGGTAGGTCAGCTGGTTTTTGTCTTTATCCAGCGCCACTGATACCGAGCCGCCGTCAACCAGCGAACCAAACAGCAGTTCATTAGCCAGCGGTTTCTTCAGGCTCTCCTGCACGGTACGCGCCATCGGGCGCGCACCCATCGCTTTGTCGTAACCTTTCTCTGCCAGCCAGTCACGCGCATCATCACTGACTTCCAGCGAGACGCCTTTGGCATCCAGCTGAGCCTGCAGTTCGACAATAAACTTGTCGACCACCTGATGAATAACGGCCTGGTCGAGATGCTTAAACCAGATAATATTATCCAGACGGTTACGGAACTCTGGGGTAAAGATCTTTTTGATCTCTTCCATCGCATCGGTGCTGTTGTCCTGCTGGATCAGGCCGATAGATTTACGTTCCGTTTCCCTTACCCCGGCGTTGGTGGTCATCACCACCACCACATTGCGGAAGTCCGCTTTGCGGCCGTTGTTATCGGTCAGCATCCCGTTATCCATCACCTGCAGCAGCAGGTTGAACACGTCCGGGTGAGCCTTCTCGATTTCGTCCAACAGCACCACCGCGTGCGGATGTTTAATTACCGCATCGGTTAACAGGCCGCCCTGGTCAAAACCAACATAGCCCGGAGGCGCACCAATCAGGCGACTGACGGTGTGGCGCTCCATATACTCGGACATATCAAAACGCAGCAGCTCAATGCCCAGCGCTTTCGCCAGCTGTACGGTCACCTCGGTTTTACCGACGCCGGTAGGGCCAGCAAACAGGAAGGAACCGACCGGTTTACGATCCTGGCCCAGCCCCGCACGGCTCATCTTAATGGCTTCGGTCAGCACCTCAATGGCGTTGTCCTGGCCGAACACCAGCATTTTCAGGCGATCGCCCAGCGTTTTCAGGGAGTCGCGATCGGAAGCCGATACGCTCTTCTCCGGAATACGCGCAATACGCGCCACCACCGTTTCGATGTCCGACACGTTCACCGTTTTCTTGCGCTTGCTGACTGGCATCAGGCGCGCACGCGCCCCCGCTTCATCAATGACGTCGATCGCCTTGTCCGGCAGATGACGATCGTTGATGTATTTCACCGCCAGCTCCACCGCTGCACGCACCGCTTTCGCGGTATAACGCACGTCGTGGTGCGCTTCGTACTTCGGCTTCAATCCGGTGAGGATCTGCACCGTTTCATCAATCGAAGGTTCAGTAATATCGATCTTCTGGAAGCGGCGTGCCAGCGCACGATCTTTTTCGAAGATATTGCTGAATTCCTGATAGGTGGTTGAGCCCATCACGCGGATCTTGCCGCTCGACAGCAGCGGTTTGATCAGGTTAGCCGCATCGACCTGGCCGCCGGAGGCCGCACCCGCACCGATGATGGTATGGATCTCATCGATAAACAGAATGCTGTTGTTATCCTGCTCCAGCTGTTTCAGCAGCGCTTTAAAACGCTTCTCGAAGTCACCGCGATATTTAGTCCCGGCCAGCAGTGAGCCAATATCCAGCGAGTAGATGGTGCACTCTTTCATCACTTCCGGCACGTCGCCCTGCACAATACGCCAGGCGAGACCCTCAGCAATCGCGGTTTTACCGACGCCCGACTCCCCCACCAGCAGCGGGTTATTCTTGCGGCGACGGCACAGCACCTGGACAGCACGCTCCAGCTCTTTATCGCGGCCGATCAGCGGATCGATACCGCCAACACGGGCAAGCTGGTTAAGGTTGGTGGTGAAGTTTTCCATACGATCCTCCCCGCCTGCTTGCTCTTCGTTAACCGGATTTTCCGCGCCAGATGCCGGGCCTGGCTCATCTTTGCGCGTGCCGTGAGAGATAAAGTTCACCACATCAAGGCGGCTGACTTCATGCTTGCGCAGCAGATAGGCTGCCTGTGATTCCTGCTCGCTAAATATAGCCACGAGGACGTTTGCCCCAGCCACTTCACTACGGCCGGAAGACTGGACATGGAATACTGCACGCTGCAGTACGCGCTGGAAACTGAGCGTCGGCTGTGTGTCGCGCTC
Organism: Erwinia aphidicola; assembly: GCF_024169515.1. Taxonomy (NCBI): domain Bacteria; kingdom Pseudomonadati; phylum Pseudomonadota; class Gammaproteobacteria; order Enterobacterales; family Erwiniaceae; genus Erwinia; species Erwinia aphidicola. The sequence continues at coordinate 3,329,939 of NZ_JAMKCQ010000001.1, read as the reverse complement.
TTCTTCACTAACCGGCAGGACCGGGGTGGTTTGTTCAATGAAGGCTTCAAGCTCCTGGCGTAATGCCACGATATCCACCGTACAGGCTTCCAGTGCCTCTCTGGCCGACGGGTTACTGAGCAGAGCCAGTAACAAATGCTCGACGGTCATAAACTCATGTCGGTGCTCACGCGCTCTGGCGAAAGCCATATTTAAACTGAGTTCCAGTTCTTGATTGAGCATAGGCACCTCCCCCAATAGATCGCCTTATTCAGGCTTTTTCCAGCGTACAAAGCAACGGATGCTCATTTTCCCTGGCATATTTGTTCACGTGAGCGACTTTGGTCTCTGCCACTTCGGCAGTGAAAACACCACAAATCGCCTTTCCCTGGTAGTGAACCGTAAGCATCAGTTGCGTTGCACGTTCAACATCATAAGAAAAGAACTTTTGCAGCACGTCAATAACAAATTCCATAGGCGTATAATCGTCATTGTTCAGAATAACTTTATACATCGATGGTGGCTTGAGCTCTTCACGCACTTTGTCATCAGCAAGCTGTTCAAAGTTAAGCCAGTCGTTAGTCTTTCCCATACATACCCAGTGTGATCAACGTTACCTGATTACGCCAGACTAACATCATTCAGGTTAGGAATAACATGAAGAAAATGTTGAGCGGCGCGGTGGAAATTGTCTACAGAACTGGTCTTTCGCGACCTTCATCACAAAATTTGCAATAGCGTTAACTGCTTCAAATTTTGATGATTTTGTCCCTGCGATAACCGTCCGTTTGCTTGACCCTTGATACCATTTCTCTACAGTACAGCAACAGGCTGAATATCTTTTAATCAGCCGTCAGGTCAATAAGCCTGAACACCTCCACTCAATTAGAATGTCTTGCGAGGGATGTAGAAGCATGGAGACGGGTACTGTTAAATGGTTCAATAACGCCAAAGGCTTCGGTTTCATCTGTCCGGTGGGCGGTGGCGAAGATATCTTCGCCCACTACTCGACCATTAAGATGGACGGATACAGAACGCTAAAAGCCGGGCAACAAGTCCAGTTCGATGTGCATGAGGGGCCAAAAGGCAATCATGCGAGCCTCATCGTCCCTGTGGAAGAGGCCATGGCAATTAGCGCCTGACCCTTCACAATCATTCTGTACAACCCTACGATAAAATGCCAGCCACTGATGCTGGCATTTTTCTGTTTCTCGCTGACCTTCAACAGATATGGGTTGCGTTAACCCGTTTTCAAGCCCACCGGGTTAATCCGCTTTGCCGCGTGCCAGCCACTGTACCTGGGCGAACATGTTGCGTAACAGCAGCGGAACGGATTGCGTGCCACGCTGTGCGGCATCCATCGCCACCGCGATGGCTAAATCCGGTTTGGAAGAGTGCTGAATCGCTTTGGCGATGACGCGCCGCAGGTTCATCGGCGCATTGGGCGGCAGCCGTGCCGTACGATGATATACCTCTGCGAATCCCTGCCTGTACAGGAAATGCTCCATATCCAGTGCGGGTAACTGCGTCAGGTGCTGCTGTTCTGCCTGGCTGTCCCCTTCCAGCTGGCTGCGGGCGGTAGCAGAATATTTCTTGCCCGCTTCGTCGCCGTCGGTCAGTACATGCCACTCAATGCCCATCCGGCGCGCAAACTTCAGCAGCGGGCGCAGCCCGGATTGCGCGAACTCAATCACTTTCACCCCTTCCGCGGCAAAGTGATAGCCGCACTGGCGCGCCAGCTCGTTCATCACCCACACCTCCGTCTCCCCCTCGACCAACAGCCAGCAGCGGGCAAACAGCGCCGAGGGGCGGTTAAAGCGGATGTGGAACGCAATGCGGCGGCTCTCTTCGGCGCTCATGCCCTGCGGCCCCACGCGCCAGGCTTTGACCCGCTGCGGCTCGCGCACCAGGCGGCAGACCTGCTCGACCGGTACCATTGAGAGCAGTTCGCCAGAGTTGGTGGTGGCCATTTTTTGCAGCGGCAGCAGCGATAACAGTCCCCAGGCCACCGCCAGCATAATCGGGTGCAGGCGCGTTTCAGGATCCTCAATCAGCAGCAGCGGCCTGGCCTGCGGGTCAAGATGATGCGCGCCGCGCGCCTGTACCAGCAGGGCAAACATCCGCAGCAGGATCAGGCGACGGCTGCGGCTGTCGGCATCCGCAATCAGCTGATTAATGTTGTCGAGATAGCGCCAGCCCCGCCGCGATGCCTGCTGATGAGCAGCACGTCCGCTCTGGGAAGAGGCCGCAGGCAGCTGAACCGAGAAGTAGTGCTCTAACAGCTGCTGCATGGTGCTCAGCCCCTGACGCAGTGCGCCATCGGTGAGATTCTGTGGCCGCGACTGTAAATCCCGCGTCAGCGTCTCAATCTGGCTGGCCAGCTGGTTAAATGACGACGGGTCGCCAGAGGCGTCCACTTCCAGATGTAGCCGCCGGTTAAAGCGCGCATCGCGCAGGCGCAAAACCGGATGGAGCCGCGTCAGCGTCTGCACCCGCGCCGTCTGATCCCCCGGGATGACCGCGCCGTTCGCATCAACAAATTCATGGCGCGTGACCACCGCCTTCTCTGGCTGCAGCTCGCCGCAAACCCGGTAGCAGAGCCGTTTTAACTCGCCCTGCGCGGGCTGCCACAGCCCGTTAAGCGGCTGATAGCGCGCCGCCTGATGCTGCCCGGCCTCATACTCAGCAAAAGTAAAGCGCACCTCAATCTGCTGCGCGCGCGCTGCTGCGCCATCGGGCGAACAGTGAAAGTCGGCGGGGCTAAACTGGTAGAGTTCCCCGGGTGCCAGCAGCAGGGTCAGCGCATCCAGCAGGCTCGATTTCCCCCAGGCATTCTCCCCGATCAGCACGTTATCCTGCTCCAGCGGTAGTGAGAGCTGGTTCAAACCGCGAAAACCGCTAATCTCAATCAGTTGCAGTATCATAGGGCGCTTTCCTGTTGTTTCTAATCAGGATGGTAGCAGGCTTGCTGGTGGTCAAGTGAGCTAACGCATCACATCATCCTCCCCGTCTGGCAGAGTCGTCTATGCTTTGCACTGTTCGCCAATTCGAATGGATTTCTGACCTGGGAGAATTTAATGAAGCAAACTATTGCCGCACTGCTGGCTAAAACCCTTGAGAGCGCGGGCGTGAAACGTATCTGGGGCGTCACCGGCGACTCGTTAAACGGCCTGAGTGACAGCCTGAATAAAATGGGCACTATCCAGTGGATGCCGACCCGTCATGAGGAGGTGGCCGCCTTCGCCGCGGGTGCAGAGGCGCATCTTAGCGGGGAGCTGGCGGTGTGCGCGGGTTCCTGCGGGCCGGGCAACCTGCATCTGATCAACGGCCTTTACGACTGCCACCGTAACCATGTTCCGGTACTGGCAATTGCCGCCCATATCCCTTCTGCCGAAATTGGCAGCAACTATTTTCAGGAAACGCATCCACAGGAGCTGTTCCGCGAATGCAGCCACTACTGTGAGCTGGTCTCAAACCCGGAGCAGCTGCCGCAGGTGCTGGCGATTGCGATGCGCAAAGCGATTCTCAATCGCGGTGTCTCAGTGGTGGTGCTGCCCGGCGACATCGCCCTGAGTGCCGCCCCGGAAGGCGCATCATCCGAGTGGTATCCGCCGCAGCTGCCGCAGGTGCAACCGGTCCCCGCCGAGCTGGCAAAGCTGGCGGAGGCGCTGAATCAGGCGGGTGATATCACACTGCTGTGCGGCAGCGGCTGCGCCGGCGCACATGCCGAAGTGGTGAAGCTGGCGGAGACGCTGAAAGCGCCGGTGGTTCACGCCCTGCGCGGTAAAGAGCACATTGAGTACGACAATCCCTACGATGTCGGCATGACGGGACTGATCGGCTTCTCCTCCGGCTATCATGCCATGATGAATGCCGACACGCTGCTGGTGCTGGGCAGCCAGTTCCCGTATCGCGCCTTCTATCCGCCGAAAGCCAGGATTATTCAGATCGATATCAATCCGGGCAGTATCGGCAGCCACTGCCACGTGGAGATGGCGCTGGTCGGCGACATCAAAGCGACCCTCAGCGCGCTGCTGCCGCAGCTGAGCGTGAAGTCAGAGCGCAGATTCCTGGACAAGGCGCTGGAGCACTATGCCAAAGCGCGTAAAGAGCTGGACGACCTCGCGACCGCCAATGACAAGCAGCCGATCCATCCGCAGTATCTGGCGCAGCAGCTCAGCCTGCACGCCAGCGAAGATGCCATTTTCACCTGCGATGTCGGCACGCCAACCGTCTGGGCGGCGCGCTATCTGAAAATGAACGGTAAGCGTCGCCTGCTCGGCTCCTTCAGCCACGGTTCAATGGCCAATGCGATGCCGCAGGCGATTGGCGCACAGGCCATTGATAAGCAGCGCCAGGTGATTGCCATGTGCGGCGATGGCGGCTTCAGCATGCTGATGGGCGACTTCCTCTCGTTAGCGCAGCTCAAACTGCCGGTCAAAATCGTGGTGTTTAACAACAGCGTGCTTGGCTTCGTGGCGATGGAGATGAAAACCGGCGGCTATCTCACCGACGGTACCGAACTGGAGAATCCTAACTTTGCCGCTATCGCCAATGCCTGCGGGGTAAAAGGCATCCGCGTTGAGCAGGCCTCGCAGCTGGATGAGGCGATCCAGCAGGCGCTGGCGCACGATGGCCCGGCGCTGATTGATGTGGTGACCGCCAAAGAGGAGCTGGCGATGCCGCCGCAGATTGAGTTTGAGCAGGCTAAAGGCTTCAGCCTGTATATGCTGCGCGCCATCATTAACGGTCGCGGCGACGAGGTGGTTGATCTGGCAAAAACCAACTGGCTGCGGTAAAAGAGTTAAAGCCTTTTCACGGACGCTGCGGCGTCCGTTTTTACTTCAGGAGAGCAAGCGTGATCGACTTACGTAGTGATACCGTAACCCGCCCCACTCAGGCGATGCTGGCCGCCATGATGGCAGCTGAAACCGGGGATGATGTGTACGGCGATGATCCCACCGTCAATAAGCTGGAAGCTGAAGTGGCACGCCTGAGCGGTAAGCCTGCCGCCCTGCTTCTCCCCAGCGCAACACAGGCCAATCTCGTGGCGCTGCTGTGCCACTGCCAGCGTGGCGAAGAGTATATTGTCGGCCAGCTGGCTCACAACTATAAATACGAAGCGGGCGGTGCAGCGGTTTTGGGTAGCATCCAGCCACAGCCGATTCTGGCGGCGGCTGACGGTACGCTGCCGCTGGATGTCGTGGCGCAGTTTATCAAACCTGATGATGTGCACTTCGCCATCACCCGCCTGCTCAGTCTGGAAAACACTCACAACGGTAAAGTGCTGCCGCTCGCCTATCTGCAGCAGGCATGGGATTTTACCCGCGAACATAAACTGGCGCTGCATGTTGACGGCGCACGTATTTTTAACGCCGCCGTGGCGCTGGATGTGCCGCTGGAGGCCCTCGCCCGCTACTGCGACACGCTGACCATCTGCCTGTCAAAAGGGCTGGGCTGCCCCGTGGGAGCAATGCTGTGCGGTAGTCATGAGTTTATCGCGCGCGCGCGCCGCTGGCGTAAAATGACCGGCGGCGGCATGCGCCAGGCGGGAATTCTGGCAGCGGCCGGGCTGTACGCGCTGGAGCATCATGTTGAGCGCTTAAAAGAGGATCACGACAACGCCGCCTGGCTTGCCGGGGCGCTGCGTGAAATTGGCGTCGACGTCACGCGTCAGGATACCAACATGGTGTTCCTGCGCCTGCCGCAGGCGCAGGTCGCGCAGCTGGGACCGTGGATGAAAGCACGCGGTATCCTGCTGAGCGCCGGGGCGGTCACGCGCCTCGTGACGCACCTCGACGTTGATCGCGCCGCCCTGCAGACGCTGGTCAGCGAGTGGCAGGCATTTATCGCCGCGCACTAACCGCGCTTACTCCGTGCCATATTTTTCCACCAGCGCAGCGGCGATGGCCTCGGTTTCCGCATCGGCCACGCCGCGATAATCCGCCGGGCGGAAGTGCATCTGAAACGCCGCAATCAGCGCCTGCTGCTGATACGGCGCCATCTCTTTCGTCACCTCATAGCCATAGCTGGCCAGCAGACCCAGCAGCTTCGCTTTATCGACGCGCTGCCCCGGCGCCCTTCCGGCCAGATAAAAGGTCACGCGCGCGGCATCCGGCCAGGCCCCCACGCCCTGCTGAGCAAACCACTGCCAGGGAAACAGCGGGCCGGGATCCTGCTTGCGCAGCGGCGCAATATCACTGTGCGCTACCACATCCTGCGCACGAATACCGTAGCGTTTGATGATATCACGCGCCAGCGGCAGTAGCGCCGCCATCTGCCCGGCGGGGAACGGCGTCCAGCTGATGCCGCTGGCGGTGCGCTGCCAGCCGGGGTTCTCCAGCTCAATGCCAATCGAGGTATCATTCAGCCGCGTGGCGCCGCGCCAGTAGCTGATCCCGGCATGCCAGGCGAGCATCGACTCCGGCACCAGGCGCCACACCAGCGGCTGACCGTCATATTTTGGCGGCGTGGCGGGCAGCAGATAGTGAGCGCTGACGGCTCGCTCGGTCAGCGTAGTGAGGGAGTTAGAGAAATCCCCGGCGGTGTAGTGGATCACCAGCACTTTAATGCGCGGGCGGGCGCCGTAAGCCTCCTGGCGGGTATCAAGCGTGTAACCCTGCTGCGGATGAAGTCCCTGCGGGGTAATCGAGGTGTAGAGCCACACTGCCAGCAGCACCAGCAGCGGGCGAATAATCGACATCGGGCTCATCAACGACTCAGTTTGACCGCGGTACCCGTTACGCTGACCATCAGCATGCTGCTGTCTTTGCCCACGGTTTCGTAATCAATATCAATGCCGACCACGGCATCAGCGCCCAGCGCTTTAGCCTGTTCTTCCAGCTCCTTAAACGCTATCTGTCGCGCTTTACGCAGCTCTTTCTCATAGGCGCCGGAGCGGCCACCGACGATATCGCGAATGCCGGCGAAGAAATCGCGAAAGATATTCGCCCCGAGGATCGCCTCGCCCGTCACCACACCGCAGTAACCCGTAATCGGCTGACCTTCCAGCGTTGGGGTCGTTGAAAATTGCATAACTCTCTCCTTGATAGATGTCTGCGCCCGTACAGTTAAGCAGAGCGGCTATACTCAATGGTAAAAACCCTTTCTTGCAGAACAATAAGGAAATCAGGATGAAATACCAAGCACTTGCTGCAATTGCTCCACTGGCTCTGTTACTCAGCGCCTGTACCAGCGTGGAGCCCGCCTACAAGGATATTGGCACCCGCACCGGGCCGTGCGTCGACGGCGACCCCGACAGCGTGGCGCAGCAATTCTACGACATGCGCCTGCAACAGCCCACCCAGGGCGTGCCCGATGCGCAACAGCTGGCGAAATATCGGCCGTATCTCAGCGATAAGCTCTACCAGACTTTGCTGAAAGAGCGCAGCGAACCGCAAAAGGCGCGCCTGCTGAGCGGCGATCTGTTCTCCAGCCAGCGTGACGGCGCAACCGCGGCCAGCGTGGCGGATGCCTCGACCATCCCCAACACCGATGCGCGCAATATTCCGCTGCGCGTCAACTTATCGCGTGGCAGCAGCGAATGGCAGGATGAGGTGCTAATGGTCCGTGAAGGCACCTGCTGGACGGTCGATGATGTGCGCTACCTTGGGGCAGCCCCGCATCTGGCTGGCGGTTCGCTCAGCCAGCTGCTGCTAAAATAGGCAAATTATGCGTGCCGCCAACCGGCGGCACGATCCCGCGCACACATTTGCATAACCGCAGTGGCGCATTGCGGCGAAAGCCGTAACATCACGCGATGTTGTGCTACTCTTTAATCACCCTGCCCGCAAAAATAAATTTTAACGCACGATGATTGCATAACTATGCTGTCAACGTTAAGATTCGCGGCACTAATTACTATTCAGTTTTTGCGCATGAGTATTCAACTAAACGGTATCAACTGCTACTACGGTGCCTACCAGGCGCTATTTGACATTCAGCTGACGTGCCCACAGGGCGAGACGTTGGTTCTGCTGGGGCCTAGCGGTGCCGGGAAAAGCTCACTCCTGCGTGTCTTAAACCTGCTGGAGATGCCGCGTTCCGGTACGCTCGACATCGCCGGTAGCCGCTTTGATTTCAGCAAGCCCCCGTCCGACAGCGCCATCCGCGAACTGCGTCAGAACGTTGGCATGGTGTTCCAGCAGTATAATCTCTGGCCGCATCTGACCGTCACCCAGAACCTGATCGAAGCGCCGTGCCGCGTGCTCGGTTTAAGCAAAGAGCTGGCCCATCAGCGGGCGGCGAAATTGCTCGATCGCCTGCGTCTGAAAGACTTTGCCGACCGTTTCCCGCTGCACCTTTCCGGTGGACAGCAGCAGCGCGTGGCGATCGCCCGTGCGCTGATGATGGAGCCAGCCGTGCTGCTGTTTGACGAACCCACCGCCGCACTGGATCCGGAGATCACCGCTCAGGTCGTCAGCATTATTCGCGAGCTGGCGCAGACCAACATCACTCAGGTGATCGTGACCCACGAAGTGGAAGTGGCGCGTAAAACGGCCAGCCGCGTGGTGTATATGGAAAACGGTTATATCGTCGAACAGGGTGATGCCAGCCGCTTTACACAGCCGCAAACCGACGCGTTTGCCAATTATCTTTCGCACTAACTGCAGGAAATAATGATGAAAAAAGTTGTAATTGCCGCACTGTTAGCCGGTTTCAGCCTGAGCGCCAGCGCTGCTCAGACCATTCGTTTTGCCACTGAAGCGTCTTACCCTCCGTTTGAGTTTGTTGACTCCGATAACAAAATTCAGGGCTTCGACGTCGATCTGGCGAACGCGCTGTGCCGCGAAATGGGCGCGACTTGCACCTTTACTAACCAGGCCTTCGACAGCCTGATCCCCAGCCTGAAGTTCCGCCGCTTCGACGCGGTGATGGCCGGTATGGATATTACTCCTGAGCGTGAAAAGCAGGTGCTGTTCACTAAAGCTTATTACGACAACTCTGCCCTGTTTATCACCCAGAAAGGCAAAGTGGCTGACGTGGCGGCGCTGAAAGGCAAACGCGTTGGCGTACAGAACGGCACCACGCACCAAAAATATCTCGGTGAGAAGCTGCCAGGTGTCAACGTTGTCCCTTACGACAGCTACCAGAACGCTATTCTTGACCTGAAAAATGGCCGTATTGATGCTGTCTTCGGTGACACCGCGGTGGTGAACGAATGGCTGAAGCAGAACACCACGCTGGCCCCAATCGGCGAGAAAGTGACGGATAAAGCCTACTTTGGCACCGGCCTCGGCATTGCCGTTCGCCAGGGTAACAGCGAACTGCAGGGCAAGTTCAACGCCGCGCTGGACAAGGTGAAAGCCGACGGCACCTACAAAACTATCTACAGCAAGTGGTTTCAGCAGTAATTAATGAACGAACTTTATCCTCTTGTCAGCGCCGCCGGGATGACCGTCGGCCTGGCCCTCTGTTCCCTGGTCGCCGGCCTGGTGCTGGCGATGGTGTTTGCCGTCTGGGAATCGGCACGCTGGCGCCCGCTGGCGTGGCTCGGCACCGGGCTGGTGACGCTGTTTCGCGGCCTGCCGGAAATCCTCGTGGTGCTGTTTGTCTACTTCGGCGCGTCGCAGCTGCTGCTGACGCTGTCTGACGGATTCAACATTAACCTCGGATTTACCCAGATCCCGGTGCAGGTCAACATTGAAAACTTCGACGTCAGCCCGTTCCTCTGCGGGGTGATTGCCCTGGCCGTGCTCTACTCCTCCTACGCATCACAAACCCTGCGCGGCGCGCTGCAAGCGGTGCCGGTTGGTCAGTGGGAGTCCGGTCAGGCGCTGGGGATGAAAACCTCAGCGATCTTCTTCCGTCTGGTGATGCCGCAGATGTGGCGTCATGCGCTGCCGGGGCTGGGCAATCAGTGGCTGGTGCTGCTAAAAGATACCGCGCTGGTTTCACTGATCAGCGTCAACGACATCATGCTGCAGACTAAAAGTATTGCCACCCGTACCCAGGAGCCCTTCACCTGGTATCTGATTGCGGCGGCGATCTATCTGCTGATCACCCTGTTCAGCCAGCAGGTGCTCAAACGCATTGAACTGCGCACCACCCGTTTTGAGCGCGGAGACTCCTGATGCTGAGCTATTTTCCCGAACTGTTAAAGGGGCTGCACACCAGCCTGACGCTGACTGTGGCTTCACTGCTCCTCGCGCTGGTTCTGGCGCTGGCGTTTACCGTGATCCTCGCGCTGAAGGTGCCGGTGCTCAGCCTGATTACCCGCGGCTATATCACGCTGTTTACCGGCACCCCGCTGCTGGTGCAGATCTTCCTGATTTACTACGGGCCGGGCCAGTTCCCCGCCATCCAGAATATTGGCTGGCTATGGAACCTGCTTTCCCAGCCGTGGCTGTGCGCGCTGCTGGCGCTGTCGCTCAACAGTGCTGCCTATACCACCCTGCTGTTTCACGGCGCGGTGAAGGCTATCCCTGCCGGACAGTGGCACTCCTGCGCGGCGCTGGGGATGAACCGCAAGGATACGCTGCGCATTCTGCTGCCCTATGCCTTTAAACGCGCCCTCTCCTCCTATTCCAATGAGGTGGTGCTGGTATTTAAAAGCACGTCACTGGCCTACACCATCACGCTGATGGAAGTGATGGGGCACGGCCAGCTGCTGTATGGGCGCACCTATGATGTCACGGTGTTTGCCGCTGCCGGCGTGGTTTACCTGTGTGTTAACGGCCTGCTGACGCTGCTGATGCGGCTGATTGAGCGCCGGGCATTGCGTTTTGAGCACCGAAACTAATGCCGACGGCCAGCACGGTGTTTTCCGGCTGGCATCGGCGAATAAAACGCCTTCACCGCAGCTTAATCACTCAATGACTCGCCTGCTGGTGGGCTGATACTGAGTTGGACTTTGAGATCGCAAGGAATTTACAGATGAAAAAACTCGTTCTGGCAGCCCTGCTTGCCGGCGTAGCCTTTGGAACCCAGGCTGCAGAAAAGATCCGCTTTGCCTCTTCGGCAACCTACCCGCCATTTGAATCTCTCAATAGCGACAACCAGATCGTGGGATTTGATATCGACCTGGCAAAAGCGCTGTGTGCCGAGATGAAAGCCGAGTGCAGCTTCACCAACAACCCATTTGACAGCCTGGTGCCCGCACTGAAGTTCCGCCGCTATGATGCGGTGATTTCCGGTATGGATATTACCGAGGAGCGCAGCAAGCAGGTGAGCTTTACCCAACCGTACTATGCCAACTCCGCCATTGTGATCGCCCCTAAAGGCAAGTTCACCAGCCTGGCGCAGTTTAACGGTAAGCGCATTGGTATTGAGAATGGCACTACGCATCAGAAATATTTGCAGGACAAATACCCGGATGTCACCTCTGTCTCCTACGACAGCTACCAGAATGCGATTCTCGACCTGAAAAATAACCGTCTCGATGGGATTTTAGGCGACAGCGCAGTGGTGGGTGCCTGGCTGAAAACCAACCCGAATCTGGCCCCGGTCGGCGAGCATATTACCGACAGCAGCTATTTCGGCACCGGTCTTGGTATCGCCGTGCGGAAAGACAACGATGCGCTGCTGGCAAAGCTCAATGCGGCGATCGAGGTGCTGAAAGCGAATGGCACGATCGCGAAACTTAATAAGCAGTGGTTCCCGGAATAATTCATCCGGGTGGACGACCGGCGGGCGAAGCATGCCTCGCCCCTACGTTTAGCCGCCATCCTGTCACGTGTAGGGGTCGACCTTTTTTTCGGTTCGACCCTTTTTACCGCATCAAACCCGCTGCAACAGCGTTAGCACTTCGTAATGTGCGGTGTGCGGGAACATATCAAACAGCTGCACCCTGACCACACGATAAGCGGGCAGACGCCCGATATCGGCCGCCATCGTCACGGCATTACAGCTTGAATAGAGCACCCACGGCGGTGCCATCTGCTCCAGATAGTCGCACAGCGCGGCGCCGATCCCCCGGCGCGGCGGGTTGACCAGTACCAGTTCCGGCACACTGCCCTCGCCGGTAGCAAAGGCGGTGGAGTCCAGCGCGGCAAAGCTCACCTGAGTTAACCCCATCTGCCGGGCGGACTGCTGCGCGCAGGCTATCGCTTCTTTGCTAATCTCAATACCCGTCAGCGCCATCTCCGGCGTGGCGCAGTGCAGACCAAAGCCGCCGACGCCGCAGAACAGATCCCACATCGCTTTAACCTTGAGATCGCGTACCCATTCGCGCGCCGTCGCATACAGCTCAGCGGCCACGCGCGGGTTGGTCTGGAAGAAACTTTTCGGCAGCACGGAGAGCGGCACATCGTTGAAGCGTTCGGCCAGCTGCTGATTGTCCGTCAGCGGGATCTCCTCCTCCCCTTCCATAATCGCCATCGGCACCGGCTGGATATTGGCTGAGATCGCCACCAGCTGCGGTAGCGCCTGCTGAAGCTGCGGCAGCGCCGCGCGCAGCTGTGCCAGCTTGGTCGTGGAGCGCAGTACAAAGCGCAGCATCAGCTCGCCGCTGTGCTGACTTTCCGTCAGCAGGATATATTTCAGCTCACCGCGGCGGCGCGCCACGTTATAGGGCGTCAGTCCGGCGCGGGCAATGAACGGGCGCAGCTCGGCAAAGACGGCCGCGAAGCTGTCGGGATAGAGCGGGCAGTCGCACAGATCCACCGGTGTGCCGTCACGATGCAGCATCCCCAGCAGAGGGCGCTCAACGCTGCCGCTGACCACCATCTTGGCTTTATTACGAAATTTCTGCTGGGCAGAGACCACCGGCGGCAGCCATTGGCCAACCGGAAACGCGCCCAGCAGCTGCTGGAGGTGCGACTGTTTTTGCGAGAGTTGCTGGGGGTACGGGGTCTCAAGCCACTGGCAGGAGCGGCAGCGGCCCGCGTCATAAAGCGCGCAATGCATGATAAAGCCTAATCAGGGAAGCGAAATGCAGCCGATAAGTATATACCCAAAATAGGTGAGGTTGCATCAAGGCGGCAAGTGCGATGAGCTTACATCCAGGACGGATATAGCAGTGTTGGTTTAGCGATAGCCACGCTTACGGTAGAAGTGGCGGCTACTGAGCGGCACAAACAGCAGCAGCAGTACCACAAAATCGGGAAACTTGTGCGCCAGTAACGCCTGAATAATCTGACGATTAGTGTCACCGCTGATGCTGAAAATCTCCGGATAGATCCAGCCCATCGACGCAGCGAACATATACAACAGCACCACCACCTGCGTCAGCAGGTAACCCCAGCGCCCCCAGTTATGGCCGCGCATCAGGGCGATGGCACAGCGCAGTTCGATAAAGAAGATCAGCTGGCTGGCGATGAAGATCAGCGTTGAATCCCAGGCCTGAGCGCTGCGATGAATAAAGTTCATCACCTCTTCAACGCCCAGTTCGTTAGCCAGCAGCACGACGCCCAGGCAACGGGTGGCAATAATGGCACTGCCGGCAATCCACACCGGCACCGGAATGCCGGATGCCGTGTGCGACACCGCTTTGACCTCTCTCAACACCTCTGACATCGCTCTCTCCAACTTTTCCGAACGTTTGCCCCACGCTGGTGCAACTGATCCATGGTGGTGTCTCACTGCCGCCCCGCTAAGAATATCCCTGGCCGGATGAGAAAAAAAGCGTCTTTTATTTCACCAGTGAAAATAAATTAACTTTTTTAACTCTGCCCGCGCAGCCAAATTGCCCCCTGCTGCCGCGATCTATTGCCGCAACAAAATAAGCCACTTATTTCTGGCACGATCCCTGCAATCGATATCAGGGGGTTCGCTAAATATCGGCAACGGCCCCTCTATTTTTAGTCTGAATGCGCAATTAATTCCACTATGCGGAACAAAAATTGCCAGAAAGCTATTTTGTTTATTTTTGAAACTATCAGGGAGTCGCAAGATCGATGTCTGAAGATAAATTACCGCTTTCGGCTGAAAAGTGGTCAGTCGGCACAGGAGCCTGGCTGGCATTAATATTGGCCATCCTGTTTTTCTCCGGCCTGTTTTTTAACGTGGAGGGCATGGCCTGGCTGGGCGCCTTTGATTTTACCACCCTCGGCGGCAGCTTCGGCACCATGAAAGATCCGGCGCATAACACCTTCGTTGGCGCCGGTGGCCTGAGCGCCAAAGCGGGCTTTCTGTTCGCACTGTCGCTGGTGCCCACGGTGATGCTGGCACTCGGCCTGCTGGAGATCTTTACCCACTATGGCGCCATCCGCGCCGCCCACAAACTGCTGACGCCGCTGCTGCGCCCGCTGTTAGGCATCCCGGGCCGTACCGGGCTGGCGCTGATTACCGATCTGCAAAGCACCGACGCGGGTGCAGCATTAACCAAAGAGCTGTACGACAACAAGCAGGTGAGTAAAAAAGATGTGGTGATTATGGGCGCCTGGCAATATTCCGGCGCCGGGCTGATTAATAACTACTTCTCAATAGGCTCAGCGCTATTTGCTTCGCTGGCAACGCCGGTACTGGTTCCGCTGGTGCTGATGTTTGTACTGAAATTTGTCGGCGGCGCGTTTGTGCGCCTGATGTTGAATACCCTGTATAAGCGAGACTTCAAGCATGCAGAATAACCCTCAGGTTAACGTCTCTAATAATCCGTTTGATATCTTTGTGGTGGGGGCGCGTAAAGGCTTCCATATTGCCATCCACAACTTAATGCCTAACGTAGTGATGGCGTATGTCATTGCTGAGGTGCTGAATCTGCTCGGGGTGATGACGCTGATTGGTGATGTTTTCGCCCCGGTAATGGGCCTGTTTGGCCTGCCGGGGCAAGCGGTCACCGTGCTGCTCACTGCCTGGCTCTCCTCTTCTGCCGGCACTGGCGTGGCGATCAGCCTGCTGGCTAAGGGCGTACTGAGCGGCGCGGATATTACCATTTTAACCCCGGCGATCTTTTTGATGGGTTCTCAGTTACAGTATATGGGCCGCCTGCTGGGCGTGTCTGACGTGCCGAAAAAGTACTGGCCCCTGTTAATGCTGACCAGCATTATGAATGCGGTAATTTCCATGCTGGTGATGCGAGTCGTTGCGTAATAAAAGCTGAATGGAGTGCATAACGTGTTAAAAGTTTTGGAGCATTACAACTACCTGCATGAAATCCCGGAGCTGGGTTTCGAGGAATTCAAAACCTCGGCGTATATCAGCCAGCAGCTGAAGGCCGCCGGTTACGCCGTGCAGGACAATTTCAATGCCACCACGGGGATCGTCGCGGTGCTGGACAGCGGCATACCCGGCCCAACGCTGGCGCTGCGTGCCGATATGGATGCCCTCGGCCATGTGATTAACGGCGTGCCCTGCGCCCGCCATACCTGCGGCCACGATGGACACTCCTCGGTGGTGCTGACGGCAGCCCAGGAGCTGATCGCCGAGCAGGCGGTGAAGAAAGGCCGCCTGAAGCTGATTTTCCAGCCGGCCGAAGAATTAGGCACCGGCGCGCTGGCGATGATCGCCGGGGGAGCAATCGACGATGTCGATATGATCCTCGGCTTCCACGTGCGCCCGGCGGAAGAGTGCGCGGTTGGCACCGCCATCCCGGCAGTTTACTACTCCGCCTGCGTCACCGTTGAGGCGATCGTTCGCGGCCAGACCGCCCACGGCGCGCGCCCGCATCTCGGCGTCAATGCGCTGGATGCCGCAGTCAGCGCGGTGAACGCCGTCAACGCTATTCATATGGCTCCGAACAGCGTCTGGAGCGCCAAAGCCACGCGTTTCCTGTGCGACGCGGGCGTCACCAACTCGATCCCGGATGAAGCACGCGTGGTATTCGACCTGCGCGCCGCGAAAAACGAGGATATGGTGGAGTTGCAGAGCCGGGTGCAACGCGCTATCGAACACAGCGTGGCCGCCTTTGGCGCAACGGCTGAAGTGCTGACGTTAAAAGCGATGCCCGCCGCAGAAATCGATGACGAGATGAGCGCGCTTATCTCCGGCGCGATTGTTGAAGTGCTGGGCGAAGACGCACTGATGGAGCCGCGCTCCACGCCGGGCAGCGAAGATTTCTTCCACTATCCGGTCCAGCGCCCATCGCTAAAGGCTGGTTTTTGGGGATTAGGCACGGGGCTGGTGCCGGGTCTGCATCACCCGGATATGCACTTTGATCTCAACTCGCTGCCGGTCGGCATCAAGATCTTCAAAGCCTGCGTGAAGAAGGTGCTGGGATAACAGGCACGGGCGAGGCATGCCTCGCCCCTACAAATATCGTAGGGGACGGGCATGCCCGTCCCTTTTAAAGGCACGGGCGAGGCATGCCTCGCCCCTACAGATATCGTAGGGGACGGGCATGCCCGTCCCTTTTAATGCCCGCCACGCGCCTTCTGAATATCCTTCAAACGCTGTTTCTCTTCGTGCGCCATAAAGCGCCAGGCGATAAACCCGACCAGCCCCACCACAATCAGGATCAGCGATGCCAGGGCGTTAATCTCCGGGTTAATCCCACGGCGCACGGTGGCGAAGATCTGCATCGGCAGCGTGGTCGCGCCCGGCCCGGTAACAAAGCTGGATATCACCAGGTCATCCAGCGACAGGGTAAACGCCAGCAGCCAGCCGGTGACAATTGCCGGGGCAATCATCGGCACGGTAATCACGAAGAACACCTTCAGCGGCGTAGCGCCAAGGTCCATTGCCGCTTCCTCGATCGAACGGTCCAGCTCGCGCAGGCGCGAGTTGATTACCACCGCGACATAGGCGGTACAGAACGTCACGTGCGCCAGCCAGATAGTCAGCATGCCGCGGTCGGCGGGCCAGCCAAATGCATTGGCCATGGCAACAAACAGCAGCAGCAGCGACAGCCCGGTAATCACGTCCGGCATCACCAGCGGTGCGGTCAGCATAAAGGCAAACCCGGTCGATCCCTTAAAACGGCCAAAGCGCACAATCACTACTGCCGCGATAGTGCCGAGGATCACCGCCGCCGTGGCCGCCAGCGCGGCAATCGACAGGCTAAGCGTCACCGCGCTAATCATCGCATCGTCGTGGAATAGCACGCTGTACCAGTGCAGGGAGAAGCTTTCCCACGCCACCAGCTGCGATGAGTTAAACGAGTAGATCACCAGCAGCAGCATCGGCGCATACAGGAAGAAGAAGCAGACGGAGAGGATCGCCGTGCGCCACTTGGATTTAATGGTCGGCAGATTACTCATCCCTCATCCCCCACTTCTTTATTCTGATGTTTGTGGAACCAGATAATCGGCAGGATCAGGATCAGCAGGATAATCACCGCCAGCGCGGAAGCCACCGGCCAGTCGCGGTTGTTGAAGAACTCCTGCCACAGCACGCGGCCAATCATAATACTGTCCGGGCCACCGAGCAGTTCCGGGATCACGTACTCCCCGACCGCCGGAATGAACACCAGCATCGACCCGGCGATAATTCCGCCTTTGGTCAGAGGGACGATCACGCTAAAGAACGTTTTCAGCGGGCGCGCGCCCAGATCGAGCGAAGCTTCCACCAGCGAGTAGTCAATGCGCGTCAGCGCCGTGTAGATCGGTAACACCATAAACGGCAGATAGCAGTAAACAATGCCGATATAGACCGCCAGGTTAGTGTAAAGAATGGCGACCGGATGGTCGGTAATGCCGGTCCACATCAGGAAGCGGTTCAGCACGCCGTTATCGTTGAGGATCCCCATCCAGGCATAAACGCGTACCAGGAAGGAGGTCCACGACGGCAGGATCACCAGCAGCAGCAGAATGTTGCGCGTCGACGGGGCTGCATGGGCGATTGCCCACGCCAGCGGATAACCTATCGCCAGGCAGATCAGCGTCGAGATCGCCGCCACCTGCAGTGAATGCAGATAGGCATCGACATACAGCGGGTCATCGGTCAGCGTAATATAGTTACCGAAGTTCAGCACCATATTCAGCTGGCCGTCGGCCCAGCTCAGCAGCTCGGTATAGGGCGGAATAGCGCGCGCAATATCGGCAAAGCTGATCTTCAGCACGATCAGGAACGGCAGCAGGAACAGCAGCGACAGCCAGAGGTAAGGCAGCGCAATCACCAGCTTGCGACCGTGCGCCATCTGGAAGCGCGTCAGCAGCCCTTTGAAGCCGGTTTGCTGGCCGCTCGGTGGCTCAGTGGTACGTTCAGAATATTGGCTCATCTCTCCCCCACTTAAACCGTCAGAACCACGCAGCTGTCGGCTTCCCAACAGAGGCGCACTTCGTCACCCCAGGTCGGGGCACCTTTGCGGAAACGGTGCGCGTTCTGCAGCTGGGCGCTGATCATCTGGCCGCTGTGCAGGCGGACATGATAGATCGACAGGTCGCCAAGATAGGCAATGTGCACCACTTCACCCACGGCAAAGTTGCAGCCGTCCGCCGGGATATCATCGCACAGCATCACTTTTTCCGGGCGCAGCGCCACCGAGACCGGCACGCCGTCCACGATCGAGACATCGCTCGCCACTTTCAGCGGATGAAGCAGACCCGGGCTATCGATAATCAGGCCATCGGTTTGCCGCTCGCGCAGCAGCCCCTCGAACAGGTTTACCGAGCCGATAAACTCAGCGCTGAAGCGGGTGGTCGGGTGCTCGTAAATCTCTTCCGGCTCGCCAATCTGCACGAATTTGCCACGGTTCATAATGGCGATACGCCCGGCCATGGTCATCGCTTCTTCCTGGTCGTGCGTCACCATCACGCAGGTGGCACCCACGCGCTCAAGGATATCCACCACTTCGTGCTGCATGCGGTCGCGCAGTTTTTTATCCAGCGCGCCCATCGGTTCATCCAGCAGCAGCAGCTTCGGCCGCTTGGCCAGGCTGCGTGCCAGCGCCACGCGCTGCCGCTGTCCGCCAGACAGCTGGTGCGGCTTACGCCTGGCGTACTCCTGCATATGAACCAGCGTCAGCATCTCGGCCACGCGCTCATTGATTTCAGCTTTTGGCAGACGGTCCTGCTTCAGGCCAAAGGCGATATTCTGCTCCACCGTCATATGGGGGAACAGTGCGTAGGACTGAAACATCATATTGATTGGGCGCTGATACGGCGGCACGTGAGAGAGATCCTGGCCGTCGAGCACAATTTGCCCGTGAGTCGGGGGCTCAAAACCTGCCAGCATGCGCAGCAGCGTGGACTTCCCACAGCCTGAAGCACCCAGCAGCGCGAAAATTTCGCCTTTATAGATGGTGAGGTTCACATCATCCACCGCGTGCTGACCGTCAAACGACTTGGTCAGGTTGCGGATCTCCAGCAGCGGCGTTAACGCCTTGCCTGCTTTGCTTTGAGTACGAGGGGTTGCGTCGTTCACGACCATTTTACTCCGGCGCTAAAAGAGGGGACGGCTGTGCGGGTGCCCCACCCTAAAAATAACAAAACAGAGGCCGGTAACGCGCCTCTGTTGTGGGCTGACAGTGTGCAGTTATGCAGTCACTGCAATCAGTTACTTACCACTTTTAACTTTAGTCCATGCACGCGTACGTACACGGTCAAGTTTTGGATCCTGCACCTTAAGGGTGAACAGTTTCGCCATGGTGTCCGGCGTTGGATAGACGCCCGGGTTGTTACGAATCGCTTCATCAACGAACGGCACAGAGGCCTTGTTGCCGCTGGCGTAGTAGACCGAGTTAGAGATGTTCGCCATCACTTTTGGATCCATCAGATAGTTGAGGAACTGATAGGCTGCATCCAGGTTTTTAGCATCTTTGGGGATCGCCAGAGTATCGAAGAACGCCAGCGCGCCCTCTTTCGGGATGCTGTAGGCGATATCCACCCCATTCTTCGCTTCTGCAGCACGTTTTTTCGCCTGCAGAATATCCCCGGCCCAGCCGATAGCCACGCAGGTGTTGCCGTTCGCCAGGTCGTTAATATACTGGGACGAGTGGAAGTAACGAATGCTCGGACGCAGCTTCAGCAGCAGGTCGGTGGCCGCAGTGTAATCTTTGGCATCGCTGCTGTTCGGATCTTTGCCCATGTAGTTCAGCACGGTGGCGAAGATCTCTTCCGGAGCATCAAGGAACGACACGCCGCAGCTTTTCAGCTTTTCCAGGTTCTCCGGCTTCAGCACCAGATCCCAGCTGTTGACCGGCGCATCTTTGCCCAGCGCGGCCTTCACTTTTTCCACGTTATAGCCAATACCGGTGGTCGCCCACAGGTAAGGGATGGCGTATTTGTTGCCCGGATCGTGCTGTTCCAGCTTCTTCATCAGATCGGGGTCAAGATTCTTGTAGTTCGGCAGCTTGCTCTTATCCAGCGGCTGGAACACGCCGGACTGCAGCTGACGCGCCAGGAAGCTGGAGGATGGCACCACCACGTCATAGCCGGTGCTGCCCGCCATCAGTTTGCCTTCCAGCACTTCGTTGGAGTCGAAGACGTCGTACACCACTTTAATGCCGGTTTGCTTTTCAAAATCCGCCACGGTGTTTGGCGCAATATAATCAGACCAGTTATAAACGTGCAGCGTCTTGTCTGCGGCCAGTGAGCCTGCTGAGATCGCCATCAGCGTTCCCGCAACCACACCTGACAACCATTTTTTACGTTGGTTGAACATCTTCCATCCTCCTGAACAGGGATAATCTTATGCCGGGCAGGCTAACTGGTTAGCACCTGCCTCTTAATATAGGTCAGTACATTAAAGGCTACAGAATGAATCATTATTCATCCCGTGGTTAATACTAAAAACCTATATATCTGGGGACGTTGCACGCTTCATGCAGCCACGCAAGAATAGCCCCACTCACCCGGCCAGACCAGCCCTCAGGGTAAAAAACGCCTTTTATCGATTTTTTATGCACGTTTCCTCTATGTGATATGCCATTCACGGCATAAATGGCGATAGAAATCTGGCATTAGAGGGCAAAATGCAGAATAAAAAGTGGTATTGCTCCAGAACGAAGTGTCGCTAAAAACAGCATTTAACACAGGGAGTAGCGTAGAAATTGAATGGGGTAAGAAAGACAGAATAAAAACGGGCGGATTAGAGGTCCGCCCGCAGGAAAAAATGCCGTCAACGTCAGCCGCTTAATGCAGCATCGGTTGGCCGCCAAGCATCGGCGTACGGTCATCGTCATCTTCACCGATCATCAGCAGATGATTGGCAAAGGCTTCCATCACAATCATCGAGATCTGCTCTTCGCTCTGCTTCATAAAATAGGCGAACTGCCCGTAGGTCAGGCCTGCAGTAATGCTCAGCGACTGGCAGACGATCAGCTTCGGCAGGTTATCATCCTGGATATCGAGGAAGGCTTTCGCCGATAGCGAGCTGGCGTTAATCTGCGATAAATCGCCCGCCAGCGGGATCAGCGCCGTCGGTTTAACTTCCGCCAGGGCGGAAAACAGGATCACGTTATCCACCAAATCGAGCTTGGCATCAAACACCCCATCAAAATTCTGCATATGAGGCAGATGAAGGGCCTGGCAGGAGTCACACTCAAACCAGGTGATACTTTGCTGATCCAACCAACGTCGTAACACGTCGATATCGGGAACAACGAGTGAATCCATAGGCTTTGTCTCTTTCTCTGGCCGCCACAAAATTGCGCACTAGCTTACGTAAAAACCTCGCCAAAAACCACGATTACGACAGAAATATGACGTCAACCACCGGTTTTAAGACTGAAACCAGGTTGCGCCTGCTGCTCTATCCAGTGAATCATCATGGCGGCGATATCCAGACCGGTTGTCTTTTCAATCCCTTCCAGCCCCGGCGAGGCATTCACCTCCATCACCAGCGGGCCGCGACTGGCGCGTAAAATATCGACGCCGGCCACGTCCAGACCGAGCGTGGCCGTGGCTTTGATGGCGATTTCACGCTCGCTGTCGCTGATGGTCACGCGCCGGGCGCTACCGCCGCGGTGCAGATTGGAGCGGAAATCCCCCTCTTTCGCCTGGCGCTCTATCGCTGCGACCACTTCCCCGCCGATCACCAGGCAGCGCACATCGCTGCCGCGTGCCTCTTGAATAAACTCCTGCACCAGAATGTGCGCATTCAGTCCGCGAAAGGCATCAATCACGCTCTCTGCCGCCTGACGGGTTTCCGCCAGCACCACGCCAATTCCCTGCGTCCCTTCCACCAGTTTCACCACCAGCGGCGCGCCGCCAACCATTTCGATCAGGTCACGGGTGTCATCCGGCGAATGAGCAAAGCCGGTGATCGGCATGGCAATCCCTGCGCGCGCCAGCAGCTGTAGCGAGCGCAGCTTGTCGCGCGCGCGCGCAATCGCCAGCGACTCGTTAAGCGGGTAACTGCCGCACATCTCAAACTGGCGCAGCACTGCCGTGCCGTAAAAGGTGATCGCCGAACCGATACGCGGGATCACCGCATCCAAATGCGCCAGCTGCCGACCGCGATAGTGAATGGCCGACGAGCCGGGATTGATATTCATATAGCAGGAGAGCGGATCAATCACCTCAATGCTATGCCCGCGGCTGCGGGCGGCCTCCAGCAGGCGTTGACAGGAGTAAAGCGTACTGTCGCGGGAAAGAATGGCAATTTTCACCAGCAGCCTCCGAAGCCGTCAGAATTAGCGCGTCGCCCAGCCCTGCTTGTGCAGGTAGTCAAGAATAAACGGACGGCTCTCTTTGATGATGGTTTTCTGGATGTGTTCGCTCCAGCTCTCGCTGCGGCGATTGCTGTCGCGGTGCTGATAATATTCCACCAGCTCGTTGTCATACTGCGCCAGTACTTCCGGGTTGATCGGCTGATAGCTGTTTTCATGCACCAGCATCGCGGCGGGCATGCGCGGTTTGAGCTCAGGGTCCTGCGCTGGTTCACCCAGGCACATGCCGAAGAGCGGCAGGACAAATTTCGGCAGATGCAGAAGCTCGGTCACCTGCGCGATGTTGTTACGAATACCGCCGATATACACGCCGCCCAGGCCAAGCGATTCCGCTGCAGTCAGCGCATTCTGCGCCATCAGAGCGGTATCGACACAGCCCAGCAGCAGCTGCTCCGCCATACCCAGCTGGGCATCCGGGCAGATCTGCTGCAGGCGGTTAAAATCGGCGCAGAACACCCAGAACTCTGCGGCCTGCGCCACATACTTCTGGCCACCGCTCAGCGTCACCAGCTGTTCGCGCAGTGCGGGATCGGTAATACGAATGATAGAGGTGCATTGCAGAAAGCTGGAGCTGGAAGCCGACTGGGCAGCAGCAAGAATGGCTGCGCGCTGCTCGTCGCTGATAGCGCGATCGGTAAAAGCGCGAATTGAGCGGTGTGAGCGCAGCAGGTCAATGGTCGGCGTCATGGGAATCTCCTGGTTTAGACGTGTCACGCGAAGCGCGCGTGTTAAAAAGTTCGGGTGCCATTACTTTCGCCGTGCGCCACATCATTACCGTGGCCGCAGGCAGCATCAGCGCGATACCGGCGAAAATCATCACCGTTGCCGCCAGCTTACCGCGTAACAGCGACGGTAAAGGTAGCACTTCGTGCAACGTCAGGTAAGAGAGGACCAGCAGCAGGATGCCGATAACTTCAAGGATAAGTACGGCACGGGGCATCTGACTAAAGGCACGCATGAACACTCTCCGACAGGCGGCATGATAAAAAGCAGTGGGGTTATTAAAGCCTAAGTCGGCAAGTTATGCATAGCGACCAATCGGACTGACAGGCAATTCCTTCTTTATTTCACTCGTTGATGCGGGCATCATAGGCGCTATTAAGCGTTAAGGTGTGACTTGAGTCACATAAAAGAATCTGACCTTTGAGGAGAGAGCTATGTTTACAGTGATTTTTGGACGTCCGGGCTGCCCTTACTGTGTACGTGCAACAGAGCTGGCAGAGAAACTGACCGCAGAGCGTGATGATTTCAACTTCCGCTATATCGATATCCATGCTGAAGGCATCACCAAAGCCGATCTGGAAAAAACTGTAGGTAAGCCCGTTGAAACCGTCCCGCAGATCTTCGTTGACGAGAAACACATTGGCGGCTGCACCGAATTCCAGGCCTGGGCCAAAGAAAACCTCGGTCTGTACCAGTAACAATAACCGCCTTGCGGTTATTGTTAACGTAGGGGCCGATCGCTTTTCTGATCGGCCCGGTTTCACACCGCCTTGCGGTTATGGTTACGGTAGGGGCCGATCGCTTTTCTGATCGGCCCGGTTTTCACACCGCCTTGCGGTTATGGTTACGGTAGGGGTCGGGCATGCCCGACCCTTCTCATATCCGACCCCTACAACCGCTGCTGATGACGCATCTCCAGCAGCGTCCTGCCCAACATCACTGCCAACGTCCCTGAACCACACCAGAACACTGCGCTGGTGATAAACGCGATCTCCTGAACCAGCTCCAGATGATGAAATGCACTCAGCTGCATTAGCGCCAGGCATGGTGCAGAAGCGAGGGCAATCGCCAGCGCCATCGCGGTCAGCGGCGCCTCTTTCGAGGTCAATGCCGCCAGCGCACCGGGCAGTAAAAACAGCAGCAACCCCAGCTGAGCATGGCCGACATAGCCCACCGGTAGCGGAAAACGCACGGCAATATAGATCGCGCCATACAAAATGCTACAGGCGACCAGGCCGGGCCAGCTTATCCCTTTTATCCACATAGAATTTTCTCCAGGCTATTTTCCCTTCACGATAAAAATAAGCCTACGGATAGCGCAGTGATAAAATTAAAATCCGTAACAAATAAGCCAGGCGAATGCTGGCTGTCATAAGCTATTGCGATTAAAATGAGCGGCGTTTTTATCCCATTCAGCGTGATTATTGCCGATTGAGCATAGCGCTCATCGCATCAGTGGGTGAAATTTAGCGCATAAACCCCTTCCCATCAATAGGTTACTGGTAAACAAGAAGTTAAACCGTGAATATAAACGTCGCAGATTTGTTAAGTGGAAATTACATTCTGTTGTTATTTGTCGTACTGGCGCTGGGGTTATGCTTAGGCAAACTTCGGTTAGGTTCTGTTCAACTCGGTAATTCTATTGGCGTTTTAGTTGTCTCTTTACTGCTCGGCCAGCAGCATTTCGCGATTAATACCGATGCGCTGAATCTGGGCTTTATGCTATTTATTTTTTGCGTCGGCGTCGAAGCCGGACCCAACTTTTTTTCTATCTTCTTCCGCGACGGTAAAAATTACCTGATGCTGGCGATTGTGATGGTCAGCAGCGCGATGGTGCTGGCGCTGGGGCTTGGCAAGCTGTTTGGCTGGGATATCGGCCTGACGGCGGGGATGCTGGCCGGTGCCATGACCTCGACCCCGGTGCTGGTCGGCGCGGGCGATACCCTGCGCCAGACGCTGAGCGACGGTAAGAGCCTGAGCCTGGCACAGGACCACCTCAGCCTCGGCTACGCTCTGACCTATCTGATTGGCCTCGTCAGCCTGATTTTTGGCGCGCGCTATCTGCCAAAACTGCAGCATCAGGATCTGCCCACCAGCGCCCAGCAGATCGCCCGTGAGCGCGGCCTCGACCCGGACAGCCAGCGCAAAGTTTACCTGCCGGTGATCCGCGCCTATCGCGTCGGGCCGGAGCTGGTCGCCTGGAGCGACGGCAAAAACCTGCGCGAGCTTGGCATCTACCGCCAGACCGGCTGCTACATCGAGCGTATTCGGCGCAACGGCATTCTGGCAAATCCGGATGGCGATGCGCTGCTGCAGCCCGGCGATGAGATCTCACTGGTCGGCTACCCGGATGCGCACTCGCGCCTTGACCCGAGTTTCCGCAACGGCAAAGAGGTGTTCGACCGCGATCTGCTGGATATGCGCATCGTTAATGAAGAGATCGTGGTGAAGAACAACAATGCGGTGAACAAACGCCTCAGCCAGCTGAAGCTCACCGATCACGGCTGTTTCCTTAACCGCGTGATCCGCAGCCAGATTGAGATGCCAATCGATGACAGCATTATCCTGAATAAAGGTGACGTACTGCATATCAGCGGTGAGGCGCGCCGGGTGAAATCGGTGGCGGATCGCATTGGCTTTATCTCGATTCACAGTCAGGTCACCGATCTGCTGGCGTTCTGCGCCTTCTTTATCATCGGTCTGATGATCGGCATGATCACCTTCCAGTTCAGCAGCTTTAATTTTGGCATTGGTAATGCGGCCGGGCTGCTGTTCGCCGGCATTATGCTCGGCTTCCTGCGTGCCAATCACCCCACCTTCGGTTACATCCCGCAGGGGGCGTTGACCATGGTGAAAGAGTTCGGGCTGATGGTGTTTATGGCGGGCGTTGGTCTGAGCGCCGGCAGCGGCATCACCAAAGGCCTGGGGGAGACCGGGCTGCTGATGCTCGGGGCCGGGCTGGTGGTCAGCCTGGTGCCGGTCATTATCTGCTTCCTGTTCGGTGCCTGGGTACTGAAAATGAACCGCGCCCTGCTGTTCGGCGCCATCATGGGCGCGCGCACCTGCGCCCCGGCAATGGAGATTATCAGCGACACCGCGCGCAGTAACATTCCGGCACTGGGCTATGCCGGAACTTATGCTATTGCTAACGTTTTGCTGACGCTGGCGGGCACGCTGATTGTGATAATCTGGCCGTTTTTTGGTGGTTAAAAATAATTTATCGATTGGGGAGAACTTTTATAGCGGGCCACAGTCTTAATTAGTGCCACTGCTTTTCTTTGAAATCCCCAAATTGAGGAGCCCGTTAATCTTATGATTAGCGGGTTTTTTTCTGCCTGTCATTTGGCCCAGAATCATCTGATCTGCTGCCGATATTTTTCACGTCACAAAAACGTCATTCAATCTCAACAAAAGCCAAACGAACCCGGTAATTAAGAGGGTGGCCCTTTACCTGCCCGCCGCACGCTTTTACCTTAAGCAATTCGTGCTACTACTGCGAACAAAAGGTAAAGAAAGTCATGATGGATGAGTTGAACCGGTCGCTATTTTTATTGATCAACGCTGACGGCCGTTCCCCCGAGTGGCTGATAGCCCTCGCCACCTTTATTGCCCGCGATCTTATCGCCATTGTGCCGCTGCTGATTGTGGGCTTGTGGCTGTGGGGGCCGCGCAGCCAGCTGACCTCGCAGCGCGTGCTGGTGGTGAAAACCGGTATCGCCCTGCTCTATGCCCTGGCGATCTCCTGGTGCCTGGCGCAGCTGTTTCCTCATCCACGCCCGTTTGCCATTGGCCTGGGTCATCAGTTCCTGTCGCACGCGCCGGATGACTCCTACCCAAGCGATCACGGCACGGTAATTTTCACCTTTGCCATCGCCTTTATCAGCTGGCATCGCGCCTGGTCAGGGGCCGTACTCTTGCTGACCGGTGCCGCTATCGCCTGGTCACGCGTCTACCTTGGGGTACACTGGCCGATGGATATGCTGGGCGGCATGCTGGTGGGCCTGCTCTCCTGCCTGTTTGCGCAAATTTTCTGGCAGCTGACCGGGGCACGTCTGATGCCGCTGCTTTCTGCGCTCTATCGCGTCGTTTTTGCTTTCCCTATCAGCAAGGGCTGGGTACGCCATTAACTCGCTGGCGGGACTATATTAACCGGTCCCGCTTTACCCTGATTTATATCATCCTAATTGCTATTAACCGCTAAAAAACTGCCAAAAAAACCTGCCATTTCCTCAAGGTTTATTGCGCAATCTGCTTGATAAATGTGCAAATTAATCTCTATGTTGCGCAAGTCACAAAAACTCCAATAAACCACGACGCAGAGCTTTCATCTATTTTTTCTGGTGGTAGAGTGTGCGCCATTAAACCAGAGCAATGAAGTCAATCGACGCGTCGATGGCGCGATTAACTTCATCGTTTTAAACACTGGAGAATCAAATGGACACATCCCAAACGGCGGTGCTCAGCCCCGAAGCGTCTCAGGATGCCAGCGCATGGCGTAAAACCGACACTATGTGGATGCTGGGGCTGTACGGCACGGCCATTGGTGCCGGCGTACTGTTCCTGCCGATTAATGCCGGGATTGGCGGCCTTATCCCGCTGATCATTATGGCGCTGCTGGCGTTTCCAATGACCTTCTTTGCCCACCGTGGGCTGTGCCGCTTCGTGCTCTCCGGGCGCAAACCCGGCGAGGATATTACTGAGGTGGTAGAAGAGCACTTCGGCGTCGGCGCCGGCAAGCTGATCACCCTGCTCTACTTCTTCGCCATCTACCCGATTCTGCTGGTTTACAGCGTCGCCATCACTAACACCGTTGAGAGTTTTATCACCCACCAGCTGCAGATGCAGGCTCCGCCGCGCGCGCTGCTGGCACTAATCCTGATTGTCGGCCTGATGACCATTGTGCGCTTCGGCAAAGAGATGATCGTCAAAACCATGAGCGTACTGGTCTATCCGTTCGTGCTGGTGCTGATGCTGCTGGCGCTCTATCTTATCCCGCACTGGAGCAGCGCGATTTTTGCCAATGCCAGCCTGAGCGGCAGCGGCAAGGGGTTGATGATGACCCTGTGGCTGGCGATCCCGGTGATGGTGTTCTCCTTTAACCACTCGCCGATTATTTCCGCCTTTGCCGTGGCCAAACGGGAAGAGTACGGCGACCAGGCAGAGCCGAAGTGTTCCCGCATCCTCGCGCGCAGCCATATTATGATGGTGCTGACGGTGATGTTCTTTGTGTTCAGCTGCGTGCTGAGCCTGACGCCGGAGAACCTGGCGGAAGCCAAAGCGCAGAACATTTCCATTCTCTCATACCTGGCGAACCACTTTGATACCCCGCTGATGGCGTGGCTGGCGCCAATTATCGCCATGGTAGCGATCACCAAATCGTTCCTCGGCCACTATCTTGGGGCGCGTGAAGGCTTTAACGGCACGGTGAATAAGCTGTTGCGCAGCCGTGGCAAAACCCTTGCCGAGCACAAGCTGAACCGCTTTACCGCGCTGTTTATGCTGATAACAACCTGGATTGTCGCGACGCTGGACCCGAGCATTCTCGGCCTGATCGAAAGCCTGGGCGGCCCGATTATCGCGGTGCTGCTGTTCCTGATGCCGATGTATGCCATCAACAAGGTCCCGGCCATGCGCCAGTACAGCGGTAAGTTGAGTAATGTGTTCGTGGTGCTGGTCGGCCTGGTGGCGATTTCTGCGGTGGCTTACGATCTGTTTTGATTGTTCAGGGCCGACCAGAAAAGCGGTCGGCCCCTACGCAGGATAGATGCAGGGGCCGACCCTCTTTTCGGTCGGCCCTCACGCAGGATAGATGTAGGGGCCGACCCTCTTTTTCGGTCGGCCCTTACGCAGGATAGATAGGGGCCGACCCTCTTTTTCGATCGGCCCTTATCCATTATGAAAACCAGCTGCCAAACCATCCGGTCATCTTCATCATGACGAAATCCCAGATGCGGCTGAAGAAACCGCCCTCTTTCACTTCGTCCAGCACCACCAGCGGGCGCTGCTCAATGGATTTTCCGTCCAGCTGGAAATCAATCGTTCCCACCACCTGATTCTTCGCCAGCGGGGCCGTCAGCTGCGGCTGGCTGAGGGTAAAGCTCGCCTTCAGGTTTTTCATCTGCCCTTTTGGCAGGGTAATCGCCGCATCCTTCGCTACGCCAAGATTCACTTCGCTCTTATCGCCATACCAGACGCGCTGGGTGGCAAACGCCGTCCCGGCCTTGATTGGCGTCACCGTTTCCCAGAAGCGGAAGCCCCAGGTCAGCAGCTTTTCGCTCTCGCGGAAGCGGATAGCATCGGTGGCCGCGCCCAGCACCACAGAAATTAAGCGCTGATCGCCCTCTTTCGCTGATGCCACAAGATTATTGCCGGCGCCGGAAGTGTGCCCGGTCTTGATCCCGTCCACCTGCAGATTGGTGCTCCACAGCAGGCGGTTGCGGTTGTACTGGCGGATCTTATTAAAGGTGAACTCTTTCTCTTTATGCAGCGCGTACTCATCCGGTACGTCGCGGATCAGCGCCTGACCAATCAGGGCCATATCGCGCGCGGTGCTGTACTGGCCGTCCGAATCCAGCCCGTGCACCGTTTTAAAGTGGGTATTCTTCAGGCCCAGCGCCTGCACGTAGTTGTTCATCAGGCCAACGAAAGAGTCCTGACTGCCCGCTACGTGGTCGGCGAGCGCAATGCTGGCATCGTTACCGGACTGGATCACAATCCCTTTATTCAGCTCCGACACCGGGATCCGGTCCCCAGGCTTGAGGAACATCAGCGAAGAGCCTTGCAGAATCGGGTTGCCGGTCGCCCAGGCATCTTTACCCACGGTGACCATGTCGTCATTGCTGATTTTGCCCGCCTTCAGCGCCTGCCCGGTAACATAGCTGGCCATCATTTTGGTCAGGCTGGCCGGGTCGAGCCGCTGATCCGCATTGGATTCTGCCAGCACTTTACCGCTGTTGTAGTCCATCAGCACCCAGGCTTTGGCATCGATCTGCGGGGCGGCAGGGGCCTGCTCTGCGCGCGCGGGGGAGAGGGTAAACAGCAATAACGTCGAAGTAGTAGCCAGTGCATACACACCGGTAGAGAGGAGCGTTTTCTTCATGGCGAGACCAGGTATCCATTTGAAAGACAATGATTATCAAAGCGCATCTGACGATTAGCCGCCCTACACTAAGGCGTTATAAGCTTAAAAAAAACGTTTAAACCGTAAAGTTTCTTAGAGTTTATTAGAAAAATCTTAGGTTTGCCCAGACAGCTGGCCAAATTATCGCCGTCAGGCGCGGGCAGAAAACAGGTTAAATTCCGAATTTTCACTGAACAGTTAAGCCCGTCACAAAAATCCGCTAACCTGAGAAAAGTCTGCCAGAGGAGTGACGACGATGGATTTAGCGCTGTTTGACCTTGATGAAACGCTAATTTGTGAAGACAGTACCGGCCTGTGGCTGCGCTGGCTGGTTTCCCAGGGGTTTGCCCCGGCCGCGCTGATAGAACAAGAACGCGCGCTGATGGAGCACTACTATCAGGGGTCGCTGTCTATGGAACAGTATATGAGCACCACGCTGTCGCCGCTGGCAGGAATGGCCACGCCGACGGTAGCAGGCTGGATACGCCGGTTTATTCATCGCGATATCCTGCCGCGCGTTTATCCCGCCGCACGCGAACGCCTGGCGTGGCACCAGCAGCGCGGCGATAAAATCATCGTGATCTCCGCCAGCGGTGAACATCTGGTGAAGCCTATTGCGCAACAGCTGGGCGCGCACGCGGCGCTGGCGATTGGCGTGGAGATTATTGATGACCGCTACAGCGGCGAAATCTACGGCACTCTGACCTACAAAGAGGGAAAAGTCAGCCGCGTCAGCGACTGGAAGGCACAGCAGCAGGAGCACCGCTTTGCCCACACCTGGGCTTACAGCGACTCAATCAACGACCTGCCAATGCTGGAACATGCCGATCACGCCTGGGTGATCAATCCGGCAGAGCCACTGCAGCAGCTAGCGCAGCAGCGCGGCTGGGAAATCTGCCACTGGGTGAAATAAGATCGGCAGGCAACGGAGTGCCCGCTTATTTTACTCAATACCCACTTTCAGCAGTTTGCCGTTGGCTTCATCCGTCAGCACGTAAAGCCAGCCGTCTGGCCCGCTGCGCACATCGCGAATGCGCTCCCCGCGCTCGCTCAGCAGGCGCTCCTGCTCTTTCAGCTGTTCACCGTTGATGCTCAGGCGGATCAGGCTTTTCTCCTTTAGCGCCCCGATAAACAGCGAATTTTTCCACTGCGGAAACCGCGTACCCTGGTAAAACGCCATGCCGCTGATAGCCGGGGAGACTTTCCACCAGAACAGCGGCTGCTCGGTTCCCGCGGCCGTGCTGCCTTTTGAACCCGGTACCTTCGCCCCGCTGTAATCAATGCCCCAGGTGGCCAGCGGCCAGCCGTAGTTTTTTCCCCTGCGCGGGATATTCACCTCATCGCCGCCGCGCGGGCCGTGCTCGCTCTCCCAGACCTCACCGCTCTGCGGGTTGAGCGCTAACCCCTGCGGGTTACGCACTCCCCAACTCCAGATCTCGCTACGAACGCCCTGGCGGCCAACCAGCGGATTGTCAGAGGGGATTTTGCCATCGGCGGTCAGGCGCACAATTTTGCCCTGCAGTGCGTTGAGATCCTGCGCTTTAGCGGCCTGGAAATTATCCCCAAAGGCGATGAACAGATGACCGCTGCGGTCAAACGCCATGCGCGTACCAAGATTCGCCCCGCTGGATAAACCTTGTTGGCGCAGCACCGGCTGGAAGCCACTGAGCTGGCGGTAATCTTCGCTCAGGCGGCCATAACCGACTACAGCTCCAGCCGCGCCATCTTCTCCGGCCAGCGTGTAGCTGAGCCAGACGCGACGGCTGCTGGCAAAGTCCGGCGCCAGCGCCACATCAAGCAGGCCCCCCTGGCGCTGAGCCCACACCTGCGGCACCCCGCTGATGGGCTGGGAGAGGCCGGAGCCGGGCTGCCAGCGCCTGAGCTGGCCGGCGCGTTCGGTGATCAACACCCCCTCTTCGCCCGGCAGAAAGGCCAGCGCCCAGGGGTGATCGAGACCGCTTTGCAGCTCCTGTACGGTGATTTTTTCAGCTCTGAGGGCGGGGCTTAACAGCAGGGAGGCAGCCAGTGCAGGCAGCAGCAGATAACGCGTCATCGTAATCACTCCGGGCAGGGGCCAACCTTTTATTGGTCAGCCCATAAAACAGGAATTACTTATCGGGGAAGTTCACTACGTCACTGACCATCTGGTCGATACCGCTTTTCAACTGGGTAAGAGTAATGGGGGCATTATTGTTCGGCACCGTGTTGCCGTAGGCCTTGCGAACCGCCTCCATCACGGGCTTACCGGTTTGGCTATCCACCAGCTGCATCTCCAGGAACAGCACGCTGTTCTGGGTACGGTGGCCGGAAGCCGCCATGGTGCTGGCGACCACTGCCGCAATCGGCACGACCTCATAGAACTTCATATCCTGATTTTCGGCATTGACGGCGGTAATGGCGGTTTTCAGCTCCAGCGTGCCCGGCCCCGCGTGGTTAACCAGCGGTTTGTGCCGGGCCACGGCGGCTTTCAGCGTCTGGTCGAGATAGGCGCGGATTTGATCGAGCGTCTGCTGGCTGACGCGGGCGGTCGGCTTCGCGGCAGGATAGTAAACGGCAGGCGTGTAATGGATAGCGTTGTATTTTGCGGATTGATAGTCCGGTGACACCCAGCGCAGGGTTTGCACGCCGCTGGCGGATTTTTCCGGCTTCAGGTGGCTATAATCCGGCAGGAAACCGGAATACTGGCTGGTATCAGCTACTTTTGACGAGCAGCCAGCCAGCACCAGACACGCCATTGCCAGGCCCGCGATGAGAGGTATACGCACATTGTGCATTGTCACATTCCTTTACGATTAAGGTCTTTCAAGCATAGAGTGCACAGCGGCGTTAACCAGCAATGATTAAGAAATATTTGATATCACATACAAAGGTCGAGGCATGCCTCGACCCTACAAGGGATCGCGTGGGGTTTCACCGGGGCCAGGCACGCTTCGACCCTGCAAGGGATCGCGTGGGGTTTCACCGGGGCCAGGCACGCCTCGACCCTGCAAGGGATCGCGTGGGGTTTCACCGGGGCCAGGCACGCCTCGACCCTGCAAGGGATCGCGTGGGGTTTCACCGGGGCAGGCATGCCTCGACCCTGCAAGGGATCGCGTGGGGTTTCACCGGGGCAGGCATGCCTCGACCCTGCAAGGGATCGCGTGGGGTTTGGTAGGGGCGAGGCATGCCTCGCCCGCCATGGTTACACCTTCAGCTTCGGGTCCAGCGCATCGCGCAGCCCGTCACCCAGCAGATTAAACGCCAGCACGGTAAGGAAAATCGCCAGGCTGGGGAAGATCGCCACGTGCGGGGCCAGCACCATATCCGCCTGGGCCTCGTTAAGCATCGCCCCCCACTCCGGGGTCGGCGGCTGCGCGCCAAGACCCAGGAACGACAGGCTGGCAGCAGAGATAATCGAGGTGCCAATACGCATAGTAAAATAGACCACAATCGATGACAGCGTACCGGGCAGAATGTGGCGCAGGATAATGGTCAAATCAGACGCGCCAATACTGCGCGCCGACTCAATATAGGTCAGGTGTTTCAGCACCAGCGTGTTACCGCGCACCAGGCGGGCAAAGGCGGGAATGCTGAAAATCGCCACCGCGAGGATCACATTCGACATACCGTTACCGAGTACCGCCACCACGGCAATCGCCAGCAGGATGCCGGGAAAAGCGAACAGCACGTCGCAAATGCGCATGATAATCCGGTCCCACCAGCCCTCGTAGTAGCCGGCCAGCAGGCCGAGCAGCGTACCTGTCACCGCGCCCACCGCCACCGAGAAGAAGCCAGCCACCAGCGACAGGCGGCTGCCGAGCAGCACGCGGCTGAAAATATCGCGCCCCAGCGCATCGACGCCGAACCAGTGCATCATCGACGGTCCTTCATTCAGCCGGTCATAATCAAAGTAGTTTTCAGCATCGAACGGGGCCAGCAGCGGGGCAAAAATCGCCACCAGGATCAGCAGCAGCACAAATACCGCCGCAATCATTGCCACGTGCTGACGGCGAAAACGCCGCCAGAATTCCCGCCACGGGGTACGCACGCGATTCTCCCGCACGCTGGGCAGCGTTGCGAGCACGGCATTACGTCGCCAGTTAATCATCAAACATCCTTACTTGTAGCGGATCGCGGGGTTGATCGCCGCGTACAGCATATCGACCATCAGGTTAATCAGAATAAACTCCAGCGAAAATAGCAGCACTTCCGCCTGGATCACCGGGTAATCGCGCATCTCCACCGAGTCGACCAGCAGGCGCCCCAGCCCCGGCCAGTTGAACACCACCTCGACCACGATAGAGCCACCGAGCAGGAAGCCAAACTGCAGGCCCATCATAGTGACCACCGGGATCATCGCATTGCGCAGCCCGTGCTTGATCACCACCACCGACTCGCGCACTCCTTTGGCGCGCGCGGTGCGCATATAGTCTTCCTGCATCACCTCCACGAACGAGGCGCGGGTAAAGCGCGCCATCACGGCGGCGACGGCGGCACCCAGGGTGATCGACGGTAAAATATAGTGCTGCCAGCTGTCGGCACCGACGGTCGGCAGCCAGCCCAGCTCGACGGAAAACACCTGCATCAGCAGCATGCCGAGGGCAAACGCCGGGAAAGAGATCCCGGATACCGCCAGCGTCATCCCCAGCCGATCCGGCCAGCGGTTGCGCCACACGGCAGAGACGACGCCTATCGCCATGCCGAAAATCACCGACCACACCATGCTGGTCAGCGTCAGGTACAGCGTCGGCAGAAAGCGCTGGCCAATCTCTTCTGATACCGGGCGTTTCGACACCATTGAATGGCCAAAATCACCCTGAAGGGCGTGGGTGATGTAGTGCCAGAACTGCTGCGGCAGCGGCAGGTTCAGCCCGAGCTGTTCGCGCACCATCGCCACGACCTGCGCATCGGCTTCACGCCCCGCAATCAGGCGCGCCGGATCACCAGGCAGCAGATGGACGAACAGGAACACCAGCACCGCCACGATCAGCAGCGTTGGGATCAGCCCCAGCAGTCGTTTAATAAAATAGTTAAGCATCATCTTCCCTGCGCCTCCCCTGCGGGAGGCGCGTCAGTGCATTACTTAAGATCGGCATCATCAAAGCTGAATGAGGTGTCCGGCATCACGTAAAACCCGGTGAGGTTTTTGGTGTTGGCGGAAACCAGCTTCTCAACCACCAGCGGCGCCCACGGCTGCTCTTTCCAGATAATGTCCTGTGCATCTTTGTACAGCGCGGCTTTTTTCGCACCGTCGGTGGTATTCAGCGCGTCAGCGAGGTCTTTATCCACCTGGGCGTTGCTGTAGAAGGCGGTGTTAAAGATGGTTGGCGGCTAGGACTGAGTGGCAAACAGCGGCGTCAGCGCCCAGTTAGCTTCACCGGTCGAGGCAGACCAGCCGGTGTAGAACATGCGCACGCCGCTCTCTTTCTGGCCTTTGTCTTCCACCTGCGCGGCACGCTGCCCGGCATCCATGGCCGTCAGTTCAACCTTAATGCCAACCTGCGCCAGCTGCTGCTGGGTAAACTGCAGCACTTTCTGCGCGGTGCTGTGGTTATGCGACGACCACAGCTGGGTGGTGAAGCCGTTCGGATAGCCTGCCTCTTTCAGCAGCTCACGCGCTTTGGCCGGGTTATATTCCGGGGCCGGGTAGCTTTGTGAATACTGAATCGACGGTGGCACAATGCCGGTGGCCGGGGTGGCATAACCGGCGAAGGCGACTTTCGCCAGCGCCTGACGGTTGATGGCGTAGTTAATCGCTGCGCGCACTTTCGGGTCGTTGAACGGCTTCTGCGTGACGTTAAAGCTGATATAGCGCTGCATGATCGACGGCGAGGTCACCAGATCGAGCTTGCTGTTTTTCTCCAGCAGTTTGGCCTGCTCAAACGGGATAGGGAAAGCAAAGTTCGCTTCGCCGGTTTGCAGCATCGCCGAGCGGGTATTGTTATCGACAATCGGGCGCCAGGTGATGCTGTCCAGTTTCGGATAGCCCGGCTTCCAGTAACCGGCGAATTTCTTCACCTTCACAAAGTCGGTCTGGTTCCAGGTGACAAATTCGTAAGGGCCGGTGCCGACCGGGTGGAAGCCGATATCCTTGCCATATTTCTTCAGTGCGGTCGGAGAGATCATCGCCGCAGCCGGGCTGGCGAGGGTATTAATAAACGCCGAGAACGGCTGCTTCAGGGTGATTTTTACCGTGGTCGGGTTGACCACTTCGGTGCTGGCGATGGTTTTGAACAGGTTGAAACGCTTGAGGTGATTGTCCGGGTTGCTGGCGCGGTCGAGGTTCGCTTTTACCGCATCGGCATTAAACGGCGTGCCGTCCTGGAACTTCACCCCGCTCTTAAGCGCGATGGTATAAGTCAGTCCGTCCGGGCTGGCCTGGTAGCTGTCCGCCAGCACATTTTCCAGCTTCATCTCTTTATCGAAGCCGAACAGCCCCTGATAGAACGACTTCGCTACCGCCTGCGACAGCGTGTCGTTGGCATCATACGGGTCGAGCGTGGTGAAGTTTGAGGCGACCGCAATGGTGACATCTTTCGCCGCCCAGGCAGGGAGCGCCACAATACTGCCGAGCAGGCCAGCGGTTAACAGCAACTTACGCGAGTGTTGATTTATCATTCAGTTCATCCCTTGTCGTCATTATGCAGTTTCAGGCGCGGGCGATAGCATGGCGTGCCACAAAATGCCCGCTGCTGACTTCAACCAGCGGTGCCACTTCCGGTTCGTCGCCCAGGGCGCGGATCGGGCTGGGTATTTCATCTACTAACAGTGCTCGTTCACGGCGGCGGTGCGTGGGGTCGGCCACCGGCACCGCCGCCATCAGTTTGCGCGTATACGGATGCTGCGGCTGTTCGAACACCGCCTGGCGCGGGCCAATCTCGACAATCTGCCCGAGATACATCACCGCCACGCGGTGGCTGATGCGCTCCACCACCGCCATATCATGCGAAATAAACAGGAACGCGATGCCAAACTCGCGCTGCAGGTCGAGCATCAGGTTAATAATCTGCGCCTGAATCGAGACGTCCAGCGCCGAGACGGCTTCGTCGGCGATCACCACTTTCGGGTTGAGCGCCAGCGCGCGCGCAATGCAGATACGCTGCCGCTGTCCGCCGGAGAACTCGTGCGGATAGCGCTGCGCATGCTCCGGCAGTAAGCCGACGCGCTCCAGCAGCCACGCCACGCGTTTTTCGGCCTCCTGCCCTTTGGCAATACCGTGAACCAGCAGCGGCTCCATAATCGAAAAGCCCACCGTCAGGCGCGGATCGAGGGAGGCGTAAGGATCCTGGAAGATAAACTGAATATCGCGCCGCAGGTGCGACAGTGCCTGACCCGAAAGCCGATCGATGCGCTTGCCGTTAAAGGTGATACTGCCGCCCTGGCTCTCCACCAGCCGCAGCAGCGAGCGCCCGGTGGTCGATTTGCCGCAGCCGGATTCACCGACCAGCGCCAGCGTTTCGCCGGGGCGCAGGTCAAAGCTGACTTTCTCCACCGCGTGAACGCGGCGGTGCACGCGGTTAAAGATGCCGCTGCGGATATCAAAGCGCGTCACCAGATCGCGCACCTGTAAAATCGGCGGCTCCTGCTGACGGACGGTGTCCTGCGGCTGTTCCGGCTGCTGCTCACCCTCCTGCATCAGCGGGAATTTGGCCGGCAGGCTGCGCCCGCTCATGGCGCCGAGTTTCGGCACGGCGGCCAGCAGTGCGCGAGTGTAGGGTTGCTGGGGATGAGCAAATAGCGACTCGACGCTGCCGGTTTCCACCACGTCGCCGCGGTACATCACCTGCACGCGGTCGGCCATTTCGGCCACCACCCCCATGTCGTGGGTGATAAAAATCACCCCCATCTGCATCTCTTTTTGCAGCACGCGGATCAGCTGTAAGATCTGCGCCTGGATAGTCACGTCGAGCGCGGTGGTGGGCTCATCGGCGATCAGCAGCGCCGGGCGGCAGGAGAGCGCCATGGCGATCATCACGCGCTGGCGCATGCCGCCTGAGAGCTGATGCGGGTAACGCGACAGCACGTTTTTCGCTTCGGGAATGCGCACCAGATCGAGCATGCGCTGCGCTTCTTTCAGCGCGTCGGCGTGGCTTTTTCCCTGGTGCAGTCGGATCGACTCGGCAATCTGCTCCCCCACCGGGAACACCGGGTTGAGCGAGGTCATCGGCTCCTGGAAAATCATGGCCATATCGGCACCGCGAATGCGCCGCAGCTCGGACTGCGGCAGCGCGGCCAGGTTGACCCGCTGCTGATTGCGGCGCGTCAGCCACATCTGCCCGCTGTCGATATTGCCACCGCCCTGCTCCACCAGACGCATCAGCGCCAGCGAGGTGACCGATTTGCCGGAGCCAGACTCGCCGACGATCGCCAGCGTTTCGCCCTGGCGCACGTCCAGCGACAGCCTGTTTACCGCCTGGACGCGCCCGCTCTCCTGTTGAAAGCTGACGCTGAGATCGCGCACCGACAGCACCACATTGTCATGATGGCGAAACTCACTCATCAGGGCTCCTCCCGGTAGATCGCCACCACTGGCGCTTCACCCACTGTGCCATAGCCGCGATACATGCCTTCGCTGTTAAACGGCAGCACCACATTGCCTTCAGCATCCACGGCAATTAACCCGCCGCTGCCGCCGAGAGCCGGGATCTTTTCCATCACCACTTTACGACTCGCCTCATCCAGCGACAGGCCGCCGTACTCCATCATGGCCGCAATATCATAGGCCGCCAGCGTGCGCATAAAGACTTCGCCGGTACCGGTACAGGAGACCGCCACGCCGCCGCTGGCATAGCAGCCCGCGCCAACCAGTGGGGAGTCACCAACGCGCCCAACCTGCTTATTGGTCATGCCGCCGGTGGAAGTGGCTGCCGCCAGGCTGCCGGCAAGATCTATCGCCACCGCGCCAACGGTGCCGAACTTACGGTCGGGGTCAAGGGGATCGCCATCGTGGTCCAGCAGGGTCTGGTCGCTGGCCAGCGCGCGCTCAAGCTGGGCGCGGCGCTCCGGCGTGGAGAAAAAGCTGTTTTCGACCATTTCGAGGCCGTTCTCTGCCGCAAACGATTCCGCACCCGCGCCGATAAACAGCAGATGCGGACTGGTTTCCAGCACTGCGCGCGCGGCCAGCACCGGATTACGCACCCGGCTAACGCCCGCGACCGCTCCCGCTTGCCGCGTGCGCCCGTCCATCACGCAGGCATCCAGCTCGTGCGTACCCTGATGGGTAAACACCGAACCCCGCCCGGCATTAAACAGCGGGCACTCTTCCAGCTGGCGCACTGCTTCGGTCACCACGTCAAGCGCGCTGGCACCCGCCGCCAGCAGCGCCTGCCCGCTGGCGACAATCTCTGACAGCGCCTGGCGATAGTGCTGCTCTTTTTCACTGTCCATGCTGCTGCGGGCGATTGCCCCCGCGCCACCATGAATTGCGATCGTCGCTCTGGCCATAATTCATTTACCCTGTGTGCCAAATCAGCATGAAAAACACTGAGTTAGAATGATTTTATTGAGAAAATGCGATTTTTGACTATAGGCAGGCAGTCTGGCGATGTAAAGAGGAAAGTTCGCACCCTGATAATAACTATTGGTTCTAAGATAAATCAGAATGCGACATTTTCCCCGCCAGCACGCGCAAACGTGACCCTGGCGGGGAATCACGCCATAATAGCGCTTTAAGATTTTTGCGTGCGACCGGAGACACAATGGAAGCTTTTACTGCGGGACTGATCTCCCTCGACGATGCCCTCAATACCCTGCTGGCGCAGATTACCCCCCTGAGCGACAGCGAAAGCGTGCTGCTACCCGCCGCCGTGGGGCGCATTACCGCTGCGGCGGTGACTTCGCCGATTGACGTACCGCCGTTTGATAACTCGGCGATGGATGGCTATGCCCTGCGCATGGCCGATGTTACCCCCGGTGCGGTACTTACCGTGGCCGGGAAAGCGTTTGCCGGCCAGCCGTTTAGCGGTGCCTGGCCGGCCGGCAGCTGCATCCGCATCATGACCGGCGCGCCGCTGCCTGAGGGCTGCGAGGCGGTGGTGATGCAGGAGCAGACCGAAAGCATTGGCGATACAGTCCGTATCACCGCTGAGGTCAGCGCCGGGCAGAACATCCGCCGTGCCGGCGAGGATATCCTTCAGGGCACCGAGGTGCTGAGCGCGGGCACCAGGCTGGGCGCCGCCGAGCTGCCGCTGCTGGCCTCTCTCGGCATTGCGCAGGTTTCGGTCGTGCGCAAGCTGCGCGTGGCGGTGTTCTCCACCGGGGATGAGCTGCAGCCGGTCGGCCAGCCGCTGGCGGCGGGCCAGATTTACGATACCAACCGCTTTGCGGTCCAGCTGATGCTGGATAAGCTCGGCTGCGAGGTGATTGACCTCGGCATTATTCGCGACGACCCGGCGGCGCTGCGTGAGGCTTTCGTCCGTGCCGATGCAGCGGGCGATGTGGTGATCAGCAGCGGCGGCGTCTCCGTTGGCGCGGCAGATTACACCAAACAGATGCTGGAAGAACTCGGCGAAGTCGGCTTCTGGAAGCTGGCCATCAAACCGGGCAAGCCGTTTGCCTTTGGTCGCCTGCCCAACAGCTGGTTCTGCGGCCTGCCGGGCAACCCGGTGTCGGCGGTATTAACCTTTTATCAGCTGGTGCAGCCGCTGCTGGCGAAGCTTACCGGGCAGAGCGGCCCGGCGCTGCCGCCACGCCAGCGCGTGCGCAGCGCCGACCTGCTGAAGAAATCACCCGGTCGCCTCGACTTCCAGCGCGGGCTGCTGCAGCGCAATGCCGCAGGCGAGCTGGAGGTGAAAACCACCGGCCACCAGGGCTCGCACGTCTTTAGCTCTTTCCATCAGGCCAACTGCTTTATCGTGCTGGAGCGCGAGCGCGGCGACGTGCAGCCGGGTGAATGGGTTGACGTTGAGCCATTCAACGCGCTGCTGGAGGGCTGAGATGCTGCCCGAGCTGAGCGATGACGAAATGCTGCGCTATAACCGCCAGATCGTGCTGCGCGGTTTTGACTTTGCGGGGCAGGAGCAGCTGAAGGCTGCCCGCGTGCTGGTGGTCGGCCTGGGCGGGCTGGGCTGCGCCGCCAGCCAGTATCTCGCCGCTGCGGGCGTCGGCCATCTGACGCTGCTGGATTTCGACCACGTCGCCGTTTCTAACCTGCAGCGCCAGGTGCTGCACGCTGAGGCGCAGGTCGGGATGGCAAAAGTCGACTCTGCGCGGCTGCGTCTGGCGGCGCTTAACTCGCTGATCCAGATTGACACCGTCAATGCGCGACTGGATGACGCTCCCCTGGCAGCCCTGATTGCCTCGCATCAGCTGGTGCTGGACTGCTGCGACAACGTGGAGACGCGTGAACAGCTCAACCGCCAGTGCTTTGCCAGCAAAACTCCGCTGGTCTCCGGTGCCGCCATCCGCATGGAGGGCCAGGTCAGCGTGTTCAGCTGGGGTCAGGACGAGCCCTGCTATCGCTGCATCAGCCGGCTGTTCGGCCAGTCGACCCTGAGCTGCGTTGAGGCCGGGGTGATGGCGCCGCTGGTCGGCGTGATTGGCTCACTCCAGGCGATGGAAGCGATCCGCGCGCTGGCGCACTACGGCGGCGCGGTAGCTGGAAAGCTATTGCTATACGATGCCATGACGCTGCAATTTCGCAGCATGAATGTGGCAAAAGATCCGCGCTGCGAGGTGTGCAGCTAAGCTTTCCAGCACTATAGTTAAGCGAATGCTGGGAAGCGAAAGGATTGATTAGCTTATGATCGATGAACAGATCGCCACTTCAGCAGGCACAAAATCTTCACTGCGCCGCATGATGGTGGTTTTTTTGCTGACGATTGTCACGGCGGTGATGGTTATCAACGGCTGGATTGTCTGGAACTCGTGGAACCGGATGATTACCAGCTCGCAGAACGATGCCCGTAACCTCTCGCAGTCGCTGTCGCGCCAGGCGGAGGACACTTTCCTGCAGGTCGACCTGACGTTACAGGATCTGCGCGACCGCATCTCGCTGATTGGCCTGCGCCATGAACGCACCCCCTATCTCAGAGATCTGCTGTCCAACCGCAAAGCCAGCCTGCCGCAGCTGCATGGCCTGTTTATTTACAACAGTGAAGGCAACTGGCTGGTCACGTCCGATGGCAATGTTCCGCAGCGCGCTAATAACAGCGACCGCGAGTATTTTCGCTATCATCAGCAGAACCTCGACGGCAATGTCCATATTGGCAAGGTGATCCGCAGCCGCTCGACCGGCGATCTGGTTATCCCCGTTTCGATGCGCCTGAATAATCTCGATGGTTCGTTTCGCGGCGTGCTGCTGGCGACCGTACGCCTGAGCTTTTTTAAGCAGGTTTATGGCTATTACAATATGGGCGATCGCGACGTGCTGGCGCTGATGCAGGCCGATGGCAATATCCTTTACGCGCGCCCGTTCGCCGACAATACCATTAACCGTAATATCTCCGGCAGCCCGCTCTTTACCCGGCTGCTGAAGAGTGCTCCAAACGGTACCGCGCTCTATAAATCGGCTCTGGACGGCATTGAACGGGTGTTGGGATACTCCAGCCTGAAGCGCTACCCGCTGGTGGTGGCCGTCGGCTACGATAAAAAGGCGCTGCTGCAGGAGTGGTTCTCCGCTCTCAGCGTCTATATCGCGCTGTCGGCGATCCTGCTGCTGGTGATCTCCCTGCTCGGGTTGCTGGTGCTGCGCCATATTTCCCTCAACCTGAGGAATCAGCTGGAGCTGACTCAGGTGCGCGATCAGCTTACCACCATGAACCGCACTTTACAGACGCTGGCGCTGGTCGACAGTCTTACCGGGCTGGCAAACCGCCGCCATTTCGACCTCTATCTGCAGCGCAACGTCGAGCGCTCCCACAAGCTGCGCACCCCGCTGTCGCTGCTGATGATCGATGTCGATTCGTTTAAAGCCTTTAACGACACCTACGGTCACCTGGCCGGGGATGATTGCCTGAAACAGATCGCTCATACGCTGTCACGCCTGCCGCACCGCCCGGAAGATTTGGTGACGCGCTACGGCGGCGAAGAGTTTGCGGTGATTATGCCGGGGGCGGATCGCACAGCGGCGCTGCGCTTTGCCGAACAGGCGACGGAGGCGGTGGCAAAGCTCGGCATTCCTAACCCAGGCAGCGATACGCCGGAGAGAATTGTGACGATCAGTGTTGGGGTAGCGGTGGCAATGACCGACCGCAGCGAAACCGCGCGCCATCAGCTGATTGCCGAGGCGGATAAGGCGTTGTATGCGGCGAAACGCGCGGGAAAAAACCAGGTGGGTGAATAACCGGGGGATACGGGACGACCGAAAAAGAAGGTCGTCCCCTACGTTTGCAGCAAGGCATTTGCAGGGGGACTGGCAGCGAGGCATTTGTAGGGGCTGACCCTCTTTTTCGGTCAGCCCGCAAAATCTGCGGCAAGGGCCGACCGGAAAAAAGGGTCGGCCCCTACAACATCGGGCCTTACACGATGCCCTGGCTGCGCAGATAGTCTTCGTAGTTGCCGGTAAAGTCGTTCAGTTTGCCCGGCGTCATCTCAATCACGCGCGTGGCCAGCGAGCTGACGAACTCACGGTCGTGAGAAACGAAGATCAGCGTGCCTTCGTACATCTCCAGCGCCATGTTCAGCGCTTCGATCGATTCCATATCGAGGTGGTTAGTCGGTTCATCCATGATCAGCACGTTCGGCTTCTGCATCATCAGCTTGCCGAACAGCATGCGGCCCTTCTCACCACCGGACAGCACTTTGGCTGGCTTCTTGATATCGTCCTGGCTGAACAGCAGACGGCCGAGAATACCGCGTACCGCCTGCTCGTCATCGCTCTCCTGCTTCCAC
This sequence comes from Erwinia aphidicola, assembly GCF_024169515.1. Taxonomy (NCBI): domain Bacteria; kingdom Pseudomonadati; phylum Pseudomonadota; class Gammaproteobacteria; order Enterobacterales; family Erwiniaceae; genus Erwinia; species Erwinia aphidicola. Next base: position 3,285,882 of record NZ_JAMKCQ010000001.1, on the reverse strand, counting down.
TGGCTCATCCAGTCGAACACGCTCAGGTCGTCGGCGAAGTCGTGGGCGTGATCCTGCGCGTAGTAACCAATTTGCGCATTCTCGGACCATTTCACGGTGCCGTTGTCCGGCAGCAGTTCGCCAATCAGCGTTTTCAGCAGCGTGGTTTTACCGATACCGTTCGGGCCGAGGATCGCCAGCTTTTCGCCCACTTCCAGCAGCATATTGACGTTTTTAAACAGCGGACCGTTGTCGAAACCTTTGGTCACGGCTTCCAGCGTCAGCGCATTGCGGAACAGTTTCTTATCCTGCTCGAAACGAATGAACGGGTTCTGACGGCTCGATGCTTTCACCTCATCCAGTTTGATCTTGTCAATCTGCTTGGCGCGTGAGGTCGCCTGACGGGATTTTGAGGCGTTGGCGCTGAAGCGGCTGACGAAGGACTGCAGTTCGTTGATCTGCGCTTTCTTCTTGGCGTTATCAGACAGCAGACGCTCGCGCGCCTGGGTTGCTGCCGTCATGTACTCGTCGTAGTTGCCCGGGTAAACGCGCAGCTCGCCGTAGTCGAGGTCGGCCATGTGGGTGCAGACCATGTTCAGGAAGTGACGGTCGTGCGAAATGATGATCATGGTGCTGTTACGCTCGTTCAGCACCTGCTCCAGCCAGCGAATGGTATCGATGTCCAGGTTGTTGGTCGGTTCGTCGAGCAGCAGAATTTCCGGGTTAGAGAACAGCGCCTGTGCCAGCAGCACGCGCAGTTTCCAGCCGGGAGCGACTTCGCTCATCGGGCCGTAGTGCTGCTCCAGCGGAATACCCACGCCCAGCAGCAGCTCACCGGCACGCGCTTCTGCGGTGTAGCCGTCCATCTCGCCATACTTCTCTTCGAGGTCAGCGACTTTATAACCGTCTTCTTCGCTCATCTCCGGCAGCGCATAGATCGCATCGCGCTCTTCCTTCACCGCCCACAGCTCGCCGTGGCCCATGATCACCGTATCCAGCACGGAATACTGTTCAAAGGCGAACTGATCCTGGCGCAGTTTACCGAGGCGCTCGTTCGGATCGAGCGAGACATTACCGCCGGAAGGAACCAGGTCGCCACCGAGAATTTTCATAAAGGTGGACTTACCGCTGCCGTTGGCACCGATCAGGCCGTAGCGGTTGCCGCCGCCAAATTTGACGGAGATGTTTTCGAACAGCGGCTTACTGCCAAACTGCATGGTGACGTTGCTGGAAACTAGCACAGAGATAGCCTTTAATTTGCGATGTGAGTATGTGAGTCAGCGCGCATTATGCCAAAAAAAACAGGCGGGGAATACAGCAGTCTGGCAGGGGGCGGTGAGAGCAGAAGAGGCCGGGTCTTCCCCGGCCATCTGGATTAGTGAATTTCTGCTTTACGTTCAGGCACGGGCAGCGGCGGCGTGTCCACCTCGTCACTCAGCCAGTCATGCAGATAGTGCTCAATCTGCTCCAGGCTGCGGTTGCGGGTTTCCGGAATGCACTTGATAACAAAGATGCCGGAGATGATGCCGATCAGCGCAAAGATCAGGAAGGCGCCGGAGAGGCCAACGCTGGCCAGCAGCATCGGGAACGCCAGCGAGATCAGGAAGTTGGCGATCCACATCGCGAAGATCGCGCTGCCCATAAACATTCCGCGCAGGCGCGTTGGAAAGATCTCCGACAGCAGCAGCCAGGTCGCCGGCGACAGGAAGCCCTGCTGGAAGCTGAGGAACATCAGCATGCCGAGCAGCACCAGGTAGCCGCGCAGCACATCGACCTGGCCGTTGACCGTTTCCGGCATAAAGAAGCTGACCGCCGCGATAAACAGCAGGCTGAAAGTACAGCCGAACTGGCCGATCAGCGTCATGGTACGGCGGCCCATTTTCCCCAGCAGCCAGATGCCTACGCAGACCATCGTCACCGATACCACGCCGTTAGCGATAGTGGCAAACAGCGCCGCGTTGGTACTCATGCCGGTGGCCTTCAGCATGGTCGGCGCGTAGTACATGATGGTATTCACCCCTGAGGTCTGATTGATCACGGCGATACCAATGCCGATAAGCAGCAGCTTCATCAGCCACGGCTTCGCGAGGTCGCGCAGGCCGGGTTTTCCCTGATTCTCCTCTTCGGCCAGCGTCTCCTCGATCTCTGCCATCTCCCAGTCAACATCCTCTTTCGCGCGGGTGCGCTCCAGCACGCGGCGCGCTTGCGCCAGACGCCCCTGCATTGCATACCAGCGCGGCGTGTCCGGCATAAACATCATGCCGAACCACAGCAGCACGGCGGGCATGGTGGCTACCGCCAGCATCCAGCGCCAGCTTTCATCCCCGCCCCAGGCTGCGTTAAAGCCCGCATTCGAGATATAGGCCAGCAGCTGGCCGCTAACAATCATCAGCTCCTGAATGGTGACCAGCTGCCCGCGTTTGTTAGCCGGGGCAATTTCCGCGATGTAGACCGGCACGGTTGCCGATGCGCCACCGACCGCCACGCCGAGGATCAGACGGAAGAAAATCATCCACTCCACGTCCGGCGCCAGCGCGGTACCGATGGAGCCAAGTGCAAAGATAATCGCCAGAGTGATGATGATTTTCTTACGTCCGGCGCTGTTAGCGAAGTGGCCGGAGATCAGTGCGCCAAAAGCGGCACCGAACAGCAGTGAGCTGGTGACCAGCCCGGTGGTAAATGGCGTCAGGTGTAATTCGTCGCCCATAAACAGCAGCGCGCCGGAGATAACGCCGGTATCGTAGCCAAACAGCAGGCCGCCCAGCGTGGCTACCGCCGCAATCACTTTGACGAATGGCTCGGTTCTGCTGCTGCTATTAGGCCCGGAGGCCCGATTGGGGGTGATATAGTGTTCTTTTGCCATAGTGACTTTAGTGACCTCTCATCGACCAGTTAACAGGGTGCTGAGTTCAGTTCACATCAGCAGCGTTAGCCTGCGGTTAACGCTGCACTGCAAGCAGCAGAGCGGGCCAGCCAGCACAGGCCCGTCGGCAATTAATGGTTCTCCGCTTTACGTTTTGTCGCGCTCACTACCGCACTTTCTTCATCGCTGCTCAGCCAGTCACGCAGGTAGTGTTCAATCTGTTCCAGGCTGCGGTTGCGGGTTTCAGGAATGCATTTAATGACAAACACCGCACCGCAGATGCCAATCAGACCGAAAATAAAGAAGGCACCCGACAGGCCGACGCTGGCCAGCAGCATCGGGAAAGCCAGCGAGATAAGGAAGTTAGCAATCCACATGGCGAACACCGCCCCGCCCATAAAGACGCCGCGCAGGCGCGTTGGGAAGATTTCCGACAGCAGCAGCCAGGTCACCGGTGAGAGCGCGCCCTGCTGGAAGCTGAGGAACATCAGCATGCCTAACAGCACCATATAGCTGCGCAGCACGTCGACCTGGCCGTTGACCGTTTCCGGCATAAAGTAGCTGACGGCGCCGATGAAGAACAGGCAGGCGGTGCAGCCAAACTGGCCGATTTTCACCATGGTACGGCGGCCGATTTTGCCCAGCAGCCAGATACCGACAAAGGTCATCAGCACCGAGATTGCCCCATTGGCGATGGTGGCAAACAGCGCCGCATCGGTACTCATCCCCACCGCCTTCAGCATGGTGGGCGCGTAGTACATGATGGTGTTGACGCCTGAGGTCTGCTGAATAACCGCCACGCCCACGCCAATCATAAACAGTTTAAACAGCCAGGGTTTCTTCAGCTCCTGCACGCTGGCGCGCGTCTGCTGCCTGTCCTCTTCCTCCAGCGTTTCGGCGATCTCTTCCAGCTCCCACTCCACATCCTCTTTGGCGCGGGTACGCTCCAGCACGCGGCGCGCCTCGGCCAACCTCCCCTGCATGGCGTACCAGCGCGGCGTATCCGGCATAAACATCATGCCAAACCACAGCAGCACCGCAGGAATGGTGGCCACGGCAAGCATCCAGCGCCAGGTCTCATGACCGCCCCACGCAGCGTTGAACCCCGCGTTAGAGATATACGCCAGCATCTGGCCGGAGACGATCATCAACTCCTGAATAGTTACCAGCTGCCCGCGCTTATTGGCCGGGGCAATTTCGGCGATATACACCGGCACGGTCGCCGATGCCCCCCCTACCGCCACGCCGAGGATAAGACGGAAGAAAATCATCCACTCAACATTCGGCGCCAGCGCGGTGCCCATCGCGCCGATGGCGAAGATAATCGCCAGCACGATAATGATTTTCTTACGCCCTTGCGCGGCAGCGAAGTGCCCGGAGAACAGTGCGCCAAAAGCCGCACCGAACAGCAGTGAGCTGGTGACCAGCCCGGTGGTGAATGGCGTCAGGTGTAACTCGTCGCCCATAAACAGCAGCGCGCCGGAGATAACGCCGGTGTCGTAACCGAAAAGTAATCCCCCAAGGGTGGCAACCACCGCAATCACCTTTACAAAGGGTTCCGTTTTGGTGGTGCTGTTAGGCCCAGACGCCCGGTTGGGGGTGATATATTGTTCTTTTGCCATGGTGACTACAGTGACCTCTCATCGACCTGGTTGAGTTGGGAAAAGAGGGATGACTCATCATGAATTTTACCCGTTCACCGCCTCTGAGCTTAATTTAGATCATATTTTTCATTTCAAACAACAATGAAAATTAAATTTTGAGGTGCACATCTCGCTATTCCAGCGTTAACGCGATCGATTAGACATTATTAGCTTAATTCTGTTGTATTTATGGGAGCTACGCGCGGCAAGGATAATTTGAGAACGTTTCATCTCATGTTTCATTATGGATTTTCGTTTCATTTGTAATCAGAAAAGACAGGAAGCCATCAGTGGCGGATAAAAATAAGCCACTTAATTAAGCGTCAAAGAAGGGGATTTAAGCAGGTTAGCCGGACGATGTTTTGTCCCGCAGAGACGAGGCATGCCCGACCGAAAAAAGCCGGGCGAGGCGTGCCTCGCCCCTACGGGAATGGGGTTACGGATTTTCCGCCGGGCCGAACACCGAATACTGCGGCAGATCGACGTCCTGATACGCTTCCCAGCCCCCGCCCAGTGCTTTATATAGCGCGACAAGATCGAGACTGCTCTGCACCCTCGCCTGTTCGGCCTGCTGCTGCGCCTGCGCCAGCTGGCGCTGCGCGTCCAACGCTTCGATAAACGTCGACAGCCCCTGACCGTAGCTGTCGCTGGCGAGCTTGAAGGTGTTCTGCAAGGCATCCACCGTATCGTCCAGCCCCTCAACCTGCTGCTGATCGCTGCGGTAGCTGACCAGCGCATTCTCTACATCCTGCAGTGCAGTCAGCACCGTCTGGCGGTAGCCCAGCGCCGCGCTGGCCTGCTGCGCGCGTGCCAGCTTGACGCTGGAGACCAGCCGCCCTCCCTGGAAAATTGGGATAGTGACCGACGGACCAAAGCTGTAGAAGTGGCTGCTCCAGTTATCCAGATAGCTGGCATCGCTGTTGCGCATGCCAAATTGTCCGGTCAGCGACAGGCTGGGGAACAGCTCCGCCACCGACACGCCAATATTGGCCGTTGCTGCGTGCAGGCTGGCTTCCGCCTGGCGCACGTCCGGGCGGCGGCGTGCCAGCTGTGACGGCACGCCAACCGGCACCGCTTTAGGCAGCGCAGGCAGCGGTTTGCTTGCCATCAGCTCGCTATCCAGCGCGCCGGGTACTCTGCCGGTCAGTACCGCCAGCCCGTTCATCGCCTGATGAATTTGAGCCTGATACTGCGGCAATTGTGCGCGCAGGGAGTTCAGCTGGGCGCGGGCATTCTCCACGTCGGTCTGCGGCGCCAGGCCGTTTTTCTGCTGGCTCTGCGTCAATTCCAGCGTCTGCTGCGCCACGTCAATCTGGGTTTGCAGCGTCTGCGTAATGGCCTGTGCGCCGCGCAGTTGCAGGTAGGCGCGCGCCACTTCCGCTTCTAACGACACCAGCGCATCGTTGCGATTTTCCACCGACTGCTGCTGCTGCGCGTCGGCCATCTCAACCTGGCGGCGCACTTTGCCCCACAGATCCAGCTCCCACGAGGCATCGAAGCTGCCCTGATATAACCCGACAGGTTTTGACAGGCTGTCGAGCGCCGGACGCAGATCGGTCTCCGTATTGGCCTGGTCAAGCTGGTCATAAACCCCTTCGGACTCCAGCTCACCCTTGATCCCCAGCTGCTGGCGGGTAAAGCGCGCATTACCGTTTACCGACGGTGCCCACGCGCCGCGCGCCTGATTCAGCTGCTGACGTGCCCCGGCAATGCGCAGCACCGCCTGTTGCAGACTGAGGTTACCTTTTATCGCCCGCTCGATCAGGCTGTCGAGCTGCGGATCGTTAAACGATTTCCACCAGTTGGGGTTAGTGGATGCCGCCAGCGGTCGAGAACCGCCTTCAGACTGCATGCTGTTAAAACTGCCCGGCGTAACCGGCTTCGGCGCCTGGTAATCTGGCCCCACCGCACAGGCGCCGAGCGCCAGCGTTGCCGCGACCAGCAGCGCGCTACGCGAGCGCATAAAAATGGAAGAAACGTTCATGTCAGTGTGCACCTGCACTGCCCTCGCTTTTGATTGGCGCCAGCAGTAAACAAAATGGAATGAGAACCAGGGCGAGGAGGCTCAGCCCCATAAACACATCGATATAGGCGAGGAACCGCGACTGCACGATCATCTGCTGATAGAGCTGGCCGGTGGCGATAGTCACCGGGTCACCGACCGTATGCGCAAAGTCCCTGACGCCCTGCGCCCAGCGTTCAACCGCCAGGTTAAACGGCTCATTGAGCGGGGTCATGTTATGCACCATCTCCGCACTGCGCGCCTGCGAGCGTTCGGTGATCATCGCGGTGGAGAGCGAAATACCGATCGATCCGGCAACGTTGCGGAACATCGTGAACAGCGCCGAGGCATCCGCATTCAGCTTTTGCGGAATGGTGACAAAGGCGATGGTGGTGAGCGGCACGAACAGGAAGCCCAGCCCGATAGTCTGGAAGCTGCGCATCAACACCAGCGTGGTGAAATCAATATTCGGGGTGAGCGTGGCCGAGTAGATAAACGACACGCATAGCAGCGTAAAGCCGAAGGCAATCAGCCAGCGCGTCTGGATAATCGGCATCAGCTTCAGCACCAGCGGGATCGACAGCACGATCAGCACCGCACCGGGCGACAGCACCAGCCCTGAGAGCGTGGCGGTATAGCCCAGATCCTGCTGCGCCAGCTGCGGGATCACCACCGAACTGCCGTAGAGGATCGCCGCCATGCCCGCCATCAGCAGGCTGGCAACCGCGAAGTTTTTATCCTTCAGCACGTGCAGGTCAACCACCGGTTTTTTGGCATACAGCAGCCAGTAGATCGCCCCGACAATGCCGGTCAGCGCCAGCAGGGCAAAGGTGACAATGAAGCTCGACTGGAACCAGTCTTCATCTTCGCCGCGATCCATCATCACCTGCAGACAGCCGAGGCCGAGGGTAATCAGGCTGATGCCGATATAGTCGACGCGCAGCTTGCCTTTGGCCCATTTCCGCTCCCACGGCGGATCTTCCAGCAGCTGGTAGATCGCCAGCACGCTAAGAATACCGACCGGGATGTTGATAAAGAACACCCAGCGCCAGCTGTAGTTATCGGTGATCCAGCCGCCGAGCGTCGGGCCGAGCACCGGCGCAACGATCACCGCGATCGATGACAGGCCAAACGCTTTACCCCGGTCGGCAGGCTTGAAATAGTCAAGCAAGACCGACTGCTGCACCGGCTGTAAGCCGCCGCCGAAGAAGCCCTGCAGCACGCGGAACAGGATGATCTGCCACAGCTCGGTGGCGATGCCGCAGAGGAACGAGCAGACGGTGAACATCACAATGCAGATCAGGAAGAACTGCTTGCGCCCGAGCAGTCGGCTGAGGAACGCCGAGATCGGCAGCACGATGCCGTTCGCCACCAGGTACGAGGTCAGCACCCAGGTTGATTCGTCATAGCTGGCCGACAGCGAACCTGCCACATGCGGCAGCGCCACGTTGACGATGGTGGTGTCGAGGATCTCCATGAACACCGCCAGCGTCACGGTCATCGCGACCAGCCACGGGTTACTGGCTGGTTTCCAGCTCTGGCCGGAACTCATTCCACCGTCACCTTCGGTTCAACCGACAGGCCAATCGGCAGCGGATGACTGGCATCCAGTCCCTTATCAATCACAATTTTCACCGGCACGCGCTGCACGATTTTCACGTAGTTGCCGGTGGCATTTTCAGACGGGAAGGCCGAGAAGCGTGAGCCGGAGCCCATCTGTACGCTGTCGACGTGCCCTTCCACTTTCATGTCCGGCCAGGCGTCGATGCCGATCTCCACTTTATCACCCGGCTTCATGCGTGCCAGCTGCGACTCTTTGAAGTTTGCCACAATCCAGGTATCGGCAGAGACCAGCGAGAATAGCGAAGAACCGGCCTGCACCAGCGTGCCGACCTGCACGTTACGCTTAGTGACGAAGCCATCATACGGCGCGCGCACTTCGGTGTAAGAGAGGTTGAGATTGGCGGTATTCAGCTGCGCCTGCGCCTGTTCTACCTGGCTCTGACGCGCTTCGACGTTGGTTTCCTGCTGGCGGATCTGCAATGCCACCTGCGAGGCCACTTCCACCTGGGCCTGGGCGTTCGTCAGCTCGGCACGGGCGCTGCGCAGCTGCGCGCTGGCGGCATCGATATTGCGCTGCGAGGTGGCACGCGGGTCAACGCCGCGCTGACGTTTATAGTCTTCCTGGGCGTTATTATAGTTAGCCTGCGCACGCGCCTGCTGTGCCAGCGCCTGGTCTTTCTGCGCCGGATACTGCACGCGGGCCAGCGCTAACTGCGCCTGCGCCTGATGCAGCTGCGCCTGTGCCAGACCGAGCTGCGCCTGCGCCTGTTCGCGCTGGGCAGTGGCGTCACGCGGGTCTATCACCACCAGCAGATCGCCCTTCTTCACCCGCTGGTTATCCTTCACCTTCAGCTCGGTGACATAGCCCGATGCTTTCGGGGCAATGGTCACTGCGTCCGCCTCGGTGAAGGCATCGTCAGTGGTTTCGATATTGCGGGTGGTGAGCCAGAAGAACAGCGCGACGATAACCATCACCACCACGACCACCGCCAGAATAATCAGTGGCTTCTTGCCGGGGCTTTTGCGCGGTGTCTCATCGTCCTGCGGGTGGTCATTTTGCTGCTGGTTTTCATCATCGGGAACGGAAGGTGTCTGATTAGCCATAATATCCATCAATCAAAAGGCGGTACGAAACCGTAGCCGCAATTATCTACGCAAGGCTGTGTCCCGCAGTGGATCGTGGTCCGAAGGACTGGGGCACAATTACGGAGCAAAGCCTCTATAACGATAGAGGCTAAATTGACAAATGCCAGGCTTTCTTGACGAATACAGATTTGCCTGAGGTCAGGCCGCACGAATTACCATAAGCAGAATCCATCCACTCGCCAGCGCCCAGGCCAGCATCGGCAGAGAGTAGAGGTGGAAGTGCCACCAGATAGTGCGATCTTTCGCCATACGCAGCGCAATCAGATTCGCCAGCGAACCCGGCAGCAGCCCGAAGCCACCGATATTGACCGCCCAGGCCAGCAGCAGAGAAGGCGGCAGACTGCTAAGCAGCAAGATGGTGGCCGGTACGTTGCTGATAACCTGCGACAGCCCGGCGGCCAGCAGATATTGCCCGCCGTGGGAGAGCTGCCCCACGGAGGCTAATGCGCTCTGCAGCACCGGCAGGCGGGTGAGCAGGAACACGTCAATAAACATGGCGATAAACACCACCAGCAGGCTCCAGTCGATGCTGAGCAGGATGCGGCGCGACAGCAGCAGGAAGCTGACAAACACCAGCAGCAGTCCCCAGGCAGCCACATCCAGCTCCAGTGCCACGATAAACAGCACATAGAGCAGCGCGCTTGCCACCAGCAGCCGGCGTTGCCAGGAAGCGTCTTCCTGCCCGGCATGGCGCTCGATTCTCTTTGGCGGGAAACAGATAGCGGTCAGCAGCAGCAGGCTCAGCACCAGCCACGCTGCCAGCGGCAGCATCTGCCAGATAAAACCGGCGAATCCCAGCTCGCCGTGGCGCCATAACAGGATGTTTTGCGGGTTACCGATCGGCGTCAGCAGCGAACCGGCGTTGACCGCCAGCGCTTCAAAGATGATCAGCCGGGCAATCGGCAGTGCGGAGTATTTGCGCAGCGATAAGGTCAGCGGCACCAGGATAAACAGTGCCACGTCATTGGTCAGAAAGGTGGACAGCAGCGCGGCGGCAGCAACCAGAAACAGCGCCAGCTGGCGCTGATGGTGAAAGCCCTGCACCAGTCGGCGCCCCAGCACATCGAAATAGCCGCTGGCTTCGATGCCTTTGGTCAGCATCAGCAGGCCGCACAGGGTCACCATGGTAGGCCAGTCAACGGCACGCGGCAGTTCGGCCAGTTTAAAAGGAACGAAGCAGGCCAGCAGCAGGCCCAGAACCACTAACAAATGCAGAAATCGATCGTGCAAAAAAGGTCTGAGCAGTGAGGTCATGCTGGCGCACCTGGCGTTATTGACGGCTTTCGCTGAATTTTTGGAATATTGCCAGCGTCTCATCGCTGACGTGATGTTCGATACCTTCCGCATCGCGGCGCGCCGTATCCGGGCTGATGCCTAAGGCCAGCAGGAAAGATTCGACGATATGATGGCGTTCGCGGCTCTCTTCAGCCAGCGTTTCACCTTCCGGCGTCAAAAAGACGCCGCGATAAGGCACCTGTTCTACCAGGCCTACGGTAGCAAGGCGCTTAAGCATTTTTGCCACGGTGGGCTGTGACACGCCCAGGCGGGCGGCCATATCGACCTGGCGAGCTTCGCCAAACTCCCGAATCAAATCTGAGATGAGTTCAACATAGTCATCGATCAGCTCACGACGATGTGCTTCACGTACCTGGCGGAAGCCTTCGACATGCTCTTCGATATCTTTCAGTGGCGCGGGCACTGCAACTTTTGCGCGACGACTCATTCAGCTTCCTCTTGTTCTTATCCACTACGACTATAACCCTGCCGCAGCGGTCATTGGTGGCACATTGTAAACGAACCACTGAGAAGCACAAAATTTAGCGTAATAGCACTGGTTAAGAGTTATAGCCTGTGCTATACCTGTAGATAATTCACTCATATCCTGACTGACCGGAGGGCCATCAGATGAAATTACCCCTAATCCTGAAATTATTTAGCCGCTCGCCGTTTACGCTGCGCTTAATGCTGCTGGAAATGTTGACGCATCCGAAGCCTGGTCCCCAGGCTTCTTAAAACCCGCAGACGCTGCCCTTCACTATTTTGTTTGCTGCTTCACAGAACGTATTGATATTGCTGGTTGCCTTTATTCAAAACAGCGATTATCTTGCCAGCCTTTCGTAAAGAGTGCAGGCAGTCGGGCCCCCCCCTCCTCCTTATCTTCTGATGTCTTACGAGCTGTATCGGCAGTCAGTGGCTTCGGTGTGCATCGAAGCGGCCGCTTTGGAATGACCTGATAAGAACCCATAATGAACCTGACCTTAATTAAAACTGCGACGGCGGTGCGTTACCGTGCGTGGCTTAGCCCGTATATTGGGCTGTATCTGCTGTTGTCCGTCCTGATCAATCTGTCTTTTGGCTACCCGCTTAGCGGCCTTTACAGCCTGGCATTTTGCGCGCTGCTGATGCTGCTGGCAGCAGTTGCGCCCAGAGCGCAGAAGTGCCTGATTGCTATCGCTGCGCTGCTTGCCGGATTTTACTACCCATTTGGCCAGGTTTATGGCCCGCCGAACTTCAATACCCTACTGTCACTGCACGCCACTAACGCTGAAGAAACCAGTGAGATCCTGGCCATCTTCCCGCTGCACGACTATCTGATTGGGCTGGCTATTCTGGCGCTGGGTCTCGTCGCGCTATGGCGTAAACCGATGCCAGCGCAAGGCTGGAGCCATAAGGAGAGCGCCTGCCTGGCATTTGTCGTGGTGGCATGGCTGACCCAGCCGCTGCTCAACCAGATGACCGGCGGCGTGTTCAACCTGAAAGACACCGGTATTCCGCTGGCGCGCTTCGTTAAAGACACCGTGGAGAGCAAGTTGTCGGTCGACAAAGAGATCGACCGCATGAACCAGCTGGCAACGCTGAAAGATGACTGGCACGTGACCGCGGTAAAGCCGCACCAGCAGATCTACGTGGTGGTGATCGGTGAAAGCGCCCGCCGCGATGCGCTGGGCGCGTTCGGTGGCCGCTGGGACAACACGCCGTTCGCCAGCCAGCTCAACGGGCAGTTTTTCACCCACTACAGCGCTGCGGCCTCATCCACGCAAAAGTCTCTCGGCCTGACGTTGACTCAGGTCGTGGGCGGTAAGCCGGAATATCAGAACAATATTATTACGCTGGCTAACCGCGCCGGATTCGATACCTGGTGGCTCTCCAACCAGGGGCAAATTGGCCAGTTCGATACCCCGATTGCCAGCATTGCCCGCCGGGCAAAAACGGTGCACTTTTTGAAAGATGGGGATTTCGAAGCGGATAAAGCCACGCGCGATGAGGACCTGCTGAAGTACACCCCTGAGGCGCTTGCCCGCCCGGTGGATCGCCCGCGCCTGCTGGTTTATCACCTGGTTGGCTCGCATCCGAAAGCCTGCGACCGCACGCGCGGCCGTTACGTAGAACGCCTGCACTCGCTGGAAACCTCCTGTTATCTCTACAGCATCACCCAGACCGACGGTTTTCTGCAGCAGCTGTGGCAACAGCTGCACAGCAGCGGCCTGAGCTTCTCCCTGATCTATTTTTCCGATCACGGGCTGGCACTGAAGGAGAAAGGGACGCGCAATGAGTATCTGACTCATGACGATAAGTATCGCCAGAATTTTGAGGTACCGCTGTTTATCACTTCCAGCGACGACAGCCGACACCAGCTGATCCCTGCTGCACGTTCGGCAAATGATTTCCTGCTGCTGTTCTCCCAGTGGAGCGGCATCCAGGCGCGGGAAATTGCGCCGGGCTATCGGTTTGTTTCCGCTGATAAAGCGCCGCCGATTGAAGTGACCAACTTCAAGCTTCAGCGCCTGCCGTTCAGCCAGCTTCAGCAGGATCCGTTCGGAAAATAGAAAAAAAAATCCGCCCCTTGGGGCGGATTCTTCAGCGCTGAACCGGTAAACGGTTCTGGCGGTGACAACTTAGAAGCTGTAACCTACGCCAGCAGTCCAGGTGCCAACGTCAACGCTGCGGATACGGCTCTGCTCGTAGCCCACGTCCAGAGCGATGTCCTGGATTGGGTTGAACTGCAGGCCAGCACCGTAGGAGAAACCTACGTCGCTTGAATCAGATTTTTCACGGTTTGGTTCGTTGTACTGGTATTTACCGTAGCCGATACCTACAACGCCGTAGATGCTTGCCCAGTCGTTCAGACGGTAAGCTGGACCACCAGTGATGCCGTAGTACTGGCCCTTGATGTAGTCGCCTGCGTCAGTACGATCTTTCTCTGTGTAAGTGAAAGAGCCGATGTAGCCCAGAGCATCGCTGCCGTTTTCGTAGCGGTACTTCAGGTTGAAGCCGTTAGCTTTGTTAGCAACGCCCTGATAGTCGCTCTGCGCATAACCAGCAGAAACGGTGCTTTTTGCCATTGCTGAACCAGCAGATACTGCCAGAACGCAAGCCAGTGCTGAAAGACATGCAATTTTTTTCATAAACCACCTCAAATGTGAAAGTACTTCTCTCCTGACAACGCTGAAAATATAACAAAAAACAGCAAGAAACTCTGCCCTGATTTCATTGTCTAATGAAAAGTTTGGTGTAACAGAAAGTTAATGATGCAATGTATGTCATTCTTTTTACTTATGATTATCACCAAATCCTGCCGGGCAATTATCACTGTAAAAAAAGGTTCATTGAGATAATTCCTAATTGATTTTGACATTTCTTTACCAGAATGGCCCTATTTTCACCCTTTCCTGACAATTTTTTTGCCCGCTCACAGCGTTTTTTTTCGCCTTACAGTACACTGAGGCCGTCATTTTCATGTCACGGATCAACAAAGGCTGGAATACAGGATGTCCTTAACTCATGCAAAGCACGCTGTCTGGTTACCGGTTCTGGTACTCATCATTGCAATGACTTCGATTCAGGGAGGCGCCGCGCTGGCGAAAACCCTGTTTCCGACCGTGGGCGCGCCGGGTATCACTGCGCTGCGACTTGGGCTGGGCACCCTGATACTGTGCCTGATTTTCAAACCCTGGCGCCTGCGATTCAGCCGCAGCCAGCTGGTACCGCTGGCAATCTATGGTCTGGCGCTCGGCGGGATGAATTATAGCTTTTATCTGGCGATCCGCACCGTTCCCCTCGGCATTGCCGTGGCGCTGGAGTTCACCGGTCCGCTGGTGCTGGCGCTGATGGGTTCGCGCCGACCGCTGGATTTTATCTGGGTGGCGCTGGCGGTGGTCGGCCTTTACTTCTTACTGCCAATCGGCCACGACATCGGAAGTGTTGATCCACAAGGGGCGTTGCTGGCCCTCACCGCGGGCGCACTGTGGGCGCTGTATATCCTTGCCGGGCAGCGGGCGGGCAGTCAGCACGGACCAGCCACCGTCGCGGCGGGGTCGCTGATTGGTTCACTGGTGTTTGTTCCGCTCGGGCTGATTTATGCCAACCCCGGGGTCTGGACGCTCTCTTTAATTCCGATTGGCCTGGCGATAGCCGTGCTCTCCAGCGCCCTGCCCTACTCGCTGGAAATGGTGGCCCTGACGCGCCTGCCGGCTAAAACGTTCGGGACGTTAATGAGCCTGGAACCGGCGATGGCGGCCATTTCGGGCATGCTGTTTTTGGGTGAGGTTCTGAGCCTGGTACAGTGGCTGGCGCTGCTGGCTATCATTGCCGCCTCGGCGGGCTCTACCCTGACCATGCGCCCGTCGAAGCAAAAAATCGACCCGGTCAGTGAGCTAAGAGAATAAACGGTTCTCACCTGCTGGTATAATCGCTGTCGGGTGAGAATTATCTTATTAGTTAATAACAAAATACCCTCAGGTGAATAAAAGGTTAATTACTCCTCTCTGACATATTTTGTTATCCTTTCAATTAAAAAATAACCCCAATAACGCAAATTAAATTAAAATCATTATAAAACAGCAAGATAAAACCAGAATAACAATGAAAATCATTCTTATCCTTATTTAAAAAAGGACCTGTTTACGTTTATTTAGTCAACAGCGTGCTGCTATCCCATCAATAGGCGCTAACTTCCGAGCAGGCCTTAAAAGCGGTGCTATACTTAATCCCGTATTTAGGACAACCTGGCTATTAAGAGGATATTAATATGAGTACCGCTAAACTGGTCAAAGCAAAATCTTCCGATCTGATTTACACCCGTAACGACGTGGCTGAAGACGAGAAAAAAGCCACTATCGAGGTGCTTAATCGTCTGGTTACCGAGTTTATCGATCTGTCGCTGATCACCAAGCAGGCGCACTGGAACATGCGTGGCGCGAACTTTATCGGCGTGCATGAGATGCTGGATGGATTCCGCACCGCAATTACCGAGCACCAGGATACCATTGCAGAACGTGTGGTGCAGTTAGGTGGCGTGGCGCTGGGCACAGTGCAGATCGTGAAGGATAAAACTCCGCTGAAAAGCTACCCGCTGAATATTCACAGCGTGCAGGATCACCTGAAAGCGCTGGCTGACCGCTACGCAGTGGTTGCTAACGATACGCGCAAAGCGATTAGCGAAGTGCCGGATGAAGACACCGCCGATATCTTCACCGCGGCCTCTCGCGACCTCGATAAGTTCCTGTGGTTTATCGAATCTAACATCGAATAATTCCGTTACTGCGCCCTGTCCGGCGCAGCTTTTGGAAACCCTGAACCCCAAAGCAGCTGCCGCGTCAGCTGCTTTTTTTTTACCCACCGCTCACAGCAGCTGCCCGGCAAATTGAGCGCTTCTCCCCCCTTTTCAGGTTAAAAATCAGAACTCCATAGCAATAAATTGTTACCGTGCGACATTATCTGTTGTCTTTATCCGATAATTTGTTAAAACTGCCCTGCACCACAAAAAACATCACGCACCAAAATAAGGCACCAAAAGAGTGCAACAGCCTGAATCGTATCAGCTGCTTTAAGAAAAATCGCAATTAACCCGCTGTTTTTCATCGTCATTGCAAACCTGGCACGATTCTTCCATAGGGCTGCGGGCATTTAATTGGGAAAGACCTTTCCTGAAAAGCGATAAGGATAAAATGATGAAGTCAATTTTTAAGGTTTCACTTGCCGCGCTGACGCTGGCATTTGCTATGTCTTCCACAGCCGCCGACAAAAAGCTGGTCGTTGCTACCGACACCGCTTTCGTCCCTTTTGAATTCAAACAGGGTGACAAGTATGTCGGTTTCGACATCGACCTGTGGGATGCCATCGCGAAGCAGCTGAATATGGAATACACCCTGAAGCCAATGGATTTCAGCGGCATTATTCCTGCACTGCAAACCCGTAATGTTGACCTTGCGCTGGCCGGTATCACCATTACTGACGAACGTAAGAAAGCGATCGAATTCTCCGACGGTTATTACAAAAGCGGCCTGCTGTTGATGGTGCGTGCCGATAACGACAAAGTGAAAAGCATCAAAGACATGGAAGGCAAAGTGCTGGCAGTGAAAAGCGGCACCGGTTCGGTTGATTACGCAAAAGAGCACATCAAAACCAAAGAGCTGAGTCAGTTCCCGAACATTGACAACGCCTATATGGAGCTCGGTATTGGCCGTGCTGACGGCGTGCTGCACGATACGCCAAATATCCTCTATTACATCCATACCGCTGGTAAAGGTAAGTTCAAAACCGTCGGTGACTCTATTGAAGCACAGCAGTACGGTATCGCGTTCCCGAAAGGCAGCGACGACCTGCGTGAAAAAGTGAACGGCGCGCTGAAAACGCTGCGCGACAACGGCACTTACAACACACTGTACAAAAAATGGTTCGGCAGCGAACCTAAATAATTATAAAAACAGCTTTTAGCTTAAACGCAGAGAACGGGATTTCTGCCTCTGCGTTTTTTCCACTTCAACAAAAATGGTTTTAGATCCGGAGAATTAACATGCAGTTTGACTGGAGCGCCATCTGGCCTGCTATTCCAATCCTGCTTGAAGGCGCCAAAATGACCCTGTGGATTTCGGTCCTGGGCCTGCTGGGCGGCGTGATTATCGGCCTGGCCGCTGGCTTTGCCCGCGCTTACGGTGGCTGGATTTCACGTAACATCGCGCTGGTCTTTATCGAGCTGATCCGTGGCACCCCGATTGTGGTGCAGGTGATGTTTATCTATTTTGCTCTGCCTATGGCACTGCCTGACTTCAGAATCGATGCGTTGACCGCTGCAGTGGTCACGATCATGATCAACTCCGGCGCCTACATCGCGGAAATTACCCGTGGTGCGGTGCTGTCGATCAACCGTGGCTTCCGTGAAGCCGGTCTGGCACTGGGCCTCTCCAGCCGCGAGACGCTGCGCTACGTGATTATGCCGCTGGCGCTGCGCCGCATGCTGCCACCGCTGGGTAACCAGTGGATTGTCAGCATCAAAGACACCTCGCTGTTTATCGTCATTGGCGTGGCGGAACTGACCCGTCAGGGCCAGGAAATTATTGCCGGTAACTTCCGCGCGCTGGAGATCTGGAGCGCCGTTGCCGTTATTTATCTGATTATTACGCTGGTGCTGAGCTTTGTTCTGCGTCGCCTTGAGAGAAGGATGAAAATCCTGTGATTGAATTTAAAAACGTATCCAAGCACTTCGGTGCTACCCAGGTGCTGCACAACATCGATCTGAAAATCAATCAGGGTGAAGTGGTGGTGATTATCGGGCCATCCGGCTCCGGTAAATCTACGCTGCTGCGCTGCATTAACAAGCTGGAAGAGATCACCAGCGGCGATCTGATCGTCGATGGCAAAAAGGTTAACGATCCAAAAGTTGATGACCGCCTGATCCGTCAGGAAGCCGGGATGGTATTCCAGCAGTTCCATCTGTTCCCACAGATGAGCGCGCTGGATAACGTCGCCTTTGGCCCTATCCGCGTGCGCGGCACGAAGAAAGCCGAAGCCCAGCGCCTGGCGCGTGAGCTGTTGGGCAAAGTCGGGCTGGCCGAGCGCGCCAACCACTTCCCTTCCGAGCTTTCCGGTGGTCAGCAGCAGCGCGTGGCGATTGCCCGTGCGCTGGCGGTTAAACCGAAGATGATGCTGTTTGATGAGCCAACCTCGGCCCTCGACCCGGAGCTGCGCCACGAGGTGCTGAAAGTGATGCAGGACCTCGCCGAAGAAGGCATGACGATGGTGATCGTCACGCACGAAGTGGGCTTCGCCCAGAAAGTGGCTTCGCGCCTGATCTTTATCGATAAGGGCCGCATCGCCGAGGATGGTAATCCTGACGAGTTGATCAGCAACCCGCCAAGCGACCGTCTGCGTGAGTTCCTGCAGCACGTGTCGTAATCTGTTCAGGGGCGGCGCCCGCTGCCCCTGCTTTCAATTTATCGCAAAATGCCCTCTTCCTCCCCCACCCGATAATCAGGGTCTATACTTTTCTGCTTTGCGCTACCCGAGGAGAAGAGGATGACAGGATTCGCCAGCACGCTGCGTATCACATTGCTGCTGCTGCTGTTTATCGGTGTGCCGCAGTCACAGGCCGTCAGCCTGCCCGCCGCCGCCGTTGCCGCTTCACACTCCCAGCAGAACAGCGATAATCAGTCCGAGCCGGATCTTAATGATAAAAAAGCCGCCTATGCTGCGCTGGCAAATATTCTCGCTGACGACCCGTCGCGCCAGGAGCTTATTGCACAGTTGCGAAACGCCGCTGCCGCGCAGCCATCGGGCAAAGCGCCGGTGCTCACGCCCCCGAAAGAGGATGAAGATAAAACCGTGTTGCAGGGCGTCACCGACGTCAGCCGCCACTTTGGCGCCGAGTTTGCCTCACGCCTGCAGCAGCTGCACAGCAGCATCGTTAATGCCCCGCATAAGCCCTTTAATCATCAGACATTTTTCAACGCCCTGAGCCATTTCGCCATGCTGGCGGGCGCGCTATTTACGTTCTACTGGCTGGTGCGCTGGGCGGTCTCCCCGCTGTACCGCCGCATGGGCGCGTGGGGGCGGCAGAAGAATGCCGACCGCCGCAGCTGGCTGCACCTGCCGGGGATGATTGCCGCGGCCTTTATCATCGACCTGCTGCTGCTGGCGCTGGCGCTGGTCGTCGGGCAGATCCTCAGTGACAATATGAATGCCGGGAGCCGCACCATCGCCTATCAGCAGGGGCTGTTCCTTAACGCCTTTGCGCTCATTGAATTCTTCAAGGCCATCCTGCGCCTGATGTTCTGCCCGCGCTTTCCCGAGCTGCGCTTCTTCCACCTCTCCGACGGCCGCGCTCACTACTGGAATACGCGCCTGAGCTGGTTGAGCGGGCTGATTGGTTATGGCCTGCTGGTGATTGTGCCGATTGTGGCGAATCAGGTGAACGTGCAGGTTGCAGCGCTGGTTAACGTGGCGATCATGGGGCTGATCACCCTGTGGGCGCTGTATCTGATTTTCCATAACCGGCGCAATATCCAGCAGGCGCTGGCGCGTCTGGCAGACCGCTCGCTCTCTTTCTTTGCGCTGTTTATCCGTGCGTTTGCGCTGGTGTGGCACTGGCTGGCGAGCGCCTACTTTATTGCGCTGTTCCTGTTTTCAATGTTCAACCCTGGCGACAGCCTGCAGTTTATGATGGCCGCCACAGTGCGCTCGCTGGCGATTGTCGGCATCGGCGCGCTGGTTTCCGGCATGCTGACGCGCTGGATTGGCAAAACTATCGTGCTCTCCCCGGAGCTGCGGCGTAACTACCCCGAGCTGCAAAGCCGGGTCAACGGTTGGGTGTCGGCAATGCTCAAGCTGGCGCGCGTGATCACCGTGTTTGCCGTCACCCTGCTGCTGCTTAATGCCTGGAACCTGTTTGATCTGTGGCACTGGCTGACGGTCGGCGCGGGCGAGAAGCTGGTGGATATTCTGATCCGCATCGTGGTGATCCTGTTCTTCTCCGCCGTGGGCTGGACGCTGCTGGCCAGCATGATCGAAAGCCGGCTGGCGTCTGACTCGCACGGGCGGCCGATGCCGAGCGCCCGCGCGCGTACCCTGCTGACGCTGTTCCGTAATGCGCTGGCGGTAATTATCAGTACCATCACCATCATGATCCTGCTGTCGGAGATTGGCGTGAATATCGCCCCGCTGCTGGCAGGGGCCGGGGCGCTGGGCCTGGCCGTGTCGTTTGGTTCGCAGACGCTGGTGAAGGATATTATTACCGGCATCTTTATCCAGTTCGAGAATGGCATGAATACCGGCGATCTGGTGACCATTGGCGCCATCACCGGCACCGTGGAGCGCATGTCTATCCGCTCGGTCGGCGTGCGTCAGGATACCGGGGCTTACCATATTATCCCGTGGTCTTCGATTACCACCTTTGCCAACTTCGTGCGCGGCATCGGTTCGTTTGTCGCCAACTATGATGTTGACCGTCGTGAAGAGGCTGAAAAGGTGAACGCCACGCTGCAGGCGGCGGTGAAGGAGCTGCTGGAAGACGAGAGCATTCGCGGTATGGTGATCGGCGAGCCGTCATTTGCCGGGCTGGTCGGGCTGACCAATCAGTCATTTACCGTGCGCGTGTCGTTTACTACTCAACCACTGAAGCAGTGGACGGTGCGTTTCGCGCTGGATGGCATGGTGAAGAAGCACTTTGATAAGGCAGGCATTAAGGCACCGCACCAGACGGTGCAGGTGATGCAGAGCGGGGTCGATATTGAAGGTGCCGCCAGTTATCAAGCACTGACGGCACCGGAGTAAGGCATTATTTGCTGAGTAACTTAGTGCGCTGTGGCTGTTCCATAAAAGTCCAGGCAATAAAGCGGCTCTGCTTCTGCCCCTGCGCCATATCAATGGTGCGCACGGCGGCGACGTCGGCCTCCTCCAGCGCACGCCACAGCTCCGGCAGGTGCTCTTTGCGCGATACCAGCGTGGTGAACCACACGCACTGGCGGGCAAAGCTGACGCTCTCCTCGATCATGCGCAGGATAAAGGCCACTTCGCCACCTTCGCACCACAGTTCGTCCTGCTGGCCGCCGAAGTTGAGCGGGGATTTACGGTCCAGGCCGAGGTTGCGCAGCTTACGCTGGCTGCCCTGATGCGCCTCTTCCGCCGAGGCGTGGAACGGCGGGTTACACAGCGTGGCCTGATAGAAGTCACTTTTGTGGATCACGCCGTTGAAGATCGCTTTGGGGTCTTTCTGGCGGCGCAGACGGATAGCGCGATTCAGGCCCGGATTCGCGGCAATAATGCCGTTAGCGCCGGCCATCGCCTGCTCGTTCACTTCGCTGCCGGTAAAGCGCCACTGGTATTCACTGTGGCCAATCAGCGGGTAGATCAGGTTGGCGCCGCAGCCGACGTCCAGCACGTTAATTTCACGCGGCACCACGCGGCGGTTATCTTCCGCCAGCAGGTCGGCCAGGTGGTGGATGTAGTCAGCGCGCCCCGGCACCGGCGGGCAGAGAAAACCCGGTGGGATATCCCAGTGGGCGATGCCGTAAAAATGGTGCAGCAGCGCCTGATTCAGCGCCTTCACCGCGTCCGGGTTGGCGAAGTCGATTGACTCGCTGCCCCAGTTGTTGACCGCCACAAACGGTGCCAGCGGGGGATGGCTGGCAATCAGCGCAGCGAAATCATAGCGGCCGCTGTGGCGGTTACGCGGGTGAAGCACATTTTTTTCGACGGGGGTTTTCATTGGCGGCTCTCTTATCGGCAGGCGCGTAAGATACCTGCTGTGGTAATAATGGTAAACCACTGACGCCATTTTTCCGCGTTACACAATTTTTTCAGGGAGGTTTTATGTCACGTACACGCTATTCCTATCAACCGAAGCTGGGCCACGGCCTGCCGCACGATCCGCTGAAAGCGATTATCGGCCCGCGCCCGATTGGCTGGATCAGTTCGCAAAACGCCAGCGGGCAGCGCAATCTGGCGCCCTACAGCTTCTTTAACTGCTTTAACTACCGCCCGCCGATCGTCGGCTTCGCCAGCAGCGGCTGGAAAGACAGCGTGGCCAATATCCAGGAGACCGGCGAATTTGTCTGGAACCTCGCGACCCGCCCGCTGGCGGTGCCGATGAATGAAAGCTCAGCCTCGCTGCCGCACGGCGAAGATGAGTTCACTTATGCCGGTCTGACGGCTGTCCCTGCCACGCAGGTGAATGTCAGCATGGTGGCGGAAAGCCCGGTCAATTTTGAGTGCCGCCTGTCGCAGTGCATTCAGTTGCAGAGTGCCGACGGTGAACAGATCCCGACCTGGCTGGTGCTGGGCGAAGTGGTGGCGATTCATATTGATGATGAGCTGCTGGTCGACGGTATCTATCAGACGGCGAAGGCCGAACCGATCCTGCGTGCCGGCGGCCCAAGCGCCTATTACGGCATCAGCGAGGCGCTACGCTTTGATTTGGTCAGGCCGGATGCGCGCAAGTAGATATTGACCGCTTTTTTGCGATCGGTGTCGGGCGCTGGCGTTTACCATTACCGAACTCACCCACCCCATTATCCGTGATGTGCTGCACTGGATACGGGTTGAACGGCTGGATATGCTAAGCCTGCGCTTTGAACCGCAGGAAGGGGTGCTGGAACTGGCCTGAATTTCAGCGCATTGAGGATGTAAATGAAGCCCGTCGCCTTTACGCGATGGGCTTTTTTGTTATCATGCGGGGCTTAACAACAAGAAGTCATGGAGTGATTATGCAACGCATTGCTATCGATATGGATGAGGTTATCGCTGACTTTCATCCTAAAATGGTAAAAACATGGAACAGCCATTTCTCTCAGCAGCTGACGCTCGATGAGCTGAATCTGTTCAGGCTGCATCAGGAGGATCCTGACAAGCTGGGTGAGATTTTCGAGCTGGTTGGCGACCCGACATTTTTTGCTGACCTCGACGTTATCGAAGACAGCCAGCGGGTGATTGCCCGGCTGAGCGAGCGGTACGAGATTTTTATTACCACCGCCGCAATGGAGGTCCCGACCTCGTTTAACGCCAAATTTCAGTGGCTGAAGACGCATTTCCCTGATATCAGACCAAGCAATATTGTGTTCTGCGGCAACAAAAGTATTATCAATGCCGATTATATGATCGACGACAATGCGTTTAACTTCGTCAATTTCTGCGGGGAAGGCCTTCTCTATTCTGCGCCACACAACCGTCTGGTTACGGGCTACCGTCGCGTGGAAAACTGGCGAGATATTGAAACCCTGCTGCTGTAGCAGCAGGGCCTGACCGCAGGCGCGTTAGCGGTTGTGATACTGCAACAGCGTCTCAATCAGCTGCTGCAGCAGCGGCTGCAGCTGAGCCGCTTTATCCCCACGCCATTTGAACGGCGGTGCTTCTTCCATGTAGTTACACTGCGCCAGTTCCAGCTGCACCGCGTGCTGGTTCTCCTGCGGTTTGCCATAGGCGCGCGTAATGTATCCCCCCTTGAAGCGCCCGTTCAGCACCCAGCTAAAC
This sequence comes from Erwinia aphidicola, assembly GCF_024169515.1. Classification (NCBI taxonomy): domain Bacteria; kingdom Pseudomonadati; phylum Pseudomonadota; class Gammaproteobacteria; order Enterobacterales; family Erwiniaceae; genus Erwinia; species Erwinia aphidicola. The sequence continues at coordinate 3,262,445 of NZ_JAMKCQ010000001.1, read as the reverse complement.
TGCGATTGTGCGCCACAGCGCGCGGTCAGCTGTTGCGCCAGACGTGGGCTGCAGCTTGCCCCGTCGTTGGTGCCGAGATTCAGGTCAGGCAGCTGCCCCTCGAACAGGCGGGGGATCGCTGAAGCGATCGAGTGGGCATCAAACAGCAGCGCATAGCCGTGCTGCTGCTTGATACGCGCCAGCTCCTGCTGAATTTTGCCATGATACGGCTGCCAGATATGCTGCAGATAGCCCGCCCGCTGCTGCGGAGTTGGCGTCATGCCCGGCTTGAAAGTCGCCGTGCCGTCAAACAGCGTTTCCGGGTACAGACCCGTGGTGGCCGTGGTGTAGAGTGCCTGATTATCCGGCGGACGGTTCAAATCGATCACAAAGCGTGAATAGTTTCCCACCAGCACGCTGACGCCCATCTCACGGGCGAAATCGTACAGTTTTGGAATATGCCAGTCGGTATCCGGCAAACCTTTTGCCGCATCACTCAGCCCGGCTTCCACCTCTGGCGTTAACAGCGTTCCCGCGTGGGGAATACTTAGCAGCAGCGGCAGTTTACCGGCGCTGAATTGAAAAGCGTTCATCGTTGTTCTCCTCGGTCTGCACCTCTAAACACCACCCGGCACGGCAGCTGCCCGCCGAGCCAGTAAACCAGTTCTGCCGGGCGCGTCAGCGGCCAGTGCACGAAGTCCGCCAGCTTACCGACCTCCAGCGAGCCTATCCGCTCGGCCAGCCCCAGCGCGCGCGCGCCGTGCAGCGTGACGCCTGCCAGCGCCTCTTCCGGCGTCATGCCGAATAGCGTACAGCCCATATTGAGCATCAGACGCAGCGACAGCGCGGGCGAAGTGCCCGGATTGGCATCGCTCGCCAGCGCCATCGGCACCTGATAGCGGCGGAACAGTTCAACCGGGGGATGCTGCTTTTCGCGCAGCAGGTAGAAGGCACCCGGCAGCAGCACCGCTACCGTGCCGTGTTGCGCCATCGCCGCCACGTCACGTTCAGTGGCGTATTCAAGATGGTCAGCTGACAGCGCGTTAAACCCTGCAGCCAGCGCACCGCCACCCAGGGAAGAGAGCTGCTCAGCGTGCAGTTTAACCGGCAGGCCAAGCTGTTGTGCAGCGCTGAACACCCGGCTAACCTGCTCAGGTGAAAACGCCAGATGCTCACAGAAAGCATCAACCGCATCCGCCAGCTTCTCTTTAGCAACCTGCGGCAGCAGCTGCTGGCAAATCACCTCGACCCAGGCATCGGGCCGGTCTTTATATTCCGGCGGCACCGCATGCGCCGCTAAACAGGTAGCTTCCACCTGCGCGGGCACTTCTGTAGCCAGCTGACGGATGGCTTTTAGCATGCGCAGCTCACTGTCAATCTCCAGCCCATAACCGGACTTGATCTCGACGGTGGTGACGCCCTCTGCCAGCAGATGCCCCAGGCGCTGACGGGCGCTGGCCACCAGCGTATCCTGCGACGCCGCCCGCGTCGCGCGCACCGTGGAGATAATCCCCCCGCCCTGCGCAGCGATCTCGCTGTAGCTGACGCCGTTCAGTCGCTGCTCAAATTCGTGACTGCGGTCGCCGCCAAAAACCAGGTGGGTATGACAATCCACCAACCCTGGCGTCACGATGCCGCCGCCAAGGTCGGTACGCTGCTGCGCCACAATATGCGCACTTTGTGATAAAGGCCCGATCCAGACGATTTTTTCGCCACTCACGGCGATCGCGCCCTGTTCAATAATGCTATAGCGCCCGTCGCGCATAGTGACGATATCGGCGCCGAACCATAAATGGTCACAGCTGAGTTGCTGGTTCATCCGCTCTCCTGCGTTGTGCGCTTTACTGTTGTTTCATAAGTATGTATATGTATATACAACCTCATTGCACAGGAAGCAACCATGACTCGCTTTTTTGCGCCCCGCGCCCTGCTGGCTGAAGGCTGGCAACATAATGTCCTGATTGAAGTCGATCATCTGGGTAACATCGCCGCTCTCACCGCCAACAGTACGCCACAGGATGCACTGCGTCTTAAGGGTAGCGTGCTTCCGGCGATGGCTAACCTGCATTCTCACGCTTTCCAGCGCGCCATGGCCGGGCTGGCCGAAGTTGCCGGTAATCCGCAGGACAGCTTCTGGACCTGGCGCGAACTGATGTACCACATGGTGCAGCGCCTGACGCCTGCGCAAGTGACAGCGATCGCCAGCCACCTTTATGTCGATATGCTGAAAGGCGGCTATACCCAGGTGGCGGAATTCCACTATCTTCACCATCAGCCCGACGGTCAACCCTACCCTGATGACGCGATGCTGGATGCGCTGATCCTCGCTGCAGAGCGCAGCGGCATCGGCCAGACTATGCTGCCGGTGCTGTACAGCTTTGCCGGATTCGGTAGCCAACCCGCGCAGCCCGGGCAAAAGCGCTTTATTCAGGATGCCGACAGCTACCTGGCGCAGCAGCATCGCCTGCGAGAGAAAATCGCCGCTAAGCCATTGCTGAATCAGGGACTGTGCTTCCACTCACTGCGCGCCGTTAACCAGCAGCAGATGCGCCAGGTGCTGGAAAATAGCCCATCCGACCTGCCGGTGCATATTCATATTGCCGAACAGGAGAAAGAGGTCAACGACTCGCTGGCGTGGAGCGGTGAGCGCCCGGTTAGCTGGTTACTGGACCGCTTTGCCGTGGATGCGCGCTGGTGCCTGATCCACGCCACGCATCTGGATGAATCTGAGATCGCGCGCCTCGCCGCCAGCCAGGCCGTTGCTGGCCTGTGCCCGACCACCGAAGCGAACCTCGGTGACGGCATCTTCCCCGCCACGCAGTATGTGGCGCAGGGTGGCCGCTGGGGAATTGGCTCCGACAGCCATGTCTCGCTGGATGTCGTCGAGGAGCTGCGCTGGCTGGAGTACGCCCAGCGCCTGCGTGACCGCCGCCGCAACCGCATCGTTACCGCGCAGCAACCCTCGGTGGGTGATGTGCTCTATCAGCAGGCGCTGAGCGGCGGTGCGCAGGCCTGCGGGATGAAAATTGGCAGCCTGCAGGTGGGCTATCGTGCCGACTGGCTGGTGCTGGCCGACGACGCCCTGCTCGCCAGCACGCCGGATGCGTCACTGCTGAACCGCTGGCTGTTTGCCGGCAACCGCGCGCAGATTCAGGACGTGTTTGTCGCCGGGCAGCAGCGGATTAACCACGGTATGCATGCGCAGCAGGCTGAGATCGATGCCGACCTGCGCGAAGCCCTGGAGGCACTGCGATGATCCAGCGTTATGACAGTGAGCAGTTACCCGTCAGCCGCTGGCGCAACGGCGGCGGTGAGACGCGGGAAATCATCAGCTATCCACTAGGCGTGGTAGATTTCGACTGGCGCATCAGCATCGCCACCATCGCCAGCGACGGCGATTTTTCCACGTTTCCCGGCATTGATCGCATTATCACTCTGCTGAGCGGCGATGTCGCACTCTACCGCCAGGGCGCGCTTATCCAGCATCTTGCCCTTAATCAGCCGTTCGCTTTTCCGGGTGAAGAGGCTATTGCCGCCCGTCTGGCAGGCGGTTGCAGCACTGACTTCAATATTATGGCGCGCCGCAGCCGCTATCAGCCGGAGGCGGGGATCGCCACCCAGCGCTTTGCCCCGCAGGATGAGGTTAGCGGCGTGGTGTATGTGGTTGCCGGAGAGTGGCAGTGCGCAGATGGGGTGCTGGCCGCAGGCCAGGGCGCCTGGTGGGAGGATGGTGCCGGGATGTTTGTCCCGCTGAGCGAAAACGCGCAGCTGCTGTGGGGAACGTTAATTCCCCGCTAAACTTCAGCCGTGGCCCTTAAAACGCCCCAGCAGCTTATAGCGCGACCCCGGGTAGAGCAGCTTTGCATAGGTCACCACTTTGCTGTCGCTCCAGGTCTGGCGGCGGATCAGCAGACAGGGCTCCTGCGCTTCAATGGCCAAAAGCTGGCACTGCTGGGCATCCGGCAGCACCGCTTCAACGATATGCTCCCCGGCGGTTAAAGGAGCGACGCGCATCAGATAGGTGTAAGGCGTCTGGCTGTGATAATCCTGCTGCAGATAATCAGGCGCCACCAGCGGGTTGACCACGCGCTCTTCCAGCTGCACCGGCAGGTCATTTTCAAAATGGACGATAAGCGACTGGAACAGCGTTTGCCCGGTGCTTAATCCGAGCACCGCCGCCTGCTCTGGATCGGCTTTGCTTTCGCGCAGCGTGAGAATTTTGCAGCTGTGGCGATGACCGCGCTGGGCAATCTCTTCAGCAATATTATGCACTTCCAACATCGCGGTGTAGCCTTTCATCTCCGCGACAAAGGTCCCCACGCCCTGCATACGCATCAGATAACCTTCGCTGGTCAGCTCGCGCAATGCCCGGTTGATGGTCATCCTGCTGACGCCGAGTTCATTGACCAGTTCGCTTTCGGACGGCACGCGCTGGTTGGCTTTCCATACCCCTTCACTAATCTGGCTGATAATCGCCTGCTTGACACGCTGATAGATCGGCGCGGGCTGATCGCTCATGGCGGCGGAGAGTTGTGAAATCGCAGTCTGCACGACCATAGCAAGTTCCTTATAGTGGTAATAACGGGCAGTTTACTGACTTCATTCTTAAATGTATATACATCCTCTTTGCACCGGAAAATGGCAAATTGAACCCGCATGGTGCAGCGCAGCGTCGCGCAGGGCGCCTGCTGCGCGTCAGTCGAGTTTAAAAGTGCGCTCAAAGCAGCCAAATTCATATTTGTGACGCAGGTGGCACAACTCTTGCTGGTTGTATAGACAAGACTATACACATGTGATTCACTCAATGATGTCTTCGACTCATAATCATCGCACACGCACTTGTCTATACAGGAGTATACCATGTCACTGACTACACATCATTGCCTGCTCACACCGGGCAAGGTGGACCTGGCCACCCTAAAAGCGATTTATCGCGGTGGGGTAAAACTGGCGCTGGACGAGCCATCACGCAGCCGTATTCAGCAGGCGAGTGCGACCGTGGATGCTATCGTCAGCTCCGGCAAGGTTACCTACGGCATTAATACCGGCTTCGGCAAGCTGGCGCAAACCACCATTCCCAACGAGCGTCTGGCCGAACTGCAGCGCAACCTGGTCCTGTCGCACAGCGTCGGGCTCGGAGAGTTGCTGCCGGATGATGTCGCGCGTGTGATCATGGCGACGAAAGTGATCAGCCTTTCTCGCGGCCACTCCGGTATTCGTATTGAACTGGTGGACGGCCTGATTAGCCTGTTTAACGCGGGTGTTATGCCGTGCATTCCAGAGAAAGGATCGGTCGGTGCCTCCGGCGATCTCGCCCCGCTGGCGCATCTCTCGCTGATGCTGCTGGGTGAAGGCGAAGTGCGCGTGGCGGGCAAACTGATGCCAGCCACGCAGGGGTTAGCCCTCGCCGGGCTGGAGCCCTTTGTGCTGGGGCCTAAAGAGGGCCTGGCGCTGCTCAATGGTACCCAGGTATCTACTGCGCTGGCACTGCGCGGCCTGTTCGAAGCTGAAAACGCCTTCGCCGCCGGGCTGGTCGCCGGGTCGCTGTCGCTGGAAGCGATTAAAGGTTCGCTTAAACCTTTTGACCATCGCATTCATGAAGCACGCGGCCAGCAGGGGCAGATTGACGTTGCCGCAGCGGTCAGTGCCCTGCTGGAGGGCAGCGATATTCTGCCTTCACATGCCAACTGCGGGCGCGTACAGGATCCCTACTCGATTCGCTGCGTGCCGCAGGTGATGGGTGCCTGCCTCGATAACCTCAATCACGCAGCAAAAGTGCTGCAGATCGAAGCTAACGCCGCATCCGATAACCCGCTGGTGTTCACCGATACGGGTGAAGTGATCTCCGGCGGCAACTTCCATGCAGAGCCTGTAGCCTTTGCCGCCGATATTATCGCGCTGGCGGTGGCCGAAATCGGTGCCATTTCCGAACGTCGCCTCGCGCTGCTGCTGGATACCGGGCTGTCCGGGCTGCCGCCGTTCCTGGTGAACGATGGCGGGGTCAATTCCGGCTTTATGATCGCCCAGGTTACCGCCGCCGCGCTGGCCTCAGAAAACAAATCCCTTGCTCATCCGGGCAGCGTCGACAGCCTGCCAACCTCAGCTAACCAGGAAGATCACGTGTCGATGGCGACCTACGCCGCGCGTCGCCTCGGCGCCATGTGCTTTAACACCGCCGCTGTGGTCGGTATCGAAGCGATGGCCGCCGCGCAGGGTATTGATTTCCATCGCCCGCTGCGCAGTTCACCGCAGCTGGAGCAGGTGTTGGCCAGCATTCGCCAGCGCGTGCCTTACCTCGAAAAAGATCGCCTGATGGCGCCTGATATTGAACAGATGCGCCTGTGGGCCAGCCAGGATACCTGGCCGGAAATGATTGCCGCGCTGCTGCCCGCACGCGCTCGCTAAGCCTTAATCCTTTGGAGGAAACTGTTATGACCGAGTCCGTAAGCAAAGCCGTCGCGCGTACCATTCGTGCCCCGCATGGTAGCACTCTGCACTGCGCCAACTGGCTAATTGAAGCCGCGTACCGCATGATCCAAAACAACCTCGATCCGGACGTGGCCGAGCGCCCGGAAGATCTGGTGGTATACGGCGGTATTGGTAAAGCGGCGCGTAACTGGGAGTGCTTCGAGCAGATCCTGCGTTCACTGCAAGCGCTGCAGCCGGAAGAGACGCTGCTGGTGCAGTCCGGCAAGCCGGTGGGCGTTTTCCGCACACATGCCGATGCGCCACGCGTACTGATCGCCAACTCCAACCTGGTGCCGCACTGGGCGACCTGGGACCACTTCCACGAGCTGGATAAAGCGGGCCTGATGATGTACGGCCAGATGACCGCCGGGTCGTGGATCTACATTGGTGCCCAGGGCATCGTGCAGGGAACGTTTGAAACCTTCGCCGAAGCCGGCCGCCAGCACTTTGACGGCGACTTAAGCGGTAAGTGGATCCTCACCGCCGGGCTGGGCGGCATGGGCGGTGCGCAACCGCTGGCGGGCGTGCTGGCCGGGGCATCAGTGCTGGCAGTGGAGTGCCAGGAGTCGCGTATCGACTTCCGCCTGCGCACCCGCTACCTCGACTACAAGGCTTACAGCATTGAAGAAGCGCTGGATATCATCACTAAAGCCAATAAAGAGAAGCGTGCCATCTCCGTTGGCCTGCTGGGTAACGCCGCCGAAATCCTGCCGGAGCTGGTTAAGCGTGCTAAAGCAGGCGGCATGAAGCCGGATATCGTCACCGATCAAACCTCCGCGCACGATCCGATTAACGGCTATCTGCCTGCGGGCTGGGATCTGGCACGCTGGGAGTCCGAGCGCAAAACGAATCCTAAAGCCGTTGAAAAAGCGGCACGCGCTTCGATGGCGGTCCACGTGCAGGCGATGCTCGACTTCTGCCATATGGGCATTCCCACCGTCGACTACGGCAACAATATTCGTCAGGTCGCGCTGGATGAAGGAGTGAAAAACGCCTTTGATTTCCCGGGCTTCGTTCCTGCCTATATCCGTCCGCTGTTCTGCGAAGGTAAAGGCCCGTTCCGCTGGGTGGCTCTCTCTGGCGATCCGGAGGATATCTATAAGACCGATGCCAAACTAAAAGAGCTGTTCCCGGACCATAAAAACCTGCACCGCTGGCTGGATATGGCGCAGGAGCGCATCGCTTTCCAGGGCCTTCCGGCGCGTATCTGCTGGCTGGGCCTCGGCGAGCGTCATCTGGCGGGCCTGGCCTTTAACGAAATGGTGCGCAACGGCGAGCTGAAGGCGCCCGTCGTCATCGGTCGCGATCACCTTGACTGCGGCTCGGTCGCCTCGCCAAACCGTGAAACCGAAGCGATGAAGGACGGTTCAGATGCCGTTTCTGACTGGCCGCTGCTTAACGCCCTGCTGAATACCGCAGGCGGCGCGACCTGGGTCAGCCTGCACCATGGCGGCGGCGTGGGTATGGGCTTCTCACAGCATGCAGGGGTCGTCATTGTCGCCGACGGTACCAAAGAAGCCGACAAGCGCCTGGGCCGCGTGCTGTGGAATGATCCCGCCACCGGCGTGATGCGCCACGCGGATGCCGGTTATGACATCGCCAAAAACTGCGCTCATCAGCACGAGCTCAATCTGCCGATGGTCAAATAACGCCGCAACGGGCCTGGTCTGCAGGCCCGTTTTTCATCGCATCACTGCCCCTCTTACCCGCGTTTTATGCTAACTTATTTCCTGCCCGCTAAGTGAATAGCGCCCCGCACAGGAGACGTAACCGATGGCCATTCCCCTTTCGCTGATTGAAGAAGCCACAGGCTGGCGCAGGATGCTGCACGCCCAACCTGAACTGGGCTATCAGGAACATCAAACGGCTCAAATGGTGGCGCAACAGCTCACCGCAATGGGGCTACAGGTACATCGTGGACTGGCGGGCACTGGCGTGGTGGGCACGCTGGAAAACGGCCCCGGCCCAACGATAGGCCTGCGGGCGGATATGGATGCATTACCGATCACCGAATTAGGCAGCGCCGCTCACCGCTCGACCCGCCCCGGCGTGATGCATGCCTGCGGCCATGACGGCCACACCGCGATACTGCTGGCCGCTGCCAGGCACCTGAGCAGCACGCGCAACTTTAGTGGCACGCTGCATTTTGTCTTTCAGCCTGCGGAGGAAAACCTCGGCGGCGCACGACGCATGGTGGAAGAGGGGCTGTTTAACCTGTTCCCGATGGATGCTATTTACGGCATGCACAACTGGCCGGGGCTGCCCGCCGGGCACGTTGCGGTTAATGAAGGGGCGATGATGGCGTCGCTCGATTCGTTCGAAATTACCCTGCGCGGTCGCAGCTGCCATGCGGCGATGCCGGAAAACGGCGCGGACCCGATTGTCGCCGCCGCGCAGCTGATCCTGGCGCTGCAAACCATTCCTTCGCGCCGCCTGTCACCGCTGGCATCTGCGGTGGTCAGCATTACGCAGATTAACGGCGGTGAAGCGATTAACGTGATCCCGGAAAATGTGGTGCTGCGCGGCACGCTGCGCTGCCTGCAGGCCGATGTGCGCCAGCGCGTGCGTCAGATGATTGACGAGTTTGTCACCACCTTTACCGCCCCGCTGGGTATTGACGGCAGCATCGACTATCAGACCGATTATCCGGTAACCGCAAACCACGCGCAGGAAGCCGCCAGGGTGCGCGACTGTGCATTAACCTTACTGCCTGCGGAAAAAGTGCAGTGGAATGTGAACCCGTCGATGGCATCAGAGGATTTTGCCTGCATGCTGGAAGCCTGCCCGGGCGCCTATTTCTGGCTGGGTGCGGATGGAGAGACGCCGTCAGCGCCGCTGCACAATGCACGTTACGATTTTAACGATGCGCTGATCGGCCCCGGTATTGCGCTGTGGACCGCGCTGGCGGAGCAGCTGTTGCCGCGCTGATCAACGCAGCGGGCGGACCGGAAAAGAGGGTCCGCCCCTACACAAGACAATGTACAGAACGGCCATATTACTCCCCGTAGGGGACGACCATTTTTTTCGGTCGTCCCGTGCCGAGAGTTGCCCCGGTGATGAAGACCATTTTTCCGGTCGTCCCTTTACGCTTTAATACCCCGCCTGAGCAATCAACTCTAACGCCCCATCGAGGTCCGCGGCGCGCCCGGTGGCAAGGTAGCAGCAGGCGATCTGCAGCCGCAGCGACTGCGGCACCGGGACTTCCTGTGCCAGGCAACGATGGATCCACGCGGCGGTGGTTTCGGCATCCTTTGCCCCCGGCAACGCACCGTCGCTCAGCACCACCTCTTCCTGACGCCCCAGCAGCTGTTCCGGCTGTGCACCGGCAATCAGGCTGATTGACGGGCAGCGCTGCGGGTTAGCGTAAACCTCCCCTTCTGTGCCGTTGAGCAGCAGCCCGCGCCCGCCAATATCGCTGAAGAACTTACCGACGCGCGGGATATATTCCGGGTGCGATACGCTGGCGAGGCGCAGCGCAGCGTCCTCGGCAAACGGCGTCGCCAGCTTGGCCAGCGTATGGGCGCTGTTGCGCACTCCCATACGCCAGCGCAGCGAGAGCTGCTGCTCCATCGCCGGGCACAGCGTACCGATGGTGATAAACGCCAGTTCACCGGCGTCCAGCTTCGCCTGCGCTTCAGCCGCTGAAGCCACCGGCGCGATACCCAGTGCGGCGAACACCGCTTCGCTGGTAACGCGAGTCGGATCGTCGCTAACGCCATGCATCAGCACCGGGAAACCAAGGTGAGAGAGCAGCAGCGCCAGCAGCGGCGTAAGGTTGCCCTGGCGGCGTGCACCGTTGTAGCTGGGGATGACAACAGGCATAGGCAGGTGCGCAGGCGGCGTCAAACGCGGCATCTGCTCCTGCATCGCCTGGTAGAAGCCGAGCATCTCCTCTTCACCTTCGCCTTTGATGCGCAGCGCAATCAGGATCCCGCCCAGCTCCAGCTCGGGCACGTTGCCGGCCAGCATCTGGCGATACAGGTCGCGGGCGGTATCAATATCAATATCGCGCGCGTGATTTTTGCCGCGCCCGACCTCTTTAATAATCTTGTTATATTCCATGCTCACGCCTAATTGTCTCGATTAACGACGCCGCCTGCCTGCGGGTTTTGGCCTCACGGCAGGCGTCACGGCTTTCGGCAGCTCGCCCTCCGGCATGGGCGGCTGCTCTATTGGGAATACCGGTAGCGCACCCAGCAGGCGCGCACCATAGCTTTTGCTGATCAGACGGCGGTCATAAATAATAATCTCGCCGAAGCAGTCATGGCTGCGGATCAGGCGGCCAACCTGCTGGATAAGATTAAACGATGCGCTCGGCAGGCTCTGCACTTCAAACGGATAGCGCTTAAGGCTTTTCAGCCACTCGCCCTCGGTCAAAATAACCGGACTGTCGACCGGGGGGAAAGCAATTTTATGGATATGCACCTGGGATAGCAGTTCACCTTTAAGATCCAGCCCTTCGGCGAACGACTGTAGCCCTACCAGCACGCTGGTTTCGCCCTGCTCCACGCGTTTGCGGTGCAGCGCCACCAGTGCCGGGCGCGGCTTGTCGCCCTGCACCAGCATCATCAGGCGCAGCTCGGGCAGATAGGCGATAAACTGCTGCATCGCCCGATTGCTGGCGAACAGCACCAGAATCCCCTTGTGCTGCGCCTCTTTGATCTGCTGGCGAAAAAAGTGCGCCATTTCGGCCAGATGCATCACTTCATTCGCCAGCATCGGCTCATATTTCATCTGCGGGATGACCAGCTTGCCCTGCGTGACGTGGTTAAACGGCGAGTCGAGGGAGACAAAGCGATCGCCCGCCTTTTCACTCAGGCCGGACATCTCCTGCAGGCGCTGGAAGCTGTTAAGGGATCGCAGCGTGGCGGAGGTCACCACCACGTGAGGGATCTTACGCCAAAGCAGCTTTTCCAGCTGATCGCTGACGCGGATCCCGGCGCAGTGAAACAGCAGGTGAGCATTGCCATCGCGGATCTCCCGCGCCACCCACTTTGACACCGGCGCGCCGGAAGCCTGCTCCATCGCCGCCAGCCGCCACAGCTTGCTGCTGGCTTCAAACCAGCCCAGCGCACGGTTCATCTGGATCAGCGTGCGCTGCAGCCGCACCACGTCAAACTGGCCGCTCTTCTCGCTGAGGTCGTTCATCATCCCTTCCGCCAGCCCGCGCAGCGCATCGCTGAGCTTGAACAGGCGGGCGCAAAGGGTAAGGATCTCCTCAGGCAGCAGGCCCATCTCAAAGCGGTACTCGCCCTCCTGGCCGTCCGGCGGCAGATACAGCCCGAGGATCTGTGACAGCATCTGCAGCTGCTCACGCACCTCTTCACAGTGCGCTTTCAGTTTGTCTGGGTGGCTAAGCGGCGGCGGGCGCTTCGGGCGGAACTGCGCGAGGCACTGCTCCACCAGGCGGCAGAACAGGTCGAGCTGCAGCATGGTCCAGCCCGGGGTGATCTCACCGCTCATTTCGAGCGCATCACGCGCCACGTCGGGCAGATGGTGGCCCTCGTCCAGCACCAGCAGCAGGTTCTTCGGCGGCGGCAGCACCGATTCGGTTTCCAGCGCCGCCATCACCAGCGCGTGGTTCGCCACCACCACGTCGGCGTTCTCAATTTCACGCCGCGCCACGTAAAACGGGCACTCGCGGAACCAGTTGCAGTTACTGCCAAGGCAGTTGGCTTTATCGGTGCTGAGGCGCTGCCACAGCGAATCTTCGATATTTTCCGCGCTGTGGTCGCGCAGGCCGTCCCACTGATAGCGCTTAAGGGATTTTTCCAGTTCGGTGCAGATCGCGCGCTCATCTTTACTGGCGGTCATATCGTCGTCGAGAAACAGCAGCAGATCGCCCTGATTCTCTTCATCCGTCGCCAGCGCCGACAGGTTGCGCGGGCAGACGTAGCGCCCGCGGCCAAAGGCGGCGGTGAACTTCAGTTCGGGGATAATTTTTTTCAGCAGCGGCAGATCCTTGCTGAAAATCTGGTCCTGCAGCGCCACGTTGGCGGTACTGACCACCAGCGGTTTTTCTTCAGCGCGGCTAACGGCAATGCCGGGGATCAGGTAGGAGAGCGTCTTACCCACGCCGGTGGGGGCTTCAATAGCCAGATGACGACCGTCGTCCCCCGACAGCGTTTTAGCCACTTCAGCAATCATCTGCCGCTGGGGGGCACGCGGAATAAAATCGGGGACTTGCTGTTGCAGGGCTTTATACCACCCGGCAATTTGCGTTTTTAACGCGACAGTTAACGCCATGACAACCACTTCCTGCTGAACAAGGCTGTATTTTTACACAGTATTGCCGCGGCGTCAGCCTGCAATGACTATTCTCCCGAGACGGCTCGCAGTTTGCCAGGCGTTTCAGACCCGCTTGTACATCACCGTTGTGGCTTCCCTCTCTCCCGCTACCGACTGCGCATAGTCCGGGATCTGCCCGGCGACCTGCCAGCCGCGGGAGGCATACAGCGGTTCCGCAACGTCGCCACTGCGGGTGTCCAGCACCAGCAGGCTGCGCCCGGCGGCACGCGCACGCTCCTCTGCCTGCTGCATCAGCGCCCGGGCAATACCGCGCCGCCGCGCTTCAGGATGCACCAGCAGCTTGACGATTTCCGCCCGGTGCGCGCCGTTAGGCGGCATCGCCAGCACCACCATCACCGTGGCTACAATCCGCCCCTGCAGGCGCGCCACCAGCAGCTGTTTATCGCCGCACGCCAGGCTCAGCACCACGTCCTGCCAGAATCGGCTGAGCACTGCCGGGTCGCGATTGACAAAGCCGACGCTGGCACCGTGCGCCACGCAGCCGTCCAGCACCCGGTACAGTGCCTCCTGCTCAGAATGAGCCTGCTGTGCGTCTAACCACTGATATTCGAGTTCATTCATGAGCGCGCCACCACCAGGGCATAGTGCGCGCCGCTGGCTTCCGGCGCATGAAAAGAGGTTTGACCAAACAGGTGGAAGCGCAGGCAGTCGCCCTTCTCCAGCCGCCACTGCCGATCGTTCATGCGCAGTTCCAGCACGCCATCCAGCATCCAGATATGCTGCTCCAGTCCCGCCACCGGCGGGATGTCATAGTCGATGCACGCCCCGGCTTCAAGGTGGGCCTCCACCAGCTCCGCGTGAAACGCCTGCGCCGGAGGCGAGACGCTGCGGCGCTGGTAGCCGCTCTCCGCATCGCGCCACAGGCTCTGCTGTTCAGGACGCAAAAGCTGTACCCCGCCCTGTTCCACTTCGCTGAGCAGGCGAGACATGGTTAATCCATAGGCACTGCACAGGCGATTAAGCAGTGCCGCCGTCGGGCTGCTCTCAGCACGCTCGATACGCGATAGCGAAGCGCGGCTTATCCCGGTAAGATCTGACAGCACCTCCAGCGACCAGCCCTTTTCATCACGCAGATCGGCCAGACGCTGAGCAAGCCGCTGTTCCGTTGGAGTCTGTTTCACTTTATCTTCTCATATCAGGGAATTAATCTCACATATGAGATTTAACCGGAAAACCTGACAGTTTCAAGTTGTACAACTATAAATAAATTGTACAACCTGGCGTAATTGGTTACGTTGGTGTCAGGAATGTCGTCAGTAAGAGGTAATGCATGACTCTGTACAGCATCGGTGATGTCGCCGAACGCTGCGGTATTAACCCGGTCACGCTGCGTGCCTGGCAGCGTCGTTATGGCCTGCTCAAGCCACAGCGCACAGAGGGTGGCCACCGCCAGTTCGACGAAGAAGACATAGAGCGCATTGAGGAGATCAAGCGCTGGATAGAGAGCGGCGTGCCGGTCGGCAAAGTTAAGGCCTTGCTGGAAGGCGAAAACGTTAATGTTGATGATGGGTGGTTTACCCTTCAGGAAGAACTGATGGTCGTGCTGCGCATGGTGCGTCCGTCCAAACTACGCGTCAAAATTGCCAGTATTGGCAAGGAAAATCCGGCCGAATCGCTTATCGATCACGTTTTTGTTCCTATCCGTCAACGGCTAGGGCTGGATCAAAATACGGCTCGCGCTATGTGCAGTTTGCTGGATGGTGCTTTAATTGATTATATCTGCTTCTGTTTAGCCGGTTCGCGCAAGAAGGCAGGTAAAGATGCCCTGCTGGTAGGCTGGGGCATTAGCGACCGCACGCGGCTGTGGATGGAAGCATGGCGCCTGGCGCAGCAGGGCTGGCGTATTGACGTGCTGGCGGAACCGCTGGAGTCCCCGCGACCTGAGCTCTTTCCCGGCCAGCATATCTTTGTTTACACAGGTAAAGCATTGACCAAACGCCAGCAGGAGCAGCTGGCTCACTGGCAGGAACAGGGATTCTCCATCACCTCACACGGTAATTGAAGGGGCACGGCATGACGCAACAGGCGACACTGAACCAGCTGGTAGAATTTTATGAAACGCTGGACAGCAGCCGTCTTGCGCAGCTGCCACAGATTTACCATCACGATATTCGCCTGTGCGATCCGGTGGGTGAACATCAGGGGCTGGCGGTGGTGGAACGTTACTTTGCCGAACTGCTAAAAAATATGCGCTACTGCCGCTTTATCGTCACGCTGGTGCGCGAGTTCGACAATGATGCCCTGCTGCTATGGCGTATGGAGTATGCCCATCCGGCGCTACAACGCGGCGCGGAGCAGAGCCTGGAGGGCAGCAGCTATCTGCGCTTTCGCGCGGATAAGATCGTTTTCCAGCGCGACTACTACGATATGGGCGCAATGCTGTATGAGAAACTGCCGCTGCTGGGCTCAGTGGTCAACCGGATCAAAAAGAGGCTACAGCCATGAAACGCGTTCTGATTACCGGTGCCAGTTCGGGCATTGGCCAGCAGCTGGCGCAGGATTATGCCGCCGCTGGCTGGCACGTCACCGCCTGTGGCCGCAACCGCGAACGGCTGGAAGCCCTGCAGGTTCAGCATCCACAAATTGAACTGTGCGAATTCGATATTACCGATCTGGCGCAGACGCGTTCAGCCCTCAGCAACAAGCTGGTTGATCTCGCTATCCTGTGCGCCGGCACCTGTGAATACCTTGATCATGGTCTGGTGGAAGCGGAAAAAGTCCACCGCGTGATGCAGACTAACTTTAGCGGCCCGATTAACTGCCTCGACAGCCTGCTGCCGCAGATGCAGCCCGGCAGCCGTGTGGCGCTGGTGGGTTCCACCGCCAGCCTGGTGCCCCTGCCCCGGGCCGAAGCCTACGGCGCATCGAAAGCTGCGCTGGCCTATTTCGCCCGCAGCCTGGCACAGGACGTCTCGCGCCAGCAGGTCGGCATCAGCCTGGTGCTGCCCGGCTTTGTTGATACCCCGCTGACGCGGCGCAATGATTTCGCCATGCCGATGATTGTCGACGTGGTTCAGGCCTCGCGCTTTATTCGCCACGGTCTGGAGAAGGGCAAAGCGGAAATCGCTTTCCCCCGCCTGTTTGCCTTTATTCTGCGGGTCACATCCCGCCTGCCCATTGCCCTTCAGCGCCTGCTCACGCAGCGAATAGCGAGGTAGCCCGTGCGGGTTGCAATTATCGGTAGTGGTATTTCGGGTCTTAGCTGTGCGTGGAAACTTGCCGCGCGCGCTGAGGTACATCTGTACGAGGCTGGCCCAACGCCTGGCGGTCATACCGCCACGGTAGATGTCGAGCTGGCGGGTAAACGCTGGGCGATTGATACCGGGTTTATTGTCTATAACGACCGCACCTATCCGCGCTTTCTGGCGCTGCTGGCCGAGCTCGGGCTGGAGAGTCAGCCAACGGAGATGAGCTTTTCAGTGCGCAATCAGCGCAGCGGGCTGGAGTATAACGGCCACTCGCTGACCAGCCTGTTTGCCCAGCGCAGCAATCTGCTAAAACCCTCGTTTTACCGCTTCCTCGCTGAGATTGTGCGCTTTAACCGCTGCGGCAAGCAGTGGCTGGAGCACCAGCAGGATCAGGGGACGCTGGATGATTTTCTCCGTCTGCACGGCTTCAGCGCCTTCTTTGCTCAGCACTATATTTTGCCGATGGGCGCGGCTATCTGGTCAACCTCGCTGGCGGAGATGCGCCGCATGCCGCTGGCGCAGTTTCTGCACTTCTTTAACCACCACGGCCTGCTCGATCTGGCGCAGCGCCCGCAGTGGTTCGTCATCCCCGGCGGGTCGCGCGAGTACATCCGCCGCCTGATGCAGCTGATTGGCGAGAAGATCGCTGTCTATCTTAACACGCCGGTGACCCGCGTCCTGCGCGATGAGGCCGGCGTCACGCTGGAAAGCGCACGCGGCAGCGAGCGCTATGACCAGGTGATATTTGCCTGTCACAGCGATCAGGCGCTGCAATTGCTGGGCGATGCCTCCGGGGCCGAAGCGGCGATGCTGGCGGGCATCCCCTATCGCGCCAATGAAGTGGTGCTGCATACCGATATCAGTATGTTACCGAAAGCGCGCGCCGCCTGGGCCAGCTGGAACTACCGGCTGGAAGACACTCAGGCGGGAGACGAGCTGCTGGGCGCCAGCGTCACCTACAACATGAATATCCTGCAGGGGATCAAAGCGCCGCACACTTTCTGCGTCAGCCTGAACCCCACGCAGCCCATCGATCCGGCAAAAGTGCTGCGCCGTTTTGAGTACCATCATCCGCAGTTTGGCCCCGACTGCCTTCACGCCCAGCAGCAGCGCCTGCTGCTCAATGGCAGCAACCGCAGCTGGTTCTGCGGCGCGTGGAGCTATAACGGTTTCCATGAAGACGGTATCCGCAGCGCGCTCGACGTGATCGCGGCGATGGAACAGGGGGAGCTGCTGTGAACAGCGTGCTGTACAGCGGCCACGTGCGCCACCGCCGTTTTACGCCGGTCGACCACCAGTTCAGCTACCGGATCTTTATGCCGTTGATTGACCTCGACGAGCTGCCGCTGCTGAAAAATGTCGGCATTGGCCACAGCCGCCTGCGCGCCGCCAGCTTCAGCAGCGACGACTACCTCGGCGGTGGCGATATCAAGCAGCGGGCACAGGCGCGTATTGCCCAGCTCACCGGCGAGCAGCTTTCCGGGCGGGTAATGCTGCTGACCCAGCTGCGCTACTTCGGCTGCTCGTTTAACCCGGTCAATTTTTACTATCTGTACGATGACGCCGACACCCTGCGCTGGATGCTGGCCGAAGTACGCAACACGCCGTGGAATGAGCGACACACCTATGCAGTGAAACCGGACGGCAGCGAAACCACGGAAAAAGTGTTTCACGTCTCGCCGTTTAATCCGCTGGAGATGATCTACCACTGGCGGCTCTCGCCGCCGGGTAAATCGCTGCTGGTGCATATTGAAAATCACCGCGAAGGCCGTGAGTTTGATGCCACCCTGCATCTGCGCCGCCAGCCGCTTACCCGACAAACCCTGCGCCATTTCCTCTGGCGCTTCCCGATGATGACCGTGAGAACCGCGCTGGCGATTTACTGGCAGGCGTGGAAACTTTGGCGCAAAGGTGCGCCTGTATATGACCACAGCAAGCTGGAGAAATAAGTGATGACTGGCAGCGATATCAGCCTGACCACCCGCAGAAAAACGGGTAAACGTTTTTGTGCTTCGCGCCGGGTGGTCTTCTCCCTGCTGCAGCACATTGAGGATGCCGGGCTGACGCTGCACGATCCCTATCTGGGCAGCCAGTTCTTCGGCGACGAGCAGGCAGCGCTGCAGGCGGAAGTGGTGGTGCATCATTGCCGTGCTTACCGCCGGGTTCTGTTCGGCGGCAGTATCGCGGCGGCGGAATCCTTTATGGACGGCGACTGGGAGACCCCGGACCTGACGGCGGTGATCCTGACGCTGGCGAACAACAGCCGCGTCGTCGATAAGCTGGAGTCCCGCCTCAGCTGGATAAGCGCCCCGCTCAATCAGCTGGTGCATGCCCTGCGCCGCAACAACGTGCGTCAGGCGAAACGCAATATCGCCGCGCACTATGACCTCGGCAACGACTTTTATACCAGCTTCCTTGACGAAGAGATGCTCTACTCCAGCGCACTGTTCCCGCAGCCGGAGATGTCGCTGGAGCAGGCACAGCAGGCCAAAATGAAGCGGCTGTGCGTCAAGCTGGCACTTAGCCCGCACGATCACCTGCTGGAGATTGGCACCGGCTGGGGGGCAATGGCCGAATATGCCGCGCGCGAATACGGCTGCCGCGTCACGACCACCACCATCTCGCAGGAGCAGTATGAATACAGCTGCCAGCGCATCGCCGCCGCCGGGCTAAGCGACCGCGTCACGGTGCTGTGCGAGGATTACCGTAACCTGACCGGGCAGTACGACAAAATCGTCTCGATTGAGATGATCGAAGCGGTCGGCAAAGCCTATATTCCGCTGTTTATCGAACGTTGCCAGCAGCTGCTGAAACCGGGCGGACGCCTGGCGATTCAGGCCATCACCATCAGCGAGGAGCGCTTTGCCAGCTACGCGCGCGGCGTCGATTTTATTCAGCGCTACATCTTCCCCGGCGGCTTCCTGCCTTCGGTCAGCCTGCTGCAGAAGACCCTGAAAGCCGTGAGTGATTTCAGCGTGCTCGACCAGTTTGAGCTTGGCCATGACTACGCGCAGACCCTGCAACACTGGCGGCGGCGCTTTGACAACGCCTGGCCGCAGCTGGCGCAGGGCCGCTTCGACGAGCGCTTCCGCCGCATGTGGCTCTATTACCTGTGCTACTGCGAAGCGGGCTTCCGCTCCAACACCATTGGCACTGTCCAGCTGACGCTGCAGCGCGCATGAGCCGCTGGCGCTTCTGGCTGTTGACCCTGGGCTTTGATCTCTACTGGGGGCTGGCTGTCGCGCTGCGCGAGCGCATCTGGCTGGCATTATCGGCGGTGGCGCTGCTGGCGTGGCTACTCTGCCCGCGCGAGGTAAAAGTCCGGCTACTGCTGGTAGCCGCGGGTGGCGTTGCCCTCGACAGCCTGTGGCTATGGAGCGGGCTGTTCAGCTTTAGCGGCGTTGCGTTTTTCCCGCCCTGGATGCTGGCGCTGTGGCTGGTGTTCGCCTGCTGGTGGTGGCTGCTACAGCAGCGCTTTGCTTTACGTTCCCCGCTATTGGCGCTGGTGGGGGCGCTGGGCGGCCCGTTTGCTTATTTCGTCGGGGAACGGCTGGGCGCGATGCAGCTACATCAGCCTGCGCTCCTGGTGTTTGGCGTGCTGGCGGTGGGTTGGGCGATCTATCTGCCGCTGGTGTCTGCCTGTCTCGGCTCGAGCGAGTGCCAGCCACGGGCCGAGCAGAAAAGATGATCGGCCCCTGCCACAGTGATGATTTTTTGTAGGGGCTGACCCTCTGTTCCGGTCAGCCCGATAAAACAGGTCACAACTGCTTCAGGACGCGACTGATGAAAAAATTACTGCTGCTCCTGCTGTTGCTCTCCCCCCTTGTCCAGGCCGCTGACTGGCTGAGCTGGCGTACGGTCGGCCAGGCCACGCTGACCTGGGGGCCGTTCACCGTCTACGACTCACAGCTGCTGACGCCGAACGGGCGCTGGCAGCCGCAGCAGTGGCCCGTCTCCCTGGTGATCGTTTACCGCCGCGACATCACCCGCCAGGCGTTGCTGGACGCCACGCTGGAGCAGTGGCAGGCGCAGAAAACCGGCAGCAGCAGCCAGCAACAGCAGTGGCTGCAGCAGCTTGGTGCCATCTGGCCGGACGTCAGCGACGGTACGCGGCTGGCCTTTACTGCCGATGCCGACGGCGGCCAGTTTTACTGGCAGCCCGCCGGGATGCAGGGCGCCATGAAACCCATCGGCCCATATTTTAATCGTGAGTTCCGTGATGCTTTCCTGGGTATCTGGCTCGCGCCGAACACCACCTATCCCGATATTCGTCGGAAACTGACCGGAGGTTAACCATGTGGAAATTCCTGCTGCTGACGCTGAGCCTGCTGATTGCAGGCTGCGGTGCCAAAATTGAGGACTATCAGCAAGCCCAGCCGAAAATCGATATCTTCAGCTGGTTCAACGGCGACTCCCGCGCCTGGGGGATGGTACAGGACTACAGCGGCAAACAGATCCGCCGCTTTGAAGTGACCATTAACGGCCAGGTGGTCGGCGATACCCTGACCCTGAATGAACACTTCGTCTATGACGACGGCGAGAAGCAGCAGCGCGTCTGGCATATCCGCCGCCTGAGCGACGGCAGCTATGTCGGTACCGCCGGGGATATTATCGGCACCGCGCAGGGGCACTCCCGTGGCAACGCCTTTAACTGGCGCTATACCATGACGGTGAAAACCGACGACAGCAGCTACAAACTGAACTTTGACGACTGGATTTACCAGCAGGATGCGCAGCACCTGATGAACGTCACCTCGATGAAAAAGTTTGGCGTCGAAGTAGCGCGCGTCACGCTGTTTTTCTCTAAGCAGGCGGCCAGCGGGCAATAAAATGCCGCTTTCAGCTTAATTCCGCTGGGCGAAGGCGCTATACTTCGCCCTCCCTTAAGAAAACAGGCTTCGCTATGAACTGGCAAAAAATTGGTGTGGTGTTTATTTTTCTGCTGATGGCCGTTGGCGGCGTCGGCGGCGTGATGCTGGCTGGATACACCTTCATCGTTCGTTCCTGAGCGCAAACACTGGCGGTAATCCCCGGCCGCCCGGCTTTGATCATTTCGTTGTAGCACATAACCAGCTGGAATTTCTCTCTGCCAGTCGGGTCGTTATGCTCTGAGTTTACTCCCGAACATAAAACTCAATATCATGACTGAAATCACTTCTTCGGCGCACGACGCGTTAGAGATGTCGATGCCGAAGACTTCGCCTGAATAATTGCTAAGCTGGCGAAAGTTTAGACACTCCGTTGGATATGCGATATATTCAATATATGCAATCTATCCAGACGGGGTGATCGATGTCAGCCAAAAACAGTGCAGCACAAATAGAAACGGTTAGCCTGTTCAGCGGGCAGCAGCTGCGCAGCATGGTAGCTGAAGAGAGCGCTGAATATCTGGTGATCAATGTCGATCAGCTGAAAGATGCTGCGCCGTCCAAAAACGGGACCCGCGATGCGCTGCGTAAAAAGCTGGAAAAGCTGGTTAGCAATCCCCGCCTCGATCCTTCGCTGGCATTGGCCTTTTTTGAAATCGCCCAGAACCTGCTAATGCCATCACGTGCCGGGGCTAAAACCACGCCGACGGCAAAAAACAGTGACAGTATCTTTAGCGGTTTCGAACAGTATCGAATCAATAATGAGCAGCGCAAAGAGGACCTGCGCGCATTCATTCTGGCGGACGGGCAGTGGCTCAGCTCCAGCGAACTGTCAGACAAAGCACATTTCACTAACGCCAACCGCAGCGCCGGCCCCAACGCCTGGAAACGCCGTGGCAGAACCTTTGCCATCAGCGTTGAAGGTCAGGACCGCTACCCGGATTATGCTTTTGATGAAGCCTGGCAGCCGCTGCCGGCGGTGAAACAGGTGCTGGCTATTTTTGACGGCTCGCGCACGCCCTGGTCACTGGCCGCCTGGTTTGCCGGCAGCAATAGCTGGCTGGGCGGTCGCCGGCCGAAAGATCTGCTGAGCAGCGATCCGCAGGCGGTGATTGCCGCCGCACGGCAGGCAAAAGAGGGGGCGCAGCATGGCTAAGGAGAGCCAGTCCGAAAAGGGAGTTTCACGTTTCGCCCCGCCTTCTCACCCCGTGGCAATCAATACGTTCAGCCTGCCGGCGGGCACGACGCTGTGTCGCGTGCACCGCCAGCGCTATTCCGGCAGCAGCTTTAACAACACGGTCGGCGGCAATGCCCGCTTCAGCCCCATTTTTACCCCTGACGGAACGGTGATCCCCACGTTGTATGCCGGGGAGAGTCCTCGCGTCGCGCTGTGCGAAGTGATCTTCCACGACCTCGACCTGACTTCGCCCTGTCTGAGTTACCCTGTTGCGGCGCTGGATACCTTTCGCCATACGCGCCTGACCACGGCTGCCGCGTTACAGCTTGCCAACCTCGACCTGCCCTCGT
Organism: Erwinia aphidicola; assembly: GCF_024169515.1. Classification (NCBI taxonomy): domain Bacteria; kingdom Pseudomonadati; phylum Pseudomonadota; class Gammaproteobacteria; order Enterobacterales; family Erwiniaceae; genus Erwinia; species Erwinia aphidicola. The sequence goes on along the minus strand of NZ_JAMKCQ010000001.1, from coordinate 3,240,106 downwards.
TGGTAAAGATGCGCGCCGGGAAAAAACTCATCCATTCCGACGCCAGCGAATATGGGATTACCCGCCAGTGGGCTGAGGCAATCCATCAGCAGTATCCGCGTATTCAGGGAATGATGTGGCCCTCGCGCCAGCATCAGGGTAACGCCTGGCTGCTGTTTGGTGACCGTATCGACAGCACTATGCTGCTCAGCGAAAGTAAAACGCAGAAGATTACTGAGCGCCCGGTAGTGGAGGAGTTGCTGGCGCTGGCGGAGAGAATGGGGCTCTATCTTGAAGAGTAACGCGCGTCTTACTGCTGCCCGACAAAACGGGCAAATTCCTGCGGGATGCGGGCGAAAGTGAACAGGAACCAGGGCGTGAAGCGCTCCGGGTGGCTGTCAATTTCACGCTGAATATCCGCCAGCGAACTGTAGCGCCAGCCGTCGGCTTCTTCCGGGTTAACCACCGGGACAGCATCGCTGATGGTGAAATAGACGTGGCCGTACTCGTGCTCGGTCAGCCCGTTGCTGAGCGGCAGGTTATAGCTCAGTTCGAACATCGGTTGCAGCGTCAGGCGCAAGCCCATCTCTTCATACAGTCGGCGTTCAGCGGCATGCTGAGTCGATTCCTGGGGGTAAGGATGCCCGCAGGTGGTGTTGCTCCACAGCCCGCCACAGTGATATTTACCGCTGGCGCGCTGCTGCAACAGCAGCTGATGGCGGGAATTGAACACGTAAACGGTGACCGCCCGATGCAGTAAGCCTTTTTCGTGTACTTCCATTTTTTCCATTTTACCCGTGGGGCGATCGTGGCGATCGACGAGGATAACTTCAATTGCAGACATGCCGACTCCTTAAGACGAATGCCACTATTCTGGCATAAGAAGTCGACATTGATCTGCATAAAATCGTGCGGTGTGTGACAATAACGGCAGAAGCGTATCCGGCGCTGGCTGCGCCGGATGCGGCTTTAATTACAGTTTGAAGCTGCTGACGACGCGCTCCAGCTGTACGCTCTGCTCTTCCATCGCCTGCGCAGCGGCGGAAACCTGCTCCACCAGCGCGGCATTCTGCTGGGTGGTGCTGTCGAGCTGGGTGATGGCCGTGTTGATCTGATCGATACCCATACTCTGCTCGCGACTGGCCGACATAATCTCGGCCATCAGCGTATTGACGCTGCTGACGCCGCTCATCAGTTCGTCCATCGTGGTGCCCGCCTGCTGCACCAGCAGACTGCCCTCGTCGATATTCGCCACCGACTCCTCAATCAGCTTTTTAATCTCACGCGCCGAGTTCGCCGAGCGCTGCGCCAGATTACGCACCTCTGAAGCGACCACCGCAAAACCGCGCCCCTGCTCGCCCGCACGTGCGGCTTCCACCGCGGCGTTGAGCGCCAGAATGTTGGTCTGGAAGGCGATACTGTCGATGACGCTGATAATATCCACCACTTTGCGCGACGAGACGTTAATTTCCCCCATCGTCGACACCACTCTCTGCACCACCTGCGCGCCGCGTTCCGCCACCTGCGATGCATCCGCCGCCAGCTGGTTGGCATGCGTGGCGTTATCGGCATTCTGACGCACGGTACCGGTCAACTCCTCCATTGACGCCGCCGTTTCCACAATCGAACTGGACTGCTCTTCGGTGCGGGCGGAGAGATCGAGGTTGCCGCTGGCGATCTCACGCGAAGCGGTGGTAATCGCCAGCGCGCTGTCACCGACCTGGCGCATCAGCCCCTGCAGACTGGCGATAAACTGGTTGAAGCTCTGCGCCACCGCGTTGAATTCCGGGCTGGAGCTGGCTGGCAGGCGCTGGGTGAGGTCGGCACCGCCGGTGGAGAGTGCCAGAATATTGTCGTTAAGCCCGCTAAGGCGCTTCATCATGGCGCGAATAAAGCCGAGCAGCACCAGCAGCAGTACAACAGCCAGCGGGATCTGGACCAGGCCGAGGCGGGTGAGAATCGAGCTGGTCTGCTGCGCTAACAGCGCGCTCGGCACATCACTGGCGAGGAACCACGGGCTGCCGCCGATCTGCTGCACCAGCAGCGTATGGCTGCCGTCTTCGCCATCATAGCTGCTCTGCTGCGGCTCACTGCCGCTGACTTTGCCCAGCATCTGGCTGAGTGCGCTCGCCATCGGCGTGTTCAGCTCCGACAGATTGCGCAGTTTTGGCGCGCCGTCGACCAGGCTGGCATCCCCCACCACTTTGCCGTCTGCTTCAACAATCAGCGTGTTGCCGTGAATGGCTTCGCCCATCTGCTTCGCCAGATGGTTAAAGAAGCCCAGCGTCACGTCGATAGTCGCGACGCCCCACGCGTTGCCGTCGCGATAAATCGCCATGGCGCAGTTAGTACGCGGCTGCGGGCTGGCGGCATCCTGATAGGCTTTAGCCCAGGCGCACTGGCCCTTTGCCGCTGCCATGCCATCCTTGTACCACGACTGCTCGTAGTAATTAGGCGCCTCGGCGGAGTTCCAGTAGGTGTTGACCTGCAGCTTGTTGCTGCTGTCGCGGGCGAAGAAACTGCTGAATTTGTCGCGCGCGGGATCGCGCTGACGCGCCAGCGGCCAGACGCCGCCGCCAAACACGTCGACGTCCTGATACTGATTCACCAGCGCGGGGAGCACGGCATCAATATTGTTGCTGTCGAGCACGGCAACGGACTCGGTAATACTGCGCTGCTGTGCCTGCACGCGATTCATCATTTCCGTGATGCTGGCAGCGATAGTTTCTACCTCGTAGCGCACCAGACGACTCTCATTGGTCGCGAGTTGAGGCGCTACAAACAGTTTGATCACCACCACGGTGATCAGCAGCAGTAACAGAAAGAAGCTGACGATCAGCAGGGTAAATCTGGCCTGGGTTGTTTTAAACATGAGCACACCACTCAACGCGAAAAAGGCACAATTGCCTGATCGTGTTAACGGCGTGTTAATGAATTACTTGAGTGACAGGCTTCACAAATTTAACAAACAGCGCAGCGGGGGATCACTCCCCGGCTTCAACCACCTGCTGGCGGGCGCGAAAAATATGGCCGCTGCCGTACTGCAGCAGGCGTGCGACCAGCTGCAGTCCGCCATCTTCTTCCGCCTGGGCAAACTCGCGCTCCAGCGTGGTGACCGGGGCCGCCCACAGCAGATTCACCTTCTCACCCTCGCGCTTCGGCAGCGGGAACTGTCCGCTTTCGCGCCCGAGCGCGCTGGAGAGAATAAAGCCCTCAAAGCCCATCGGTGCCACCGACGACTCCAGAGTGTGACCCTCGCCCAGCCAGCTGAGACGTGCCCAGGGCACATGTGCGAATCCGGCTAGCGCGCTGGCCATCTGCACCGCATTCTCTTCGGTCATCACTTGTGCATCGATCGCCAGCGCCAGCTCGGCGCGCCGATACTGGGGCGCCAGATCTTCATAGAGAAAATCGACCCACGGCATCGGGCGAATGCTCATGCCCAGGGTCAGGAAATACCAGCAGCCCTCGTGGTAGTGCTGCGAGATCGCCATCGGCGGCCAGTTACCCTGATCGATGGAGTAATATTTCAGCGACTCGCCATACTGCGCTTCATAGCACTGCAGCATCTCCTGCTGGATCGGCTCCCACAGCTGGCCGTCGTGCCAGTCGCGCCAGAACTGTCGGTGCTGCTGCGCGGCGGCGTAGTACTCATTGGTGGATGCGGATCCGAGCGGCGCGGTGAGGCGGTTGGCTTTGATGCAGCTGGCGGAGTAACTGACCTGCTTATCCTGATAGAGGCTCCAGCCGGGGATCACGGCCAGCAGCTGGCCCTGATACCAGACGGCAGCACCGTCATCCGTCGGTTCCCAGACAATCTGCAATCCGGCCGGATCCAGCATCGGTTCGGCTTCCAGCGTACGGCAATATTCGGCGCTGAGCAGCGGCGGCGTGCCCTGCTGCATCGCTTCGACATCTTCCTGCATGGGCGCAGGCAGCAGGTTGCGCAGCCAGCAGCCACGCACGGCAAACTGGGTGCGGAAGCCTTCGGCCGGCCAGATATAGAAATAGGCTGTGCGCGCATCCTGTTCGACTATCGCGATCAGCGTCTGTTGCTGATTGGTGACTTCAGCAATCGGGTAGGGCTGTGTCATAACGCCTCGACGGTGTGTGGCGGGATCCATTCCTGAAGCATAGGCCAGGATATTAAGAGAGGATGGCGCCTGAAGGCCGCCGGAGGCAAGGGTAAAAGTCTCAAAATGGCTACGAGGGTGGCATATAACAATAGGGGTCAGGCATGCCTGACCCGGGTTGAACGCCTACCCTTCCATATGGGTGCTATTGCGCAGGCGATACAGATCGCGCGCCTTCTCTTTAACCACGTTCAGCTTTGACTCCGACGCCACCAGGCCCCAGATAGTCCCCTGCTGCTGCTGATAGTACTTATTCATCCCCTCAAAGTAGCTATCGCGATAGCTAACCCAGGCACGCTGCGAGGCTTTCAGCGCGCTCTGCGCCGCCGCTGACTGTCCGGCCAGCAGCAGCTTGTACTGCTTGTTCAGCTCGGCATCCCAGGCTTTATTCGCCGCGTCATAGCATTGCAGATTGGCCAGGGTGCTGACCGCCTGCTGCTGACAGTTTTCCAGCTGAGTATCCAGATCCTGACGCAGGATGCCTGCAGCGCTGGCACTTCCGCTCAGCAGCAACAGCGCCACGGTAACGATTTTTTTCATGATGATATCCTTATGGTGATTAATGCTCACGTCCGACGCGCGCCATGGCACGCTGCCAGGCGCCGCGTTGAATAGCCCAGCGCAGCAGCGCGGCAAGAGTATGAATACGCCCGTGAATAATCCGGCGCTTTATCGGGGAAAAATGCAGGCCAAAGTCTTGTAAAGCCCAGCCAGGCAGCAGCTCAATGCCCGCGGTCATTATCGCTTTCATTGCCGGGCGCGCCTGCCAGCTTGGGGCCGGGGCGTTCATCAGCAGGGAGAGCACTTCCCGCGTGCGTTCATCGCAGCGCAGCTGCGGACGCATCGCCTGCAGATACCCTTCGACGGCCGCCACGCTCCTGGGCACGTTTTGCGCGCCGAGCGCTTCGGCAACCACTGCGGCCTCGGCATAGTAACGATCCTGCTCGCCCAGGCTGAGCTGCGGATTTTTATAGCGCAGGTGCGCGGCGAGGAAACTGCTGGTCTCCGCAACGTGAACCCAGGTGAGCAGCCGCGGATCGCTGGCCTCATAGGGTTGACCGTGCGCGTCGACGCCACTGACCTTCAGGTGAATGCGCTTAACGCGCTCGATGAGGATATGAGCATCGGCGGTGTTGCCGAAGGTGGTGACGGCGATAAACTGGCTGGTACGCCGCAGCCGCCCCATCATATCTTCGCGAAAGGTGGAGTGATCCCAGACGCCCGCCAGCGGCAGCGGATGCAGCATCTGCAGCAGCAGCGCGCAGATGCCGCCGCACAGCATGGAGGTAAAGTCACCGTGCACGCGCCAGATCACGCTGTCCGGCCCGTAAAGACCGGGGTCGCCCGCCGGCTTTGACAGGTCAAACTCATTCAGCGACAGGCCATTTAAGCGGAAGACCTGCTGCTGAATTTTATCGCGCATAGTGACCATGATGCTATTCCTTAAACCGGGCGCGTAGGGGGCGGGCATGCCCGCCCCATCGTTCAGGCATGCCCGCCCCTCGTTACAGGTAATCAAATTCCGCATCGACGGTGCGCGCTGAATCCAGCCCGATCATCACGCTGAATTTACCCGGTTCGGCCACCTGCTGCATTCTGGCATTCCAGAAGGTCAGCGCACTGACGTCAATCGGGAAGGTCACGGTTTGCGACTCTCCAGCCTTCAGCATAATGCGCTGGAAGCCCTTCAGCTCCTTCACCGGGCGGCTGATGCTCGCTACTTCGTCGCGCAGGTAGAGCTGCACCACCGTGGCGCCGTCGACCTTGCCGCTATTCGTGACCGTCACGCTGGCATTGACCGTGCCGTTACGCGCCATCGTTGCGGACGACAATTTCACCGGCGACAGCGTGAACGTGGTGTAGCTCAGCCCATAGCCGAACGGGAACAGCGGACCGTTCGCCTCGTCAAAATAGTGAGAGGTGTATTTGTTCGGCTTCTCATAGTTATACGGGCGGCCGGTATTCAGGTGGTTGTAATAAATCGGGATCTGGCCGACGGAACGCGGGAAGGACATCGGCAGCTTGCCCGACGGGTTGTAATCACCGAACAGCACGTCGGCAATCGCATTACCGCCTTCGGTACCTGGATACCAGCTTTCCAGCATCGCATCCGACTGCTCAAGCTGGTGGGTCAGCGCCAGCGCGCGGGCATTCATCAGCACCATCACGATCGGTTTACCCGTGGCTTTCACCGCATCAATCAGCTGCAGCTGGCTGTGGGACAACGTCAGGTCCGTCCGGCTGGAGGCTTCGTGCGCCATGCCGCGCGCTTCACCAACCGCCAGCACCACCACATCAGCTTTTTTCGCGGTGGCAACGGCTTCGTCCAGCATCTGCTGCGGCGTGCGCGTATCGATGGTGACGGCCTTCTCATACAGATTCAGGAAGTCCTGAATGCCTTTATCGTCGGTGACGTTTGCCCCTTTGGCATACAGCAGCGTGGCCTTGCCGGCGGTGGCATTTTTCATCCCCTGCAGCAGCGTCACGGACTGCTTCGCGACGCCCGCGGCGGACCAGCTGCCCATAATATCAATCTGGCTGTCGGCCAGCGGGCCAATCAGCGCCACGGTGCCGGATTTTTTCAGCGGCAGCGTCTCCAGACGGTTTTTCAACAGCACCATACTCTTGCGCGCAACATCGCGTGCTTCAGCGCGGTGCAGGCGGCTTTCGGCATTGGTATCCGCCGGGTCACTCCCCACCGGCCCGAGGTGGCTGTACGGGTCATTAAACAGGCCCATATCATATTTCACATTGAGCACGTGACGTGCAGCGTTATCAATCTCCTGCTCGCTCACCGCGCCGCTTTTCACCAGGCCCGGCAGATATTTGCTGTAGTACTCATCGCTCATGCTCATATCAATGCCGGACTGCAGCGCGATACGCACCGCGTCCTGCGGGTCACGCGCCACCCCGTGCTGAATCAGCTCTTTGATCGCACCGTGGTCGCTGATGGTAATCCCCTTGAAGCCCCAGTCATCGCGCAGCACATCCTTCAGCAGCCAGCTGTCGGCGCTGGCCGGTACGCCGTTCAGCGAGTTCAGGGCCACCATCACCCCGCCGCTGCCTGCATCCAGCGCCGCTTTGTACGGCGGCAGATAGTCCTGGAACAGGCGCTGCGGGCTCATATCCACCGTGTTGTATTCCCGCCCGCCTTCCACCGCGCCGTAGGCGGCAAAGTGCTTAACGCTGGTCATCACCGAGTAGCGGTCAGCCGGGCTTTTGCCCTGCATCGCCTTAACCATGGTGCGGCCCATCACGGACGCCAGGTAAGTATCCTCACCAAAGCCTTCCGACCCCCTGCCCCAGCGCGGTTCACGGGTGACATCAACCATCGGCGCCCAGGTCATGTTGAGGCCATCATCGGCGGCTTCATAGGCCGCAATGCGCCCAACCTGCGCCACCGCATCGGTGTCCCAGCTGGAGGCCAGTGCCAGCGGGATCGGGAACTGGGTACGCTGACCGTGGATCACATCATAGGCAAAGAACAACGGGATCTTCAGGCGGCTGAGCTGCATCACCTGGTCCTGCATCGCACGGATATCGGGACGCGTCACCGTGTTGAAAATCGCCCCGACCTGACCGTGCTGGATCATGTCGCGGATCGCTTCTTTCGGGTTATCCGGGCCGACGGTGATCAGCCTGAGCTGGCCAATCTTCTCATCGAGCGTCATTTTTTTCAGCAGCCCGCTGACGAAAGCGTCGCGCGCCTGCGGGGTCAGTTGATGCGGGCCGATAAGCTCTTCGGCAAAAGCGGGCTGCATAGACAGAGTGACGGCAAGGCTGACAGAACAAATCCATTTCATCAGATGATTTTCTCTCAAGTGACTAGGTTGTTTGATTTTTTTTACCCTGAGGTAACAAGTGGGTGCAGTGTGTCATACCTTGAGAATAGCAGCTAGTTTTCAGGTGATGAATCACAGCGCTCGCCTCCAGGGCTTTATTGCTCGCTCACGAGTGCTACAGTAAAGCGGTGATACTGACAAGGACATGACATGCACACCTCTCAACCCGCCGCACAAAAACTGATTGCTGAACTGGGCCGTATCGTTGGCCGCAACCATCTGCTCACCGAACCGGAAAAAACCGAACGCTACCGTAAGGGTTTCCGATCGGGTGAAGGCGATGCCCTCGCCGTGGTGTTTCCAGGCACTCTGCTGGAGCAGTGGCGTATTCTGCAAGCCTGCGTTGCCGCTGATGTGATTATTCTGATGCAGGCGGCCAATACCGGCCTGACGGAAGGCTCCACGCCGAACGGCAATGATTATCCGCGCGATATCGTGATTATCAGCACCCTGCGCATGGACAAAATTCAGCTGCTGGACGGCGGTAAGCAGGTGCTGGCCTTCCCGGGCAGCACGCTGTATCAGCTGGAGAAAGTGCTGAAGCCGCTGGGGCGTGAACCGCATTCGGTGATCGGTTCATCCTGTATCGGTGCCTCGGTGCTGGGCGGGATATGCAATAACTCTGGCGGCTCGCTGGTGAAGCGCGGCCCGGCCTACAGCGAGATGGCGCTGTATGCGCAGATTACCGCCGAGGGCAAACTGCAGCTGGTTAACCATCTGGGGATCGCACTTGGCAGCTCGCCGGAGCAGATCCTCAGCAAGCTGGATGATGAAAGCTGGCAGCCCGCTGACGTGCAGCACGATGAGCGCCACGCCTCCGACCCCGATTACGCCGAGCGGGTGCGCGATGTTGATGCCGATACCCCCTCCCGCTTTAACGCCGACGCACGCCGCCTGTTCGAAGCCAGCGGCTGCGCCGGAAAGCTGGCGCTGTTTGCCGTTCGCCTTGACACCTTTGCCAGTGAAAGCGCCCAGCAGGTGTTTTATATCGGCACCAACGACACGGCGGTGCTCGACCAGCTGCGTCGCCATATGCTCGCTAACTTCAGTAACCTGCCGGTGGCGGGCGAATATATGCATCGCGATATTTTCGATATCGCCGAGACCTACGGCAAAGATACCTTTGTGATGATCGACAAGCTCGGTACCGACAAAATGCCGCTGTTTTTCACCCTGAAAGGGCGTGCCGATGCGCTGCTGGCGCGTATCCCGTGGCTGAAGCCGCACTTCAGCGACCGCCTGTTGCAGAAACTGGCCGCGCTGCTGCCTTCGCATCTGCCCGCGCGCATGAAGCAGTATCGCGACCGTTTTGAACATCACCTGATGCTGAAAATGTCCGGTGAGGGCGTGGCGGAAGCGCGCGCCTATCTGCAAACGTTCTTCCAGCAGGCCGAAGGCGAATATTTCGAATGTGCGGGCAAAGAGGGGGCGCACGCGTTCCTGCATCGCTTTGCGGCGGCGGGTGCGGCGGTGCGCTATCACGCGGTGCACCATAACGAGGTGGAGGATATCCTGGCGCTGGATATCGCCCTGCGCCGCAACGACCGCGACTGGTTCGAGCGGCTGCCGCCGGAGTTTGATGCGGCGCTGACGCATCGCCTCTACTACGGCCACTTCCTGTGCCACGTGTTCCATCAGGACTATATCGTGAAGAAAGGCGTGGATGTGCACGCGTTAAAAGAGAAGATGCTGGAGATTCTGGCGGCGCGCGGCGCGGAGTACCCGGCCGAGCACAATGTTGGCCATCTGTACAAGGCCAAGCCGCAGCTGAAGGCGTTTTACCAGCAGCTCGACCCGACCAACAGTTTTAATCCGGGGATTGGCAAAACCACGCGTGCGAAACACTGGGGTGAGTGCGGATGCGATAAACCGTAACAGTCCACCTGTAGGGGCTGACCCTCTTTTTCGGTCAGCCCGCAACCAAAACCCGCTGCCGATCTGAACGTGACGACCGGAAAAAATGGTCTTCATTACGGATGGTGCAAACCTTCGGCACGGGACGACCGGAAAAAAGGTCTTCATTACGGCTGGTGCAAACCTTCGGCACGGGACGACCGGAAAAAATGGTCGTCCCCTACGGATTATCACGGGCCGGGTTATTCTTCTTTGGGTTCCTGCAATACCACCTGACCATTCTTGCGTTCAATGATCATGGTCTGCGGCGTGGAGAGCACCACGCCCTCTTTACGCAGGCGGGTAAGGATATCGAACAGCAGATCGCTTTTCGCCCCGCTCACCTGGCGCGGGCTGGCCACGTTACCGGTTACCGACAGCACAATGCCGCTGGTGGTCAGGTCTTTGAACGACACCGACGGCTCCGGGTTCTCGAGAATGCGCTCGTTTTCGTTATACACATCCAGCAGCAGCTGGCGTACCTGCTGCGGGTCGATATCCAGCGGGAAGGTCAGCGTAATGGTCGCTACGCCCTGCGCGTTGCCCATGGTGGCGTTGCGCACATTCTGTGAGATCAGCTGCGAGTTCGGCACAATCACCGTCGATTTATCGCTGAGCTGGATCTCAGTGGCGCGCACGTTAATCCGGCGAATATCGCCTTCGATACCGCTGATGCTCACCAGATCGCCGACCTTCACCGGGCGCTCGGTCAGCAGGATCAGGCCAGAGATAAAGTTCTTCACTATCTCCTGTAAACCAAAACCGATACCTACCGACAGGGCGCTGACGATCCACGCCAGTTTGTTCCACTGCAGGCCCATAATCGACAGCGTCATCAGGATCACCAGCACAAAGCCGATGTTGCTGAACAGCGTGATCAGCGAGACGCGCATGCCGGTATCCATGGTGGTTTTCGGCAGGAAGTCGTGCTCCAGCCAGCGCTTCACCGAGCGCAGCACCCAGATACCGACCACCAGGCAGATCAGCGCATTCACCATATGCGCCGGCACGATATTCAGCGACTCCAGCCCTTTACCGCCCCAAAACTCAATGGCTTTCTGCACCAGCTCAATCGGCGTTGAGCTACCGAAAGTGCCGTTGAGCAGCGCCATCGCAGCGGCCAGCACCAGCAGGGTTTTGCCGATAGCGCCCAGCACCGCGGCAATCTGCCCCAGGTGGCGCTCGTCAATATTCAGCGAGGTCTGGATACGCTTACCGGTGGCATTGTTGGTCGAAAACAGGCTTTCACAGCCGTCGGCTACCAGCTGGCTGAAGATATAGAAGGTGCCAAACACCAGCCCCATCCAGATCAGCTCGTAGCTCAGGAAGCGCGCCATGGTGATATAGCCGATCGTCAGCGCAATCATAATCGCCACGCCAATCAGCGTCAGCGCCATCTGGATCAAGCCGACCAGCGTCGACTTCGCCTCCGGCTGCTGCCCTTGCTGGATCATCCGGCGGCGCACGCGGTTAGTGCGCATGCTGATCGACAGCGCGGTCGCGCCAATCAACAGCGCGGTCATGCCGTTAGCAAAAATCGTCGTGCCAACGCTGGTGTTGGCGCTGCTGTTAAAAATTTCCACCGTCTGGAAGATAAACACCAGCGCGGCAGTGAGCGGCGGGAAAGGTTTTAACGCCATTGCCACTTCATTAGAGATATTGGGCAGGCGCCAGGACGGGCGGCGCGTGGAGAGGAAAGCGCGCCCCAGCCCGGCAATCAGCCCGCAGAAAATACTCAGGCCGACCAGCTTATCGGCGAAGTCGCGCACGTCATCGATCACTTCATCGTGACGGGTAAACGCCTGGTCGAGGAAGTTAAACGCCAGCACCACGGCAGCCAGCGTGGTCATCGCGGTGGCGGCCGCAAGGAAGCTGCGGCGCAGGCGCCCTTCCGGCAGATGATGGATGCCGACCCAGGCGAGGAACTCTTCCAGGTAACGGCGGCCCAGCGTGGCGACCAGCACGGCAGCCAGTAGCCAGGCAAGCGTGCCTAAACGCCAGCCAGGCTCCCAGGAGAGCGCGGCGGTTGATGTCAGCTCATCGACAAAATCACCGATCTTGCTGCTGTCATCGCTTTGGGTATTGAACAGCGGAGCCCAGAAGCGCGGGCCAAAGATGCTGCCCGCGTTGAGCGCCAGCTGGGTTTTCAGCGCGTCGCGTCGCAGGTTAACAATCTGTGCCGACAGATTAATCGAGCCACTTTTAATCGCTTCGGCCTGCTTGATCTGGTCGTCCATTTTGCTTTTCTGGTTTTCCAGCTTGGTACGCTTGCTGGTGACTTCAGCGGTCTCTTTCACCCCGCTGTCGGCCTTGGGGGCCGGGCCAAGCACCGCCAGCTGCGCCTGCAGCTGCGCACGCTGCGGGGTAATGCTCTGGACCAGGGTATCGGCATCGCCGGACAGCTCCAGCGCCATATCATTTAGCGCGCTGAGCTTGCTGTCGTTAGTCTCGCCTGAAACCTGCTGCTTGATTTTATCCAGCACTTTCTGCATTTTTGGCAGTTCGACGGCCGCATTGACCTTCGGTGCGGCATCCTCAGTTTGCTGCGAATCGCTATTATCGGCAGCCAGCACCAGCTGCGGGGAGAGTGCGACCAGCGCCAGCAGACAGATGCGAAGAAAAGTTAACAAGCCAGACATGAAAAAGGTTCCTGATACTGAAGTAGACGCTGCGATGCGCCAGTCAATTTGCCGGCTAGTTTATGCTTTTGCCCTGGCCGGGACTATAGGATTTGCGATGTAAAAACCTGTTCGCCGTCATAAGAATAATCTATGACCGCAACTTCAGCCGCCAGTGGCAAACTGAATAAAAAAAAGTGCATGGAGCAATGATGTCCCTTCCCGGTTCTGCCATGGTAGTGCGCGATGCCGCACCTGCCGATATTGACGCTATTACCCGTATCTATGCCTGGCACGTGCTGCACGGCTGCGGCTCGTTTGAAAAGATCCCGCCCGATGCCGTAGAAATGGCCGCCCGGCTGGCTAAGGTGCACTCATTCGCCCTGCCGTGGCTGGTGGCCGAAATCGACGGCGCGGTAGTCGGCTACTGCTATGCCACCCAATATCGCCCGCGCCCCGCCTACCGATTCACCATTGAGGACTCGGTTTATATCGATGCCGAAATGGCGGGGCGTGGCGTAGGTACGGCTCTGATGCAGGCGCTGATTGCCCGCTGCCAGTTGGGCAATTATCAGCAGATGCTGGCGATTATCGGCAACGGCGAGCGTAATGCGGGTTCGGTCAGTCTGCATAAAAAAATGGGCTTCGAGATTGTCGGCAACTTCCGTAAAGTCGGGTTTAAGCACGGCGAATGGCGCGATACGCTATTGATGCAGCTGGCGTTATAACGGACTGACCGAAATTGTGTCGAGCAAAAAAGAAGGTCGCCCCCTGAGGTATCCCCACAAAAAATTGTTCTGTATTTTATCGCTGGATGAGAGGTGCCCGGTTTCAGGAGGGAGGGCTGCTTTCCGCACCGGCATGAATACATCCCTGTAGCCTGGCTCACGGCCATCCCTGGCCGTGGGCCTGCTGCAATCAGCCCTCCCCCCTTGCACCCAAAGCCGCAGCGTCGCGGTTTGAAAGCCACAGCGAGCACGATGATAGCGGGGGATGGGCTCAGCCTGAGGTAAGCCGGACGTCACGCGGCAGGGATGCCGCATGCCGAGGCCCGCAGGGAGCGTCTTTTGCCGTTCCGGCGTGCTCAGGCTGAGCTCAGACCGGTTATCGGACGTTTAGCGATAGAAGTCATATCTGGGATACCTCACAGGTCGCCCCCTATAAATTAATCTACCGCGCTGTCATCCGGCGCACGGTTACTCACCATCTGCGAAGCTTTCTGCTTTTTATAGCTCAGCGCCGCCGGCGGCACCGGGGAGATCTTGCCGGTTTCCAGCCAGCTGCGCAGGCGGTTAGCGTCGGCAAAGTGGGTGTATTTACCAAAGGCATCCAGTACCACCAGCGATACCGGGCGCTGATTGATCACCGTGCGCATTGCCAGGCAGTGACCGGCTTCGTTGGTGAAGCCCGTTTTGGTCAGCTGAATATTCCAGTCCGGGCGATACACCAGGTGGTTGGTGTTGCGGAACGGTAGCGTGTAGGTCGGGTTGCGGAAGCTGGCCATATCTTCATGGGTGGTGCTCAGCTGGCCGATCAGCGGATAGCGCTTGGTGGCGATCAGCAGCTTGCTGAGATCGCGCGCCGTCGAGACGTTTTTGATCGACAGGCCGGTCGGTTCAACGTAGTGGGTGTTGTTCATCCCCAGCTCCCGCGCTTTGGCATTCATCGCCTTGATAAACGCATCGTAGCCGCCCGGATAGTGGTGCGCCAGGCTGGCCGCCGCCCGGTTTTCAGACGACATCAGCGCCAGCAGCATCATATTTCTGCGGCTGATCTCACTGTTCAGGCGCACGCGGGAATAGATGCCGCGCATCTCCGGCGTGTGGCTGATGTCTACCGCCAGCATCTCATCCATCGGCAGATGGGCATCGAGCGTCACCATCACCGTCATTAGCTTGGTAATAGAGGCGATCGGGCGCACCAGATCCGGATGGCTGGAGTAGATCACTTTATTGGTATTCATATCGACAATCATCGCGCTGCCGGAAGCAATTTCTGGCTGAGCGGCAGCGCCAGCCACCGCGGGCTGATGAGTACGGGCAGCAGCCGGCGTGAGGATGCTTTGAGCGGAACACAGCAGAACCAGACTTAACAGCGATAAACGAATTTTTGCAGGCATCGTAGAAACTTAACGGCTGATGATGACAGTGTGGATACCACACGCCGCTGCCCGCACTACAGCGGGGGCTGGCCTGCGCATAATACGCCGGATGTTAAGCATTTTCCTACAGGATATTCGTTTCCGGGCATTACCAAATCACCGCCGGTGGCCCGGCGGTTTTCAGCAACTTACCGCGTTCAGAACAGCTGGTAGCCGTAGCCCCAGATGACCACCGTCAGCGCCAGCAGCACTTCAAGTACCAGGATACCGATGGCCAGCGTCGAACCGGAAAAGCGCAGGCTCTCTTCGCGGTCGATACTCAGGAACAGGGGGATGCCGACGTACAGCAGATAGCCGGTATACACCAGCGCCAGTGCGCCAACCAGCACACAGAGCCAGACCAGCGGATAGAGCGCCACCAGCCCGCTGATAAACAGCGGCGTGGCGACGTATCCGGCGAATACCATGCAGCTGGCCAGCGAAGGCCGCTGTGGATAGTCACGCGCCATCCACCAGATCACCCGCCCCATCACCGCCACACCGGCCAGCATTAAGGCATAGAACAGGATAGCCAGCCCGAACGCGCTGGATAACGACAGGGGAATGGTGCGCTCGACGCCCACATCCCAGCCGATTTGCGTGGTGCCGATAAATGCGCATACCACCGGGATCAGAGCCAAAAGCAGCACGTGATGGGTGTAATGGTGAGAAACGGTTTCGTTCTCATTTTTGATGTCGCGCATCTCACGATTCGGATGCGCCAGCAGTCCCCAGACATGGTTCATATCATTACTCCTCTGAACATCGGACCGCCAACTGGCACTGTCCCGGGCGGCATCTCTTCAAGTATACGTGGCCTTGGGTTGTTTATTTTTCAACCGATGCAAATAGCGGGTAAGCACTTCATTTCAGAGTGAAAATAAAGTGCGATTTTGGCAATTTTAACGGCGGATTTACCAGGAACGGTTAGACTTAGCGGCTTGATGTCGAAATGGAGGCCTGAATTACCGATGGATGTGAACGCGTTAATTTCCCAGTATGGCTACTGGGCCCTGTTTATTGGCTGCCTGGCCGAGGGGGAGACATTTACTTTGCTGGGCGGCGTGGCGGCCCATGAAGGGCTGCTGCGCTTTGGCTGGGTGCTACTGGTGGCGATGTGCGGCGGTATCCTCGGGGATACGGCGCTGTTTTTCGTTGGCCGCCGCTACGGTGAGCCGATCCTGAAACGCTTTAAGAAGCACCAGAAACAGATCGATAAGGCCAACCGCCTGATCCGCAAGAGGCCGGTGCTGTTCGTGATTGGCGTGCGCTTCATGTACGGGCTGCGCATTGTCGGCCCGATTATTATCGGGGCCAGCCGCCTCAGCCCACGCAAATTTCTGCTGTTTAATGTGATTGGTGCCGCACTGTGGGCGCTGATTTTCGTTTCGCTCGGCTACCTTGGCGGCCAGGTGATCGCCCCGTGGCTGCATACGCTCGATCATCACCTGAAGCGTATTTTCTGGGTGGTGCTGGCGGTCGCGATTGTCTGGGGTATTCGCATTGCGCTGAAGCGCCGCGATAAGTAACAGCGGGCCGATCGAAAAAAAGATCGGCCCCTACGGAATACCTGTGGGTAGAGAGCGAAAAAAATCGGCGTAGGCCGGGGCGCGCACCTGTTTTAATACCTCAGCCAGCTGTTCCAGCGGCGCATCTGACCAGTCAACCCGCAGATCGATATCGGCATAGCGCCGCTGATGCCAGACTTTAAGCGCGGCAGAGCGAATGCCGCGCTGGTCGCCACCGGCCTGCTGTGCGGCATGCAAAGCCGCCAGCACACGGTCGGCCAGCGGTAAGTCGCTAAATTTCTCAAAGGCGTCAAGCATGGCGCCCGTCACCCCGGCGCCGACCAGCATATTGCCGGCTACCGCCACCTGTGTTCCCGCCACGCTGCCAAACCACGGCCCGCACAGACGACCGCTCCAGTGTGCGCTGCTGCCTGCGTTATCAATAATCAGCACCTGCCGCCGCTGGCACTGGTCATCCTCCTGCAACAGCCGGTGCAGCACCTGCCCGGCATTAAGCCCGCCCGCCAGCAGCTCAAGCCCGCGACTGCCGTACAGCGGATTGGTCAGCGCCTGAGTCGCGATAGCTCCTGTCCCGCTGCGGCCGTGGATCACCAACGCTCCCACCGCCGGACCGCCGGTTGCAGTGGCCGCTGCCAGCTCACCGCTTACGGCATCGCGCGCCACAATCGAAAAGGTCATCGCCCCCCCTTCTGCCAGTCAGATGAAATTTATATGGATAAATTATTGCACTCACCGCTATTTATACGCATAAATAACATACAGGACAAATTTTGTTCATCCGCGTGTTAACACTGCGGCCTGAACACTCTGCTTAACGAGGACCACCATGTTGAGATCGCTACGCACCGTGCTGCACTCTCTTCCCGTCTGCCTGAGCTTGCTGGCTACCCTGCCTGCGGCTTATGCCGATACGCCGCCTGGCGTACTGGTGATTGGCCAGGTGGCAGAACCGCAATCCCTTGACCCGCAGGTGGCTACCGCCGCGAACGACTCGCGCATTCTGGTGAATATTTACGACGGGCTGGTGCGTAACGCACCCGGTTCGCTGTCGATTGAACCGGCGCTGGCCTGCCGCTGGGAGATCAGCCCCGACGGGCTGAAATACACCTTCCATCTGCGCGACAACGTGAAGTTCCAGGATGGCACCCCGCTGGATGCCGACGCGGTGAAGTTCACCTTCGAACGGATGCTCAACAAGCAGCATCCCTACTATCACACCGGCCCGTTCCCGCTCAGCTTCTTCTTCTCGTCAATCGACCAGATCGCCACGCCGGATGCGCACACGGTGGTGTTTACCCTGAAACAGCCCTTTGCTCCGCTGCTCTCCAATCTCGCCACCCCTGCCGGGCTGATCGTCTCACCGACGGCGGTGAAAAAGTATGACAAAGAGTATGGCCGCCATCCGGTCGGCACCGGCGCCTTCAGTTTTGCCGAGTGGCAGGCCAATCAGCGCGTGGTGCTGACGGCAAATAAAAGCTACTGGGACGGCGCGCCACAGCTTGAGGCAGCCGTCTTCCGCCCCATCACCGATGGCAATACCCGCACCGCGGAGATGCTCTCCGGCGGCATTGATGCAATGGTGGAAGTGCCGCCGGATACGGTGAAAACCTTTGCCGGTAACCCGCAGTTTCAGATGCACCAGGCGGTTGGCCCACACGTGTGGTTCCTGCTGCTGAATACGCGCGAGAAGCCGTTCAACGACAAGCGCGTGCGCCAGGCGGTGAACTATGCGGTCAACAAGCAGGCGCTGGTCGACAAGGTTTTGCAGGGGTCGGCGCAGGTTGCCGATGGCCCGATCCCGTCTGCCTTTAGCTGGGCGGCGAACAAAGACGTTGGCCCTTACCCTTATGACCCGGACAAGGCGCGGGTGCTGCTGAAAGAAGCGGGAGCAGAGGGCGCAACGCTCAACTTCTACGTCACCGAGGGCGGTTCCGGCATGCTCGACCCCATCCCGATGGCGACCGCAATCCAGGCCGATCTGAAAGCCGTCGGCCTGAAGGTCAATATTCAGACCTGGGAGTGGAATACCTATCTTGCCAAAGTGAACGCCGGGCTGACGCCGCAGACGCAGATGGCGGAGATGGCGTGGATGACTAACGACCCGGATACCCTGCCGTTCCTCACCCTGCGCCGCGATGCGTGGCCGGATAAAGGCGGCTTTAACTCCGGCTACTACAGCAATCCGCAGGTCGATAAGTTGCTGGATGAGGCGCGCACCTCCAGCGATCGGCAAAAGCGTGGCGCGCTCTACCGCCAGGTACAGGCTATCGTCCACGACGATGCACCGTGGCTGTTCGTCGCCAACTGGAAGCAGAACGCCGTTACCACGCGCCCGGTGCAGAATTTTGCCCTGCAGCCTAACTTCAATCTGATCCTGCATCGGGTCAGCAAACCATAACGGGGGCGCTATGTGGCGTTATCTCCTGCGGCGGTTGATTGGCGTGATCCCGGTGATCGTTGGCCTGTCGCTGATTGTCTTTTTGATTATGGCGATGATCCCCGGCAACCCGGCGCAGGCGCTGCTGGGCGCTTATGCCACGCCGGAAAATGTCGCGCGCGTCAGCGGCGAGCTGGGGTTGGACAAACCGCTGTGGCAGCAATATTTCATCTGGGTAAATAACCTGCTGCACGGCGATTTTGGCCGCTCCTACGTGCTGAATCGCCCGGTGATTGATGAAGTGCTGGAGCGCTTTGCCGCCACTCTGCTGCTTGGCGGCTGTGCGCTGCTGCTCAGCGTTATCTTCGGCCTGCTGGCCGGAGTCACCTCGGCGGTGCGCCAGTTTGGCTGGGGTGACCGGCTGATCACCCTGCTGGTGCTGGTGGGCATTTCGCTGCCGTCGTTTCTCATCGGGCTGCTGATGATTATGCTGTTTGCCGTCAGCCTGCGCTGGTTCCCGGCTTCCGGCATGTTTGCTATCTACGGCGGTGGCGGCGCAGGCGATCTGCTGCATCACCTGGTCCTGCCAACCGTCACGCTGGCGGTGGTCGCCACCGGGGTGATTGCCCGCCTGACGCGCACCGCGATGCTGGAAGTGCTGCGCCAGGACTATATTCGCACCGCGCGCGCCAAGGGCGTCAGCGAACGCCGGGTAATCTGGCGTCATGCCTTCCGCGTCGCGCTGGTGTCGGTGATCCCTGCTATCGGTATCCAGGCCGGTTTTGTGCTCGGCGGCGCGGTATATATCGAAACCGTGTTTCAGTGGCCGGGGCTGGGAGCGATGCTGGTGAAAGCCGTCTCAACCCGCGATCTGCTGCTGGTGCAGGGCGGCGTGCTGGTGGCCGCCATTGCATATGTGTTGATCAATCTGCTGACCGATATCGTGCAGGCCTGTCTCGACCCGAGGGTAAAATCATGACGGAGACAACTCTGATCCCCCCACGCCGCACCGGCTGGTCGCTGCTACTGCATAACCGGCTGGCCGCCTTTGGCCTGCTGCTGCTGGCTGTCACACTGCTTAGCGCGCTGATCGCCCCGCTGCTACCGCTGCCGGACCCGGATGCTACTGACCTGCTGCAACGCCTCGCGCCACCGCTAACGCCGGGCCATCTGCTCGGCACCGATGCGCTGGGGCGCGATATGCTGTCACGGCTGCTGTGGGGCACCCGCGTGTCGGTAGCGGTCGGGCTGTGCGCCACGCTGCTGGCAGCGGTGTGCGGCACGCTAATTGGGCTGATTGCCGGCTATACCGCCGGGCGCACCGACACAATCCTGATGCGCCTGATCGACATGATTATGGCCTTTCCCTATATTCTGCTGGCGCTGGCGATTGTGGCGGTGCTTGGCCCCGGGCTGCTCAACGCGCTGTACGCCATCGCGCTGGTCAACATCCCCTTCTTTGCGCGTAACGTGCGTGGTTTAACGCTTGGCCTGCGCGGGCGCGACTTTATTCAGGCGGCGCAGCTATCCGGTAAAAATCATCCACAAATTCTGCTGACTGAAGTGCTGCCCAACGTGCTGCCGCTGATTGTGGTCACGCTCTCTACGACCGTGGGCTGGATGATCCTGGAAACCGCCGGACTCTCTTTCCTCGGTCTGGGCACGCAGCCACCGGATGCGGATTTAGGCTCCATGCTCGGCCAGGGGCGCAATCAGCTGTTTATCGCGCCACACGTGGCGCTGGTACCTGGGGTGATGATTTTTGTCCTGGTGATCGCCTTTAACCTGCTGGGTGACGGCATTCGCGACTTGCTCGATCCGCGGTTGAAATCCGGCGCACTGCTGCGATCGCAGGCGATGACCCGCGTACAGCGTGCCGCGGTCCCGCCGCGCAAAGCCCCCGAGGCCCTGCTGGAAGTGGTCGATTTACAGGTCGCCTTTCACCGCGGCAGCCACCCGGTGCCCACCGTGAAAGGCGTTAGCTTCCACCTGCAGGCCGGGGAGTGCCTCGGGCTGATCGGCGAGAGCGGCTCCGGTAAAAGCGTCAGCGCGCTGGCGATAATGGGGCTGGTCTCCTCACCGCCAGCAGTCATTACCGGCGGCAGCATTTGGCTGGGTGATGAGGAGCTGCTGGCGCTTTCCCCGACACACATGCAGCAGCGGCGCGGCGTGCGGGTTTCCTATATTTTCCAGGACCCACTCACCTCACTGCACCCGCAAATGCGCGTTGGGCAGCAGCTGGTGGAAGCTATCCAGTGCCACCAGCCATTGAGCAACAGCGCCGCCCGAGCCAAAGCCATCGCGCTGCTGGAGGACACCGGTATTCAGCAGGCGGCGCAGCGCTTCGATGCCTGGCCGCACCAGCTTTCCGGCGGGCAGCGCCAGCGCGTCGGCATTGCGATTGCGCTGGCGAATGACCCGCAGGTGATCATCGCCGATGAGCCAACCACGGCGCTCGACGTCACGGTACAGGCACGTATTCTGGCGCTGTTGAACGATCTGCGCCATCGGCGCGGCCTGGCCCTGCTGTTTATCACCCATGACTTTGCCGTGGTCAGCGAGATGTGCGATCGCGTGGCGGTGATGCGCCAGGGGGAAATCGTTGAACAGGGACAGGCTACGCACGTGCTGCAGAACCCGCAGCATGCCTACACGCAGCGGCTGATTGCCAGCGTGCCGCTGCGGGGCCAGGGCCGGGCATTCCTGCAACAGATCCGCCAGTATCAGGCGCAGGAGGAAGCATGAGGAATAAAGTGGTCGAAATCCGCCAGCTGACGAAAACGTTCCCCGGCAGCGCAGGCTGGTTTAGCCGCCCGGCGGCGGTTAAGGCAGTGAGAGGCATCAGCCTCGATCTCTGGCAGGGCGAGACGTTGGCGATTGTCGGCGAAAGCGGCAGCGGGAAAAGCACCCTCGCCCGCATGCTGGTTGGGCTGGAGTCCCCTACCTCCGGCAGCCTGAAGATTCAGGGTGAAGAGGCCAGCGTTCTGGCAGCCCGAGGCGTTCAGGCGTTCGGCAAAACCATCCAGTATGTGTTTCAGGACCCGGTAGCCTCGCTCAATCCGCGCAAAACCCTGCGTCAGACGCTGAGCGTACCGCTGCAGAGGCTGTGCGGCTATGGTTCCGCACAGTGTCTGCAGCGCCTGCAGCAGCTGATGGCGGCGGTCAATATGCCGGTGGATGCGCTGAACTGCTACCCCCACGAGTTCTCGGGCGGCCAGGCGCAGCGGCTGGCGATTGCCCGCGCGCTGGCGGCCGAAGCGCAAATTTTGGTGCTGGATGAGCCGGTCAGCGCGCTGGATGTCTCCGTGCAGGCGCAGGTGCTGCTGTTGCTGGACGACCTCAAGCAGCAGTTTGGGCTCTCCTACCTGTTTATCAGCCACGATCTGGCGGTGGTCGAGTCGATTGCTGACCGCGTAGCGGTGATGAATTCTGGTACTATTGTTGAATGTGCCGCCACGGAAAAGCTATTTAGCGCGCCAGAGCATGACTACAGCCGCCAGCTACTGGCAAGCGCCCCACACATTTGAGTCAACAGGTGATTATGCCCGCAGAAGATTCACGCCCGCCGGAAGCGGTAAAACGGAAACGTACCGATGAGATTGTTGATGCTATCAAGCAGAGCATCGTTGACGATAATTTGCTGCCCGGCGACCGCCTGCCACAGGAAAAAGAGCTCATTGCCCGCTTCTCCGCCGGGAAAAGCACGGTGCGAGAGGCGCTGAAAGCGCTGGAAGCTCAGGGGCTGATCCGCACCCGTACCGGCCCCGGCGGCGGCGCGTTTATCGACAGCATGCCGGAAGCCCGCGCCATGAGCCTGCTGTCGAACTACCTGTTTACCCGCGAGCTCACCATCGAACATATCTATGCCCTGCGTAAAACGCTGGAACCCCAGGTGGCCGTCAGCGCCATTGGACAGATAGATGATGCCGGTTTTGCCCGCCTGCACCAGCTGATCGGCGTGTATGACCATCCTCCCGCCGATGAGCAGGAGCGCTGGGACCAGCGCATGGCCGAGCTGGATTTTCACGGCGTGGTCGCCAGCTACTCCAGCAACCCGCTGCTGGCGTTTTTCTGCCGGTTTTTGCAGCGCCTGCTGAAAGATCTGGCGGTGTGCAAGGACATCTACCAGCAGCCGCAGCCGGTTGATCGCCGCCAGGGAATTGAGTATCAGTACCAGCTGATCGATGCGCTGCGCCGTCAGGATGCCGCGGCGGTAGAGCGGGTGATGGTGGCACATATGGCGCACGCTGCTCAGACGATGCTGGCTTTGCAGGCCACGCTGCAGGAGCGTTTTCTGCACGACGATAGTTAAGCGCGCCGTCCAGACAAGCATCTGGCCCGCAGGGCTGTGGCATGCCGCGCCCGGCTTTTATGCTCCGCATGTGAAAACAGCGGCTATAGTTAAGCGATGAAAAATGTAAAACGACCTATTGAAAACCATGGCGTAATTGGTGATTTACGCACCTGTGCGCTGATCGCCGACGATGGCGCGCTCGACTACTTCTGCTGGCCAAATCTGGACAGCCCTTCGGTATTTACCGCCCTGCTCGACAGCGATGATGCCGGGCTGTTTAGCATCAGCCCCGACTGGCCCGATGCGCGGCGTATGCAGCTCTACCTTCCCGAGAGTAATATTCTGCAAACGCGCTGGCTCGACGAACATGGCGTGGTGGAAGTCACCGACTATATGCCGATTTGCCAACGGCAGGACAGCCTGCCGCGTATTGTGCGCCGCATTAAAGTGATCCAGGGCAGTGCTACCATTCAGCTCTGCTGCTCCCCGGTTCATGATTATGCCCGGGCGGATACGCAGGCCACCCTCCAGACTGGCTCGGTGACCTTCCACGCTGACGGCCAGCCCACGCTGCGCCTGACCGGCGATGTCGATTTTACCCTGGACAATGCCGCCGCCGTCGCCCGCTTTGAGCTGAAGACCGGCGAGTGCCGCGAGTTTATTTTCGGCGCAGAGGAGGATCAACACCTTGATGATGAGCGCTCTGATAGCTGCTTCGAGGCGACGCTCGCCTACTGGCGCAGCTGGAGCTCGCACAGCAGCTATCGCGGCCGCTGGCGCGAAATGGTGCAGCGCTCGGCGCTGACGCTCAAACTTTTGACCTCCTGGCAGCACGGTTCCATTGCTGCCGCCGCCACCTTTGGCCTGCCGGAAGAGCTGGGGGGCGAACGCAACTGGGACTATCGCGCCTCGTGGATCCGCGATGCCTCTTTCAGCATGTACGCCCTGATGCGCCTGGGGTACGTGGACGAGGCGAAAAACTTTACCCACTGGGTGGCGAAGTGCGTGGAGAACAGCCATCACGATGTGGAGAAGCTGCAGGTGATGTACCGCCTCGACAGCGGCACCGAGCTGCATGAGAGCGAACTGCTCAACCTGTCCGGTTACGCCGGCTCCACCCCGGTGCGCATCGGTAATGATGCCTGGCGCCAGTCGCAGCTCGATATTTACGGCGAGCTGATGGATGCGATTTATCTGGCGAATAAATATGGCGAGGCGATCTCACAGCGCGGCTGGCAGCACGTTAGCCGCATGATCGATTATGTTGCCGATAACTGGAACCAGCGCGACGCCGGGATCTGGGAGATGCGCGGCGAGCCGCAGCACTTCCTGCATTCACGCCTGATGTGCTGGGTGGCGCTGGATCGCGCGCTGCGCCTCGGTGAAAAACGCTCGCTGTCGATGCCCTACGCGCGCTGGGCGCAGGCGCGGGATGATATCCGTGTCGATATCTGGCAGAACTTCTGGAACAAGGAACAGGGGCACTTTGTTGCCACGCGCGAGGGCGAATTTGTCGATGCCTCAATGCTTCTGATGCCGCTGGTGCGTTTTGTCGGCGCCACCGATCCGGACTGGCTGTCCACGCTGGATAAGATCAAGGAGAAGCTGGTGAGTGACGGGCTGGTGCGGCGCTATAACGTGGAAGAGACGCCGGCGGATGGCCTGCAGGGTGAGGAAGGAGCATTCGCCGCCTGTTCATTCTGGTATGTGGAGTGCCTGGCGCGTGCCGGACGGGTGGAGGAAGCACATTTTGAATTTGAGAAGCTGCTAAGCTACGCCAGCCCGCTCGGATTGTATGCGGAAGAGTTCGACAGTCGCGGCCATGCGCTGGGCAATACCCCGCAGGCGCTGACCCATCTTGCCCTGATTAGCGCCGCCTACTTCCTTGACCGAAAACTCGACGGCAGCGATACCCATTGGCAACCATGAGCCTTTTGCGACGGATTTTACGTCGCAGAATGGTGGCTTTGCAGACAATTAATCGTAAAGATAGTTCAACAGGGTTAAATCCTGGTTTCTTCCTGAGCCGTTATGAACATATAATGTGCAGCCGGTCACAGTTGGCCAGTATTGGGTCGTTTATCAACAGTCTACATGGCGCTACACCTGAAATAATATGAAAAAGAGCATCCGTGCGTTTGTCACCCTGATTCTGGCCGCTGCGGCTTTCAGCCAATCTGCCTTCGCTGTGGTTTACCCTCTTCCGGCCGCTAACAGCCGCCTGACCGGGGAAAACCTTGAAATCACTATCCCGGAAGACAGCAAGCTTCCGCTGGAAGCTTTTGCTGCTCAGTACCAGATGGGTCTGAGCAACATTATGGAAGCTAACCCGGGCGTTGACGTTTACCTGCCAAAAGCGGGCAGCAAGCTGATCATCCCTCAGCAGCTGATCCTGCCGGACGCGCCGCGCGAAGGCATCGTGATCAACAGTGCTGAAATGCGTCTGTACTATTACCCGAAAGGCAGCAAAACCGTCGTCGTGCTGCCTATTGGTATCGGCGAGCTGGGCAAGGATACCCCGATTAACTGGACCACTACCGTTCAGCGTAAAAAGGATGGCCCAACCTGGACTCCGACCAAGAAAATGCATGAAGAGTACAATGCGCGCGGTGAATCACTGCCTGCTGTATTCCCGGCTGGCCCGGACAACCCGATGGGTCTGTACGCGCTGTATATCGGCCGCCTGTACGCGATTCACGGTACTAATGCCAACTTCGGTATCGGCCTGCGCGTAAGCCACGGCTGCGTGCGTCTGCGTGCTGACGATATCAAATGGCTGTTCGACCACGTGCCGGTTGGCACCCGCGTTCAGTTTATCGACCAGCCCATCAAAGCCACGGTCGAGCCGGACGGTTCACGCTATGTGGAAGTTCACAACCCGCTGTCGCAGACCGAAGAGCAGTTCAAATCACGCGAGCCTGTGCCGCTGACTATCCCTGCTTCAGTGACAAAAATTGTTGCCGATGCCAGCGTGAACAGCACCAGCATGGAAGATGCGCTGAAAGCGCGCTCCGGCATGCCGGTAAAAGTGAACGGCGAAGCGACGGTGACTGAGCCTGCGGCCGTGCCAGAGCAGGAGGGCGCACAGCCAATGGAACAGCCAATGACGCCCGTGACCACCGAAGGCGCGAACGTGGCAGATCCTGCTGCTCCAGCCGCGGCGCCAGCTGATGCAGCCGCTCCGGCCGCTGCGGACAACGGCAGTGCTCAGGCACCCGCCGACAGCGCAACGCCTGTTGCCGCCCCGGCGATGCCTGCCCTGACGCAGCCAGGCCCGATCTACAGCCAGCCTAAATCCTGATTTAGCCGCGCAGTAAACAAAGCCCCCGCACCTCTTGATGGTGCGGGGGCTTTTTTCTATCCCCTTTCCCGCCGCCGAAGTACCAACCATGCGGCTCCACAGGTGAATATCGTCACCACCAGCACCAGCAAAATAAACCCGTGCGGATTATTCGCCAGCGGCACCCCGCCGACGTTCATGCCAAAAAAGCCTGCCACCAGGTTGATCGGGAGCGCCAGCACGGTAATCAGCGTCAGGGTAAATAAGGTGCGGTTGCTCTGTTCCAGCTGCTGCGCGGCTATCTCCTCCTGCAGCAGGCGAATGCGCTCGGTCAGCCCATTCAGGTCGTTCAGTACTACCGTAAACTCTTCGGTAAACTGGCGCAGATCCTGCACCACGCTGAGGTCAAGCCAGCCCGGCGGGCGGTTGATCAGGCGAAACAGCGCGGCCGGCTCCGGAGCCAACAGGCGTTGAAAACGCAGCAGCGTGCGGCGCAGGCGGCCCAGTTCGCTGCGGTTGCTTTTACTGTGCTGCCCGAGCAGGCGTTCTTCTATCTGATCCACATACTGATTCGACTGGCGCACAATCAGGGCCAGCACATCCTCCTGCTCCGCCAGCAGCTGAGCCAGCAGTTCGGTGGAGGAGCGCAGCCCGAGCGAGGCCAGCTTGCCCTGCAAACGCTCCACCAGCCGCAGGGGCTTATGGCGGGCGCTGACCACCAGCCCATCGCGGCACCAGATCCACAGCGTGGCACTCTCATCGCTGGTTTCGCGCGCGTTAAAGGTCACATCGTTAAGCACCGCCATCAGCGCGTCGTTCTGCCGCTCAATGCGCGTGCTGTGCGAGCCGTGCTGGATCTCATCAAAGAAATCTTCATCGACGTCAAAGTGGTTTTTCAGCCAGCGTGCAGCGGCGGCGTGGTTGAGGTTAACGTGCAGCCACAGAAATTGGCCGTCCGCCGCGCCATCGGTCCAGGCCGCGCACGACTCCTGCACCGTCAGGCTTTGCGGCGCCTGCCCCTCAACAAACCGGTAGCCGTAAATCAGGCCGGAAACGTCATCACTGAAATCGGGTTTTTGCCGCAGAAGCGGCAGGTGTTGCGTCATAGTTTTCCCAGCAGCAAGCCGTTGAAGCGATAGCGCTATCCTGCCGCACGCAGATGACAGTTTTGTTACCCCGCCCCCCCGCCAGGCAAATATCCGTCGCCGGCGTCATTGTTCTGTCACACAACCTGCGTATCACCGGATGTGGTCTACCCTCTGCCCGATTTTTGCAGCGACGCTTTCAATGCAGCCGATGCCAGTGAGGAACTATGAGTGACAATGCCGCCATGCAACAGGGCCAGTCCGCCAGCCCCGTTTACCCGAAGAACAGCCGTCGTTCGGTCATGATTTTTCTGCTGCTGTTGATCCTCGGTATCGCCTTCGCCGGGGTGAATTTGTTTAACGACGTCAGCGATTCCGGCGCCACCTTTACCAGCTACGTGCCATTTTTGCTGCTGGGAATGGCGCTGCTGATTGCCCTCGGATTTGAGTTCGTTAACGGTTTTCACGACACGGCCAACGCCGTTGCAACGGTGATTTATACCCACTCCATGCCGCCGACGCTGGCGGTGGTGTGGTCCGGCTTCTTTAACTTCCTCGGCGTGCTGCTCTCCAGCGGTGTGGTGGCCTTCGGCATCATCTCCCTGCTGCCGGTTGAGCTGATCCTGCAGGCCGGAACCGGCGGCGGCTTCGCCATGGTGTATGCCCTGCTGTTCTCGGCGATTATCTGGAACCTGGGCACCTGGTGGTTTGGCCTGCCCGCCTCGTCCTCACATACGCTGATTGGTTCGATAATCGGCGTTGGCGTGGCCAACGCGCTGATCCACGGTCGCACCGGGACCAGCGGCGTTGACTGGGGCCAGGCGGTGAAAATTGGCTATGCGCTGGTGCTGTCGCCGATTATCGGCTTTGTCTGCGCCGCCGTGCTGCTGCTGCTGATGAAAAAAGTGCTGAAAAACCGCGAGCTGTACAGCGCGCCGGAAGGCAATAAGCCGCCGCCGACCTGGATCCGCGGGCTGCTGATTTTAACCTGTACCGGTGTCTCATTCGCCCACGGTTCCAATGATGGTCAGAAAGGGATGGGCCTGATCATGCTGATCCTGGTCGGCACCATGCCGATCGCCTACGCGCTGAACCGCTCGATCCCGGCTGAGCATACGCCGCAGGTGGCGGCGCTGGCAGCGGTGACGCAGCAGGAGCTGCGCGCGCTGACGCCGGACCAGGCAGCCAGCACCTTCCCGCGCAATGTGCTGACCGAATATGTGCGCACCGGCACGCTGGTTCCCGCGGTGCTGCCCGCGCTGGCCGATTTAACCGGACGTATCGGCCAGCAGATCCGTCAATACGGCGCGGTCGATAAGATCCCGGCGCAGGCCGTATCCAACACCCGTAACGACATGTATCTGGCCTCTGAAGCGATCAAGCATCTGAAAAGCGATGAGAAGGTGCAGCTTCCGGCGCAGACCCGCCATAACCTCGATGCTTTTAAGGGCGAGCTGGATAACGCCACGCGCTTTATTCCGTGGTGGGTGAAAGTGGTGGTGGCGATCGCGCTGGGTCTCGGCACCATGGTGGGCTGGCGTCGTATTGTGACCACGGTTGGGGAAAAAATTGGCAAGACGCATCTGACCTACGCGCAGGGCGCCAGCGCGGAACTGGTGGCGATGACCACCATCGGCGCGGCCGACATCTTCGGGCTGCCGGTTTCCACCACTCACGTGCTCTCCTCCGGCGTGGCGGGCACCATGGCGGCCAACCGCTCCGGCCTGCAGATGTCGACGCTGCGCAACCTGATGATGGCCTGGGTGCTCACCCTGCCGGTGTCGATTCTTCTTTCGGCCACCCTTTACTGGCTGTTTACCCACTTCTGACCAGGAGATAACCTATGACGATGCAAGGCAATGACTTCTCAGCGCAGAACTTTAACCAACGCTTACTGCAGGAGTTTTACAACAGCTACGATGAAGAGCTGGAGATGGAACTGGACGACCTGCGCTTCGGCAGCGATGAGAAAATGGAAGAGGGCGAGAAGGCCTGGCGCAAACAGTATTTCCGCGAGCTGCTGCGCCAGGTGCCGTATGAGGACAGCGAGCTGAAACCCATCGACCTGCCGCCGCGCGAGCGTAACGAAGATTACCGCCGCTCGCCGGTGCCGGACGATATGATCGTGCCGGAAGTGTATTAAACCCCGGCGAATCCCTAAAAGGGGGCGGCTACCTGTCGCCCCGCAGAATGAGGCGTACCATAATCATCCCCGCCAGCAAGACCACGCCCGCCGCCGCCAGATAGATGGAATCCACGCCCCAGTGACCGATCAGCAGCCCGGCCACCGGCCCGGTCATGCCCAGCCCGCAGTCAAGGAAGGCCGCGTACAGACCGAGCGCCGACCCCTGGTTTTGCGGCTGCACTTTGCGGATGGCCTCCACCCCCAATGCCGGGAAGATCAGCGAGAAGCCACTGCCGGTCAGGAAGGCGCCAAGGTCAACCATCCAGATAGAGCTGGCCTGCCAGATGAGCATCAGACCCGCGCACTCCACCGCAAACGACACCAGCGAGACGCGGATGGCGCCATAGCGCGTGATGCTGTTGTTAAACAGCAGGCGCATCAGGATAAAGCCGATGCTGAACAGCGTCAGGGAGAATGCCGCTCCGCTCCAGTCGTGGCTGGCGAAATAGAGGGTGATGAAGGTAGCAATCGTGCCAAAGCCCATGGTCCCGAGGCCAAGGCACAGGCCGTACAGCCAGATTTTGCCAAACACGCGGGTGAAGGGAATGCGCTGCCCGACTTCGACCTGCACCGCCGGGCGACGGGTTGCCAGCCAGTAGCCGAAGACCGCCATCAGAATAATTAACCCGGCAAACCCCGGGATGCCAAACAGCGAGTTGAGCATCACGCCGAGCGGTGCCCCCATCGCCATCGCCAGATAGGTCGCGACGCCGTTCCAGGAGATCACCCGCCCACTCTGCGTGGTGCCCACCACATTAATCCCCCAGAGGATCGAACCGGTGGCGGTTAAACTTTCACCAAAGCCCAGCACTACCCGCCCGGCCGCCAGCAGCAGCAGGCTGGCCAGCGGCGAGGCATCGACCAGCACCGCAAGAAGGGTAAACAGCCCGCTGGCGCCGCAGAAAATCAGCCCGACCAGCACCACTTTTTTTGGCCCGAGCAGGTCAGCATAGCGCCCGGCCTGCGGTCGGCTGACCAGCGTGGCGAAATACTGCAGGCTGATAATCAGCCCAGCGATAAACGAGCTGTAGCCCAGCTGGTTATGCACATAACCGGGCAATACCGCCAGCGGCAGACCAATCGACAGGTAGCAGAAGAAGGTAAAAATCACCACGGAGATAATGCGCTTGTTGAGTTGAGCAGAGGTTAATGCCGGGTTCAGAGACATAAAAAAGCCAGATAAAAATGCGATGTGGGCCACATCATACCCTTAGCTTGCTAACAGATCTCGCGAAGTTTACCGACACGTTATTTCCAGCTATCTGCAATGCGCTGCGCAGGGGTTGCCAAACGGCTGGCGCAATTTGCGCCTAGTCTGGCTGCGTCTATCAACAGGGAGAATGACCATGAGATTCAGTACAAAAGTTGCGATTGTCACCGGGGGAGCCAGCGGTATTGGCGCGGCCACCGTCGCCCGACTGGCCGGGGAAGGCGCCGCCGTGATGGTCGCGGACCTCAACGAAGTTTCCGGCCGCGCCTTTGTTGCCCGCCTGGTGAAAGAGGGCCACAAGGCTGAGTTCTGCAAAATTGATGTGACCGATGCGCGGCAAAATCGTCAGCTGATTGAACAGACCGTGGCGCACTTCGGGCGGCTGGATATTGTCTTTGCCAACGCCGGAATTGCCGCCGATGGCCCGGCGCACCTGCTGGCGGTGGAGAAATGGCAGAAAACCATCGATATCAATCTGACCGCCGTATTTCTGATTAATCAGGCAGCGATCGCCTGGTGGCTTGAGCATAAGCAGCCGGGAATTATCGTTAACTGCGGCTCGATTCATAGCTGGGTCGGCAAGCACGGCGTCACCGCCTATGCCGCTTCAAAAGGTGGCGTAAAGCTGCTGACGCAAACGCTGGCTATCGACTATGCCGCGCGCGGTATTCGCGTCAACGCGGTCTGCCCGGGATATATCGATACGCCGCTGCTGTCCAAAGCCAGCGAGCAGGATAAAGACGCGTTGAAAAAACTGCACCCGATTGGCCGTCTCGGCCGCCCGGAGGAGGTCGCAGCGGTGGTGGCCTTCCTCGCCAGCCCCGATGCCTCATTTGTTAACGGCGCGGCGCTGCTGGTCGACGGCGGGTACGTGGCGCAATAGGCGCGGCAGGCCTCACGTGAAACGTGCTCAGTTACCCTCAAACATGGTGCATCAAAGTCGGCTGCCCGGTATCCTGCAGAACAGAATGTAGGGGTCGACCGCTTTTTTGGTCGACCCGATGGTTCTCTGGCCGCCCCCACTACCCTTGCGCGTTAATCACCCGCGCAATATCCGCTGAGGTTGGCTGGGTACGCACCTGCATAAACAGATCGGTGGCTTCCTCGTACTCTTTACGCAGATAGCCGAGCCACTGCTTAATGCGCGCCATATGATACAGGCCGGTATCGCCCTGCTTCTCCAGCCGCACATATTTTCGCAGCAGCTCAACCACCTGCGGCCACGGCATGCGCGGCTCGTTGTATTTGATCATCCGGCTGAGATTCGGCACGTTGAGCGCGCCGCGCCCGATCATCACCGCATCACAGCCCGTTACCGCCATACAATCCTGCGCGCTCTGCCAGTCCCAGATCTCGCCGTTGGCGATCACCGGAATGCTGAGCCGCTGGCGGATCTCACCGATCGCCGCCCAGTTAATCGCCTCAGCGCGGTAACCGTCCTCTTTAGTACGACCGTGCACCGCCAGTTCAGTGGCGCCGGCCTGCTGTACCGCATCGGCGATTTCGAAGCGCCGCGCGCCGGAATCCCAGCCCAGGCGCACTTTGACCGTGACCGGAAGGTGAGCCGGCACCGCCGCACGCATCGCTTTGGCCCCCTGGTAGATCAGCTCGGGAGCTTTTAACAGCGTCGCCCCACCGCCGCTGCCGTTAACCGTTTTCGACGGGCAGCCGCAGTTAAGGTCAACGCCCCACGAGCCCATCTCCACCGCTCTGGCGGCATTTTCCGCCAGCCACTGCGGATGCTGGCCGAGCAGCTGAATACGCACCCGCGTGCCGGATGGCGTGCGGCTGTCATTGTCGAGCTCGGGGCAGAGACGCTGGAAGCACTTCTCCGGCAGCAGTGCATCCACTACGCGCAGAAATTCAGTAATGCAGAGGTCGTAATCGTTGACGTCGGTCAGCAGTTCACGCACCAGCGAATCGAGAACGCCTTCCATCGGGGCAAGTAATACGCGCATGGTAAACCTGTGGAGAGTAGAGAACAGGGGGAAGCGGGCGCCTCCCCCCGATTAATTAGCCGTTGTTACTTGGGGTAGAACGGCGTGGACGGGTTTTGTTGACGCGCGGTGCGCCAGCGTTACCGCCTTCCGGGCGTGCTGCACGGCCTGAACCGTTGCCCTGACGGCGCTCGCCGCCTGCACCCGCGCCATTGCCGCCGCCGTTACCGGCACGGTTGCCGCTGGCACTACGATCGCCACCGCTGCGCTGGCCGCCCTGAGCACCACGACCGCGTCCACCGCCGCCGCCTGCTCCGCCGCGCTGCTGCTGGCGACCGTTGATGATCGGCTCAGCTTTAATGCTCGGGTCCGGCTCATAGCCTTCAATCGCCATGCGCGGGATTTCACGCTTCAGCACGCGTTCAATGTCGCGCAGCAGCTTCAGCTCGTCCACGCACACCAGCGACAGGGCTTCGCCCACCGCGGCCGCACGGCCGGTACGACCAATGCGGTGCACATAGTCTTCCGGTACGTTTGGCAGCTCGAAGTTCACCACGTGCGGCAGCTCTTCGATATCGATACCGCGCGCGGCGATATCGGTCGCCACCAGCACGCGGATCTTACCTTCTTTAAAGTCGCTCAATGCACGGGTACGCGCGCCCTGGCTCTTATTGCCGTGGATCGCGGCGGCGGTGATGCCGTCTTTGTTCAGCTGCTCGGCCAGGTGGTTAGCGCCGTGCTTGGTGCGGGTAAATACCAGCACCTGCTGCCAGTTGTCGCGCCCGATCAGGAACGATAACAGCTCGCGCTTACGCTTCTTGTCGACCATGTGAACGTGCTGCGTCACCTGCTCGGAAGCGGTGTTGCGGCGCGCCACGGAGACTTCTTCCGGGTTGTGCAGCAGTTTTTCCGCCAGAGTTTTGATCTCGTCAGAGAAAGTGGCGGAGAACAGCAGGTTCTGGCGTTTGGCAGGCAGTTTTGCCAGCACGCGACGGATATCGTGAATGAAGCCCATATCCAGCATGCGGTCGGCTTCATCCAGTACCAGAATTTCTACTTTGGACAGGTCGAGCGCGTTCTGATGCTCAAGGTCCAGCAGACGGCCAGGCGTTGCCACCAGCACGTCAACACCGCTGCGCAGTTTCATCATTTGCGGGTTGATGCTGACGCCGCCGAACACCACCAGCGAGCGCAAGTCGAGATATTTGCTGTATTCCTGCACGTTTTCGCCCACCTGAGCCGCCAGTTCGCGGGTTGGGGTGAGGATCAGGGCGCGCACCGGGCGGCGGCCTTTCGGGTGCGGGTTGTTGTTGCTGAGCAGCTGCAGCAGCGGCAGGGTGAAACCTGCGGTTTTACCGGTACCGGTCTGGGCGCTGGCCATCAGGTCACGTCCAGCCAGCACTACCGGGATTGCCTGGCGCTGAATTGGCGTCGGCTCGTTATAGCCCTGTTCAGTAACAGCGCGCAAAATATCGGCATTAAGGCCGAGAGAATCAAATGACATAAAGTTGACTGACTCCGGATCCGCCCTGACCGCGTAACGGTGTAGTTTCCAGGGGGAGAGTTGACGCCAGGATCATTCCTGACGCTTGAATGAGAGCACAAACCACGGTGCCTAAGGGGCGGATTATAACAGAACCCTACGCTCGACAGGGAGTTATTCTTACGCATCTTGTCCAAAAATGCGCTACAAGCGGTTACAGCGCGCCAGCGCACATCGCAGCGAAGGGGTCGGTAAGGAGAGGATGGGTGCAGCAGACGGGAAAACAAACGGGCCACCGAAGTGGCCCGTGTGGGATTAACGTGGACGCTGGCGCGGTTGTACCCGCTCTTTAACCAGCAGCGAGACCAGCGCAGGTCCCGCCAGCATCACCACCCCGACTGCGCCAAGCAGCAGGTTGTTATGGATTACCCGTGACAGCACCAGCAGCACCAGCATTGCGGCACCGAAGTAATAGGTGGTGGTCACATCTTCAAGGAAATCGCCAATACGCCGCAGACGCGGCAGACGCTGGGTGAGCAGCATGGCGGCAAACACGCTGGCATACAGCGCCAGTAAAATTGTGCTCACCTGCAACAGTGCCTGATGTTTCCACCCCCACACCAGCGCGGCGATCAGCAGCAGGTGCAGTGCGATATGTACGCAGGTTTGTCCAGTGACAATCTGAATACGATTAGACCATTTCATGCTCTTCTCCTGGCAGACCTTAGGTGAAACAGGTCGCCCATGCGGTTACTGACACCGGCCAGTAACGACGTCCTCAGACTAACGTAGTTTTCGGATAATACTGCAAATAAACGCGTTTCCCGCCACACATTTGTGACAAAGACTACACTTTACCCTTCACAAGTTAAGACGAAGAGTGTCATCAGTATGTCACAAAAAACGCAAGGATTTTCATTTAAAGTCCTGACGATTAACACTCACATGGGTTTCAACGCCTTTAACCGGCGTTTTATTCTGCCTGAACTCCGCGATGCGGTGCGGGCAACCGGGGCTGATATTGTGCTGTTGCAGGAGGTGATGGGCAGCCACGATCTGCACAAGCTGCGCGTGGATAACTGGCCAGAAACGCCGCATTACGAGTTCCTCGCCGATACCATGTGGCGCGACTTTGCCTATGGCCGTAATGCAGTTTATCCAGAGGGGCACCATGGTAATGCGGTGCTGTCGCGCCTGCCCATCCTCGAGCATCACAACCGCGATATCTCGGTCGCAGGCACGGAAAAGCGCGGTATCCTGCACTGTCGTATTGCGGTGCCGGACAGCGACCTCACTCTGCACGTGCTGTGCGTGCATCTCGGCCTGCGCGAAGCACACCGGCAGGCCCAGCTCAAAATGCTGTGTCAGCTGGTGAATGAACTGCCGCCGGATGCCCCGGTGGTGATCGCCGGAGATTTTAACGACTGGCGCCTGCGCGCGAATGCCATTCTTGAGCGCGGAGCCGGGATGGAAGAGGTCTTCAGCCGCAAAAATGGTCGCCCGGCGCGTACCTTCCCCGCCCGCTTTCCGCTACTGCGCCTTGACCGTATCTACGTCAAAAATGCCGCTGTCAGCCATCCACAAACTATTCCGCTACGCCCATGGTCGCATCTCTCCGACCATGCGCCGCTGGCGGTGGAGATCCACCTATGAACCAGTGGCAGGAAGGTAATCAGATCAGGCTGCTGGAAAATGGCGAGGAATTTTTCCCGCGCGTTTTCGGGGCAATTCAGCGCGCCCAGCACAGCCTGCTGTTGGAAACATTTATCCTGTTTAACGATGATGTCGGCCAGGCCCTGCACGCCGAACTGCTGGCGGCAGCCCAGCGCGGGGTCAAGATTGAGATGATGGTCGACGGCTACGGCTCCCCGGACCTGCCGGACGAATTTGTCCACAGCCTCACCTCGCTCGGCGTGCGCTTCCTCTATTACGATCCGCGCCCGCTGGTCCTTGGCATGCGCACCAACCTGTTTCGCCGCCTGCACCGCAAAATTGTGGTCGCCGATGGCGAGATCGCCTTTGTCGGCGGCATCAACTACTCGGCGGAGCATAACGCCAGCTACGGTCCGGAAGCGAAGCAGGATTATGCGGTGGAGGTTAAAGGGCCCATCGTCGGCGATATTGCCGCTTACGTGCAGCAGCAGATGGGCAGCGAGCAGAAAATCCGTCGCTGGTGGGGACAGCGCTCGCACCGCCCGGCACATAACGCCAGGCCGGGCAACGCGCAGGCGCTGCTGGTGTATCGCGACAATCATGAGCACCGCGATGACATCGAGCAGCACTACATCGACATGCTAAAGAGTGCGCAGCAGGACGTCATTATCGCCAACGCCTACTTCTTCCCCGGCTATCGCCTGCTGCGCGAAATGCGCAACGCGGCGCGGCGCGGCGTGCGCGTGCGGCTGATCGTGCAGGGCAAGCCGGATATGCCGATCGTCAAGGTCGGCGCCGAGCTGCTGTATAACTACCTGGTGGAGGGCGGCGTGGAGGTTTACGAGTACTGCCGCCGCCCGCTGCACGCCAAAATCGCGGTGCAGGATCAACAGTGGTCAACCGTTGGTTCCAGCAATCTCGACCCGCTCAGCCTGTCGCTCAATCTGGAAGCGAATCTGATGATCCACGATCGCGACTTTAACCAGTGCGTGCGTGACAACCTCGAGGGGCTGCTGGCGGCGGACTGCCAGCGCGTGCAGGAGAGCCAGCTGCCGAAACGCAACTGGTGGCAGCTGGGCAAAGGCGTGCTGGTTTTCCATTTTCTGCGTCATTTCCCGGCGATTGCCGGCTGGCTGCCCGCCCACACGCCGAAGCTGGCGCAGGTACCGCCCCCGGCCCAGCCGGAGATGGAAACCCAGGACAGGGTCGAGACCCCCAACGAAGGAGTTAAACCCTGATGGCTAAAGCGCATACGCTCTGGAGCCGGGCGAAGAAGGTTCTGACCTGGCTGTTCTTTATCGCGGTAATCGTATTGCTGGTGGTCTATGCCCGCCAGGTGAACTGGGCCGACGTCTGGGATGTGGTGGTCAACTACAATCGCGTCGCGATCCTGGGGGCCGTGGCGCTGGTGGTGGTCAGCTACCTCACCTACGGCGTGTACGATCTGATTGGCCGCGCCTACTGCGGGCACAAGCTGGCGAAACGCCAGGTGATGCTGGTGTCGTTTATCTGCTACGCCTTTAACCTGACGCTCAGCACCTGGGTCGGCGGCGTGGCGATGCGCTATCGCCTCTACTCGCGGCTCGGCCTTGGCGGCAGCACCATTACGCGCATCTTCTCCCTGAGCATTGCGACTAACTGGCTGGGCTATGTTCTGGTCGCCGGGATTGTGTTCAGCGCAGCGATGGTGCGGGTGCCGGACGGCTGGTTTATTGGTGCCGGAACCCTGCGGGTGATAGGCATCTGCCTGCTGGCGTTTGTCGCGGTTTATCTGGCGCTGTGCGCCTTTTCCAAACGCCGCCGCTGGACCATCAAGGGGCAGAAGCTGGCGTTGCCGTCGCTGCGCATGGCGCTGATCCAGTTCGCGGTTTCCAGCGCTAACTGGCTGGTGATGGGGGCGATTATCTGGCTGCTGCTGATGCAAAAGGTCGATTTCCCGCAGGTGCTGGGGGTGTTGCTCATCAGCAGTATTGCCGGGGTGATTATTCATATTCCTGCCGGGATTGGCGTGCTGGAGGCGGTGTTCCTGGCGCTGCTGCGCGGTGAACCCATCTCACACGGCGCGATTATCGCCGCGCTGCTGGCCTATCGGGTGCTCTATTTTATCGCCCCGCTGCTGCTGGCGCTGGTGATGTATCTGTGGCTGGAGGGTCGGGCGAAGACGTTGAGAGCGAAGAATTTAGCCTGAAGAAAAAACGGGTCGGGCATGCCCGACCCCTACGATTAACGGCGGTTGCCGAAGATACGCAGCAGCATCAGGAACAGGTTGATAAAGTCGAGATACAGCGTCAGCGCACCCATAATCGAGTAGCGGCGCAGGTTC
The DNA here is from genome assembly GCF_024169515.1 of Erwinia aphidicola. Lineage (NCBI taxonomy): Bacteria > Pseudomonadati > Pseudomonadota > Gammaproteobacteria > Enterobacterales > Erwiniaceae > Erwinia > Erwinia aphidicola. The sequence continues at coordinate 3,202,145 of NZ_JAMKCQ010000001.1, read as the reverse complement.
TCCTTGTCATCAACGTTGATCCCTTCACCGATGTTTTTCAGCTTCTGGGTGTCATAGGCGGTCAGGCCGACAAACACCACCACGCCAATATAGGTCACTGCCCACATCAGCGCGCTGCTCTTCAGCCAGATATTCACCAGTGACGCCAACACGATGCCAATCAGCGCCATAAACAGCATGCTGCCCATTCCGCTCAGATCGCGTTTTGTGGTGTAACCCCACAGGCTCATCGCGCCAAACATCCCGCCGGTAACCAGGAAGGTGCTGGCAATAGAAGAGTAGGTATAGACGAGGAAAATACTCGCCATGGTCAGCCCGGTTAGCGCTGAATAGAGCATAAACAGGCCGGTTGCAGCGGCTCCGCTCAGCTTGTGCACCATGCCGGACAGCACAAACACCAGCCCCAGCTGCACGATAATCAGGCCGAAGAAGGTGATGCGATTGGCGAATACCAGCTCCATCACCGCCGGCGTATTCGCCGCGAACCAGGAAACAAACGCCGTTAACAGCAAGCCACAGGTCATCCAGCCGTAAACCTGCGCCATATAGACGGACAGGCCCGCGCTGGCACGCTGGACAATGGTATCGTTGGATCGTGGATATCGGTCCATGATGCTCCCCTTAATAGATGGATGAAAAGTGAGTTAAACCTCAAACAAGTCTGGCACATACCGCACCGCCTGCGCCAGCCCGAAAGCGCGCGGATTTGTTGCTGATTGCGGCGCGATTGAGTTTAGCACTTCATCATGTGTCATTATTGGTGGGTAAATTCACCGAGGAGCTGTTGCTGGCTTTACTGCTAACCGCCTGCGGGAGAGGTAGTCCGCGTCATGACGACAGAAATCTGTTTTCTGGGAATAAAATATTAACCGTTTTTTTCCATGGTGTTGCTGACAGTGAGGAGCGCTAAAAATTAATGTTTAGGCCGATAATTTATCATTTTTCTTGAACAGCAAGCCTAAATCACAGGTAAAGGGACGGCTAAGTATATAAAAATGAGCCATATTTTTGCATCCAATTTTACCTAACGCAGACAGCTTGTGTGAACTCACCGTTTTGCAATTTATATTAAATTTATTACTTATTATCCCTGATCCACTCCCTGTTATAAACTCATGTAAAACATCAAACTCCCTCTTGGTCAGAAACTTCCTCACCTTTCTTTTGGGCGTGGGTTCGAATCTGTATGAAAACTGCAATCCGCACAACTTATTTAGCAGGTGAACGATTTCCTTTCGATTAACTTTCAATGTATTAGGGTACAAAATATCAGTAAGAAGCTCCTGAAAAACCCCGCAAGTAATCATTATCATTCTCGCATGGTTATTTATTATCTCGGTCATTGATGTTTTAACGCTAAACGTACATGTCTGCCAGGAAAGGAGATCCAGAAGAACAATATCCGCCTCATTGACCTCACTACCGATAAAACTTTCGAGATTTAAACACTCCACCCTACGATTCAGCGCGGGTAAAAACCCAACCCCCGCACAGAGGAATGTATCGTCAGAGATCAGTAGAATATTCCTAAATTTCATACTGCAGATTTTATTTAACATAGCAACCTCTACCTGTCAGGTAAAAATACTCCCTTGATTAAAACTATACTCAAACTTAATTTTTTTTCAAACTATAGACATTGGGCATTTTTGGTATTAAACATCTTTCTGGCGGAATATTCTTACTAAAGACGACATAAGAGAGAGCGTGTAAAATGTTACAACTATTACTTTTATTCACCTTACCTTTAATCATATTTTTCAGCATTTTATATCACTATCAAACCAAAAAAAGGAGGAAAATTTACTATAGAAATCATAACAATAAAGAGCTTGCACATATTAAAGGGCGAAGAACAAAGATTTTTTTGACGCTTATAAAGAGACTTATTGGAAAGAAATAGCCAGTTAATACCCACACCCTACCCGCTATTAAAATCTGGGGTTATGCGTTGAAATCTTGCAAAGGGGGCAATGCCCCCGCTATTAGGAGATAAACTATTTTTTTATTTTTAGGATTTTCACCAAGAAAAAATCGGCATGGTAGAGGCCAGGGTACAGATCGATACTGAATATTCCTAAATCAAGTTTTCCCGAAGCGAAAAAAACTATCAAGAAAAATAGACTACAGCATCGCAAGCAATGATACCGTACGGAATAGCGTTAAAATAACCAATAAGCATCACGCCTTAGCCTCTCCCGGTTTCCTGATGCTATCCGCTACATTCACCTGATTGATATAACGAGAGCACATTGTCTTATTCATGCGCTATTTATTACCCACCTGAACTTTACTTCCTACTTAACACCTGACCTTGCCAATAGGAAAATAATGGACTCGGGGGAAGTCATTCGACCCCCAAAGCTGGATCGTATTGATTGCCAGGGCTTTTGCCGATCTTCAGCGGTAATTTACAGCGCAAAATCACCCGCTGGGCAGCCACAACTGGGCTGATCGCCCAACTGACGCAGGGCAAAGTGTGTTGATTATCCGAGGTCGTGACTGACAGGCAGAGTTTTATCTCACGCCGAATTTATCCAATAAATCCATCTGCCGGATAAAGATTGCTCACTGACTGCCGATAGACTGAGCAAAGGAGGTTGCAAAACAGGAAGTGACTAACGGGTACATTTTGCCACATCGGGGAAGGTCACATGCAGAGTCAGACAGTAGCAAAAAAGAGAATGAGCACCCGCACGCTGATGCTGCTCACTGGGGTACTGACAATCACCCTGGGTTTCAGCCTCACCATTGGCTTGCTGAGCTGGCAGTCGAGCCAGCAGCAGAAAAAGCTGGCGGAAGATTATCTCGGGCAGATCGCCCAGAGCCAGGCGCTATCGGTGCAGAAAGAGCTGGAGTATGCGCGCACCGTCGCAGCCGCCATGGGCCAGAGCCTGATTGCCCTACCTGCCGCGGGCATCACTGACCGCGCTCAGGCGGAACAGATTATGGTCTATGCGCTGAAGATGAACCCCAGCTATCTGTCGATGTCGGCGGTTCTCGAACCCAATGTTTTAGATGGACGCGATGCGGAGTTCGCCAGCCAGCCTGGTTCGCCGCCGGGGGGGCGCTTCTCGCGCTATGTCGATCGGGATAAAGCGGGTGCCTATCAAAGCCATCTGATGGGGACATTTCTTACCCCGGGTGATGGCGACTACTATCTGGTACCACGCAAGCTGGAACGCGACACGCTGGCCGAACCTTACAGCTTCGCCTATGAAGGCGTCCCCACCCTGCTGACCTCCGTTTCGGCGGTGATTTTTGATGATGGCAAGGTGAAAGCCGTGACCACCTCCGATATTTCACTCGCCTCGCTGCAGGAAAAAGTGAGTAAAATCAAACCGTGGCAAGGCGCAGGCTATGCCATGCTGCTCTCCACCGCCGGCAAAGTGGTTTCCAGCCCAAACAAGGACGATGCCGGTAAGCCCTATAAAGGCGAAACCGACAAGTTCAGCAGCCAGATAATCCAGCGCTACGACCCGGTTTTGGGTGAGGATGTGCTGCAAACCTGGCGCCCGATCACCGTTGGCAACAGCCAAGCTTCATGGTATCTCGGCGTTGCCGCGCCGGTGAAGCTGGTGATGGCCGCGGCGAACCGCCAGCTGATGTATGCGCTGATAATGGCGGTGATCAGTATTGTGGTGGTGTGCGGCGTGCTGGGGCTGGTGTTCAGCCGCAAAGTGGCGAAACCGATCGGCGGGGAGCCGCGTCAGGCGGCGGATATTGCGTTGGCGGTGGCAGAGGGCGATCTCAGCGCCACTATCCCGGTGAAAGAGAACGATAAGCAGAGTATTTTCTTCGCCATGCAGACCATGCAGCACCAGCTGCGCAATATGGTGGGTGAGATTATCTCCGCCAGCGACTCGGTACGTCAGGGGGCGGAAGAGATCGCCAGCGGCAACCTTGACCTCGCTTCACGCACCGAGCAGCAGGCTGCGGCGCTGGAAGAGACGGCAGCCAGCATGGAGCAGTTAACCGCCACGGTGAAGCACAATGCTGATAATGCCCACCAGGCAACGGCGCTGACGGATAACGCTACCGACATCGCCCGGCGCGGCGAGCAGCTGGTGTCGCAGGTGGTGCAGATTATGCAGCAGATTGATGAGAGCTCGCAGAAGATTGGTGCTATCACCAGCATTATCAACGGCATTGCCTTCCAGACCAATATTCTGGCGCTGAACGCGGCGGTTGAAGCAGCACGCGCCGGGGAGCAGGGGCGCGGCTTTGCGGTGGTGGCGGCGGAAGTGCGCAGCCTGGCACAGCGCAGCGCCAATGCGGTGAAGGATATCTCCGCGCTGATCGCCGAATCGACCCAGCGCGTCGACCACGGGGTGGATCTGGTGCAGAGCGCCGGGAAAACCATGCAGGAGATGACGCAGGCGGTAAACTCGGTGAAGACCATTATCGGCGAGATTGTGCATGCCTCCGATGAACAGTCGCAGGGCATCGGTCAGGTGACGGTCGCGGTCAATCAGATGGATGGCGCAACGCAGCAGAACTCCGCGCTGGTGCAGCAGATGTCGGCCGCCGCCGCATCGCTGGAGGATCAGGCGAAGACGCTGGCGCAGACCGTGCAGCTGTTTAAGCTGGAAACGGCGTAACGGGGATCGAGGGCCGACCAGAAAAGCGGTCGGCCCCTACACCAGAGCGTAACCGTAGGGGCCGAGCATCTTTTTCGAGCGGCCCGTCAAACCGGCTGTAACCGCAGGGGCCGATCATCCTTTTCGATCGGCCCGTGACAGCAGATTACTGACGGCTGATACAGCTCTGATAACGCGTATTCACGCGCTGGGCAAACCAGGCGGTGGTCAGATTACGGGTAATTTTCGGGCTTTCCAGCTTGATGCCCGGCAGCACTTCACGCGGTAATCTTTTACCGGCGTCTTTATCCGCCAGCGCGAATACCGACTTGTACAGGTCGGTTTTCTCGAAGTCGATGCTCTCCCCTTTCTCCAGCGCCCGGCGGATCGCCCGCTCGCTGAAGTCCAGACGCTTGCCGAGGGTGCGTACCGCTTTCTCGGTTGAGCCTGCACTGTCGGACCCGTAGTTGATCAGGTCACCATCCAGCGCCAGCTTGATGCCGCTCAGCCGGGATACCGCCGCCTGGAATGCGGCGTTACGGCTGGCATACCAGCCCGCGTTGAAGTCGGCAAAGCGATACAGCGGCGCAGTATAATTGGCCGGATAGCCCAGCAGATGCAGGGTGCCGAACCACATCCCACCGCGTCGGCTGAAGACTTCGCGCCGGATCGAGCCGTCAACCTGATACGGGTAGCCTTTACTGTGCGCTTCGGCAAAGGCAATGCTGACCTGCATCGGGCCGCCGGTGTGGATCGGGTTGAGATTGCCAAACAGCTTCTGCCCCATGGGCACCATATCGATAAAATCATCGAAGATCGCGCTCAGCTCTTTTTCACTGGAGACATGATCGAGGCGATCGGCATAGCTTTTGCCGTTGGGGGATTTGATCAGCAGCGCGGTGCGCACCAGGAATGACGGGATATGCAGCTGCCCTGCGCGGCGGTCAATCTCGCCCCAGGCGATTTTCGGCAGGCCGGCCACATTGGCATCGGCGCTGAAGTTGGACTCCTGCCCGGTAACGGCGATCACCGCGCACAGATTGCTGACCGAAGGGTCAATCTCCTGGCCGTTGAAGGCGACATAGATATCGCTGGCCCAGCCCTGGCGATCGCTGACGCCGGGCGGTAACAGCCGGGCGATCTGGGCTTTCACATCGGTCGGGCGCGCGGCAGGCGTGGTTTTCGACGTCGGGTTACTACAGCCCGCCAGCACCAGCAGGGCCAGCGGCGCGAGGTGTCTCAAAGAGAAACGGCTCATGAAGATCCTTAGCCAAAGAAAAGACGCAGTGTACCCTATTTTTCCCAGCGTGCGGCGGCGTCGCGGTCGCTCTGTTTAGCCTCGACCCAGCGCTCCCCGTCTGGCGTGGCTTCACGCTTCCAGAACGGCGCACGGGTTTTCAGCCGATCCATGATAAATTCCGCCGCGTCAAAGGCGGCACCACGGTGCGCGCCACTGACCCCCACCAGCACGATCTCATCGCCCGGGAACAGTTCACCGACGCGATGGATGACGGTGACGCGCTGCATTGGCCAGCGGCGGCGCGCCTCGGCTACGATCTCCGCCAGCGCTTTTTCGGTCATGCCCGGATAGTGTTCGAGGGCCAGGGCACTGACGTTATCACCAAGGTTGTGATTGCGCACTTTGCCGGTAAAGGTCACCACCGCCCCATCTTCATCGCAGGCGGCCAGCCACTGATACTCGTCAGCCATATTAAATGGTTCGCTGCCAACCCGAATTCGCGTCTCCATCTCAGCCCCCGGTGACCGGCGGGAAGAAGGCGACTTCATCCCCGGCGCGCAGCGGATGCGCCATCGGCACCAGCGTCTGATTAACCGCCGCCAGCAGCTTGCCGGACTCCAGCGCCAGCGCCCAGCGATCGCCCTTCTGCGCCAGCTCGCTGCGCAGGGCTTCTACGCTGGTAAATTCGGCGGGCAGTTCAAGGCTGGCGGTGCCAACCAGCTCGCGCACCTGGGCAAAAAACAGCACGTTAATCATGGCTCACCGCCTGAAAATCACCGGATTTCCCACCGCTCTTACTCAGCAGGCGGCACTGTTCGATGGTGATATCTTTCTGCACCGCTTTGCACATGTCGTAGATGGTCAGCGCGGCAACGGAGGCCGCGGTCAGCGCTTCCATCTCCACGCCGGTTTTCCCGGTCAGGCGGCACAGCGACTCGATGCGCACGCGGTTGTGCTGCGGCTGGGCTTCCAGCGACACTTCCACCTTGCTCAGCAGCAGCGGGTGGCAGAGCGGGATCAGCTCCCAGGTGCGTTTTGCCGCCTGGATGCCGGCAATGCGCGCCGTGGCAAAGACGTCACCCTTATGGTGGCTGCCGTCGATAATCATCTGCAGCGTCTCCGGGTGCATCACCACGAACGCTTCTGCCCGCGCTTCACGCACGGTTTCCTGTTTGGTGGAAACGTCCACCATATGCGCCTCACCGGCGGCATTAATATGCGTTAACTGAGACATTTACGGCTTCTTCACATGCGAAACAAAATTACACGGGCGGGTTCGGGCATCCAGCTGTGGCTGAATAATGCGCTCCCACGCCAGCTGACAGGCGCTGGTGGAACCGGGCACGGCGAGGATCAGCGTCTGATTGGCAACGCCAGCCACCGCGCGCGACTGGATGGTGGAGGTGCCAATATCCTCCCAGGAGATCATGCGGAACAGCTCGCCAAATCCTTCCACTTCACGATCGAACAGCGGCAGCAGCGCTTCCGGGGTGCTGTTTTTCTCATTAAAACCGGTACCGCCGTTGATCAGCACCACCTGCACATCCCTGCTGGCGATCCAGCTGGAGACCACGGCGCGAATACGGTAGCGGTTATCGGGCACGATGGCATGGTCGAGCACCTGATGCCCGGCCTCGATCGCGGCCTCCCGCAGATAGCTGCCGGAGCTGTCGCTCTCCGCCGTATGGCGGTCGGAGACGGTCAGCACCGCCACGTTAAGGGGGGTAAAATCCGTCGATGTTTTGCTCATAATCAAGTCCTTAGCTTAACCGCCGATAAATGAGAGATTCTGCGTGATGCCGGTATTGCCCTGGTGCAGGAAGTGGGTTTGCTTTTTGCTGGTCAGACTGCTGGCGATACGCGCCTGCAGTTCCGCGTGCTGGCTGTCATCCGCCAGCAGATCTCTGAGCGGTACGCCGCTCTCACCAAACAGGCAGAGATGCAGATTGCCAATCGCCGACACGCGCAGGCGGTTACAGCTGGCACAGAAGTCCTTTTCATACGGCATAATCAGGCCAATTTCACCCTGATAGTCGGCATGTCGGAATACCTGCGCCGGGCCGTCACTGCGCGCGCGCGCCTGACGCACCCAGCCCTGCTGCAGCAGCTGGTCGCGGATCACTTCGCCAGAAACGTGATGTTTGCGGAACAGCGCCCCGCCGTCACCGGTCTCCATCAGCTCAATAAAACGCAGCTGGATCGGGCGCGTGCGCACCCAGGCAAGAAAGGTATCCAGGCTGTGGTGATTCACGTCGCGCATCAGCACGGTATTGACCTTCACCTTGCTGAACCCGGCGTCAAAAGCGGCATCGATACCGCGCATCACCTGATGAAATTTATCCTGGCCGGTAATGGCGTGGAACTGGCGCGCATCAAGGCTGTCGATACTGACGTTAAGTGCAGTCAGCCCGGCAGCCCGCCACTCGGCAACATCGCGCTGCAGGCGATAGCCGTTAGTGGTCACCGCCAGCTGGCGAATAGAGGGGTTGTCGCGCACCGCCGCAATGATGTCGGTAAAGTCACGGCGCATTGAAGGCTCGCCGCCGGTCAGGCGCACTTTTTCGGTGCCCGCAGCGGCGAACGCCCGCGTGACGCGGCGGATTTCATCCAGCGACAGGAAGCTTTTGTTCTGAATGCCCTGTGGTTTATACCCGTCAGGCAGACAGTATGTGCAACGGAAGTTGCATACATCGGTGATCGACAGACGCAGGTAATAGAACCTGCGGTCGAAACTATCAGCAAATTGTGGCACCAGAACACCTTTCCAAAGAGGGGAGATGCAGTCATTTCTTTCTGCACCCTGGCAACTCGGGGTTGCGGCCAGGAGACCGTATCCAGCAGGACTTAGGTATCAGGGCTTAAGTGTGATTTACCGGACATCGGTAAACCATGGTTTAAAAATTTTAGCGCTTCTGACTGCGCGATACCAGAACAGAGTTTCGCTATATACTTTGAGATATAACGATTTTTCCCGGCATTTTAACACCCGTTTAGCGTAAAATAGCTTTTATCAACGTTTCAACCATGATGATGACAATAACTATGCGCAATCGCACTTTAGCTGACCTCGACCGCGTGGTGGCATTAGGCGGCGGGCACGGCCTGGGTCGTGTGATGTCCGCACTTTCTCCGCTGGGTTCCCGCCTTACCGGCATTGTGACCACCACGGATAATGGCGGCTCCACCGGGCGCATTCGCCGCTCGGAAGGCGGTATTGCCTGGGGTGATATGCGTAACTGCCTTAACCAGCTGATCGCCGAGCCGAGCGTGGCCTCGGCAATGTTTGAGTATCGCTTTGCCGGTAACGGCGAGCTGGCCGGCCATAATCTCGGCAACCTGATGCTAAAGGCGCTCGATCATCTCAGCGTGCGCCCGTTTGAGGCGATAAACCTGATCCGCAATCTGCTGAAGGTGGATGCGTTTCTTATCCCGATGTCAGAGCAGCCCGTCGACCTGGTGGCGCTGGATAGCGAGGGTCACCTGGTATACGGCGAGACTGAAATTGACCAGCTGACCCAGCCGCCGCAGGAGTTAATGCTCTCCCCTGCCGTCAGCGCCACGCGTGAAGCGGTAGAAGCGATTGGCGAAGCCGACCTGATCCTGATTGGCCCCGGCAGTTTCTATACCAGCCTGATGCCGGTGCTGCTGCTGCCGGAAATCGCCCAGGCGCTGCGCCGTACCCCGGCGACGATGGTGTTTATTGGCAATCTCGGCAAAGAGCTCAGCCCGGCAGCGGCACAGCTGACGGTGGTGGATAAGCTGGCGATGATGGAGAAGGCGATTGGTAAACGGGTGATTGATGCGCTGGTGCTGGGGCCGAAGGTTGACAGCAGCCATCTGAGCGACCGTATGGTGATTCAGGAGCCGCTGGAGGCCGGAGATATTCCCTATCGCCACGACCGCCAGCTGCTGCGGCTGGCGCTGGAGCACGCGGTGCAGGCGATGGTGTGAAAATGCGCCCGATTTGAATCGTAGGGGCCGATCATTTTTTTCGATCGGCCCGCGATCTATCCGTTACCGCGCGGGGGGACCGGAAAAGAAGGTCCCCCCCCTACAAAAACCCTGCGGCCAAATAATTACGATGCGGCGATAAACAGCTCGCGCACCTGGTGCAGCTGGTCACGCACCTGGGCGGCCTCTTCAAACTCCAGATTCTGCGCGTGCTGCTGCATCTGCGCTTCCAGCTGGTGAATGCGCTTCTGCAGCCCGGCTGGCGACAGATCGACATAGGTCGCATCGTCTTCCACCAGGCTCTTACCTTTCATATTGCGCGGCTTAGCTTTGTTCTTCGCCAGCCCCTGGCCCAGCTCAAGAATATCGGCAATTTTCTTGTTCAGCCCCTGCGGTACAATGCCGTTCTCCTTGTTGTACTGCTCCTGTTTCTCGCGGCGACGCTCGGTTTCGCCTATAGCGCGCTCCATCGATGGGGTGATCTTATCACCGTAGAGAATCGCTTTACCGTTGAGGTTACGTGCGGCGCGGCCGATGGTCTGGATCAGCGAGCGTTCGGAGCGCAGGAAGCCCTCTTTATCGGCATCGAGGATTGCCACCAGCGACACTTCTGGCATATCCAGCCCCTCTCGCAGCAGGTTAATCCCCACCAGCACGTCAAATTTACCGAGGCGCAAATCGCGAATGATCTCAACACGCTCAACGGTATCAATATCCGAGTGCAGATAGCGCACGCGCTCGCCGTGCTCCGTCAGGTATTCGGTTAAATCTTCCGCCATGCGTTTGGTCAGCACCGTGACCAGCACGCGCTCGTTAATCTGCACGCGCTTGCGGATCTCCGACAGCAGGTCATCCACCTGGGTACCCACCGGGCGCACTTCGACAATCGGGTCGAGCAGGCCGGTTGGGCGCACCACCTGGTCAATCACATCACCGCCGGATTTCTCCAGCTCATAATTGCCCGGCGTAGCGGAGACGTAAATCGTCTGCGGCGCCAGCGCCTCAAACTCTTCAAACTTCATCGGGCGGTTGTCCAGCGCCGACGGCAGGCGGAAGCCATACTCGACCAGCGTCTCTTTGCGCGAGCGGTCGCCTTTGTACATCCCGCCAATCTGCGGAATAGTGACGTGGGATTCGTCAATCACCAGCAGACCATCGGCAGGCAGGTAGTCAAACAGCGTGGGCGGTGCTTCGCCAGGACCGCGCCCGGAGAGGTAGCGCGAGTAGTTTTCGATACCGGAGCAGTAGCCCAGCTCGTTCATCATTTCGAGGTCAAACTGGGTGCGCTGGCTGATGCGCTGCTCTTCCAGCAGCTTGTTGTTTTCCAGCAGCACCTTTTTGCGCTCCGCCAGCTCAACCTTAATCTCTTCCATCGCCTGCACAATGCGCTCACGCGGCGTGACGTAGTGCGTTTTCGGGTAGATGGTATAGCGCGGGATCACCGACTCGATCTGACCGGTCAGCGGGTCGAAAATTGAGAGCCGCTCGACCTCTTCATCAAACAGCTCCACGCGCAGCGCGTAGTCGTCCGACTCTGCCGGGAAGATGTCTATCACCTCTCCGCGCACGCGGAACGTTCCGCGCTGGAATGCCTGGTCGTTACGCGTGTACTGCAGCTCCGCCAGGCGGCGCAGGATGGCGCGCTGGTCAATCACCATGCCGCGCGTCAGGTGCAGCATCATTTTGAGGTAGAGGTCAGGGTCGCCAAGGCCGTAAATCGCAGAAACGGAGGAGACCACGATAACGTCGCGCCGCTCCAGCAGGGCTTTAGTGGCGGAAAGACGCATCTGCTCGATATGTTCGTTAACCGAGGCATCTTTCTCAATAAAAGTGTCGGAGCTGGGCACATAGGCTTCCGGCTGGTAGTAGTCGTAATACGAGACAAAGTATTCCACGGCGTTATCAGGGAAAAACTCTTTCATCTCGCCGTACAGCTGCGCCGCCAGCGTCTTGTTAGGGGCCAGTACCATGGTCGGGCGGTTCAGGTCGGCAATCACGTTGGCGACGGTGAAGGTTTTACCGGATCCGGTCACGCCCAGCAGCGTCTGATGGGCAAGACCATCTTCCAGCCCCTCTTCAAGGCGTCGAATCGCCTCAGGCTGATCGCCAGATGGTTTGAAATCGGAGTTGAGTTTAAAGACTTTGCTCATTGAAGGGCTACCTGAAAAATGAAGTGCGCGAACCGGACTGTAATTCTACTCTGCCCTGACGATTTTGCCAGCAAAAAAGACTGGATAAAATTACAGTTGTTTTGCATGATGCATCAGCAGAGAGCCCGTCTGCACTTTTGCCGCCCGTTGCGCAAACGAATGCGCAAAACGGGCGTCGAGGTTATCCCCAAATGCTTTACGCTTTTAACATTTGTCAATAGCCTGCTGACAAATCTGACCCGGCGCTTATCAGGAATATTCCAGTGGCTTGATTTTAATTAACTAATTGATTTTAATCATTTATATAAAGAAGCCGAGTTTCGCACCAACCCGTGCGCAAGCCGCGTCCGCTCTCGCCTTGCGCGGGTTTTCACACTCTAATGCACAAGGTTATCCACAGGAATGGTGGATAACTGTTTTCAGCGCTTGAGGCGTCTGATGTGTATAAATCGTCCCCACGCTGCGATCGACCCGCCAAATATTTTTTTTTGCTTTATTTTTACCCCCGCCAGCGGGGATTTCGCCCGGCATTGGCCATGTTATGCACCGCGCATTCAATCAGCCGGGCACGTTTTATTCTCCCCGCCTGACTCTCACTGCCATTTCGCGTGGCAGCTGCACCATAAATGATTAACCCGCGGCACTGGTCCGGTGCAGCACGCTGCTTACTGCAGGAAATTGTTTAGCCGCGCTGACCAATAACTGCGGATGAATGTTATCAGTTTGTCTCTTTTTTTACTTTTTTCCGCCGTTCACCACCTCTGGCCCACTAATTGCAAGTACTCATTGGTTAGTCCATACCGCCTCACGCTTGCAGCTTGCATAACACCAGAGCGAGGAGCACAAAACCGCGGGTACTTCATAGCGAGATACCGGACTGTTTGCCAGACGACAAAGAGCGGGAGCAATACAGGTGCGATCGAAAACTGTCTGAAGGAGAGTGCAGATGCTCAGCTTACGTTCTATTAATCAATTTTATGGGCAGAACCACATATTGTGGGATGTTGATCTCGATCTGCCACCTGGCACCTGTACCGGCATCCTCGGGCAGCCCGGCATGGGAAAAACCACGCTGGTCAACTGCATCATGGGGCATTTGCCGATTAACAGCGGCTCGATGATCTGGCAGGAAGATAACGGCCCACCGCAGGACCTGCTGCTGCAGCCGGTGGAAAAACGCGCCTCGCTGGGGATAGGCTATGTTCCACAGGGGCGACACATCTTTTCGCAGATGAGTATTGAAGAGAACCTGCAAATCGCTCTGCTGGCCGGTGCCGGTATGGAACGCCACCGGGCTATCCCCCAGATGGTGTATGACCTGTTCCCGGCGCTCTATTCGCTGCGTCATCAGCGCAGCGGCGAGCTGCCGATCGACCAGCAGCAGCAGCTGGCGCTGGCGCGTGCGCTGGTACTGCAGCCGAAGCTGCTGATTCTGGATGAGCCGACCGAAGGCATGTCGCCCTGGCTGGAAGAGGAGATGGGCAACCTGATCCATCGCCTGAATCATGATTTCGGGATGACCATTTTGCTGCTGGAGCAGCGCCTGTCGTTTATTCGCCGCGTGGCTGACTACTTCCTGCTGCTGCACCGCGGGCGCAACGTGGCGCACGGCACGGTGGCGCAGCTGGATGAGAGCATGGTGAATACCTGGCTGACGGTGTGAGGTTTGCGGGACGGGCATGCCCGTCCCCTACGATGTGCGTAGGGGTCAGGCATGCCTGACCCGTTTACGGCAAGGTAATAAACCGCCCCACCTCATCAAACCCCTCTCCACCCGGCAGATGCGGGATCTCGCCCAGCAGCGGTGCCGGGATCGTGCGGGTTAACGTCGCCATATACTCCTGGTGACGTTTACCCGCAGGCAGCACGCCGTTGGCAATCCAACCCGCCAGCTGCACGCCGCTGGCCTGAATCGCCTGCGCGGTGAGTAAGGCGTGATTAATACAGCCCAGCTTAACGCCCACCACCAGAATCACCGGCAGCTGCTCCTGCACCACCCAGTCGGCAAAGGTCAGACTTTCCGACAGCGGCGTGAACCAGCCACCGGCCCCTTCGGTCAGCACCCAGTCAGCCTGTTGTGCAACCGTCTCCAGCCCGGCAGAGAGCTGGCGGGCGCTGATCGGGCGCTGCTCTTCGGCGCTGACAATATGCGGCGAGGTCGGCTCGATAAACGCCAGCGGGTTGACCTGCTGATACGGCAGCCAGACGCTGGCAGTGCGCTGCAGCGCCAGCGCATCACTGTTGCGCACGCCCTCAGGCGTCACCTCACAGCCGGAGGCCACCGGCTTGTAGCCTGCACAGCGCCATCCCGCGGCTTTCGCCGCCTGCAACAGTGCACAGCTGGCCACTGTCTTCCCCACTTCCGTATCCGTTCCGGTGACAAACCAGCGCTTACTCACACTCAATCACTCCTGATACCAGTTGATAACTCAGCAGGCAGCCGCGTTCATCGCGCGGCCAGACCTGCTCCAGCCGCTGCAGCGCGCCACGGCTCAACGCCAGCGCATCGCGCCCCTGATGCAGATGGGTGGCGCCGATGCCCTTCAGGGAACGCAGCGCGCTGAGCACGTCCGCAAACGCCAGCGTCAGGGGATAGCACTCCAGCGACAGCCGCATGCCGCGGGCCGCCTCTGTAATCATCTCTGGCGTGGCAAAGCGGTTGACCGGCGCACAGCGCCCCAGCTGCTGCCAGGCTTGCTGCACCTCACTCAGCGACCCGTCGAGCAGCGTGGAAAACAGCACCTGCCCGCCGGGGCGCGTGACGCGCTGCAGCTCGCGCAGCGCCTGCGGCAGCGAACTGCACCACTGCACCGCCAGGTTGCTCCAGCTGCGGTCAAAGCGGTTATCGGCAAACGGCAGCGCCTCAATGTCGCCCAGCTGATAATGGTGCGCAGCCTGCGCGGCAGCGGCCTGACGCAGCATATCCGCGGAGAGATCCAGCGCGGTGACGGCATGCCCGTTTTCACGCCAGCGCTGGCTGAACCAGCCGGTGCCGCAGCCGGCATCCAGCACTTCCAGCTCCTGCCCGGGGCGCGCCAGCTGCATCAGGCGTTCTCCGCACTGGCGCTGTAGCTCCGCATGCTGGTTATAGCTGTGCGCGGCCCGGCCAAACGCCGCCGCCACCGCCTGTTTATTAACCATTTGCAGCATGCAGCACCTCCAGCAGGGCATCGATATCGGAATCTTGGTGCGCCGCGCTGAGGGTGATGCGCAGCCGTGAGGTGCCGGGCGGTACGGTCGGCGGGCGGATGGCACTCACCCAGCAGCCCGCCGCGCGTAGCCGCTGTGCCAGCGCGAGGGCTGCCTGCTCATCGCCGACCATCAGCGGTTGGATGGCGCTGTCCGATGCGGCCAGCTTCCAGCGCAAGCCGCTGGCGTGCTGGCGAAAATAGCCAATATTATCCCTCAACCTTTGCCGCTGCTCATCGCCCTGCTGCACGCAGACCAGTGCCGCCTGCAACGCACAGATCTGCGCTGGCGGCATGGCAGTGCTGTAGATCAGGTGGCGGGCAAACTGCAGCAGATATTCCGCGGTGGCGTCATCGCACAGCAGCGCCGCGCCGCTGACGCCAAAAGCTTTGCCAAAGGTGACGATCAGCAGCTGTGGTTTCACCCCCTGCTGCCAGCAGCTGCCGCGCCCCTGTTCGCCGCAGACGCCAATACCGTGCGCATCATCCACCAGCAGCCAGCTGTTGTGCCGTTGAGCCAGCTGCTGCAGCGCCGCCAGCGGGGCGCGGTCGCCATCCATGCTGAACAGCCCTTCGGTGACCACCAGCGTCTCCCCACTGCCCGCCGTGGCCAGCAGGGAAGCCAGCGCGGGCGGCTGATTGTGGCTAAAACGGCGCAGCGTGGCCGGGCAGAGGCTGGCGGCTTCCAGCAGCGAGGCGTGGCACAGCTTATCGGCAAAGATACGATCGTCTTTGGCCATCATCGCGGTAATTACCGCCTGGTTAGCGGCAAAGCCGGAGATAAACAGCAGCGCGCGCGAGTAGCCTAGCCACTCTGCCAGCTGCTGCTCAAACTCCGCCTGCGGGGCGCGATAGCCGGTAACGTGCGCTGAACCGCCCGCGCCCACGCCATAGCGGGCCGCGCCCTGCTGCCAGGCGGCCACAATGCGCGCATCGTGGCTCAGCCCGAGGTAGTCGTTGGCAGAGAAATTGCGGTAATCATGGCCGTCGACCCGCAGGCTGCGCGCATCGGCGTATTCGTTCACCTGCCGCTGGCGATACTGGCCGTGCAGGCGGCGGGTTTCCAGCGCCTGCTTCATTCGCTGTGACCAGGCCATTATCGTGCCGCGTTGTAAAACAGGTCGTTATCGGCCGTCATCAGCTGCGCCGCCAGCGCCTGCTGCTGTTCGTTATCGCCGCGGTGGGTCTCCGTATGCTGCGGGTTGAGACCCAGCTTGCGGAACAGCAGCAGATCTTTGTCCTCCTCCGGGTTCGGCGTGGTGAGCAGCTTACAGCCGTAGAAGATCGAGTTGGCGCCGGCCATAAAGCACATCGCCTGAGTCTGTTCGCTCATCTGCTCACGCCCGGCGGAGAGCCGCACATGGGAGCCAGGCATCATGATGCGCGCCACCGCGATGGTCCGCACAAAATCAAACGGATCGACGTCATCGTTATCCGCCAGCGGCGTACCTTTCACCTTGACCAGCATGTTGATCGGCACGCTCTCCGGCGGGGTGGGCAGGTTCGCCAGCTGTACCAGTAGCCCGGCGCGGTCGCTGACCGTTTCGCCCAATCCGACAATGCCGCCGGAGCAGACTTTAATCCCGGCATCGCGCACCTTGCCCAGCGTATCCAGGCGCTCCTGGTAGCTGCGCGTGGTGATAATGCTGCCGTAAAATTCCGGCGAGGTGTCAAGGTTATGGTTATAGAAATCCAGCCCGGCATCGGCCAGGCGCTGCGCCTGCTGCTCGCTCAGCGACCCCAGCGTCATGCAGGTTTCCAGCCCCATCGCTTTCACGCCCTGCACCATCTTTTCCAGATACGGCATATCGCGCTCGTGCGGATTTTTCCACGCCGCCCCCATGCAGAAACGGCCGGAGCCGGCGGCCTTGGCCTTGCGCGCCGAGATCAGCACCTCCTCCACTTCCATCAGGCGCTCGGACTCCAGCCCGGTTTTGTAGCGCGCGCTCTGCGGACAGTATTTGCAGTCCTCCGGACAGGCGCCGGTTTTGATCGACAGCAGCGTACTGACCTGCACCTGGCGCGGGTCGAAATGCTGGCGGTGTACCTGCTGCGCCTCAAACATCAGTTCGAGAAAGGGTTTTTCAAACAGCGCCTGCGCCTGAGAAATAGTCCAACGATGTGCCATTGCTTGCTCCAAAAAAGTCTGTCATTTATCTTCACGGCCTGGTTATACTTGTAAACTAAATATTTTATTTTTGGTTTACAAGTGATTTTATGACCCCAGCCGATCTTGCCTTTGACCGTGACCACATCTGGCATCCGTACACCTCGATGTCCGCGCCGTTGCCCTGCTACCCGATCGTCGCCGCGCAGGAGACCTCGCTACAGCTGGCCGACGGGCGCCAGCTGGTCGACGGCATGTCGTCCTGGTGGTCGGCGATCCACGGTTATAACCATCCGCGCCTCAACCGGGCGCTGCAGGCGCAGATGGCGCAGATGTCACACGTGATGTTTGGCGGCATAACCCATCCGGCGGCGGTGGCGCTGTGCCGCAGGCTGCTGGCCATGGTGCCGCAGAATTTGCAGTGCGTGTTTTTGGCGGATTCCGGCTCGGTGGCGGTGGAGGTGGCGATGAAAATGGCGCTGCAATACTGGCAGGCGCGCGGTGAAAAGCGGCAGCGGTTTCTCACCCTGCGCCACGGCTATCACGGCGATACCTTCGCGGCGATGTCGGTGTGCGACCCGCAAAACTCGATGCACAGCCTGTATCAGGGCTATCTGCCCGAGCATCTGTTTGCCCCGGCCCCGGCCTGCCGCTTTGACGATGAGTGGCAGGAGAGCGATGCCGATGCGCTGGAGCAGCTGATCGTGGCACATCATCAGCAGATCGGCGCCGTCATCCTCGAACCGATCGTGCAGGGCGCGGGCGGGATGCGCTTTTATCATCCGCGCTATCTGCAACGGGTGCGCGCGCTGTGCGACCGCTATTCGCTGCTGCTGATTGCCGATGAGATCGCCACCGGTTTTGGCCGCACCGGCAGGCTGTTTGCCTGTGAACACGCGCAGATCGCCCCGGATATTCTCTGCGTTGGAAAAGCGCTAACCGGCGGCAGCATGACGCTCTCCGCCACGCTGACCAGCCGCCATGTGGCCGATACCATCAGCCAGGGCACTGCCGGCTGCTTTATGCACGGGCCAACCTTTATGGGCAATCCGCTGGCCTGCGCGGTGGCCGCCGAAAGCCTGGCGATACTGCAGGAGAACCACTGGCCTGCTCAGGTCGCCGCAATTGAAAGCCAGCTGGCCGCCGCGCTGCTGCCGTTGCGCGACCACCCTGCCGTGGCGGACGTGCGGGTGCTGGGCGCGATTGGCGTGGTAGAGACGCAGCGACCGGTGAATATGGCGGCGATGCAGCAGTTCTTTGTCGAACAGGGCGTGTGGATCCGTCCGTTTGGTCACCTGATCTACCTGATGCCGCCCTATATCATCTCCCCGGCGGCGCTGGCGCAGTTAACGCACGCCATCAGCGAAGCTATTGCTCATCCGGCCCTGTTTAATTAATCAGGATCGGCTCACCCTCCCGGCAGGCAAAAGCGTGATGCGCTACGCTTTTAGAACGTTTTTAAGCGGCACTACTGCCGCATTAAGAAATCGGAGGAACTATGCCACAAGATAAACAGACCAACCGCCGCCTGCTGCTGGCCTCACGCCCGCACGGTGCGCCGACCGAGGCGAACTTCCGCCTGGAATCTCAGCACGTGCCGCAGCCCGCTCAGGGACAGGTGCTGCTGCGCACCGTCTGGCTCTCCCTCGACCCTTACATGCGCGGGCGCATGAGCGACGCCCCTTCCTACGTTCCGCCGGTCGCGCTGAATGAGGTGATGTGCGGCGGCACGGTAGCGATTGTTGAGCGCTCAGAAAATCCTGATTTCAGCGCGGGCGACTGGGTGGTGAGCGGCAACGGCTGGCAGGATTTCGCGCTGTCTGACGGGCGAGACCTGCTTAAGCTCAGCGGCCCGGTGCTGGAACACCCTTCCTGGGCGCTGGGCATGTTGGGCATGCCGGGCTTCACCGCCTATATGGGCCTGCTGGATATCGGTAACCCGCAGCCGGGCGAGACGGTGGTGGTCGCGGCCGCCACGGGGGCTGTCGGTTCGCTGGTCGGGCAGATCGCCAAAATCAAGGGCTGCCACGTGGTCGGGATTGCGGGCGGTGCGGAGAAATGCCGCTACGCCGAAGAGAAGCTGGGCTTCGACCGCTGCCTGGATCACCGCGATGACAATCTGGAACAGCAGCTGAAGCGCCACTGCCCGGATGGTATCGATGTCTACTTTGAAAGCGTCGGTGGGCGGGTATTCGATGCGATATTACCTCTGATGAATACCAAAGGGCGCATCCCGGTCTGCGGGCTGATAGCCGACTACAACAGCACCGGCGTTCCTGCCGGCCCTGACCGTCTGCCGCTGCTGCAAAGTGCGATCCTGCGCAAACGCCTGCGCGTGCAGGGCTTTATCATTAACCAGGACTACGGCCACCGCTTTGACGAGTTTTTCCGCCAGATGAGCCAGTGGGTGGCGGAAGATCGCCTGGTGTTCCGCGAACATATTGTCGACGGTCTGGATAAGGCACCAGAAACCTTTATCGGCATGCTGCAGGGGGAAAACTTCGGCAAGGTGGTGATTCGCGTTGCGGGGGATCGGCCGTGAGGATCCTGATGGTATTAACCTCCCACGATAAGCTGGGCGATAGCGGTAAAAAGACCGGCTTCTGGCTGGAGGAGTTTGCCGCGCCGTACTATGTCTTTTTTGACGCCCATATCAATGTGGTGCTGGCTTCTCCCGCCGGGGGGCAGCCGCCGCTCGACCCGGTCAGCGACGCCCCGGATGCACAAACTCCCGATACCGAACGCTTCCGCCAGGACCCCATTGCTCAGCAGGCGCTGGCCAATACGCAGCAGCTGAAAAATATCGATCCCGGCCATTACGATGCGGTGTTCTACCCCGGGGGCCACGGCCCGCTGTGGGACTTAGCGGAAGATGAAGCCAGTATTGCTTTAATCGAAACGCTGTTCGCCAACGGTAAACCGGTTGCCGCCGTCTGCCACGCGCCGGGCGTGCTGCGCCACGCCAGGAAACCGGACGGTACGCCGCTGGTGGCGGGCAAACGGGTGACCGGCTTTACCAACAGCGAGGAGCATGCCGTTGGGCTGACGAATATGGTACCTTTTTTGGTTGAGGACGAGCTGAAAAAGCTTGGCGGCCAGTTTGAACACACGGATAACTGGGGTGTTTATGTCCTGACCGACGGCCACCTGGTCACCGGACAAAACCCGGCCTCCTCCGCTGCTGCGGCCGAAGAGCTGCTGAAGTTGTTACATCAATAATTGCTAACCAAAATAGTTGAGGTTGCATCAAGGCGACAAGAGAATGACAAATCAGTCAGGAACCGATTTGAACGCTGTTTACAGCGGCCCCCTAAGGGGTGAGGGCCAGGGATGGCCCGAATAACGAGCGCAGTTAACGCAGATGCAGCCTCAAATATGAAAGTTAAGGAGTTGGAATGAAGCTTTTGAGTCACGATTTTAACGACGGCGATAAGCTGCCGGAGCGCCAGGTATTGAATGCGATGGGCTATCAGGGTGATAACCTGTCGCCGCACCTGAAGTGGGATGACGTGCCTGCCGGCACCAAAAGTTTTGTTATCACCTGTTATGACCCCGATGCCCCCACCGGCTCCGGCTGGTGGCACTGGGTGGTGGCGAACCTGCCAGCCGGGGTGCGCGAGCTTCCGCAGGGCGCCGGTTCCGGCAAAGCGGAGCTGCCAGCCGGCGCGGTGCAGACGCGCACCGATTTCGGCAGCGCAGGTTACGGCGGCGCGGCACCGCCGAAAGGCGAATCGCACCGTTATATCTTTACCGTGCATGCCATTGATGTAGAGACGCTGGAAGTGGATGAGAACGCCAGTGGCGCTATGGTCGGTTTCAACGTGCATTTCCATTCGCTGGGCAGCGCTTCCATTACGGCGATCTATTCGTAGTTAAGCTGGATGGACGGGTTGGCTTAAGACCTGTAGGGGCGGACCGCTGTTTGGGTCCGCCCCTTTTTCGTTGCGCCGCTGCCTGATGAGAGAATTAACCCAGGCTCCAGGCATGCGTGGATCTGTCATGAATGTTCGAGAATTAACGTAGGGTCCAGGCATGCCTGGACCGGGCGGGTCATGACCCGCCCCTACAGCGATCCCCTAGCATGCCTGACCGCTACGGGCATTAAGCCAGTGAGTGAATCACCACCCACATCGGGCCCTGACCAACTGCGTAGCGCGCCAGCGGCTGCAGCAGGCCACGATCGGAAGTGATTTTGTACACCTCAATATGATGCGACTTCTGCCCTGCCGCCACCAGATACTGGCCGCTGCGATCGATATTAAAACCGCGTGGCTGGGTTTCGGTTGGCTGATAGCCTTCAATCGTTAACGCCGCGCCGTCGGCGCTGATGCTGAACACGGTAATCATGCTGGCGGTACGGTCACAGCTGTACAGATGGCGACCATCCGGGGTGATATGAATATCTGCCGCCCAGCGCGTGTCGCTGAAGCCTTCCGGCATCATATCCAGGCTCTGCACCTTCTGCACTTCGCTGGCGCTGATGTCCCAGACGTCGACGCTGCTGTCCAGTTCGTTGACGCAGTAGGCGTAACGCTGGTTCGGGTGGAACACCATATGGCGCGGACCGGCACCTTTGGTGGTGCTGACTTCCGCCTGCGGGCGTGCCGTCAGCTTGCCGTCTTCACCCAGCGTAAACAGGCAGATGCGGTCCTGCTTCAGCGCCGGAACAAACAGCGTGTTGTTACCGAGATCGATATTGGCAGAGTGGCAGCCTTCCAGCCCTTTCACCACCTCCAGCGGCGCACCCGGCAGGCCATCGGCAGCAATCGGGCTGACGCTGACGCAGGCATCGTTATAGGAACCCACGAAAATAAAGCGCCCGTTACGGTCGGTAGAAATATGCGTCGGGCTGCCAGGCAGCGGCGCATGGCCGGCTTCTTTCAGCTTACCTTCGGCATCAATCTGATAGGCCACCACGCGGAAATCCGGGCGCACGCCCACATACAGAAACGCTTTGTCCGGGCTGACCACCATTGGCTGAACCTGGCCCGGTGCATCAACCACCTGCAGCAGCGTCAGTGCGCCGTCATCATGCAACTGCCAGGCGTGGATCTGATGGCTTTCCGGGCTGGCGGTATAAACAACTTGTTTCATGAATGCTCCTTGTTCTGAACGGGATATCAGGTGAATGGATTATTGCACCGCCAGTTTTAAAGCTGGCGTCACAAGGTGTACACTTACTGGCTTACTTCGAGTCACGGAATCGCACATGAGCTATCGCATCATCGCCCTCGATCTGGACGGCACGCTGTTAACCCCGACGAAAACCATTCTGCCAGAATCGCTTGCCGCGCTGAAAAAAGCGCAGCAGGCGGGAATAAAAATCCTGATCGTGACCGGTCGCCATCACGTTGCCATCCACCCTTTTTATCAGGCACTGGCGCTCGATACACCTGCAATCTGCTGTAATGGCACTTATTTGTATGATTATCAGACTAAAACGGTGCTCGAGAGCGATCCGCTGCCGCAGGAGCAGGCGCTGCGCGTCGTGGAGATGCTGGACGACGCGGGCATCCACGGCCTGCTGTATGTCGATAATGCCATGCTGTATCAGACTGAAACCGGCCACGTGACGCGCACCATTAACTGGGGACTGTCGCTGCCGGAACACCAGCGCCCGACATTCTTACAGGTTGACAGCCTGGCCGACGCGGCACGCAGTGCTGAATCGATTTGGAAATTTGCCCTGTCCCATGCAGACACCGACGCGCTGCAGCAGTTCGCGCAAAAAGTTGAAGCTGAAATGGGGCTGGCCTGCGAGTGGTCCTGGCATGACCAGGTGGATATTGCCAAAGCGGGCAACAGCAAAGGCAAGCGCCTGGCGCAGTGGGTAGCCGCGAACGGCTACCAGATGAGCGAGGTGATTGCGTTCGGCGATAACTATAACGATCTCAGCATGCTGGAGACCGTTGGCTTAGGCGTGGCGATGGGCAATGCGGACGATGCCATCAAAGCGCGGGCGAAACGCGTCATTGGCACCAACCTCGAGAGCGGGATTGCCGATACCCTTTACCGCGAAGTGCTGTAATCAGAGCGTGTCGATCAGGTGGTGATCGACACGCTTTTGATCTGCGCATATAGCCACATATTGGGCTTAATCATCAGTTCATCGCGCGCCCAGGGCGTGATGCGCGCCCACAGCTCGCTCTGCCCCACCAGCAGCTTGACTTCGATCTGATGGTCAATCTCCAGCAGTTCTGCCACTTTCGCCGGGATCACATTGCGAATGCTGCTGTTGACCGGGGGTTTTAATATCAGCGAAACATCCGCCGACTGAATGCGAATACGCAGCGGCGTACCCTGCGGGGCATCCACCCGGTTCACCCAGATATGCTGATCGCCCAGCGACAGCGCGGTCATCTGGTAGTGAGGATGCTGTTCCAGCACCATCACGCGCAGGATACTGCTCTGATCGCTTCTTGGCAGCCACGGGCGCATCGCGCTGCTGGCCCAGACGCGCTCCAGCGGGCCAAAGGCTTTCACCTCACCTTTATCCAGCACCATCACGTTATCCGCCAGATGCAGCAGTTCGTCGAGGCTGTGGCTGACGTAAAGGATCGGCGTTTCCACCTGGCGTGCCAACGTCTGCAGCCAGGCCAGCAGCTCGCGCTTGCGCGGCAGATCCAGCGAGGCCAGCGGTTCATCCATCAGCAGGATTTCCGGCGCGCTCAGCAGCGCACGGCCGATCGCCACGCGCTGTTTTTCGCCGCCGGACAGCGACCACGGATAGCGATCCAGCAGCGCTTCAATACCCAGCAGCCGCACCAGCGAATCGAACTGCGCGCGCATCGACTTCGCCATGCCATATTCCAGATTGCCGCGCACCCGGTAGTGCGGGAACAGACGCGCATCCTGGAACACATAGCCGATACGCCGTTTTTCCGGCGGCAGCCAGACGCCGTTTTCCGCATCGCTCAGCAGGCGCCCGTTGAGGGCGATGGTGCCGCGTTGCGGTTTGGTCAGGCCACCAATGGCGTTAATTAACGAGGTTTTTCCGGCGCCGGAGACGCCAAAAATGGCGGTTACGCCATGAGCGGGCACGCTGGCGTTAATCGTCAGGGTGTGGTCGCCCTGCTGCTGGCTGAAATCGAGTTCTAACATCAGAGACCTAAACGCTTACGACCCCAGCGGGTCAGCCATTCGGAAAGCAGCAATGAAACCAGCGCCAGCAGGATAGCAATGACGCACAGACGCGCCGCCGCCCCTTCCGCACCGGGCGTTTCAATCAGCGTATACATGGCGGACGGCAGCGTGCGCGTCTCGCCGGGAATGTTAGAGACAAAAGTAATGGTGGCACCAAACTCGCCGAGCGAGCGGGCGAAGGCTAACACGGTGCCGACGATAATCCCCGGCAGGGTCAGCGGCAGCGTGATGGTAAAGAACACCCGCCAGCGCCCGGCGCCCAGCGTGCGCGCCGCCTGCTCCAGCCGGCTATCAACTGCTTCCAGCGCCAGACGGATGGCGCGCACCATCAGTGGAAAAGCGATCACCGCCGAAGCCAGCGCCGCCCCGCGCCAGCTGAAGGCGAAGCTGAAGCCAAACCAGTCATAAAGATATTCCCCCAAAAATCCGCGGCGCCCGAATCCGAGCAGCAGCAGATAGCCCACCACCACCGGGGGCAGCACCAGCGGCAGGTGGATAACGCTGTCGAGCAGGGTTTTGCCGGGAAACTGGCGACGAACCAGGATCCAGGCCAACAGGATGCCAAACGGCAGGCTACAGGCGACCGCGACCACGGACACTTTCAGGCTGAGGGCGACGGCCTGCCATTCTGGCTCACTGAGAAACATCATTTTAACCTTCATCCTTTAAACTGCAGCTGCGTTGGCTGCTCTCATTCACCCCAGTTACTGACTTGAGTAAGCACCTGGGGCTTCACTCAACTGCCGCCTTGCTGCAGCTTAAAAGCTTTTGGTTAACGGGGAGAATCCATACTGTTTGAACACGGCTGCGGCCTGCGGCCCTTTCAGATAGTTGTAGAACGCGGTGACGCTGGCGCTGTTATGGTCTTTCACCATGGCCATCGGGTACTCCACCGGTTTGTGGCTGGCCTGCGGGAAGGTGCCGACGACCGTCACTTTTTTACTGGCGATAGCGTCTGAACCATACACGATACCGTAAGGGGTTTCATCACGTTCAACCAGCGCCAGGGCGGCACGCACGCTGTTAGCCGGGGCCAGCATCGGCGAGACCTGCTGCCAGGCGCCCAGTTTCTGTAAGGCCTCTTTGGCGTAGATCCCAGCCGGAACGTGATCCGGATCGCCAACCGCCAGACGCTGCCCTTTCAGCAGGCTTTTCCAGTCGGTTTTTTCACTGATGGTAACGGCCTGCGCTTGCGTCGCGGTCGGCGCCACCAGTACCAGATCGTTGCCCAGCAGGGTGAAGCGGCTGGCGTCATCAATGGTTTTCTTCCCGGAGGCGTAATCCATCCACTGCTGATCGGCGGAGATAAACAGATCGGCCGGCGCGCCCTGCTCAATCTGGCGCGCCAGCGTTGACGAGGAAGCAAAAGAAGAGACAATTTTGACCTCTTTGCCTTTCTCATACTGGCTGGCGATATCCTGCAGTGCATTGGTCAGGGAAGCGGCGGCAAACACGGTGATGTTCTCGGCCGCCATCGCGTGGCCGCCAACGCTCAGACTGACGGCCGCCGCAGCCAGCCACGAGTTCCAGTTTACAGACATGATGTTTCTCCGGTTTCAGGGGTTACGTTATATACTTTATGATATAGCGATGCATTACCCTCTGCCACAGTAAATATCGGCATTGGCGGGAAGAAGTTTAATCGGCGGGAAGTGGGATGATAGAAAAGCAAACGCCCGGAGGTCCGGGCGTTTAGAATGGCGCAATCAGTGTTACTGAACGATGCGGTCTTTCTTCGCGGGATGCTCGCTGCGGTGACCGATTTTCGAGATCACGTTGAAGACTTCACCCAGTCCCCAGATCAGGCCGAGAATAATTGCCATCACGATTGGCACCATAATAATTGCTACGGCCAGGCCTTTCAGTAATTCCAGCATGGAAGCCTCATCTTGCTGAAGAAAAAAGTTATTGTAACGGTAGTCTGTAAGAATGCACTGACCTTTTGTGCTTTCGTGCGCTTTTTATTGCCAGTGCTTCTAATGCGGCAGTAGCTGCTACAATCGCCGGCCAAAACTTATCACCCGGAGGATCTATGCAGGCTGAAATTGCCCTGATACTGAAACGACAGCAGCGGCTGTTCGCCGACCCGCGCCGTATTGAACTGCTGCGCCAGGTGAAAGAGAGCGGATCGATCAGTCAGGGCGCGAAGCTGGCGGGCATCAGCTACAAAAGCGCCTGGGATGCCATCAATGAGATGAACCAGCTGGCAGAGCGCACGCTGGTCGAGCGCGCCACCGGCGGGAAAGGCGGCGGCGGCGCGCAGGTGACCGCCTGGGGAGAGCGCCTGCTGGATTTGTACGCCCTGCTTGAGCAGATCCAGCAGAGAGCATTTGATGTATTGCAGGAGGATCCCGCGCCCGGCAGTCTGTTAGCCGCGATTGCGCGCTTTTCCCTGCAGACCAGCGCGCGCAACCAGTTCTTTGGCACCATCATCAGCCGCGACAATCAGCCGGTGCAGCAGCACGTCAGCGTGCAGCTGGCCGATGGCGTCACCCGGGTGCAGGTCGCGCTGACCGCTCAGAGCGCCGAGCGCCTGAGGCTTACGAGCGGTAAAGAGGTGCTGGTGCTGATTAAGGCGCCGTGGGTTGAGGTGTCCCGCCAGCGCGTCGAGGCGGACAACCAGCTCTCCGGCACCGTGCGCGAGATTGAACAGGGTGAGACGCACAGCGAAGTCCTCATCGCGCTGAGCGGCGGTGAAACCCTGTGCGCCACCGTGGACAATCAGCATATTGCCCAGCAAAAACTGCAGCCGGGCGCGGCGGTGACAGCATATTTTAATGCCGATCGCGCCATCATCGCGACGCTGCTCTGAATCCCGGGTGCAGGTTTGACAATCAGCAGCAGGAAGCCCCTAATGTTTTTGTAATGCATAAAATGGAATGAACAATGTCAACATTGCAAATTACGCAGGGCATCTTTCGCCTGAGCGATACCCGAACCCTGAACCTGAATGATTTAACCCTTAACGCCGGTGAAAGCTGGGCGTTTGTCGGCGCTAACGGCAGCGGTAAATCGTCGCTGGCGCGCGCGCTCTCCGGCGAACTGGCGCCGTCCAAAGGCAGCGTCAGCAGCCACTACCAGCGCCCGGTGCGCCTGTCGCTGGAGCAGCTGCAAAAGCTGGTCTCCGATGAGTGGCAGCGCAATAACACCGACCTGCTCAGCCCCGGCGAAGACGATACCGGCCGCACCGCCGCTGAGATTATTCAGGAAGAGGTCAAAGACCCCGCTCGCTGCCAGCAGCTGGCGACGCAGTTTGGCATTGCGCACCTGCTGACGCGCCGCTTTAAATATCTCTCAACCGGTGAGACGCGCAAAACGCTGCTGTGCCAGGCGCTGATGGCGCAGCCGGACCTGCTGATCCTCGATGAGCCGTTTGACGGCCTTGACGTCGATTCGCGCGCCAACCTGGCAAGCGTGCTGGGTGAGCTGCAGCAGCCCGGGTTTACCCTGGTGCTGGTGCTGAACCGCTTTGATGACATCCCCGATTTTATCGCGCACGTCGGCGTGCTGGCGGAGTGTACCCTGACCCACGTCGGCGCGCGTGATGCTATCCTCGCGCAAGCCCTGGTGGCACAGCTGGCGCACAGCGAGCAGCTGGCCGGCATGACGCTGCCGGAAGCTGACGATGCCGCCGCCATCCCAGCGCTGGCGGCCGGGGCACCGCTGATTGTGCTGCGCGACGGCGTGGTCTGCTATAACGATCGCCCGATCCTCAACCAGCTGAGCTGGCAGGTGGATCGCGGCCAGCACTGGCAGATTGTCGGCCCGAACGGCGCAGGGAAATCGACCCTGCTGAGCCTGGTTACCGGCGATCATCCGCAGGGTTACAGCAACGATTTAACCCTGTTTGGCCGCCGTCGCGGCAGCGGTGAAACCATCTGGGATATCAAGCAGCATATCGGCTACGTCAGCAGCAGTCTGCATCTTGATTACCGCGTCAGCAGCAGCGTGCGCAACGTGGTGATCTCCGGCTATTTTGACTCAATTGGCATTTATCAGGCGGTGTCGGACCGTCAGCAGGCGCTGGCCCGCGAGTGGCTGGCGCTGCTGGGAATGCACGGCGCGCTGGCCGACTCTCCGTTCCACGATCTGTCGTGGGGCCAGCAGCGGCTGGTGCTGATTGCGCGCGCGCTGGTGAAACATCCGGCGCTGCTGATCCTCGATGAGCCACTGCAGGGGCTGGACCCGATCAACCGCCTGCTGGTACGCCGCTTTATCGATGTGCTGATTGGCGAAGGCCGCACCCAGCTGCTGTTTGTCTCCCACCATGCCGAAGATGCGCCGCAGTGTATTACCCATCGTCTGAGCTTTGTGGCCGACGGCGACGGCTATCGTTATACGCAAGAGGCATTGTAGGTTTAACGGGGCAAGCGGAAAAAAGGTCGCCATTGCCTTCGTCGATATTCATCCGCACGGGGCGACCGGAAAAAATGGTCGTCATTACCTTCGTCGATAATCATCCACACGGGGCGACCGGAAAAAATGGTCGCCCCCTACAGGGTTCCGCGTAGGGGCTGACCTTCTGTTTCGGTCAGCCCATAATCATGATGTAACCGCTACCATTATTTCCCCCGCCTTGCCTGGTTATCCCTCATCCCTGCACTACTTTTATTGATACTTCGGATTTTTCAGCTTGTGTAAACGATTCCATTTATACAGACTTGATCACGCTTTCCGCAGCGACTCTGTGCTATTTTCCTTCACAGCAAAAAATGCATAAAAAAGGTTACCAGGAACTCAACATGCAGACATTTAATCCGGTCGATCACCCGCATCGCCGTTATAACCCACTGTCCGATCAGTGGATTCTGGTTTCACCCCACCGGGCCAAACGCCCCTGGCAGGGTGCGCAGGAAACCCCGTCGCAGGATAAACTGCCGGCGCACGATCCTGACTGCTTCCTCTGCCCCGGCAATACGCGCGTCACCGGGGATAAAAACCCCGACTACAGCAGCACCTACGTGTTTACCAATGACTTTGCCGCGCTGATGACCGATACCCCGGACGCGCCGGAAAGCGAAGATATGCTGATGCGCTGCGAGAGCGCGCGCGGCACCAGCCGGGTGATCTGCTTCTCCCCCGACCACAGCAAAACCCTGCCCGAGCTGACGGTTGCCGGGCTGGTTGAGGTGGTGAAAACCTGGCAGGAACAGAGCGCCGACCTCGGTCAGCACTATCCGTGGGTGCAGGTGTTTGAGAACAAAGGGGCGGCGATGGGCTGCTCCAACCCGCATCCGCACGGCCAGGTGTGGGCGAACAGCTTCCTGCCTAACGAAGCGAAGCGTGAAGACGATCTGCAGCGCGCGTATTTCAGCAAAAACGGTGCGCCGATGCTGGTGGACTACGCCGCACGCGAGCTAAAAGACGGCAGCCGCACGGTGGTCGAAACCGAACACTGGCTGGCCGTGGTGCCGTGGTGGGCAGCGTGGCCGTTTGAAACGCTGCTGCTGCCAAAGGCGCATATTAAACGCATCACCGATTTGAGTGAGGCGCAGCGCGACGATCTGGCGCTGGCGCTGAAAAAACTCACCAGCCGCTATGACAATCTGTTCCAGTGCTCTTTCCCTTATTCCATGGGCTGGCACGGCGCGCCGTTTAACAATGACGCCAACGACCACTGGCAGCTGCACGCGCACTTCTATCCCCCGCTGCTGCGCTCGGCCACGGTGCGTAAATTTATGGTCGGCTATGAAATGCTGGCTGAAACCCAACGTGATTTAACGGCGGAGCAGGCGGCAGAACGTCTGCGCGCCGTCAGCGATATTCATTTCCGTGAGACGGGAGCATAACCATGAGTTTACAGACCTCTACCCAGCAGATTTTCAGCAGCGCGTTTGGCTATGCTCCAGGCCACATTATTCAGGCACCGGGCCGCGTCAACCTGATCGGCGAACACACCGATTACAACGACGGTTTCGTGCTGCCGTGCGCCATTGATTACCAGACGGTGATCGCCTGCGCGAAACGCAGCGATCGTCAGGTGCGGGTTATCGCCGCCGATTACGAAAATCAGCAGGATATCTTCTCGCTGGACGAGGCGATCGAAAGCCACCCCGACCAGATGTGGTCAAACTACGTGCGCGGCGTGGTGAAGCACCTGCTGACCCGCTGCCCGGATTTTGCCGGTGTGGATATGGTGATTAGTGGCAACGTGCCGCAGGGCGCGGGCTTAAGCTCATCTGCCTCGCTGGAAGTGGCGGTCGGCACGGTGTTCAAACAGCTTTATCAGCTGCCGCTGGACGGCGCGGCTATCGCGGTCAACGGCCAGGAAGCGGAGAACCAGTTCGTCGGCTGTAACTGCGGAATTATGGATCAGCTGATCTCCGCACTGGGCAAGCAGGATCACGCCATGCTGCTCGACTGCCGCACGCTGGGCACGCGCCCGGTGCCGATGCCGTCCGATATTGCCGTGGTGATTATCAACTCCAACTTCCGCCGCAGCCTGGTGGGCAGCGAGTACAACACCCGCCGCCAGCAGTGTGAAGCAGGAGCGCAGTTCTTTGGTAAAAGCTCGCTGCGCGACGTCTCGCTGAGCGAATTTGAGGCGCGCGAGCACGAGCTTGACCCGCTGGTGGCGAAACGCGTGCGCCACGTGCTGACCGAAAATGCCCGCACGCTGGAAGCCGCCGACGTGCTGGCGAAAGGTGACCTGGCGCGCATGGCGGTACTGATGGCGGAATCCCACGCATCGATGCGTGACGACTTCGAGATTACCGTGCCGCCGGTCGACCAGCTGGTGGACATTGTCAAACAGACCCTCGGCGAACGCGGCGGCGTACGAATGACCGGGGGTGGTTTTGGCGGCTGCATCGTGGCGCTAATGCCGCTGGACCTGGTCGATGAGGTGAAAGCCGCCGTCGAAGCGCAGTATGAAGCGCAGTCCGGCATCAAAGAGACCTTCTACGTCTGCAAAGCGTCTGAAGGAGCGGGTGAATGCTAAACCTCAACCGCAACTCGCACGCCCCCGACGGCGCGGCGTGGCGCATCACCACCCTGCGCAACCGCAACGGGATGGTGGCAACATTTATGGACTGGGGCGCGACCTGGCTCTCCGCCCGCGTACCGATGGGTGACGGCAGCGTGCGCGAAGCGCTGCTCGGCTGCGCCACACCGTCCGACTATCTGCAGCAGTCGGCCTATCTCGGCGCCACGGTGGGCCGTTACGCTAACCGCATCGCCCATGCGCAGATCGCGCACGACGGCGTGACCTTCCCGCTGGCCGCCAATCAGGGCGAGCATCAGCTGCACGGCGGCCCGGGTGGCTTCCACAATCGCCGCTGGCAGATTGTCAGTCAAAGCGACAGCGAGGTGGAGTATCGCCTTGATTCGCCGGATGGCGATCAGGGCTTTCCGGGCAATTTGCTGGTCTCCCTGCGCTATCAGCTGAGCGACGACAACACCCTGGCGATTCACTACCACGCCACGGTGGATAAAGCCTGCCCGGTCAATCTGACCAACCACGCCTACTTCAACCTGGATGCGCAGCACGGCGATGCCCGCCAGCACCAGCTGTTGCTCAATGCCGATCGCTATCTGCCGGTGGACAGCGCGGGCATTCCCAATGCGCCGCTGAAGGACGTGGCGGGGAGCAGCTTTGATTTCCGCCAGCGGAAGAGCGTGCAGCAGGATTTCCTGCAGGATGACGACCAGCGTGCGGTAAAAGGCTACGACCACGCCTTCCTGTTAAATACCCAGGATGGCGAAAGTCCGGCTGCTCAGCTGTGGTCCGCCGATGGCAAACTGCGCCTCACGGTGTTTACCACCGCCCCGGCGCTGCAGTTCTACAGCGGGAATTATCTGGAAGGCACCCCGGCACGCGAACAGGGCGTCTATACTGCTTTCCAGGGGATTGCGCTGGAGAGCGAGTTTCTCCCCGACTCGCCGCATCATCCTGAGTATCCGCAGCCCGACTGCTGGCTGCAGCCAGGTGAATCGTATCAGTCAGTGACGCGTTACCAACTGACGGCGGTTTGATAAAGCGCATGAAAATCGCGCATCGCGAGCGTTACGGGCTTACGCGCTGCGCAGAATTCAGCTATGGTAATGCACATTAAAATTGCCGTGCGGTTCTTTCCGGCAGTTTACCGGTCACCATTATCATAGAAACGTAAAGTTATTAAGGAGTTAAGCTATGGCTGTAACTAAGCTGGTTCTGGTACGTCACGGCGAAAGCCAGTGGAACAACGAAAACCGTTTCACCGGTTGGTACGACGTTGACCTGTCAGACAAAGGCCGCACCGAGGCGAAAGCCGCTGGTCAGCTGTTGAAGAAAGAGGGTTTCACCTTCGATTTCGCTTACACCTCCGTGCTGAAACGTGCCATCCACACCCTGTGGAACATTCTGGATGAAGTTGACCAGGTGTGGCTGCCGGTCGAGAAATCCTGGCGCCTGAACGAGCGTCACTACGGTGCGCTGCAGGGTCTGGATAAAGCAGAAACCGCACAGAAATACGGTGACGATCAGGTTAAGCAGTGGCGTCGTGGCTTTGCCGTGACCCCACCAGAGCTGGACCGCGCCGATGAGCGTTTCCCTGGCCACGACCCGCGCTACGCGTCACTGACCGCTGAGCAGCTGCCAACCACCGAAAGCCTGGCGCTGACCATCGATCGCGTTCTGCCATACTGGAACGAATCTATCCTGCCACGTATGAAAAGCGGCGAGAAAGTGATCATCGCGGCCCACGGTAACTCCCTGCGTGCGCTGGTGAAATACCTGGACAACATGAGCGAAGAAGAGATCCTCGAGCTGAACATCCCAACCGGCGTGCCGCTGGTGTATGAGTTCGACGAAAACTTCAAACCAATCAAACACTACTACCTGGGCGATGCCGACGAGATTGCTGCGAAAGCCGCAGCCGTCGCGAACCAGGGTAAAGCAAAATAATTGCTGCTGATTTGATTGAAAAAAACCCGCCAGATGGCGGGTTTTTTATTGCCTGCAAGCCGTTACGCGCGGCGGGCTTTCACCGCGCTGGCCAGCTGGCGCAGCACGGTTTCAGTGTCCTGCCAGCCGATGCAGCCGTCGGTGACGCTTTTGCCGTACACCAGCGGTTCACCGCTCTCCAGGTTCTGATTGCCCTCGACCAGATGGCTCTCAATCATTACGCCGATAATTGCCTGCTCGCCGCCCGCAATCTGCTGCGCCACGTCAGTGGCAACATCCAGCTGCTTCTTAAACTGCTTGCTGCTGTTTGCATGGCTGAAGTCGATCATCACCTGGGCAGGCAGGCCGGCTTTTTCCAGACCGGCTTTCACCGCGCTGACGTGGTGAGCGCTGTAGTTTGGCTCTTTGCCGCCGCGCAGGATGATATGGCAGTCTTCGTTACCGCTGGTTTCCACAATCGCCGAGTGGCCATATTTGGTCACGGAGAGGAAACAGTGTGGCGCACTGGCCGCGCCGATGGCGTCGATAGCCACTTTGATGGTGCCGTCGGTGCCGTTCTTGAAACCTACCGGGCAGGAGAGGCCGGATGACAGCTCGCGGTGGACCTGCGATTCCGTGGTACGCGCGCCGATGGCGCCCCAGCTCATCAGATCGCCGACGTACTGTGGCGTGATCATATCGAGGAACTCACCCGCCGCCGGCAGGCCGCTGTCGTTGATCTCCACCAGCAGCTGGCGCGCAATACGCAGGCCGTCATTAATCTGGAAGCTGCCGTCCATATGGGGATCGTTGATCAGCCCTTTCCAACCCACGGTCGTACGGGGTTTTTCAAAATAGACGCGCATCACCACTTCCAGCGAGTCTTTCAGCTCGTCACGCAGCGCCAGCAGGCGGCCAGCGTACTCTTTAGCTGCCTTAGTATCATGGATAGAGCAGGGGCCGATCACCACCAGCAGGCGATCGTCATGGGAAGTCAGAATGTTATGGATTGCCTGGCGGGCCGAGGATACTGTTGCAGCAGCCTTGTCCGTGGCGGGGAATTTTTCAAATAACGCAACCGGAGGTAAAAGTTCTTTTATCTCTTTGATTCTTAAATCATCGTTTTGATAATTCATAATATTTCCAGGTTATTTCATTGCCATACTGCACACCAGGCGCATCTCCTCCAATTTATCGTGACTCCCGGTGACTGTAAATCGCCTTTCGCGGATTCGTTGCTGACGTGATTTGCTTTTTCTGGGAGCCCTACTACACTTTTAATCATTACCTCTTGAAATAAATCTATTTGCACAACTTATGATTGGCGAACGCCGCAATCACACTATTTTGTTTCAAACACCGTTAGATCTTGATGATGTCGTATTCAAAAATTAAAGGAGCATAATAATGAATAAGTTCTCTATGGTACTACTGACAGCCGCAATGACTCTGGGCAGCACCGCTGCAATGGCCGACGGTTCAGCAAATGCAGCGGCCGATGCCGGCGCAGTGGCTGGCAGCGCAAAAGAAAATATTGCGCCTAACAAAGTTGATAACGACAAAATCAACACTGGCCATGAAACTCAGCATAAAACCATGAAGCACCATAAGAAAATGAGTGCTGATGAGATCAACAAAAACACTCAGTGCAAAGATGGTAAATGTCCGGACATTAACAAAAAAGTCGGCGCTGATGCGAATACCAAAACTGACGGTACTTCGCAGTAACGTTTGCTGAATTCTGGCTGGCCGATTCTGGCTCGCCAAAAAAAGCATTTGGCTGACCGGAAAAGCTGGCTGACCGGAAAAGAGGGTCAGCCACTACATGACCGAGGCAGAACGTTAGCCATACGTCGAGACAGAATGTCAGCCGGTAGATCGAGGCAGAATGTCAGCCGTAGATCGAGGCAGAATGTCAGCCGGTGCATGACCCAGGAGAGCTTCGGCTCTCCTTTTCTCGTTTTTTTCCCGCCCACCTTCGGCTATCCTGAACCCCCTGCCTGATTTGGAACTGTTCATGACCACCCTATTGCTGATTGACGATCATCCGCTGGTCCAGGTGGCGCTGGAAGCGGCCCTGGTACACGCGCCCTTCCCGCTTAAGCTGCTGGCGGCGGATAATCAGCGCGATGCCCTGGCGCTGCTCGGCGATCGCGCTATTGGGCTGGTGATCCTCGATATTGGCTTACCGGACAGCGACGGCTTACAGCTGCTTAAGCTGATTAAGCGCCATTACCCGCCGCTGCCGGTGGTGATCTACTCAGCACAGGAGGAGCAGGTCTATCCGCGTCTGGCGGAAGCCGCCGGGGCATCTGGCTATGTTGCCAAGCGTCAGCCGCTCAGCCAGCTGCTCTCCGCCATCCTTGCCGTGCTCGGCGGCCAGCGCGTCTTCCCTGCCCAGCATGGCGACACGCTTAACGCGGTGCTGACGGCCAAAGAGCAGCAGATCCTCGCGCTGCTGGCGCGCGGCCTGTCTAATCTGCAGATCGCCGGGCAGCTGCATATCAGCAATAAAACCGTCAGCACCCATAAAAAGAACATCATGGAAAAAACCGGAGCGGGTTCGGTCGTCGAACTGGCTCAGCTGTGGCAGTCACAGCAGTGAGAACGCTACTGCTGATGCTGCTGCTGTTCACCAGCAGCGCGCTGGCGACGCTGCGCCCGGTGAGCAGCATCGCCCTGCCGCAGGAGATGATGCCGATGCCGGTCGAATGGGGAAAAACCCTGCGCGTCGGCGTATTACAGGACAACAGCTCGCCGTGGAATATTGTCGTTGGCAGCGACCTGTACGGTATCAATGCCGACTATCTGGTGGCGCTGCAGCAGACCAGCGGCCTGCACGTCAGCGTGCAGGGGTTCAGCACGCAGCAGGCGATGATGGCGGCACTGCAGAGCGGAAAGCTGGACGTGCTGTTTGGCGTTCCGCAGCAGACGCTGCCTGCGGGCCTCAGCGCGACGCAACCGTGGTTCTCCAGCCCGCTGCGTATTTACCGTAATCGCAATAACCTGCGGCCGGTGATGTTCAACTCTGGCGATGCCCGCCTCAGCGTCAGCCGCGACACCCTGGCGCGCGTTGACCCCGAGTTTGCGCGCAAGCATCACTGGCAGGTGCTGCCCAGTGATTTACAGGCCCTCTCCACCCTGCTGAATCAGCACAGCGACTATGTGGTGGCGGATGAGACCAGCGCCGGATTCCTGCTGAGCCAGCTGCAGCAGGGCGAAGTTTATCAGCTCGCCTCTTCTCTTGACCCAGGGGTGCTGCAGCTGGAGGCGGTCACAGCGGATGCCGCACTGACGCAGCAGCTTGATAACGCTATTCGTCAGCTGCCGATGGAGGTGGTGAACGGCATTCAGGGGCGCTGGAGCAGTGCGCTGCCGCGCTATCAGGACAGCAATACCGCCCACCTGACGTCGATGGAGCGCAGCTGGATAGCGCAGCATCCGGTGGTGATTTATGCCGCCGTCAGCGACGACTATCCGTGGAGCTACCGCAATGCCAGCGGGCAGCCCGCCGGTTACAGTGTTGACCTGCTGAACAGCATCGGCCAGATTACCGGGTTGCGCTTTCAGCCATACTGGGTCAGCAATGCACAGCAGGCGGGCGCGCTGGTGCAGCAGGGGCGGGCGCTGATCCAACTCAATCTGCCGCTGACCGGTGATGATGCCATGCTGAATAATACCCAGCCGGTGTGGCGTGCGCTGTGGGGTGTCTATGTTCAGGCGGCGGCGCAGAACGTCACCGGCTGGCCGGATCTGCGCGGTAAACGCATCGGCGTGCTGCGCGGGGATATCGCCGGGCGCCTGTTGCCCGCAGGTAGCACAACCCAGACATTTGAGGATGCCAGCAGCCTGTACGATGCGCTGGCCAGCGGTCAGATCGACGCGCTGGTCGACAATGTGCTCTCAGCGCGCTGGCGCATCCAGGGGCGTTTTGCCAATACTCTGCAGCTGGCGTTTGCCGCCAGCGACACCGCATGGCCGGTGACCATCGGCATCGCCCCCGATCGGCCGCTGCTGCGCGCACTGCTGAATAACAGCCTGCAGCAGATCCCAGCGGAAAGCTGGCAGCGGCTGCGCGAAACCTGGAGCAGCACGCCGGACAGCTTTAGCGATAGCAACAGCGGCGAGATGCGGCCGATCTCCCTCTTCGTACTGGTCGCCGCGCTGTTTGCCATCGTCTTCCTGCTGATCCTGCTGCTGAGACG
This sequence comes from Erwinia aphidicola, assembly GCF_024169515.1. Lineage (NCBI taxonomy): Bacteria > Pseudomonadati > Pseudomonadota > Gammaproteobacteria > Enterobacterales > Erwiniaceae > Erwinia > Erwinia aphidicola. The sequence continues at coordinate 3,164,718 of NZ_JAMKCQ010000001.1, read as the reverse complement.
CTATCTGGAGCAGCGGCGTGAGCGGCAGCAGCGCCTGCTGCTGGAGCAGGAGCGCGAAGTGGCCCAGCGGGAAAACCGCATGAAAAGTCAGTTCCTCGCCACCGTCAGCCACGAGCTGCGCACGCCGATGCAGGCGGTGCTGGGCCTGCTGGAGCTGGAGCTGATGCAGCAGCCTGAGAGCCATAACCTGGCGTTGATCCACAGCAGCGCCGCCAGCCTGATGACGCTGCTGGGCGATCTGCAGGATCACGCCCGGGTTGAGAGCAACAGCTTCAGCCTGGCCCCCCGTCCGCTGGAGCCGGAAAAATGGCTGCAGCGGCTGGCGGTGTTCTACCACCCGCTGATGCGCGAACAGGGACCGCGGCTGAGCGTCAGCGCCCTGAATCCCCTGCCCGCCTGGGTGCTGATTGACGGCGAACGCCTGCAGCAGATTGCCAACAACCTGATTGCCAATGCGATCAAATTTACCCGCGAGGGTGAGATCCGGCTGACGCTGGAAGCGCTGAGCACGCCGCCACAGCTGCATTTTCAGGTCAGCGATAGCGGCAGTGGCATCCCGCTGGATGAGCAGCAGCGTCTGTTTGAACCCTGGTATCAGACCCCTTCCGGTCGCCAGCTCTCAGTGCAGGGCAGCGGGCTGGGCTTGTCGATCTGCCGCGAAATTGTCAGCCGCATGGGCGGCACTATCACGCTGCAATCCACCCCCGGCCAGGGAACCTGCGTCAGCGTGCTGCTACCGTGGCAGCTTATCCCCTCGCCACTGCCTGCCGCAGATGCCGAACCGCAGCAGTGCAATACCGAGGCGGTCAGCCATCTGCGCGTGGCGATTGTCGACGACCATCCGACCAATCTGCTGGTGATGCAGCAACAGCTGGCGCACTGCGGTATCCAGGCGGAAACCTTCGCTGATGGCCGGGCGCTGCTGAAAGACGGGCGCCAGTGGGACCTGCTGTTTGTTGACTACAGCATGCCGCACCCGGACGGCGTGCAGCTGGCGAAAATAGTGCGCCGTGGCGAACGCCATCAGCCGCATCATACCCGGGTGGTGCTGTGCTCTGCCGATGCGCAGATCCTCAACCGGCCACAGGCGCGACAGGTTGCTGACCGCCTGCTGGTGAAGCCAGTTTCGTTAGCGGATCTTGCCGCTCTGCTGCAGGCGGAGGCGCCCGCGCCGTTTGCCGACCTGCCGCAGCGTTTAAATCAGCTGGCGCATCACGATGAGCATTATTTTCAACGCCTGTGCCAGACGCTGGCCGAGACGCTGAAGCGCGACTGCGCCGCGCTCAGGCAGGCAATAGCGGCAGAAGAGTGGCAGCAGGTTGAGAAAGCGGCGCACAGAATGAAAGGCAGCTGGCTGCTGCTGAACTACAGTGAAGGGGAAACCCTGTGCCAGCAAATCATTGAGGCTGCCCGCCTGCACCAGAACCCTAAGCCTGCAATGAATTTATTGATATCATTAAGCGAAAGCCTGTTAACTCAATTGGGATCCTATGGCTCACACCCACACTGAAAAGAACGGTAACCGTTCACGTCTGCTGGCAGCCTTTGTTGTCACGGCCCTGTTTATGCTGGCCGAGGTGGCGGGCGGTCTGCTCTCCGGCTCGCTGGCGCTGCTGGCCGATGCCGGGCATATGCTGACCGACGCCGCCGCGCTGCTGGTGGCCCTGCTGGCCACGCATTTTGCGCAGCGCAAGCCCAGCCAGCGCCACTCCTTTGGCCTGCTGCGCCTGACCACGCTGGCAGCTTTTGTCAATGCTATCGCGCTGCTGGTGATTACCGTGCTGATTGTCTGGGAGGCGCTGAGACGTTTCTGGCAGCCGGAGCCGGTGGCGGGTGGCATGATGCTGATTGTGGCTATCGGCGGGCTGCTGGCAAACCTGCTGGCGTTCTGGCTGCTGCATCACGGCAGCGGCGAGAAGAACCTTAACGTGCGCGCGGCGGCGCTGCACGTGCTCGGTGACCTGCTCGGCTCGGTCGGGGCGATTGCCGCCGCGCTGATTATTATGTTTACCGGCTGGACGCCGATCGACCCCATTCTGTCGATTGTGGTGTCCCTGCTGGTGCTGCGCAGCGGCTGGATGCTGATCAAGGAGAGCGGTCACGAACTGCTGGAGGGGGCGCCGCAGGATATTGATGTGGCTAAGCTACAGCGTGCGCTGGCGCGCAGCATCCCGGAGGTGCGTAACGTGCATCATGTGCATTTGTGGCAGGTGGGCGAGAAGCCGGTGATCACGCTGCATGTACAGGTGATCCCGCCTTACGATCATGACGCGCTGCTGCAGCGCATTCACGAGTATCTGCACCAGCATTATCAGATTGAGCACGCCACGGTGCAGATGGAGTATCAGCGTTGCGATGGCGATGATTGTGATGTGGGGTGGATTCAGGGCGGCGGCGAGCACCAGCATCACCACCATCATTAACCGTGAGGGTCGACCCTTTTTTCGGTCGACCCGTGGCCAATTATCCTCTCTGGCGGGCGCTTTTCATCCACAGCCACGAGCCATTCAGCGCGATCAGCGTCAGCAGCACATACTCCAGCGCCATGGCGTACACTCCCTGACGGGCGAATATCATCACGCTGATCAGGTTGATCACCACCCACAGTAGCCAGTTTTCAACGTACTTGCGCGTCATCAGGATCATCGCCGCAATCGACAGCACCATCATGCACGAATCCCAGAACGGGAAAGCATCCGGCTGCAGCTGCGGCATCACCACGTTGAAGCCCATACCCTGCATAATGTTTACCGCGGCACGCGTCAGCAGCGCAAATACCGGATCGATATACAGCGTCATCAGTGCAATGGCGATAACAATCACCGCTGTCCAGGCCAGCAGCTGCGCACGCGGCAGCCAGCGAATTTTCAGCGCCTGCTGATTATCACTGGTCTGGCGGCTCCAGGCATACCAGCCGTAGATATTGGCGACGAAAAAGAACAGCTGCAGCAGCAGGCTGGCGTACAGCTGGATCTGGAAGAAGATGACCGCGAACAGCGTCACGTTGATCAGGCCGAAAGCGTAGTTGACGATCTTCTCCAGGCTCGCCAGCCAGATGCACAGCAGCCCGGCAAGGGTACCGATGGCTTCAATCCAGGACAGATCGTAGCCACCGGCCCCAAGAGGGATATGAACCAGAATATTCGACGTGCTGAAAAAATCCATATTGCCATCCTGTCCAGAGCGTAACGTCAGGCGTTACCCTTCACATTGAGTTTAAGATTTGCAGCAAAGGTTAGCATACGATTCAACGGGATCAACGCACCTTCTCGCAGTGCATCGTCAACAAAGATCTCATGATCGCTGCCGCCCTGCTCCAGACCGTCAGCAATGGCTTGCAGCCCGTTCATTGCCATCCACGGACAGTGCGCGCAGCTGCGGCAGGTGGCGCCCTCGCCGGCCGTTGGTGCCTCGAGCAGCTCTTTGTCCGGGCAGGCCTGCTGCATTTTATAGAAGATGCCGCGATCGGTGGCGACGATCATCTGCTTGTGCGGCAGGGTTTGCGCTGCCTGAATCAGCTGGCTGGTCGAACCGACCGCATCGGCAAGATTAACGATAGCCTGCGGCGACTCAGGATGCACCAGCACGGCGGCATCGGGATACAGCGCTTTCATCCGCTGCAGCGCCTGAGTTTTGAATTCGTCATGGACGATGCAGGCGGCCTGCCAGCAGATCACGTCCGCGCCGCTTTTGCGCGTCACATATTGACCAAGATGGCGGTCCGGGGCCCAGATGATTTTCTCGCCCAGGCTATCAAGATGCTCGATCAGCTCAACGGCAATGCTGGAGGTGACGACCCAGTCGGCGCGCGCCTTGACCGCTGCGGAGGTATTGGCGTACACCACAACGGTACGGTCGGGGTGGGCGTCGCAGAATTTGCTGAACTCTTCAATCGGGCAGCCGAGGTCGAGCGAGCACTCCGCCTGCAGCGTCGGCATTAAAATGGTTTTTTCCGGGCTGAGGATTTTGGCGGTTTCGCCCATAAAGCGCACCCCGGCGACCAGCAGCGTGGAAGCCGGATGCTGGCTGCCAAAGCGCGCCATCTCCAGTGAATCAGAGACGCAGCCGCCGGTCTCTTCGGCCAGCGCCTGGATTTCCGGGTCGGTATAGTAATGCGCCACCATCACCGCATCCCGCTCTTTCAGCAGGCGCTTAATTTTTTCGCGGTAAAACTGTTTCTCATCAACGGATAAACGGGCCGGTTTGGGCGGGAAAGGATATACGGCGGATTCGGGATCGAACATCAGGCTCATAAGGCGACTCTCGTTTCTTCAACTTAACCGAATTAGCGTAGATGGCCGGTCCGGCGCCAACTCTACGGTTGGTTTGTTTTATATGCTAAACACGATAGCTGAAAAATGAACCGATGTCGCCGACTATTTACTTTTCACCGCAGGATGTGACGCCGATCATAATAGCGCTTCCTGCGACCACAGCTGGCCACCTTCCAGACGCAGCAGGAACGCTTTGGTCTCCAGCCCGCCGGCGAACCCGGTTAGCTTGCCGTTGGCGCCGATAACCCGATGGCATGGAGCAATAATCGAGAGGGGGTTACGACCATTGGCGGCCCCGACGGCCCTGACGGCAGCCGGGCTGCCCACCTGGCGCGCGATTTCACCATAGCTGCGCGTTTCACCAAACGGAATGTTGACCAGCGCCGCCCAGACTTTGCGCTGGAATTCAGTGCCGATAAAGTCGAGCGTTACATTGAACTGCTGACGCTGCCCGGAGAAATACTCGCGCAGCTGCTTTTCAGCTTCCAGCAGGATCGCGTTTGTCGGGTCTTCGTCCTGCGGCAGGAAGCGCACGCGCTTGGGATCGTCGTTTTCCCACAGGATCGCCGCCAGCCCGCGCTCGGTTGCGACCAGCTTCAGCTCACCGACCGGTGACTGCATCATCTTGTACCAGAATGCCATTTTGCCTCTCCTTAACTGATACCGTCTCTGCCCTGATTATGCGCGTTCTGACATGCAGCACTGGCCGTTTTCGGTCACCGGGTTAAAATCGTTATATGACCGAATATGGCGAGTGCAACGCATCCCGGTGCGCTAACCTGGAGAGATTCCCGTTCCACAGGACAATATCATGATTGACCCAGACTCTGCCTATCGTGCCCTCACTTCCCGCGATGCTCGCTTCGACGGCGTATTTTACGTCGGGGTGACTTCGACGGGTATCTATTGTCGCCCGATTTGTCCGGTGAAACCGCCCTACGCGGAAAACTGCCTGTTCTTCGACAGCGCCGAGGCAGCGGAGAAAGCATCGTTTCGCCCCTGCCTGCGCTGCCGCCCGGAGCTGGCCCCCGGCAACGCCCCGGTGGATAACAGCCAGCGCATCGCGGGGCGGCTGATGCAGCGCATTGACGAGGGGCTGATTGAGCAGGTGGAGAGTCTGGAAGAGATCGCCGCGCAGTTTCACCTAAGCCTGCGCCAGCTGCGGCGTATCGTGCAGAAGGAGCTGGGCGTATCGCCGCAGGAGCTGCGCCAGACGCGCCGCCTGCTGCTGGCTAAGCAGTTGCTGAGTGAAACGCGGCTGCCGGTCACGCAGATCGCCTTTGCCAGCGGATTTGCCAGCCTGCGCCGTTTTAACGCTGCCTTCAGCACTCAGTACCGGATGCCACCCACCCGCCTGCGCAAGGCCAGCGAGTGCGAAGAGCGCGAGCTGAACGGCAGTGATACCTCTACGCTACAGCTGAGCTATCGCCCCCCCTACGACTGGCAGGCCATGCTCGGCTTTCTGCGGCTGCGTGCACTGCTGGGCGTGGAATATGTTGATGAGCAGAGTTATGCGCGTACCGTGCGTCTGGGAGCGCATCAGGGGTGGATCAGGGTCACTCAGGCGGCAGCGAAGAGTGTGCTGCTGGTGGAGTTCACCCATTCGCTGACGCCGGTGCTGCCCGCTCTGCTCCGTCGCCTGCGTAATCTGTTCGATCTCAGCGCCCGTCCGGACCTGATTGCTGAACATCTGGCGCTCGACCCGCTGTTAAAGCCCGCGCTGAATGCCAGCCCTGGCCTGCGCGTGCCCGGGGCTTTTGACGGCTTCGAAATGGCGGTGCGCGCCATCCTTGGTCAGCAGATCACCGTAAAGGCCGCAGCGACGCTCGGGGGACGTTTCGCCACGGCGTTCGGCGATCGCTTGACCACGCCGTTTGCGCAGTTAACCCACCTCTCCCCCCTGCCTGCTCGCGTTGCTCAATGTTCAGTAGATGAGATTGCCGGCCTGGGCATTGTCAGCGCCCGCACCCGCTGCATTCTGGCGCTGGCGGCAAGCTGTGCGGATGGAACGCTGCAGCTAGACGCTGCCAGTCAGCCGGAGCAAACCGTGGCGCAGCTGTTAGCCCTGCCGGGGATTGGCGAATGGACAGCGCAGTATCTGGCAATGCGTGCGCTACGCTGGCCGGATGCCTTCCCCGCCGGGGATATCGTGGTACGTAACAATCTGGGGGGTATCAGCGCGAAGCAGGCAGAGGTTCGTTCACAGGCGTGGCGGCCATGGCGCAGTTATGCGGTGATGCATATCTGGAAGAGCGGCAAGTTGGGGTAATATGAAATATGCGCAGGGACCGATCTTCTTTTTCGATCGGCCCTCAACCCGGGACGACCAGAAAAGCGGTCGTCCCCTACGAAACACCGGCCCCCAAACCCGGGACCACCAGAAAAGCGGTCGTCCCCTACGAAACCCGGCGCGATATGCGACTTACCAGCCTGTAGTGGCTGACCCTCTTTTTGGGTCAGCCAAAAAACCCGGGACGACCAGAAAAGCGGTCGTCCCCTACGAAACCCGGCGCGATATGCGACTTACCGGCTCGTAGTGGCTGACCCTCTTTTTCGGTCAGCCAGAATCGCACAGAATCGCACATAGCAAAAAGGCGCCTTTAGGGCGCCTTCTTACATTGGTGGGTCGTGCAGGATAACTCGGCTTCGCCTCGCCCTTCGGGTCGTTGCTGGCGCAACGCTGTCTCACTGCGTTCGACCCGAACCTGCTGCAGGTTCGAACCCCGCCCGAATCGCACATAGCAAAAAGGCGCCTTTAGGGCGCCTTCTTACATTGGTGGGTCGTGCAGGATTCGAACCTGCGACCAATTGATTAAAAGTCAACTGCTCTACCAACTGAGCTAACGACCCGATATGGTGGGTGATGACGGGCTCGAACCGCCGACCCCCTCCGTGTAAAGGAGATGCTCTACCAACTGAGCTAATCACCCATATCGAAACTTTAAAGCACGGTTTACACCGCTTAAAACTTAATAGTGGTGGGTCGTGCAGGATTCGAACCTGCGACCAATTGATTAAAAGTCAACTGCTCTACCAACTGAGCTAACGACCCGCAATGCGGTTAATCTTTGCTACTTTCACGCTTTAAAGTTTGGTGGGTCGTGCAGGATTCGAACCTGCGACCAATTGATTAAAAGTCAACTGCTCTACCAACTGAGCTAACGACCCGATATGGTGGGTGATGACGGGCTCGAACCGCCGACCCCCTCCGTGTAAAGGAGATGCTCTACCAACTGAGCTAATCACCCATATCGAAACTTTAAAGCACGGTTTACACCGCTTGAAACTTAATAGTGGTGGGTCGTGCAGGATGACTTCGCCCTTCGGGCCGTTGCTGACGCAACGTTGTCTCGCTTTCGCTCGACTCGAACCTTTACGGTTCTCATCCTTCACGGTTTACACCGCGTAAAACTTAATAGTGGTGGGTCGTGCAGGATTCGAACCTGCGACCAATTGATTAAAAGTCAACTGCTCTACCAACTGAGCTAACGACCCACTTTTGTGCTGCTGGCGTCTCTTAACATATCCCCCGGCAACGGCGGCATATATTACTGATTTGAATTTCCAGCGCAACCACTATTTCAGGTTAAGCTGTTCAACTGCTTAGCTTTCACGCGGTAAGACCAGAATTCAGGCGAAATCTGGCCAGATGGCGCAAATTACAGAGCGGCCGAACGTTTTTGCGCCTGTTTCGCTGCATCAGTATTAGGGTAAAGTTTTACCACCTGCTGATACACCGCTTTGGCTTTTGCCTTGTCGCCTTTTTCCTGCATGATCACCCCCACCTTCAGCAGCGCATCGCCACTCTTCGGTGATTTAGGGTAATTTTTTACTACGGTGGCAAAATAATAGGCCGCGTCGTCTTTTTTACCTTTGTTGTAATTCAACTGTCCCAGCCAGTAATTGGCATTCGGCTGGAAGGTGGAATCCGGATACTTCTTCACAAAGGCCTGAAAAGCGGCGATCGCCTGATCGTACTGCTTTTTCTCCAGCACCAGTGCCACTGCGGCATTGTAGTCGGTGTTGGCATCACCGCTTTGCACAGGCGCAGCAGCAGCGGCGGCAGGAGCCGCCGCCGCGTCGCTACCTGACGCACCGCTATTGCCTGCCGCAGCATCGCCGCCAGCTGCGGCTGCGTTAGCATTTGCGCCACCGCTGCTCAGACTGTCGATCTGCTGGTAAAGGCCTTTCTGACGTTCCACAACCTGGTTCAGCTGATAGCTGTTTTCCTGGATCTGACCACGTAACTGGTCAATATCATTTTGGTTAGCGGAAAGTTGCTGCTGAAGCTGCTGGAGGAGCTGTGCCTGAGCATTAGAAATACGCTCAAGAGTGGTGACGCGGTCTTCAACCGAGCCAGAGCCAACGTTACTGATTGTTGCCTGGGCATTAGCGGCCCAGGGGGCCGCTACGCCAATCAGTAACGACAGACTCAACAGGTGAGTTCTGAAGCTACTAATCATGTGATTCTCTTAGTAAACCAGTACTGCACGACGGTTTTTAGCATAAGCTGATTCGTCGTGACCCAGTACTGCAGGTTTTTCTTTACCGTAAGAAACGATAGAGATCTGGTCAGCAGAAACGCCTTTACCCTGCAGGTACATTTTCACAGCAGTAGCACGACGCTCGCCCAGTGAAATGTTGTACTCAGGAGTACCGCGCTCATCCGCATGACCTTCAACGGTCACTTTGTAAGATGGGTTGCTACGCAGGAAGTTTGCGTGTGCATCCAGCATCTGAGCGAATTCTGACTGGATGTCAAACTTGTCCAGACCGAAGTAAACGATGTTGTTTTTCTGCAGTTCTTGCATCTGCAGACGTGCCTGCTCGTCAGAAGACATGTTACCGCTGTTCATGCCGCTGTTAGAACCGTCACCCATGCCCATACCGTTGGTCTGGTCATTGTTGTTGTTCTTGTGAGAGCTACATGCAGCCACTGCGATTACTGGCAGTGCCAGCAGTAAGCCTTTCAGCACTTTGTTCAGTTGCATTATTTAATTCCTATTATAGTTTGCCATACATATTTACACATGCATCACAGATACGGCGACCAGGCAGGAAATTTGACCTGTCCATCGGTTGCCGGAAGACGCGCTTTGAAACGCCCATCCGTCGAAACCAACTGCAATACGGAACCCATCCCCTGAGTAGAGCTATAGATTACCATCGTGCCGTTAGGTGCGAGACTTGGCGTCTCATCCAGGAACGTGTCCGTTAATTGTTGAACGGCTCCCGTTACCAGATCTTGTCGAGCGACGTGTTGAGCGCCGCTGTTGGTGCTGACCATCACCATTGATTTGCCATCAGTGCTTACGTCGCCATCCTGGTTTTGACCGCCTTCCCAGGTAATGCGCTGCGGCGTGCCGCCGTTAACACCAATTTTATAAATTTGCGGACGACCGGCCTGGTCGGAGGTATAGGCCAGAGTCTGGCTGTCCGGGAACCAGGTCGGTTCAGTGCTGTTGTAACGACCGTCGGTCACCTGAGTGATCTGGCCTGAACCGAGGTTCATCACGTAGAGATTCAGACTGCCGGTTTTCGACAGTGCGAATGCCAGCTTAGAACCATCGGGTGAGAATGCAGGCGCACCGTTGTGACGCGGGAATGAGGCTACCTGTTTAATTGCACCGTTAGCCAGCGTCTGAATCACCAGCGCAGACTTACCGCTTTCAAAGGTCACATAAGCCACTTTACTCCCGTCTGGAGACCAGGCAGGGGACATCAATGGCTGCGGTGAACGGTGAACCACAAACTGGTTGTAGCCGTCGTAGTCGGAAACGCGCAGTTCATACGGGAACTGGCCACCGTTGGTCTGCACCACGTAAGCAATACGCGTACGGAATGCACCTTTAATCCCGGTCAGCTTTTCAAAGCTCTCATCACTGGCGGTGTGTGCGGCGTAGCGCAGCCACTGCTTGGTGACTTTGAACTGGTTTTGCGCCAGTACCGCACCAGGGTTACCCGAGGTGTCGACCAGCTGGTAAGAGACGGTATAGCTACCGTCAGCGCCCGGCTGAACCTGGCCCACAACCACCGCATCAATACCCAGCGCGGTCCATGCAGCAGGCTGCACTTCGGCAGCAGAGGTAGGCTGCTGTGGTAAACGTGAACGATCGATTGGGTTAAATTTACCGCTGTTACGTAAGTCGGCAGCAACGATGCCACCAATATCTTCCGGTGCTGCACCCGGGCCGTCCCACTTAAACGGCACAACGCCGATAGGACGCGCGGTGTTCACACCCTGAGTAATTTCAATGCGAACTTCTGCATGCGCAACCGCGACAAACAGCATTAAAACGCTCAGCGCTACACGAAATGCCTGCTTCATTATTTCTCCCTTACCCGGACATAGCACCCGTGGTAAATAGCCTTGTAATCAACAAACCTAAGAGTACGACATGGTGAACATAGTTCAACATGCCGCTTATTACCGAATACTTACGGCTTAAACTCGAGCGTGGCGTTTTTTACTGCCTGCCAGACTTCTGGGCTTGGCGGTCTCGGCATTTTCGCCATATTGGCAGCGTTAATTGCCGCCTGACACAATGCCGGGTCACCACTGCTTGCCTTAGCAAATTTCAAGAATCCATCCTCTGCCAAACTAATTTTCACATCGCAGGTTTTCCCTGCAAAGGTATCCGCGTCGTAAAACTTGCTCTGTATTGCGCCTTTTACCTGGCCCAGATAGCTGTCGATAGCAGCACCAGACGCACCGGATTTCTTCTGCGTACCCTGCCCCGCAGCCCCACCGCCTCCGGCAGCTTTACCGGACTTCGGCGCATTTTTACCTGAAGTCAGGTCACCCAGCAGGTCACCGACATCACCAGACTCTTTCGCGGCTTCCGCTGCGGCTTTCTTCTTGGCGGCGGCATCAGCTTTGGCTTTCGCCGCAGCGTCAGCTTTTGCCTGAGCGGCAGCATCAGCCTTGGCTTTGGCAGCGGCCTCGGCTTTTTCTTTCGCAGCAGCAGCGGCTTTCTCTTTCGCCTCTTCTGCGGCTTTGGCTTTCGCATCGGCAGCAGCCTGCTGTTTCGCTTCCTGGGCTGCTTTCGCCTCCGCCGCTGCTTTCGCTTTGGCTTCCGCGGTCGCCTTGGCTTTCGCATCGGCCACGGCTTTCTCTTTAGCGGCTTCTGCGGCGGCCTGCTTCGCTTCGGCCTCAGCTTGTTTCTTCGCATCAGCAGCGGCTTTTTTAGCCTCTTCTGCCGCTTTTTTCTGGGCGTCAGCCGCAGATTTCGCCTGGGCATCCGCCTGAGCTTTGGCATCGGCTTTCGCTTTTGCCGCGGCGGCTTCTGCCTGTTTTTGCTCCTGCTGCGCCTGCTTCGCCGCGTCCGCTGCCTGTTTCTGCTCAGCCGCCTGTTGTGCGGCCTGCTGTTTGGCTTCTTCCTGCGCCTGCAGACGCTCTTTCTCCATCTGCTTTAGCTGCTTCTGTTCAGCAGCCTGCTTTTGCTGCAGCTCTTCCGCCTGCTGCTGCGCCTGTTTCTGGCGCTGCTGTTCGGCACGTTTGCTTTCGCTCTGCTGATTTTGCTGACGATTGTACTGTTCTACCACCGCGCCAGAATCGACCATCACTGCATCAATATCGCTACCGCCACCGCCGCCGCTGGCGTCGATGTTTTCGTCAAACGAGCTCCATACCAGTAGTGCAATCAAAATGATGTGCAAAATGACTGATACGGTTATGGCACGTTTTAACTTTTCGTCTTGCTCGGTTGCCTTCGACACTCTCGGTTCCCAAAAACGGTTCGAATGAATTAAATCGGCTGCGTCATTAATCCGACAGACTTAACGCCGGCCTGATGCAGCAAGTTAAGCGCCTTGATGATCTCGTCATAAGGCACTTCTTTGGCTCCGCCAATCAGGAACACGGTTTTCGGGTTAGCCGTAATGCGACGCTGCGCCTCGGCAACCACCTGTTCCGGTGGCAGCTGCTCCATCCGATCGTGATCAACCACCAGGCTGTACTGCCCGACTCCGGAAACTTCGACGATCACCGGAGGGTTATCATCGCTGGAGACGGTCTTAGAATCCGTTGCGTCCGGCAGATCGACTTCCACGCTCTGGGTGATGATGGGCGCCGTTGCCATGAAAATCAGCAGCAGCACCAGCAGCACGTCCAGCAGCGGTACGATATTTATCTCGGACTTAACTTCGCGGCGACCACCGCGACCCCGTTTTCTGGCCATGCTAACCTCCGACTTACTTGCTGACGTCGCTTGAGAATGCCTGACGATGCAGGATAGCCGTGAACTCTTCCATGAAGTTATCGTAGTTCTGCTCCAGCTTGTTAACGCGCTGGCTCAGGCGGTTATAGGCCATAACCGCCGGGATGGCTGCAAACAGACCAATCGCCGTGGCGATCAGTGCTTCAGCGATACCCGGTGCCACCATTTGCAGGGTGGCCTGCTTCACCGCGCCCAGCGCGATAAAGGCATGCATGATCCCCCACACCGTACCAAACAGGCCGATATACGGACTGATTGAACCGACGGTGCCAAGGAAAGGAATGTGGTTTTCAAGCGCTTCCAGTTCACGGTTCATGGAGATGCGCATAGCGCGCGTCGCGCCTTCTACGACCGCTTCCGGCGCGTGATTGTTGGCACGATGCAGACGGGCAAACTCTTTAAAGCCTGCGTAGAAAATCTGCTCAGAACCGCCCAGCTCATCGCGACGGGCCTGGCTTTCCTGATAGAGACGAGACAGCTCGATACCGGACCAGAACTTATCTTCGAAGGCATCCGCATCACGCGTGGCAGCATTCAGAATACGGGTACGCTGAATGATAACGGCCCAGGAGGCGATAGAAAACCCGATCAAAATCAACATGATAAGTTTGACCAGAAGGCTCGCCTTCAGGAACAAATCAAGAATGTTCATGTCAGTCACTGCTTGAACTCCGCGACAATAGACTTGGGAAGCGCTATCGGCTTCATTAGATGTGGATTGATGCAGGCAATAAGGACTTCTGCTTCATTGAGCACACGGCCTTCTGCATTAACGATGCGTTGTGCGAATGTCATGGTCGTTCTGCTCATGGCAATGACCTCGCTCTGCACGTCGAGCATATCATCGAGACGGGCAGCTGCAAGGTAATCGACCGTGATACGACGCACGACAAAGCCGACCTGCTGTTCCAGCAAAGCCTGCTGATTGAAATGGTGCTGGCGCAACATTTCAGTCCGTGCCCGTTCATAAAAAGCGACATAGCTGGCATGGTAAACCACACCACCGGCATCGGTATCTTCGTAATAGACACGCACCGGCCATCGAAACAGCGTTGTACTCACTCTACATCCCGGTAATGCTAATCATTGGTACAGGAAAACGTTGCTACTATACGCAAGAGCTAACTGCTTGGGAATGGATTGCCAGAGGGTTACGAAAATAATTATCCGGCGGTAACAACTTCACTGATTTCAGCATATTTGTTAAACAATGATTGACAAAAAAGCAGGTAAAAAAAGATTGGCGAAGGCGGGAATGAAGTGGAATTTAGCGGGAAAAATTATGGGCCAGAGAAACCTGGCCCATGGCATGCTTAAAGGAAGAAAAAGCCGACCCCGCTCAGCAATATCAGCAGCGCGGGCAGTGGCGCAAATAACCCACGCCAGCGCAGACGCTGGGGGCGGAATCCAACACCGTGGATCACCCCGGCACACACCGCCCACATCAGCAGTAACCCCTGCCAGATAGTCAGTTCGCTGCTGTTGGCTGCGAAGCGTGACGGGTCCCAAAACATGCAGCCCGCCAGCAGCAACGCCGCCGCCAGGGACAGCGCCCGTAACGGGCCCTTATCCATCAGTTGATAAAGACGAGCGATGCCCTCCCCCATTACGATTTCTCTTCAGCGCTTGCCGCTTCAGCCTGCTCTAACGCCAGGGCTGTAATAATACCGAAGGCACAGGCCAGCAGCGTGCCGAGGATCCAGGCAAAATACCACATGATGACGCTCCTTCTGTTAATAGAGAGAATTGCTGTTACCTTCAATATGCTCTTTGGTCAGGCGACCGAACATCTTGTAGTAACACCAGGTTGTATAAGCCAGGATGATTGGCACAAAGATAATGGCTGCCACGGTCATCACTTTCAGGGTCAGCAGCGTCGACGTGGCATCCCACATCGTCAGGCTGACGTTAGGTACGGTGCTGGAAGGCATCACGAACGGGAACATCGCTACCCCCGCCGTCAGGATCACGCACGCCATGGTTAAGGAAGAGAAGACAAATGCCCACGCCCCTTTTTCCAGCCGCGAACACATAATGGTCAGCAGCGGCAGCACCACGCCCAGCGCCGGAATGGTCCAGAGAATCGGTGCATTGTTGAAATTCACCATCCAGGCACCCGCCTGCTGACTCACTTCTTTCACCAGCGGGTTGGACGGGCCGTTATGATCCAGTACCGAGGTCACCACGTAACCGTCAATTCCATAAACCACCCAGACGCCTGCGAGCACAAAGCACACCATCATAACCAGCGCACAGATCTGCGCGGTAATACGCGCGCGCAGGTGCAGCTCACCCACGGTACGCATCTGCAGATAAGTTGCCCCCTGAGTCAGGAACATCATCAGGCTAACGATACCTGCCAGCAGGCCAAACGGGTTAAGCAGCTGGAAGAAGTTGCCGGTGTAGAACAAGCGCAGGTCAGTATCAATATGGAAAGGCACGCCCTGCAGCAGGTTACCGAACGCCACCCCGATCACCAGCGGTGGTACAAAGCTGCCAATAAAGATTGCCCAGTCCCACATTCCACGCCAGCGCGGATCTTCTATTTTCGAGCGGTAGTCAAAACCGACCGGACGGAAGAACAGCGAGGCCAGCACCAGGATCATCGCCACGTAGAAGCCGGAGAAGGCCGCCGCATAGACGGTAGGCCAGGCGGCAAACAGTGCACCGCCGGCAGTGATCAGCCAAACCTGGTTGCCGTCCCAGTGCGGGGCGATACTGTTGATCATGATGCGGCGTTCGGTATCGGTACGGCCGAGAATGCGCGACAGCACCCCCACCCCCATATCGAAACCATCGGTGATGGCGAATCCGATACACAGGATGCCAATCAGCAGCCACCAGATAAAACGCATTAGTTCATAAGTTAACATGTGTGCACTCCTGTCTTATCGAACCGGCTGCGGCGCGGTGGCGGACTGTTCAAAGTGATAGCGCCCGGTTTTCAAGCTGCTTGGGCCAAGGCGCGCAAACTTGAACATCAGATACATTTCAGCGACCAGGAATAGCGTATACAGACCGCAAATCAGTCCGATGGAGAACAGCAGATCGCCAATGGTCAGTGACGAGTTCGCCACGGCGGTTGGCAGCACTTCACCGATGGCCCACGGCTGGCGGCCGTATTCAGCAACAAACCAGCCTGACTCAATGGCGATCCACGGTAACGGAATACCGTATAGCGCGCATTTGAGTAGCAGCGGGCACTTGCCGATGCGATTGCGGATCACCGACCAGAATGACAGGCCGATAATCAACAGCATCAGTACGCCACACAGCACCATAATGCGGAATGAGAAGTAGAGCGGCGCCACGGCAGGAATCGAATCTTTAGTGGCCTGCTGGATTTGTGCTTCGCTGGCATCCGCTACGTTCGGCGTATAGCGTTTCAGCAACAGCCCGTAACCGAGGTCCTTCTTGGCCGCATTGAATTCAGCACGTACGGCAGGATCCTGATTGCCGGTGCGAAGCTGCTGCAGCAGCTGATAAGCCTTCATGCCGTTACGAATACGCACTTCGTGCTCGCTCATCAGCTCTTTCAGGCCGGTCACCTGCTTATCCACGGAGCGAGTGGCAATTAAGCCCAGCGCCCAGGGGATCTGAATAGCATAGTTATTGCGCTGTGCTTCCTGATCGGGAATACCAAACAGGGTAAACGCCGCCGGGGCTGGCTGGGTTTCCCATTCGGCTTCAATAGCCGCCAGTTTGGTTTTCTGCACGTCACCGACTTCGTAGCCTGACTCATCACCCAGCACGATGACGGAGAGGATAGCGGCCATGCCAAAGCTGGCGGCAATGGCAAAGGAGCGTTTGGCAAAGGCCATATCGCGCCCGCGCAGAAGATAGTAGGAGCTGACCCCAAGGATAAACATCGCACCGCAGGTATAGCCTGCCGCCACGGTGTGAACGAATTTAACCTGAGCAACGGGGTTGAGGACCAGTTCAGAGAAGCTGATCATCTCCATGCGCATGGTTTCGAAGTTGAAATCGGAGGCAACCGGGTTTTGCATCCAGCCATTTGCCACCAGAATCCACAGGGCGGAAAGGTTTGAGCCTAATGCCACCAGCCAGGTCACAGCCATATGCTGTACTTTACCCAGACGATCCCAGCCGAAGAAGAATAGACCGACAAAGGTGGATTCAAGGAAGAACGCCATTAAACCTTCAATGGCGAGCGGAGCACCGAAGATATCCCCGACATAGTGAGAGTAGTAAGACCAGTTGGTGCCGAACTGAAACTCCATGGTAAGCCCGGTGGCGACGCCCAGAGCAAAGTTAATACCAAATAACTTGCCCCAGAATTTGGTCATATCTTTATAGATCTGTTTGCCGGACAGAACATATACGGTTTCCATGATTGCCAGTAAAAACGCCATACCCAGCGTTAATGGCACAAACAGGAAATGATACATGGCAGTCAAGGCAAACTGTAATCGCGACAGTTCGACAATATCCAACATTTCGACTCCTTGCTCCGCTAGCAGATCGCGCTGAATAATACCCGAGTAAAACACTCAGTTATTCTCGACGAAATCTCCAACAAATGAAATTTTATCCCATGGTAGTTTTCGACGCAGGGCGCGACGCCTTAGCCTGACGACTAAAGGTTACCAACGGCTTAAACACGCTAATTTTAGAGGTTTTACTATTGTACGCCTTTATACACACAACTTTAAAGCGGTTTTGTGACGACAGTATTATTTTTCACTTTTCACATCAATTTGCTGAGCGATATAGGTAAACCCGCCAAATTGATACAGCGCAATTTAAACTAAAAGCTAAGACACTTTCCAGCAATAAAGACGATAAATAAACCTGCTTTTCTTGATCCAGATTAAGATAATGACTGGCATTAATATGGTAGCAAAAAGGAGATGTTAAGTTATTGTATGCGCTTTCCAGATGGGCGTTAAAAATAAACACAAGATCGTGGTTATTTTAGGTTAAATGATTTTTACCCGATGGATGGATAAAAAATAAAGTTAAATCTTAAGCTGATAAAAGTGTGGCATAAGAAGATAAAAAAGCCACCCGCAGGTGGCTTTTTTTGCTGTATTGCACAGCGTGCTTACTGAGGCAGAACCGCTTTCACCGCGTCACCGATGTCAGCCAGGCTGCGCACGGTTTTCACGCCTGCCGCTTCCAGTGCAGCAAACTTCTCGTCAGCTGTCCCTTTACCGCCTGCAATAATTGCACCCGCATGGCCCATACGCTTACCTTTAGGCGCGGTCACGCCTGCAATGTAACCGACAACCGGCTTGGTGACGTACTCTTTGATAAACGCAGCCGCTTCTTCTTCTGCGCTACCACCGATCTCACCGATCATCACAATCGCTTCAGTCTGTGGGTCATCCTGGAACAGCTTCAGGATATCGATAAAGTTAGAGCCCGGAATCGGGTCACCACCGATACCCACGCAGGTAGACTGGCCGTAGCCAATGTCTGTAGTCTGCTTAACGGCTTCATAAGTCAGCGTACCAGAGCGGGAAACGATACCGATACGGCCCGGCTGGTGGATGTGACCTGGCATGATGCCGATTTTGCACTCGCCTGGGGTGATAACACCCGGGCAGTTTGGACCGATCATACGCACGCCAGCTTCATCCAGCTTCACTTTTACCGTCAGCATATCCAGCGTTGGAATACCTTCAGTGATGGTGATGATCAGCTTGATGCCTGCATCGATAGCTTCCAGGATACCGTCTTTGCAGAACGGAGCAGGAACATAGATCACAGAGGCAGTTGCCCCCGTGGCTTCTACGGCTTCGCGTACGGTGTTGAATACCGGCAGACCGAGGTGCTCAGTACCGCCTTTGCCTGGGGTGACACCGCCAACCAGCTGAGTACCATAAGCTAATGCCTGCTCGGAGTGGAAAGTACCCTGCCCACCGGTGAAGCCCTGGCAGATAACTTTGGTGTTTTTATCGATCAAAATAGACATTATTTACCCTCCGCTGCGGCAACAACGCGCTGCGCCGCGTCACTCAGGCTGGTTGCTGCAATAATATTCAGGCCGCTGTCTGCCAGTTTCTTGGCACCCAACTCGGCATTGTTACCTTCCAGACGGACCACTACCGGTACGTTCACGCCCACTTCAGCGACCGCGCCAATAATACCGTCAGCAATCAGGTCGCAGCGTACGATGCCGCCGAAGATGTTAACGAATACGGCTTTCACCGCGTCGTCAGACAGGATGATTTTGAACGCTTCGGTGACGCGCTCTTTGGTTGCGCCGCCGCCAACGTCCAGGAAGTTAGCTGGCTGGCCACCACTCAGCTTCACGATGTCCATGGTGCCCATTGCCAGACCGGCGCCGTTTACCATGCAGCCGATGTTACCTTCCAGTGCCACATAGTTCAGTTCCCACTGCGCTGCGTGTGCTTCGCGTGAGTCTTCCTGGCTTGGGTCACGCATTTCGCGCAGCTCAGGCTGACGGAAAAGTGCGTTGCCGTCGGCAGTCAGTTTACCGTCCAGGCAGACCAGATCGCCCTGCTTGGTGATGACCAGCGGGTTGATCTCAACCAGTGCCAGGTCACGCTCCAGGAACAGCGTTGCCAGACCCATGAAGATCTTGGTGAACTGGCCAACCTGCTTACCGGTCAGACCCAGTTTGAACGCCAGCTCACGGCCCTGATAGGGCTGTGGTCCGGTCAGCGGGTCCAGCGCCATTTTATGGATCAGGTGCGGGGTTTCTTCCGCGACTTTCTCAATTTCTACGCCGCCCTCAGTAGAGGCCATAAACACCACACGACGCGTGCCACGGTCGACTACCGCGCCCAGGTACAGCTCCTGGTCGATGTCGGTCGCAGATTCAACCAGAATCTGGTTAACCGGCTGACCATGTGCGTCTGTCTGGTAGGTCACCAGACGTTTGCCCAGCCAGTTTTCAGCGAATGCGCGGATGTCTTCTTTACTGTTTACCACTTTCACACCGCCCGCTTTACCACGGCCACCGGCATGAACCTGACATTTCACTACCCACGGGCCGGCACCAATTTTAGAGGCGGCTTCTTCTGCTTCGCGTGGCGTGGTGCAGGCATAACCGGTTGGTGCCGGTAAGCCATACCGTGCAAACAACTGTTTTGCCTGATATTCGTGTAAGTTCATGATGTTCTATCCATTCAGGTCTGAAAAGACTTAGCCACGTTGTGGCTACACATAGGGTTGGGCACGGCGCAAGGCCGTGCCCAGGGGGTTAGACATCCAGCAGCAGACGCTGTGGATCTTCCAGCAGTTCTTTGATTGCGACCAGATAGCCGACAGATTCGCGGCCATCGATCAGACGGTGATCGTAAGAGAGTGCCAGATACATCATTGGCTGGATCACCACCTGACCATTCACCGCCATTGGACGATCTTTAATGGCGTGCATGCCAAGGATCGCGCTCTGCGGTGGGTTGATGATCGGGGTAGACATCAGCGAGCCGAACACACCACCGTTGGTGATGGTGAAATTACCGCCGGTCAGTTCGTCAACGGTCAGCTTACCGTCGCGCCCTTTCACCGCCAGCTCTTTAATTTTCTTCTCGATATCCGCCATGCTCAGCGCATCAACATCTTTCAGCACTGGCGTCACCAGACCGCGCGGCGTGGAAACCGCGATGCTGACGTCGAAGTAGTTGTGGTAAACCACATCTTCGCCATCAATGGAGGCATTCACTTCCGGGTAACGCTTCAGCGCTTCAACCACCGCTTTGATGTAGAAGGACATAAAGCCCAGACGCACACCGTGACGTTTCTCGAACGCTTCACCGTACTGCTTACGCAGTGACATGATTGGCTGCATGTTCACTTCGTTGAAGGTAGTCAGCATGGCAGTGCTGTTCTTCGCTTCCAGCAGACGTTCAGCGACGCGTTTGCGCAGGCGCGTCATCGGAACGCGTTTTTCGCTACGGTTGCCGAGTGAAGTTGCTGGAGCAGCAGCAGCAGGTGCCGCTTTAGGTTCTTCCGCTTTCGCAGGTGCTTTAGCCAGATGTTTTTCCACATCTTCACGCGTGATTCGGCCACCGACACCCGTGCCTTTAATGGCTGCGGCATCAAGGCTGTGCTCAGCAATCAGGCGACGGATCGCCGGGCTCAGTGCGTCATTGCTCTCTTCTTCCAGCGAAGCAGTCTGGCGCTGTGCCGGAGTAGAATCATTGCTTTCTGCTTTAGCTGAGGTCTCTTTACCGCCGCTGTTGCCTTCTTTCAGGCGACCCAGCGCCTGGCGAGAAAGCACGGTCGCGCCTTCTTCTTCCAGAATCGCTTCCAGCACACCATCCGCAGGTGCAGGAACTTCCAGCACCACTTTATCGGTTTCAATTTCTACCAGCACTTCATCACGCTTAACGCTGTCGCCGGGCTTTTTATGCCAGGTTGCCACGCTGGCATCGGCGACGGATTCAGGCAGGTCAGGAACAACGATATCTACGCTACTCATTATTTATCCTTAATTATTCAACGTTCAGCGCGTCATTAACCAGATCTTGCTGCTGCGTCTGGTGAACGGACATATAGCCTACTGCCGGTGATGCAGATGCAGGACGACCGGCATAACGTAATGAAGCCCCAAACGGCACGACTTCGCGGAAATGGTGCTGGCTGCAATACCAGGCACCCTGGTTCAGTGGCTCTTCCTGACACCAGACAAAGTCATGCACGTGGGAATACTGTTGCAGCACATCCTGCACCGCTTTATGCGGGAACGGATAGAGCTGCTCAATACGCACGATGGCGACGTTGGTTTGTTCATTTTTGCGGCGCTTGTCAAGCAGGTCGTAGTAGACCTTACCGGAGCACAGCACAACGCGTTTCACGCCCTGAGGATCAAGGTCGTCGATCTCACCAATTGCCGTCTGGAACGCACCATTGGCCAGCTCTTCCAGTGAAGATACTGCCTGTGGATGACGTAACAGTGACTTCGGTGACATCACCACCAGCGGACGGCGCATGCCGCGCAGAGCCTGACGGCGCAGCATGTGGTAAACCTGTGCTGGCGTTGAAGGCACGCAAACCTGCATGTTCTGCTCGGCGCAAAGCTGCAGATAACGCTCAAGGCGTGCGGAAGAGTGTTCCGGACCCTGGCCTTCGTAACCATGCGGCAGCAGCATCACCAGGCCACACATACGGCCCCATTTCTGTTCGCCAGAGCTGATGAACTGGTCGATAACCACCTGAGCACCGTTGGCGAAGTCACCGAACTGCGCTTCCCAAATAGTCAGGGTGCGCGGTTCCGCAGTCGCATAACCATATTCAAATGCCAGCACGGCTTCTTCCGACAGGACGGAGTCCCAGACTTTGAAGATGCCCTGACCGTTATGAACGTGCTGCAACGGCGTGTAAGTCGAGCCGTTAGCCTGATTGTGGATGACGGCATGACGGTGGAAGAAGGTTCCGCGCCCCATATCCTCACCGGAGAGACGGCATGGAATGCCTTCATCAACCAGCGTGGCATAAGCGAGGTTTTCTGCAGCGCCCCAGTCGAACATTTTGTTGCCGGCCGCCATCTCTGCACGGTCATTGTAAATCTTGGCAACGCGCGACTGCATTTCCACCGCTTCCGGCACCGTACTGATGCGCTTAGCCAGTTCCTGCAGGCGCTTCAGTTCGATGGTTTCAGGATAACCTTCATCCCAGTCATGGTTCAGATAAGGCGACCATGTAAAGGAGTGCAGGCTCATCGGGCGCCATTCCGGCACAACGCACTCACCGGCATCCAGCGCATCACGGTACAGGTTGACCATTTCCGTGGCATCTTCCAGGCTGGCGACTTTTTCAGCTTCCAGCTTGTCAGCATAGATTTTACGCGGTGTCGGGTGCTTCTTGATTTTCTGGTACATCACCGGCTGCGTGGCGCTTGGCTCATCAGCTTCGTTGTGACCGTGACGGCGATAGCAGACCAGATCGATAAACACATCGCGTTTAAAGGTGTTACGGAAATCCAACGCCAGGCGGGTAACAAAGGCCACCGCTTCCGGGTCGTCGGCATTGACGTGGAAGATAGGTGCCAGCACCATTTTACCAATATCAGTACAGTACTGCGTAGAGCGAGCATCTTTCGGGTTTGAGGTGGTGAAACCAATTTGGTTATTGATCACGATACGCACGGTACCGCCCACTTCATAGCCGCGAGCCTGGGACATGTTCAGGGTTTCCTGCACCACGCCCTGCCCGATTACCGCGGCATCGCCGTGAATGGTAATCGGTAATACTTTGTTGCTGCTCGGTTCATCCAGACGGTCGAGACGGGCACGTACCGATCCCATCACTACCGGGCTGACGATCTCCAGATGCGATGGGTTAAACGCCAGCGCCAGGTGAACCATGCCGCCTTCGGTTTCCACATCAGAAGAGAAGCCCATATGGTACTTCACGTCGCCGGTACCGAGGTGCTCTTTATGCTTGCCGGAGAATTCGTCGAACAGGTCCTGAGGCTTTTTGCCCAGCACGTTGATCAGTACGTTCAGACGACCACGGTGCGCCATACCCAGCACCACTTCGCGCGTGCCGCTCTTACCGGCATGGCGGATCATCTCATTGAGCATTGGCACCAGCGCATCGCCACCTTCCAGTGAGAAGCGTTTGGCACCCGGGAATTTCGCCCCGAGGTAACGCTCCAGACCTTCTGCTGCGGTCAGCTGTTTGAGGAAGCCCTTTTTCTCTTCAACAGAGTAAGAGGCCTGCCCCACTACGGATTCCAGACGCTGTTGGATCCAGCGCTTTTCTTCCGTGTTGGTGATGTGCATGTACTCCGCACCGATCGAACCGCAATAGGTCTGTTTCAGTGCAGCATACAGGTCCGCCAGTTTTAGCGTCTCTTTGCCAATGGCGAAGGACCCGACGTTAAAACTCTCCTGGAAATCTGCATCGCTCAGGCCGTGATAGGCTGGGTCGAGATCCGGAACATCTTCCTGTTTCCACAGGCCAAGCGGATCGAGGTTTGCCTGCTGATGACCGCGGAATCGGAACGCGTTGATCAGCTGCAGTACCTTAACCTGTTTGGCATTGGTTTCAGGATCGCTAACAGAGGCCGTATAGCGCGAAGCATCTTTCGCCAGACGGCGGAAATATTCGCGAGTGGTGGAGTGAAATTGCTCAGGTCTAACCCCAGTGCCAGGAAGCTGCTGGAAAAGCGTCTTCCAGGCATCATCGACAGAGTCAGGATCGGTTAAAAAGTCCTCATAGAGCTGCTCTATGTAGGACTGGTTCGCGCCGGCCAGCCAGGTGGAGTCCAGCCAGGGTTTCATCGCGCTGTTCTGCATTGTGATCCCTTAAGCATATGTGTGCTTTTTTTTTCGCCGTGGTTGTATTAGTGGAACCTTTGCAAGTCCCCGCCGCGTTAACGGCTTACCGTGGTACGGTTCTTCGATACGAGCGAAAGGCCCGTAAGGGAACCTTTGCAAAGGGTTTCCGGCATGATTCAGTACCGAAAACACCTTACAAAGATCGCCTGGTAAAACGCCGGGAACCTGAGGCTCCCGGTGTTTAACGCTATGCGCCCCGCTGCAGCAGCATCGACTTAATATGGCCGATCGCACGCGTTGGGTTCAGCCCTTTCGGACATACGCTTACACAGTTCATAATGCTGTGACAGCGGAAAACGCTGAAAGCATCATTCAGATTGTCGAGGCGCGCATCGGTTTCGGTGTCGCGGCTGTCAATCAGGAAACGGTAAGCGGCCAGCAGGCCTGCCGGACCAATAAATTTGTCCGGATTCCACCAGAATGACGGGCATGAGGTGGAGCAGCAGGCGCAAAGAATACATTCGTACAGGCCATCGAGCTTTTCACGCTGTTCTGGCTCCTGCAGATGCTCCCTTGCTGGTGGATTCTGCCCATTATTCAACAGGTAAGGCTTAATTTTCTCATATTGAGTATAGAATTGCCCCATGTCTACCACCAAATCGCGGATTACCGGTAAACCGGGCAGCGGGCGGATGACAATCTTCTGTTTACCATTGCCCAATGCAGAGACTGGGGTAATACAGGCAAGACCATTTTTACCGTTCATGTTGATACCGTCGGAACCACACACTCCTTCACGGCAGGAGCGGCGGAACGCTAACGTCGGGTCTTTCTCTTTCAGACGCATCAGCGCGTCCAGCAGCATCATGTCACGGCCGTCTTCTGACTCCAGCGTATATTCCTGCATACGCGGAGCATCGTCGACTTCCGGGTTATAGCGATAGATGGAAAATTCGAGTCTCATGATTATCTCCGCAAACTAGTATGTACGCGCTTTCGGCGGGAAGGCCGCACGCAGTTTCGGCTGCATGTTCACCTCACGGCGCGTCATGCTTTCACTTTGCGGCAGATACAGGCTGTGGCATAACCAGTTTGCATCGTCACGGTCAGGATAGTCGAAGCGGCTGTGTGCCCCACGGCTTTCGGTACGGAAGTTAGCTGCAACTGCGGTTGCGTAAGCCGTTTCCATCAGGTTATCCAACTCCAGACACTCAACACGCTGAGTATTGAAATCTGGAGAACGGTCATCCAGGCGGGCATTCTTCAGGCGCTCACGCAGCACTTTCAGCTCTGCCAGACCTTTTGCCATGGCATCGCCTTCGCGGAATACCGAGAAGTTATGCTGCATACAGGTTTGCAACGCTTTACGCAGTTCTGCCGGATCTTCACCGGTCACGTTGTTATTCCAGCGGTTGAGACGTGCCAGAGAAGCGTCGACCTCTTCTTCGGTGGCATCGCGCAGTTCGCCCTGTTCGGCAATCGACTCTTGCAAATGCACACCGGCCGCACGACCAAATACCACCAGATCCAGCAGCGAGTTTCCGCCCAGTCGATTTGAACCGTGCACGGACACGCAGGCAATTTCTCCCACGGCGAACAGCCCCGGGATCAGCACATCTTCGCCTTTGTCGTTAACGGTTAACGCCTGGCCAGTCACGCGTGTTGGAATACCGCCCATCATATAGTGGCAGGTAGGAATGACCGGAATCGGCTCTTTTACCGGATCAACGTGAGCAAAGGTGCGGGACAGCTCCAGAATACCCGGCAGGCGGGACTCAAGGACATCTTTGCCCAGGTGATCCAGTTTCAGTTTGATGTGTGGCCCCCAAGGCCCCTCGCAGCCGCGCCCTTCGCGGATCTCGATCATCATTGAGCGCGCGACCACATCGCGACCGGCGAGGTCTTTGGCATTCGGTGCGTAACGCTCCATAAAGCGCTCGCCGTGTTTATTCAGCAGATATCCGCCTTCACCACGACAGCCTTCCGTTACCAGTACACCCGCCCCGGCAATGCCGGTTGGGTGGAACTGCCACATTTCCATGTCCTGCACCGGCACACCGGCTCGCAGCGCCATGCCGACACCATCGCCGGTACAGATATGGGCGTTAGTGGTCGACTGATAAATACGCCCGGCTCCGCCGGTTGCGAGAACAGTGGCTCGCGCTTTAAAGTAGACGACTTCACCATCTTCAATATTCAGCGCAGTGCAGCCGACAATAGCGCCATCGGCATTTTTCACCAGATCCAGCGCATACCATTCGGAGAAGATAGTGGTTTTGTTCTTCAGATTCTGCTGATACAGCGTATGCAGCAGAGCATGCCCGGTACGGTCAGCGGCAGCGGCAGTACGTGCCGCCTGTTCACCGCCGAAGTTTTTCGACTGACCGCCGAACGGACGCTGATAGATGCGGCCATCTTCCAGACGAGAAAAAGGCAGCCCCATATGTTCCAATTCGGTCACCGCTTCCGGGCCAGTTTTACACATATACTCAATCGCATCCTGGTCGCCGATATAGTCGGAACCTTTCACCGTGTCGTACATGTGCCATTCCCAGTTGTCATCATGGGTATTACCCAAGGCAACGGTGATACCACCCTGCGCAGACACGGTATGGGAACGGGTTGGGAAAACTTTAGACAACAGGGCACAGCTCTGGCCCGATTGGGAAATTTGTAACGCGGCGCGCATACCTGCGCCGCCTGCGCCGATTACCACGGCATCAAATTCTCTTACTGGCAACTTCATTACGCACCCCACACTACTACAGTTCCATAAATCGCATATACCAACAGCGCAACCACAATCACCAGCTGCAGCATCATGCGCATCGCCAGTGGTTTAATGTAGTCGGTCAGTACCTGCCACATGCCGATCCAGCCGTGCACCAAAATGGAGAACAGCGTCAGAAGGGTGAACACTTTAGTAAAGGAGGATGCAAAAAATCCGCGCCAGATGTCATAGGTCAGGGTCCCAGACATCACAATAAAACCGAGGATATACAGCACATACAGGGTCATAACCATGGCGGCAGCACGCAGCAGCAACCAGTCATGAATGCCGTTGCGACCCAGTGCAGAAGCGTTGCTTACCATACGAGGACTCCAGCCAGGATTGAGAGCACGACAGTGATACCGAATGCAATTTGCGCGGAGAGCTTGCCAGTTTGCAAGGTTTCACCCAGGAAGCCAAAGTCCATCATCATATGGCGAATGCCGCCGGCGATATGATACGCCAGTGCGGTTAAGATGCCCCACATAATGAATTTAGCGATAAAGCTGTCCATCACGGCAGATGCCTGCAGGAAGCCTTCGGGTGAAGAGAGCGAGAGACCCAGTAGCCAGAGCAGAATCCCGATCGCCACGAAGGTGATCACGCCGGAGACGCGGTGGAGAATGGACGCAATTGCAGTTAAGGGAAACCGGATCGTAGTGAGATCCAAGTTGACAGGTCTTTGTTTTTTCACGGTTTTGCCCACACAGCCTTTCTTATTTTGCTTCCTCCGGTCCTGAAGGCGGGTCAGACAGCGTTAATAAGGCAAGCATTCGCGCCAGGCACCAAAACAACAACGAACGTCCAGTGTCAAAAACGACGCGTATGAAACGCTGGGTGGCTCCTACTGCAGGGTATTTCCGGAGACCTGGCGGCAGTATAGGTGGATCACATTCTCATTACAATTCCCCTACAAACACTTTGGGAACATTTCGGCGGAACAGTGATCAGCCTCACGATTTTCACAATTGATACAATTTTAATTATCTGATTTGACAAAAGTTCAACATTCTTGTTACAAACGGACGGATAAAAGTTCTATGATGCACAAAAGTTATGGGGATACACTTTCCCCTAAGCACAAGTTATGTAACATTGGTCAGGATCATCAATAGACTATCAGGATTGGTTATCACTTTTTGTTATAGCCATACCGCATCGATGAACGACCATGTTACACATCAGAATTGCGCCACTCCGGCCAGCACGCGCCCGTCACTCTGTACCCTGCACGTAAAAAGATGCCACAGAGTTGATTACCTCATGCGCCAGGCAAGAGGCTGGGGAAATGCCGCATTCTGTTGATTACGATCCCTATATAAGGCGCTAAGGAGACTGTAAAATGGCTGATAAAAAAGCAACGCTAACCCTCGATGGCGAAGCTCCTATTGAGCTTAATGTGCTAAAAGGCACATTGGGTCAGGAAGAAATTGATGTCCGCACTCTCGGCTCAAAAGGTTACTTCACTTTTGACCCCGGCTTTACCTCTACTGCGTCCTGCGAATCTAAAATCACCTATATCGACGGCGATGAAGGCATTCTGCTGCACCGTGGCTTTCCGATTGATCAGCTGGCTTTGCACTCCAACTACCTGGAAGTGTGCTACATCCTGTTGAATGGCGAAGCCCCAAGCGCAGAGCAGTTCGAAGAATTTAAGACCACGGTGACGCGCCATACAATGCTGCACGAGCAGATTCACCATCTGTTCCGTGGTTTCCGTCGTGATTCACACCCAATGGCCGTGATGTGCGGTGTAACCGGTGCACTGGCAGCATTCTACCATGATGCGATGGACGTCAACATTGAGCGCCATCGTGAAATCGCCGCTTTCCGCCTGCTGTCGAAAATGCCGACCATGGCCGCGATGTGCTACAAATATTCCATTGGTCAGCCGTTTGTTTATCCGCGCAACGACCTCTCCTATGCCGGTAACTTCCTGAACATGATGTTCTCCACGCCGTGCGAAGAGTACGTGGTGAACCCGGTGCTGGAGCGTGCGATGGATCGTATTCTGATCCTGCACGCTGACCATGAGCAGAATGCTTCCACCTCTACCGTGCGTACTGCCGGCTCTTCCGGGGCTAACCCGTTTGCCTGTATCGCGGCAGGGATCGCCTCCCTGTGGGGACCCGCACACGGCGGCGCCAACGAAGCCTGTCTGCGCATGCTGGAAGAGATCAGCACCGTTGAGCATATTCCTGAGTTCCTGCGCCGCGCCAAAGATAAGAACGATTCGTTCCGTCTGATGGGCTTCGGTCACCGCGTGTATAAGAACTATGACCCGCGCGCCACCGTCATGCGTGAAACCTGCCATGAAGTGCTGAATGAGCTGGGGATGAAAGATGACCTGCTGGAAGTGGCGATGGAGCTGGAACACATTGCGCTGAACGACCCGTACTTCATCGAACGTAAACTCTATCCAAACGTCGATTTCTATTCAGGCATCATTCTGAAAGCGATGGGCATTCCGTCTTCCATGTTTACCGTGATCTTCGCGATGGCGCGTACCGTGGGCTGGATTGCACACTGGAAAGAGATGCATGACGACGGCGTGAAAATTGCCCGTCCGCGCCAGTTGTATACTGGCTACGATCAGCGCGATTTTACGTCGAATATTAAGAAGTAATTTGCGGGCGGAGCGAAAATGAGAGTCCGCTCCTACAGTAACAGAGTAGATTGACATAGGGGCCGATCGTTTTGATCGGCCCTTATTTTTTCATTTCTGACAGCCCGGACACCAGTAAAACGGCCGCGACGACAGCGTGGTGCGTTCAATGGTGGCACCACAGCGCTCGCACGCCCTCCCTTCCCGATGAAACACCTTAAAGCGAAACAGAGCGCCGTGATGATGATTCTCATCCGCCTGTCCGCGCGTCTGGTAAGAGAGTCGCGGGAGCGCCAGCAGTGCCGTAACCAGCGCATTTAACTGAGCATCATTAAGCGTTTCCGCTTTATGCTGCGGCGCCAGCGCGGCCTGCCAAAGAATTTCCACCCGCAGGTAGTTTCCCAGCCCGGCCAAAAATGACTGGTCCAGCAACAGCCCGCTGAACTGACGTCGGCGAAAACGCTTTGATAATAAACGCTCGCGCACCTGTGCTTCTGTCAGGGTCATATCTAACACGTCCGGCCCGACGCGCTGCAAAAACGGATGGCTGGCCAACCCGTCTGCATCCAGCAGCTCAATTTCCGAAGCGCTATAGAGCAGCAGGGTTTTATCCGCTGCCGCCAGTCTCACCCGCAATACGCGCTTGCTGGCAGGTTCAGTACCGCTATCCACCACGCGCCAGACGCCGTACAGCTGATTATGGCTGTACAGCGTAAGCCCGTTTGAGAAATGAGTTAGCAGCGCTTTGCCACGGGTTTCGATTGCGATGACCCGTTCACCCACCAGCGCCTGCTGATAAGTTTGCAATGCCGGAAAGGCGAACCAGACGTCGGTTAACACCTTGCCCTTAATCGCCTGTTCCAGCCGATCCGCCGCGCGACGGATTTCAGGACCCTCTGGCATGCTCTCCTCCCTGCGAATTAATGTGTGGCGCCGCCCTCGAGAGGGATATCCTCTTTCACCGTCAGCGCAATACCGATGGCCATCTCCAGCGCCAGCGTCACCGTGGTCAGCGACATGCTGGGTACGCCAGGGTGCTTTATCGCCTGTTCCGGCAGATAGGGAATGTGGATAAAGCCGCCGCGAGTTTTACGGCGCCGCAGGTGGTGCAGCAGGCCATACATCACGTTGTTACAGACATAGGTGCCCGCGGTCTGCGAGACCGAAGCGGGGATCCCCGCCTCGCGAATACCCGCCACCATCGCTTTTACCGGCAGCGTGGCAAAATAGGCAGCCGGTCCCTGCGGCTCGATAGGTTCATCAACCGGCTGCGCCCCGGCGTTGTCGGGAATGCGGGCATCATTCACGTTGATTGCGACGCGCTCCACGCTGATATCGGCTCTGCCGCCCGCCTGCCCCACCGCAATCACCAGTTCGGGTTTCAGCTCATCAATAATGCGGGTGATCTCATCTATCGCAGTACCGAACACGCAGGGTAGCTGTCTGGCGACCACTTTGGTCGAGCCAATCATCCGGTCGCTCAGTTGGCTGACTGCCTCCCAGGCCGGGTTTAACAGCTCGCCATCGAAGGGTTCAAAGCCGGTAATCAATACAGTTTTCATCGTTCCCTCACAAAAACATCAGGAAATAGAGCAGGAAGGTATTGGCCACTAACAGTAGCACACCGGTTGGGATCTGAGCTTTGATCACCGCATTTCGGTCCGGCAGCTCCAGCAGGCGCGCCGGAACAATGTTGAAATTCGCTGCCATCGGCGTCATTAACGTGCCGCAGTAACCGCAGAACATGCCAATCGCCGCCATAACCGCCGGATTGCCATGATGCTGCAGCACCAGAATCGGAATGCCGATGCCGGCAGTCACTATCGGGAATGCGGCAAAGGCATTGCCCATCACCATCGTCAGCAGCGCCATACCCACGGTATACAGCACCACGGCGATAAAGCGGTTATCAACCGCCAGATAGCTTTCGGTCAGATGAGAAATCGCCGACCCCACCCCCGCGCTGGTAAACAGTAACCCGAGGGTCGCCAGAATCTGCGGCAGGATAAACGCCCAGCCGATCGAGTCCAGCAGGCGGCGCGCTTCCTGTAAAGACTGTGCCGGTGCTTCATGCGTCATCTTCAGCGCTATCAGCCACGCCAGCAGGCAGCCAACCGACATCGATAGCAGTGTCACCAGCGTCGAGTGATTCCCCGCGCCGAACACTGCCAGCTGCAGGCCAGGAATGTTATTGAACGCCAGCACGCCAATCACCGTGACCACGGGAATAACCAGCGCCGGTAAAAACAGGCGATTGCCGAGGCGACTCGCGCTCTCTTCGCGCTGCTGCGGCGTGCGGGTAGAGTAGCTGCCCAGCCTGACGCCGCCGCAGCCGGCTATCAGCGCCATCACCACCACGCCCACGCCCACACCAATATGCAGGGTGCGTGCGCCGATCCAGGCCGTCGCCCAGTCGCCGATAAAGAAAACCAGGCCGTACAGCGCCCAAAACAGCCCGGTAGTTAAGCGGCGCGGATTACTTTTATCACGCCATGACATCAGCGCCACGATCAGCAGAATAGTGCCTGCCAGCCAGAAGAGATAAGCCTGCTGGAACATTATTTAGCCCCCTTCTGCTGTAAGGCACTGGTATTTAATTTACCCAGTTCAGCCGCCAGTTTTTTATCCAGACGATGCAGGCGCACCGCATGGATCAGGAAAGCACAGACCGCGGTCGGAATACCCCACAGGGCAATATGCAGCGGTTCGGTCTGAATACCCGCCGATTCCTGCATAAAGTTGTGCATAAAGATAATCGCGCCGAATGCCACGAAGATATCCTCACCGAAGAACAGGCCAACGTTATCCGTTGCCGCCGCCATTGCCCGCAGGCGGTAGCGCACCTGAGGCGGCAGCTCACCATAGCGGTTCTCGCTGGCGCCTTCGGCCATCGGTGCCAGCAGCGGACGCACCATCTGCGGGTGCCCGCCGAGGCTGGTCAGCCCCATGGCGGCCGTCAGCTCACGCGCCAGCAGATAGACAATTAACAGACGTCCGGCAGTGGCGCTGCGTATCCGCGCAATCCATGCCTGCGCCCTCTCCTTCAGCCCGTGGCGCTCCAGCAAGCCAACAACCGCCAGCGGCAGCAGCAGGATAAACGGCAGGTTACGGGTATTCAGGAAGCCGGAGCCCAGCTTTTCCAGGATGTCGCTAACCGGCATCTGTGCGGTCAGTCCGGTGATCACGCCGGCGGCGACCACGACAATGACCGGGTTGAAACGTAAAATAAAGCCGACGACGATGGCAGCAATGCCCAATAGCGGCCAGAGATTAATAGCAGCGTCCATGTTGATTCCTCAGAAAAAAATGCCCCGACGCGGTGGACGGGGCAGAATGAAAATTCGCCGACGTTTAGCGGCTGGTCACGTCGATATTCTGCTGGCTAAATGCCTGACGCAGCTCGCGGGCAAACGCCAGCGCGTGCGCCCCATCGCCATGCAGGCAAACGCTGTCGGCCTGCACCTTCACCCACTCGCCGCTCAGGCTTTTCACCTGACCTTTCTGAACCATGGTCAGCGTCTGGCTTATCGCCTGCTCGTCACTTTCCACCAGCGCACCGGGCTGACTACGCGGCACCAGCGAACCATCCGCCATATAGCCGCGATCGGCAAACACCTCCTGGCGGGTGGTTAAGCCGTGACGTTCGGCGGCGCGAATCGACTCGCTGCCCGCCAGCCCGACCAGCACCAGCGCCGGATCAACCGCCTTCACCGCCCGCGCAATCGCATCGGCCAGCTGGGGGTCGCGTGCGGCCTGGTTATACAGCATGCCATGTGGCTTGACGTGGACCAGCTTGCCACCTTCACTCTCGGTCAGCGCCTTCAGCGCCCCGACCTGATACAGCACCTGGGCATAGACGGTTTCCGGCGGCAGCTGCATGGCGGTACGGCCAAAGTTTTCCCGGTCCGGGAAGCTGGGATGCGCACCGATAGCCACACCAAACTCCAGCGCCCAGCGCACGGATTGCAGCATGGTTTCCGCATCACCCGCGTGGAAGCCACAGGCGATATTTGCCGAGGAGACCAGCTGCAATAAGGCGCGGTCGTTTTCACACCCTTCGCCGAGATCGGCATTAAGATCGACTTTCATTGGCAAGCCCCCAGGCCATTTGTTCCAGTGAGCGCTGCTGTTCACGCTTCGCCTGCAGCGCTTCCTGCAGCGTGCAGTAGACGAAGTGAATCGGCTCGCCGAGCCGCAGCTGCGCCAGGTGGTAGAGATCGGCTTCAATCACGCAGGCAATGCGCGGATAGCCGCCGGTGGTCTGCGCATCGGCCAGCAGCACGATCGGCTGACCGTTCGGCGGCACCTGAATCACCCCCGGGATCAGCCCGTGGGAGAGCAGGTCGCGGCCGACGTTGCGCGTCAGTTTGCGCCCCTGAAAACGGTAGCCCATACGGTTACTCTGTGGATTAAGCCGCCACGCGCTGCGCCAGAAGGCTTCCTGACTGTCTGCGCTGAACTCATGATATTCCGGGCCGGGCATCGCCCGCACCCGATTCCCCCACAGCAGCTGTCGTACGCCTGCGGGCTGGCTAAAGTCGCAGGTTGGCTCGCCCAGCGGCAGGCTGTCACCATCCTGTAGCTGACGCCCGTTAAAGCCGCCGAATCCGGCTTTCAGATCGGTGCTGGCTGAGTCGAGCCGCTGCTCAACCGCATAACCGCCATTGACCGCCAGATAGCTGCGCATTCCGCGCTGCGGCATACTCAACGTCAGGCGCTGGCCCTTTTTCACCGCGGTGCGCCAGCCCGTCCAGACGGGTTCGCCATCAAGCTGGGCCTGGCAGCCTGCACCCGCGAGGCCAATCCAGCCGTCGCGCTGGAACTCGGCACAAAACTGCCCGAGGGTAATTTCCAGCACCGCGCTGTCGGGCGCATTTCCCACCAGCATATTGGCAGTCTGCATCGCCGGGTGGTCAAGTACGCCACTCAGACTAATACCATATTGCCGCCAGCCGATACGGCCCGCATCCTGGATACTGCTGCTCATTCCGGCACGAATAATTTTCAGCATACGCCCTCCTTCTGCGGCACAAAGCGCACGCGGTCGCCGGGGCGCAGCAGCACCGGAGGATGCTGGTCCGGGGCAAACAGTGCCGTCTGCGTCTGCCCAATCAGCTGCCAGCCACCGGGGGCGACGACCGGATAGATACCGGTCTGGCTGCCGCCAATGCCGACAGAACCCTTCGGTACCTGCACGCGCGGTTCGGCGCGGCGCGGGGTATGCAGGCGCTCATCCAGTCCGCCCAGATACGGGAAGCCAGGCTGGAAGCCGATGAAATAGACCACGTAATCCACTGATGCGTGGCAGGCCACCACCTGGCTGGCGCTCAGCCCGCTGTGATGAGCCACTTCGTCGAGGTCCGGCCCCAGCTTGCCGCCGTAGACCACCGGGATCTCTATCAGGCGCGACTCCAGCTCCAGCGCATCGCTGGTTTCCCACCACTGCTGCAGCCATTCGATCGCGTCCAGCGCGCTCTGCTGCGGGTTGCTTAACATCACGGTGATATTGTTCATCCCGGGGACGATTTCCGCTACTTCCGAACGGTCCTGCAGGCGTTGTGTCAGCCCCCAGATACGCTGCTGGCTGGCAAGTGAGACCGGAGGTTCTAACTCCAGCACCACTGCGCGTTCGCCCAGCAGGTAACAACGTGCTCGTTGCAAAAGCTGCCTCCTGACAAATAGGAAAAAGTGATACTTAATATCAATTATGACAGGTAGTTATGCGGAATTGTCGCGTGGCTGTCAACCTTCAGCGCGGCCTTAATGCTGCGCGCTGAAGGTCATTGGCAGTGACAAAGAGGATCAGGCAGGGTTGAAAATATCGACGAAGGTGACATCCAGACCATGATGCTGCGCCAGCCAGTCGCCCAGCGCCTGAATACCGCAGCGCTCGGTAGCATGATGCCCGGCGGCGAAGAAATGCAGCCCCTGCTCGCGCGCGCTGTGGATGGTCTGCTCAGAGACTTCTCCGCTGATAAAGGCATCGACGCCAAACGCCGCGGCGTCATCAATGTAGCCCTGACCGCCGCCGCTGCACCAGGCGACGCGCTTAATCAATGCCGGTGCATTATCCCCACAGTGCAGCGGCTCACGGCCTAATACCTGAGCAATGCGCTGCGCCAGCTGCTCGCCGCTTAACGGCGTTTTCAGCTCTCCCCACGGCAGCAGCAGCGCGATCTCACCTTTGACGTCGATATCGAACATCTTCGCCAGCAGCGCGTTATTACCCAGCTCGGGGTGACCATCCAGCGGCAAATGCCAGCCAAACAGGTTGATATCGTTGGCCAGCAGCGTTTTCAGACGCTGGCGCTTCATGCCCTTGATCGCCGGGGCTTCGCTCTTCCAGAAATAACCGTGATGCACCAGCACGGCATCGGCATCTAAGCGCACCGCCTCGTCGAGCAGTGCCTGGCAGGCAGTTACGCCGGTCACCACTTTTTTAATTTCGCCCCGCCCTTCAACCTGTAATCCGTTGGGGGCGTAATCTTTGAAATTCTCAGTGTTGAGCAGCTGGTTAACCAGCCGTTCCAGTTCAGTATTCAGCATAATCAGTCCGTCTGTTTGCGTGCCGCTTCAAAAGCGGCCAGGGTTTGCAGGCGTGCCTGTTTATGTTCCACGATCGGCTGCGGATAATCGAGGGTTTGCTGATTTTTCTTTGCCCACTCCTGCGGCTGATGGATATATTTCTCCGGCACATCGCGCAGTTCCGGCAGCCAGTGGCGAATAAACTCACCGCTTTCATCGAAGCGCTCACCCTGAGTGGTGGGGTTAAAAATGCGAAAATAGGGTGCGGCATCGGTACCGGTAGACGCTGCCCACTGCCAGCCGCCATTGTTAGCGGCCAGATCACCATCAATCAGCTGCGACATAAAATATTGCTCACCCACCCGCCAGTCGATCAGCAGATCTTTCACCAGGAAACTGGCGGTAATCATGCGCAGGCGGTTATGCATCCAGCCCAGCGTATTAAGCTGGCGCATCGCAGCATCGACAATGGGGTAGCCGGTTTTTCCCTGCTGCCACGCCTTCAGCCCCTCGGCATCGTCGCGCCATTTGACGCCGCGCGTCCAGCGGGTAAACGGCTGATGACGGCACAGCGACGGGTAAGCCACCAGCAGATGGCGGTAGAACTCGCGCCAGATAAGCTCGTTAAGCCAGACAAACACTTTGCCGTCTTCCAGCCCGCGCGGATGCTGCTTTAGCAGGCGATGCAGGCACTGGCGGGGTGACAGCACCCCGGTCGCGAGATAAGCCGACAGGCGGCTGGTGCCGTCAAGCGCCGGGATATCACGCTGTGCCTGATAGTGGGTCACCGGGGTCTGGCAGAATTCGCGCAGCCGGGCGATGGCGGCCTTCTCTCCGGGAGGAAACAGCGCGCTGTTGATATCCTCGCGCGGATAGTCAAACACTTTCAGCCGGTGGGGGTTCACCGCACCTTCCGCACGACAGGCCGGCGCTGGCAGACATTCGGGCAATCCTTCCTGTAGCCGCTTCACAAAGGCTTTACTGAAAGGCGTGAAAACTTTGTACATCTCGCGGCTGCCGGTCAGCACGCTGCCTGGCGGCAGCAGCAGACTGTCGTCGAAGCCCTGTACCGTCACCTCGTCTTCCAATAGCGTGCGTTCTACCGCAGCATCGCGCTGGCGCTCATTCACCTCGTACTGATAGTTGTAGAACAGGCGGTCAACCTGGTGTTCCTGACAAAACTGCCGCAGCAGCGGAACGGAGGCGTCGAAGTCGGCGCACTGCTCAAGATGCAGTGGGATACCTTTTGCCGCCAGCGACTGCTGGAGTTCCTGCAGGCTTTGCCAGATAAACTCCGCCTGCTTCGGTGCCATATGGTGTGACTGCCACTGCCCGGGCGTGGCGATAAACAGGGCAATAACCCGTGCATTGTCAGAACGACAGGCGGCGTACAGCGCATGGTTGTCGTTGATGCGCAGGTCATTGCGCAACCAGACCAGATGAGTTGTCATAATGCTCCCTGAAATTATTGTCCATACCGCAGGCGCAGTGCTTCCGGATAAGGCGCAAAGTAGCGCTGTTCGGCCAGCCACGGGTGCGGGTATTCCGCCATATAGTGTTTAAGCAGGGTTATCGGGGCCAGCAGCGGCTGCAGGCCCTGGCGATAGTGGTCGATCAGGTTAGCCAGCTCCTGGCGCTGGGCTGAAGTCAGCTCCCGGCGAAAGTAGCCCTGAACGTGCATCAATACGTTGGTGTGATTGCTGCGCGTAGCTTCATGCTTCATCAGGTCCATCAGGCGCTGACGATACTCCAGCGCAAATTCTTCCAGCGATTCCCACTGGTCCATTTTGGCGACGAACGGGCCAATCTGGCGGTAGGCAGGCTGTGAATGAGACAGCAGCAGCAGCTTGTAACGGGTATGAAAGGCCATCAGTTTGGCGCGCGTCAGGCCACTGCTCCACAGCTGGTTAAACTCGTGCAGGGCATACACCCGCGCCACAAAATTCTCACGCAGATTAGGATCGTGCAGGCGACCATCTTCTTCCACCGGCAGCCACGGCATCTGTGCCATCAGCTCGCGGGTAAATAGTCCCGTGCCTTCTTTACGGTTGTTATTGTTATCAGGCTGATAGACGCGTACCCGCTCCATCCCGCAGCTGGGAGATTTAGCGCAAACGATATAGCCGCAAAGGTGGCGCAGACGTTGCACTTTTTCGACAGAGAATGCCTTCATCGCTTCTGTGACCGGATCCGCCTGGCCGTTACTGAAGCGCAGGGAGACTTCTCCGCCCTCCTCCTCTGTCAGGCGCAGTGCCGGGCGTGGTGTTGGCAGGCCAATCGCCATTTCAGGACAGGCGGGCTCATAACGTATAAACGGTGCCAGCTGCTCGGCAGCAAAAGCATTGCGTTTATGACCGCCATCGAAGCGCACTTTTTCGCCCAGTAAACAGGCACTGATACCCACCGGAATTTTTTCGCCCATAGTTATACAACCCCTAAAGCCATGTACAACTTTTAGTGTAGCGGAAAAAGCCCGACGACAGGCAAAAAAATCCCGCCAACGGGCGGGAAACTATTCGTATAGGAGGGTCGACCGGAAAAAAGGTCGGCCCGCTACCGGTCGGTCAACCCCAAAAGTTACAGGAATTCACACCCTGCGGCTTCTGACTGCGCCAGCCAGACCGGCTGGTCGCTGGTTTTAACCCATACGCGATGCAGATAGCTATAGAAACGTGCGCGATCGCTACGGAATAACATCACCGGCAGGGCCAGCACACCGCAAACCACGACGGCGGCACGACGCATGAAAATCCGTGTGGGTGAATAGTTGTGATAAAGACTCATACGTCCTCCTGAATAATTGTTGAAAAGATGCTGTCTGTAATCTGACTAAAATAGTAGCGCTTCTGGTGTAATTTTACTACTGATCAGACCACTTTTGGCGAAAAAAAAGCCTATTAATTCAGCCTGACTGAAACTTAGTTACATGATTGTTAAAATCGTAGCGTGAATAGCATGATTAAAGCGACTCTGTTAACCCCTCAGGTGATTGCGAACTATCACAGACGCTCTGTCTACTTTTTGCTAAATTAGCTTCTATTACGCGGTTATGCAGCAGAGGCAATGTGGTCACCATTCTGATTGTGGAAGATGAAAAAGAGATCCGCCGTTTTCTGCGCCTGGCGCTGGAGGGGGAAGGTTTTCGTGTCGTTGATGCAGACACGCTGAGCCGCGGTCTGATTGAAGCAGCAACGCGCAAGCCGGAGCTGACGATCCTCGATCTCGGGCTGCCGGACGGTGATGGCAGCCAGTTTATCCGTGAGATCCGCCAGTGGAGCAGCATGCCGGTTATCGTGCTCTCCGCCCGCAGCGATGAGCAGGATAAAATCGCGGCGCTGGATGCCGGGGCCGATGATTTCCTCACCAAGCCTTTCGGCGTGGGCGAACTGATGGCGCGGGTGCGCGTGGCGCTCCGCCACCGTCCGGCCCAGAGCAGTGACAGCCTCAGCGCACAGGTCACTTTTGGCAGCGTCAGCGTGGATATCGCCACCCGTCGCGTTACCCGTCACGGTGAAGAGCTGCATCTGACGCCGATAGAATTTCGCCTGCTGGTCAGCCTGCTTAATCATCCCGGCAAGGTGATGACTCAGCGCCAGCTGCTGACTCAGGTCTGGGGACCCAATGCGGTTGAGCACAGCCACTATCTGCGCATCTATATGGGCCACCTGCGCCAGAAGCTGGAGCACGACCCGGCACAGCCGCAGCATCTGATCACGGAAACCGGCGTCGGCTACCGCTTTATTCCGTAATTCTGCAATAAAAAAAGGGCCACTCACAGCGTGAGCAGCCCTTATTCAGCGTGTCAGCAATCAGGCGTTTTTCAGCACCGCACTGACAATTTCCACGGCTTCTTTTTCAATCAGCGCACGATGCTCGGCACCGAGGAAACTTTCACAGTAGATCTTGTAAGCGTCTTCAGTACCCGAAGGGCGCGCGGCAAACCAGCCGTTTTTAGTCATTACCTTCAGGCCACCGATGGAAGCACCGTTACCCGGAGCCGCCGTCAGACGCGCAGTGATCGGATCGCCCGCCAGCGTGTCGGCACTGACCATTTCAGGCGACAGTTTTGACAGCGCGGCTTTCTGCGCGGAGGTTGCCGGAGCCTGAATACGGTTATAGCTCGGTGCGCCAAAACGGGCCGCCAGCTCATCGTAATGCTGCTGCGGGTTCTTACCGGTCACAGCCGTGATTTCAGCCGCCAGCAGGCACATGATGATGCCGTCTTTGTCAGTCGACCACGGGGTACCGTCGAAGCGCAGGAAGGAAGCTCCCGCACTCTCTTCGCCACCGAAACCGAAGCTGCCGTCGAACAGGCCATCCACAAACCACTTGAAGCCAACCGGAACTTCCACCAGCTTGCGGCCCAGATCGTCCACCACGCGGTCAATCATCGCACTCGACACCAGGGTTTTACCCACGGCGACGTCTTTGCCCCACTGTGGACGGTGCTGGAACAGATACTGAATCGCCACCGCCAGATAGTGGTTCGGGTTCATCAGACCGGCCGGAGTCACGATACCGTGGCGGTCGTAGTCCGGGTCATTGGCAAAGGCCAGGTCAAATTTGTCACGCAGCGCCAGCAGGCCAGCCATGGCAGATTCAGACGAGCAGTCCATACGGATCACGCCGTCATGGTCCAGATGCATAAAGCGGAAAGTCTGGTCGACAGCATCGTTTACGATAGTCAGATCGAGGTTGTAGAACTCCGCGATACGCTGCCAGTAGGCGATACCGGAACCGCCAAGGGGATCCACACCAATTTTCAGACCCGCTTTCTGGATCGCCGGAATATCAACGATCTGGGCCAGACCTTCAATATAAGGCTGGATCAGATCTTTTTCCGTCAGGTGGCCGCTGGCCCAGGCCTGATCCAGCGTCATGCGCTGCACGCCTTTCAGGCCATCTTTGATCAGCGCATTGGCACGATCTTCCACCACTTTGGTGACGTTAGTATCCGCCGGACCACCGTTCGGCGGGTTGTACTTGATGCCGCCATCTTCTGGTGGATTGTGCGAAGGCGTGATGACGATGCCGTCCGCCTGTGCGCCGCCAGATTTGTTGTGCTCAAGGATAGCATTGGAGATCGCCGGCGTTGGCGTATAGCCATTATCCTGCTGGACAATCACATCCACCCCGTTGGCAGCCAGCACTTCCAGCACGGAAATAATGGCGGGCTCAGACAGCGCGTGGGTATCTTTACCCACGTAGCAAGGGCCGGTAATACCGTTCTTTTTACGCTCTTCGGCAATCGCCTGCGCGATAGCCAGAATGTGATTCTCGTTGAAGCTGTGACGACCCGCGCTACCGCGATGGCCGGAGGTGCCAAATTTCACCGCATGCTCTGCATTGCCCAGTTCAGGCTGCAGGACATAATACTGAGATGTTAATTGTGCAACGTTAATCAAATCGCTCTGCTGGGCGGGTTGCCCGGCACGGGGGTGATTGGCCATTGGCGCTTCTCCCTGACGCTTCAGTTAGAGGGTACCGCAAACTTTCTCAGTCAGTTCCGTCGGGAACTGCATCGACTGCATTATGTGTTCAACCATGCTGCGTTTACGGCCAGTATTTGTGTTGGTGATCACCCAGTACGGCGTGCCCGGAACGTGCTGCGGCTTGGTATGGGTGCCATTTTCTACCAGCGTTTGCTGATTGCCCGCGAAGTAAACGCGCGTGCGACCGTGCAGAGACTCTGTCGCTGCGCCAAACGCTTTGGCATCCAGACTGTATAAAGTCGATAAAACCAGCATAAAGCGGTTCACTGCTCTTTTCTGATCGGCATACTCATCAGAAAGCAGCAGTTCACGTACCGCACGCACACGATCCTGCGGACGGGCTTCAGTTTTCACCGCCGTGTTCGCTGCTGGCTCTTTCCCCGCCGCTGCAGCGGATGTTGCCGCTGTAGCCGGAGCCGTCTGACCCGCAGTGAACTTCAACATGCGGCGCAAAATATCCGATGCGCTTTCACCAATATGCTGAGTGTGGCTGGCAATATAACGGTATAGCTCTTCGTCGACTTCTATCGTTTTCATCTTTATCCAGTACGGTTAGTGCTTGTGTCAGAACGCGGGTCACAGAGACGAAAACGATCGTCGGGATCGCCCGTGCTCAACCGATCCAGTTCTAACATCAGGATTATAAAGTTAAATCCTGCCGGGTTGTAGCGCCAGACCCATTTCAGGGCAAAAGTCGGAATATGCCGCAAAAAGATCGTAACCGCATATGGCGCCTGCGGCAGAAATTGTGGGATCCATGATACCCTAAGCCTTCACATCAACTGTAAGAACTTTCTCTATGAATTTAAACTTCCGCCTGCAATCTGAACAATCCGCATCAAACGATCTTCCGCTGGTGCTAATCCACGGTCTGTTTGGCAGCCTGGATAACCTTGGCGTGCTGGCGCGAGGGTTAAAAGATGACCGTCGTCTGATTCAAATTGATGTGCGCAATCATGGGCTTTCGCCGCGGGCTGATGAGATGAGCTATGCGCTGATGGCGCAGGATATCCTCGATACGCTCGATGAACTCAAGGTTGAACGCTTCAGCCTTATTGGCCACTCCATGGGTGGCAAGATCGCGATGGCGCTGGCCGCGCTGGCCCCCGAGCGTGTAGGTGAGATCGTGGTCATCGATATCGCCCCCGTGGCTTATAGCACTCGCCATCACGACGACATTTTTGCCGCCTTGCAAGCGGTGTCGCAGGCCGGAATTAAAACGCGCAGCGAAGCCGCCGCGCTGATGCGCCTGCATATAGATGAAGAAGGCGTGATCCAGTTTCTGTTGAAATCATTCCATGAAGGTGACTGGCGCTTCAACGTGCCGGTGCTGTGGGAGTGTTACGACCAGATTATTGGCTGGCAGCCTCTGGCCCCCTGCCCGCATCCGGCACTGTTTATCCGCGGCGAACGCTCGGCTTATCTGGCGGATGAGTACCGTGATGCCCTGCTAGCTCAGTTCCCTCAGGCGCGTGCGCATGTGATAGCCGGAGCCGGCCACTGGGTACATGCGGAAAAACCTGATGCCGTGTTACGCGCAATCCGTCGATTTTTTGCGCTGTAAAAACAATTATTTCCTCGGGTTGATATAGCCAAAATAATTCGAGCTGCAGAAAGGCGGCAAGGCCATGAGTCCCCGGCAGCATAGATCGCTCTGTGACAGGGGTGACAAATCTGCCCGGAGCAGATTTGAACGCTGTCTACAGTGGTCCCGAAGGGGGGAGGTCCAGGGATGGGCCGAATAATGGATGAAGCCAACGCATCTGCGGCTTGAAGAATGAAGGGTATAAATGATTGTCGTCATCACTTTCGCTGGGGTATGATGGCGCGCTAAAATTTGCCGCTGCTGATTCTTCACGCGGCATAACGACCCTGGTCTTCAGAAATTCAGCCTTTCAGTATCACTATCCCTATGGCAAAAGAGAACACGGACCGCACAACGATCGATCTGTTCGCAGATGAACGTCGCCCGGGACGACCTAAAACGAATCCGCTAACGCGTGATGAGCAGCTACGCATCAACAAGCGCAACCAGCTGAAGCGGGATAAAGTGCGCGGCCTGAAGCGCGTTGAGCTGAAAATGAACAGCGACGCGGTTGATACCCTGAACCAGCTGGCAGAAGAGCGCAATATGAGTCGCAGCGAACTGATTGAAGAGATGCTGCTGGAACAGCTGCAGCGTCATCAATCCTGATCGCCTGGCTTAAGCACTCAGCGACAAAACCAGCAGCATTACACGTTTATCCGCTTCCGGCGGTCTGTTATCATTAGCGATATCTGCGAAAAATTCAGCAGTCACCATATCATTAAGATTCAAGAGGTTATTAAACTCATGGCACTCGTCGGCATTTTCTTCGGCAGCGATACAGGCAATACGGAAAACATTGCAAAACAGATCCAGAAACTGCTGGGTAAAGATGTTGCAGAAGTTCGTGATATTGCCAAAAGCAGCAAAGAAGACCTTGAAGCCTTTGATATTCTGCTGCTGGGCATTCCCACCTGGTACTACGGTGAGGCCCAGTGCGACTGGGATGACTTCTTCCCAACGCTGGAAGAGATCGACTTCAACGGTAAGCTGGTCGCGCTGTTTGGCTGCGGCGATCAGGAAGATTACTCTGAATATTTCTGTGATGCGATGGGTACCATTCGCGACATCATTGAACCGAACGGGGCGATTATCGTTGGTCACTGGCCGACCGAAGGCTATCACTTCGAAGCCTCTAAAGGCCTGGCAGATGACAACAACTTCCTCGGTCTGGCGATTGATGAAGACCGCCAGCCAGAACTCACTAACGAACGCGTTGAAAAGTGGGTAAAACAGATTTTTGATGAACTTCAGCTGAAAGAAATCATCGAAGCCTAACCACAGCGGCTTGATGTGGGAGTTATCTCACATCAAGTCAGTGGTTTTTCCTATAGAAGTAATAGATACATGTTTGTAACTTTCACC
This sequence comes from Erwinia aphidicola, assembly GCF_024169515.1. Taxonomy (NCBI): domain Bacteria; kingdom Pseudomonadati; phylum Pseudomonadota; class Gammaproteobacteria; order Enterobacterales; family Erwiniaceae; genus Erwinia; species Erwinia aphidicola. The sequence continues at coordinate 3,120,664 of NZ_JAMKCQ010000001.1, read as the reverse complement.
TGCAAAACTGTACAATAACCCCATCGGTTACCCGCTTACTCAGCGCCCGTCACACTGTTTGACGACACTTGGTTTACCGAGTGTGATGAGATGAGGGAGAACGAAATGTTAACCCAGCATAATTCGGGCGCGCGCTTCCCAGGATGTAACGACATTAATCCTTACATCCCTCAGCGGTTCAGGCATCCCTTTTAGTTTTCATTTCGAACTATCAGCTCTATACTGAGACGCATTCAGCTTTAGCGTCGACCGATGTTCATGGCTTTTCAGCCACTAAGTGACTAGCAAAGTAACAGGACAATATCCGCATGACTGACAATAACACCGCATTAAAGAAGGCCGGCCTGAAAGTCACGCTTCCCCGACTGAAAATTCTGGAAGTGCTTCAGGAACCAGAGGGCCATCACGTCAGTGCGGAAGACTTGTACAAACGCCTGATTGATATGGGCGAAGAAATTGGTCTGGCCACGGTTTACCGCGTGCTGAACCAGTTTGACGACGCGGGGATCGTTACCCGCCATAACTTTGAAGGCGGTAAATCCGTTTTCGAACTGACCCAGCAGCACCATCACGATCATCTGATCTGCCTGGACTGCGGTAAAGTTATCGAGTTTCGTGATGAATACATCGAGGAGCGCCAGCGTGAAATCGCTAAGCGCCACGGCATCAAACTGAGCAACCACAGCCTCTATCTTTACGGTCACTGTGCTCTGGGCGACTGCCGCGAAGACGAGACTCTGCACGACCAGTAATCTCCATGATTGTGTAAAAACCGCTGCCTGCCAGCGGTTTTTTTATGCCTGCTATTCGCCGAATACCGGCAGCCAGTGACCGTATGAGAGCAGTGATACCAGGGCATTCAGCACGCCAAAGCAGAGCACCAGTACGATGGGCGCAACGCCGCCCCTCACCCGCCAGGCCGCGGTGGCAAAGCGGCGGCGCGACTGCCAGGCGAGCAGCGCGGGCGTGATCACCGCCCAAAGGGTAGCAGCCAACCCGGCATAACCTATCGCCAGTAGAAAGCCGTTGGGCCAGATCAGCGCGGCAGTAAGCGGGAAAATAAAGGTCAGCACGGTGGTCTTCAGGCGCCCTGTGGCAGAGTTATCCAGCTTAAACAGGTCGGCAAGGTAGTCAAAAAAGCCCAGGCTGACGCCGAGGAATGAGCAGGCCACGGCAAAGTTGGAGAAGATATCCAGCAGCAGATTCAGGTACTGACTGTGCAGTACGCCGGACAACGCCGCAACCAGCACATCGATATTCCCCCCCTGTGCGGCAATCGCTTTAAAGTCATGGCGTGGAATATTGCCCATGGTGCCGACGATCCACACCAGGTAAATTGCCAGCGCCAGCAGCGTGCCGTAGACCAGGCAGCGGCTGACGCGCCCGGCGTTTTTACGGTAGTAACTCACCAGCCCGGCAATATTGCCGTGGTAGCCAAATGAGGCCAGGCAGAACGGCACTACCGCCCAGAGATAACGCAGGTAGTGGCCGTCTTCCGCCGCGCTGTCGAGCAGATTCACCGGCTCGATGTGCCACAGCAAGCCGCCAAAAATCATCAGGAATGTGATCACCTTCGCACCGAGAAAGATCAGCGTCATGCGGCTGACCACGGCCGTACCCAGCCAGATAAACAGCGCCACCAGCAGCGCAAACAGCAGCCCGGCGGTGCGGGCAGAGAGATCGACACTCAGCTGGCTCAGGCTGTGCTGAATAATCGCCCCGCTGGCAGAGATATAGGCGTAGGTCAGAATGCCGAGCACAAAAACCACCGACAACCCGTTAACCAGATTCCAGCCGCGCCCTAACAGGTCGCGCGTAACGGTATCGAAGCTGGCGCCCGGCGGATAATGCAGGCTGGCCTCAAGATAGAGCAGCCCGGAAAGCAGCATGCAAAACCAGGTGAGGATCAGCAACAGTGAAGACCAGAGGAACCACGCCCCCGACATGACCACCGGCAGGGAGAACATCCCGGCACCGATAATGGTGCCGCTGATGATTAAGGTCCCCCACAGCGTGGAGGGTAACGGAGCAGCAGAAGCAGGCAGAGCCATGGCAAATCCTTAGCGAGAAACGGTAACAAAACGCACGCGCCGGGATATTCCACTGGCTAAACGGCATTAATGCCGCATAGTCTACACAAAATCACACTCGCGAACTAGTACGGTAACTAGTCGGCAACCATCGTTTCCTGCAAATAGCGCCAGCGTGGTGGGGTTGCGCTACAGTCAATCACCGCCAGCGAGATACGATGAGTATGCACATCCCCCTGCTGCTGCAGCTCATGGTAATGAATCACCACATCCTGCTCTGACTGCGAAATAATTTGGCACTGCTCAATACGAATCTCCACGCCCTGACGTCCGCCAGTCAGGCGGGTAAACAGTGCGGCAACGTCTGCCAGCGCCAGCATTTTTCCACCGGGAGTGACCATGGTGAATTCGGGGGCAAAATGAGCGAGCAGTTCGGGCACTTTACTGCCGTCGCCGTGAAACACTTCGGCGATCAGTTCATGCAGCACAATCACGCTGCGGCTGGCTTGTTCGGCTAATCCAGACATGCAATATCCTTCAGGTGAGATTGTCGATACGTCGCTGATAGCGGTATCCAGCGGACGAAAAAAAAGGGCGAATCATCGCCCTCTTATATAGCTGATTACGGCTTATTCGCCCATTTTCGCCCAGGTATCGCGCAGGCCAACGGTGCGGTTAAACACCAGATTGCTGGCGCTGGAATAGACGCTGTCGGCACAGAAGTAACCTTCACGCTCGAACTGGTAAGGTGCAGAAGCTTCAGCCTGCTGCATGCCCGCTTCGACGTAACCGTGACGAATCACCAGGGATTCCGGGTTAACGGTGGTCAGGAAATCTTCTGCTGCGCCCGGGTTTGGCACGCTGAACAGACGGTCATACAGGCGGAACTCCGCAGGCAGGCCGTGAACTGCGGACACCCAGTGGATCACGCCTTTCACTTTACGACCATCGGCCGGATCTTTGCTCAGCGTATCCACGTCGCAGGTGCAGAACAGGCAGGTAATGTTGCCCTCTTCATCTTTGGCTACGCGCTCAGCTTTGATCACGTAGGCATTACGCAGGCGCACTTCTTTGCCCATCACCAGACGCTTGTACTGCTTATTCGCTTCTTCACGGAAGTCAGCACGATCGATCCAGATCTCACGGCTGAACGGCACTTCGCGCGTACCCATCTCCGGCTTGCTCGGATGGTTCGGCATGCTGATCATCTCTTCATGATGCGCAGGCAGGTTTTCGATCACCACTTTTACCGGGTCAAGAACGGCCATCGCACGCGGCGCGTTTTCGTTGAGATCGTCGCGAATACAGGATTCCAGCGCGGCCATTTCCACGTTGTTATCCTGTTTGGTCACGCCAATACGGCGGCAGAACTCACGAATTGATTCCGCGCTGTAACCGCGGCGGCGCAGGCCAGACACGGTCAGCATGCGCGGGTCATCCCAGCCCTCAACCACTTTCTCAGTGACCAGCAGGTTGAGCTTACGCTTGGACATAATGGCGTATTCAAGATTCAGGCGTGAGAACTCATACTGACGCGGATGCACCGGGATGGTGATGTTGTCCAGCACCCAGTCATACAGGCGACGGTTGTCCTGGAACTCCAGCGTACACAGCGAGTGGGTGATCCCTTCCAGCGCATCGGAGATGCAGTGGGTGAAATCGTACATCGGGTAGATGCACCACTTGTTGCCGGTCTGGTGGTGCTCGGCGAATTTAATGCGGTAGATAACCGGGTCGCGCATCACGATAAAGTTGGACGCCATATCGATTTTTGCACGCAGGCAGGCGGTGCCTTCAGCAAAACCACCGGCGCGCATTTTGGCAAACAGCTCAAGGTTCTCTTCCACGCTACGGTCGCGGTAAGGGCTGTTTTTACCCGGCGCCGTCAGGCTACCTCGGTATTCACGGATCTGCTCAGGTGACAGTTCGTCAACGTAAGCCAGACCTTTACCGATCAGCTCAACCGCATAGTTGTGCAGCTGTTCGAAATAGTCAGATGAGTAGCGTACTTCGCCGCTCCACTCAAAGCCAAGCCACTTCACGTCACGTTTAATTGACTCAACAAACTCCAGGTCTTCTTTCACCGGGTTAGTGTCATCAAAACGCAGATTGCACTGCCCGTGATAATCCTGCGCGATGCCAAAGTTCAGGCAGATAGATTTTGCATGACCAATATGCAGGTAACCGTTCGGCTCAGGCGGGAAGCGGGTATGCACGGTGGCATGCTTACCGTTCGCCAGATCTTCGTCGATGATCTGACGAATAAAGTTAGTTGGGCGGGCTTCAGCCTCACTCATCTCAATTTCCTCAATAATGCATGGCATTTACTCTAGATAATTCGAGTTGCGGCAAGGCGGCAAGTGTGAGAATCCCCGGGAGCTTACAAAGTAAGTGACTGGGGTGAACACACGCAGCCAACACAGCTGCAACTTGAAGAATGACGAGTATAAATTAGCTGTCAAATAACGGAGTATGATCCACAAAGCGGGGAGGCGAAACAACCGTTTGTTGCGGGAATCTCATAAAAAAAGGGCGGGAATTGCTTCCCGCCCTTTTAATCAAGCCTCAGCCGGGTGGCTTAGCCATTAATTTCGTATAACCGGGTCTCACCGGCAACCACCGTATCGCCCGCCAGCAGCGTGATGCCAGCGAAATCATCGATGTTGCTGACCACGACCGGGCTGACCATCGAACGGGCATTGGCATTGAGGAACTCAAGGTCCATTTCCAGCACCGGTTGACCGGCGACCACCTGGCTGCCCTCTTCCACCAGGCGGGTGAAACCTTTTCCTTCCAGCGTCACGGTATCCAGCCCCATATGCACCACTACTTCAACCCCTTTTTCCGTTTCCAGGCAGAAGGCATGGTTGGTATTGAAGATTTTCACCACGGTGCCTGCAGCAGGGGATACAACGGTACTGCTGGTTGGCAGAATCGCCAGGCCATCGCCTACCGCTTTACTGGCAAAGGCCTCATCCGGAACCTGGTCAATGGCGACAACTTTGCCGCTGACCGGCGCAACCAGCGTGCCGATAATGCCTTTCGCCACGTTTGGCACGGCTTGTGGAGCCGCAACCGGTGCCACAGGTGCTGCGCTGGCAGCAGAAGCCGCAGCCACCGGGCCTTTAGCAATCTGCTTTTTCATCTCTTCAGCAATCGATTCGGCTTTCGCACCGACGATCACCTGAATCGTCTGCTTGTTCAGTTTCACCACACCGGAAGCACCAAGGCGCTTACACTGAGCATCATTAACCAGGGAAGCATCTTTCACCGACAGACGCAGACGGGTAATACAGGCATCAATCACGTTCAGGTTTTCGGAGCCGCCAATCGCACCAATGTAGCTACGCGACAGCTGGGCCAGCCCCTCTTCGGTATTGCTATTCGCTTCGTCGGTCACCACCAGGTCACTCGCATCTTCACGACCCGGCGTTTTCAGGTTCAGCATGCGGATAACCGCACTGAACAGCACGAAGTAAACCAGGAAGGCGATAACGCCCATCACCAGCAGCATCCAGACGTTCTGACTGGCCGCAGGCAGTTTGTACATCAATACGTAGTCGATAGCGCCGGCAGAGAACGAGAAGCCCGCGTGGATGCCCAGAGTGGTGGCAACAAACAGGCTGATACCGGTCAGCAGGGCGTGGATCAGATACAGCATCGGCGCCAGGAACATGAACAGGAATTCCAGCGGCTCGGTGACACCGGTCAGGAAGGCGGTAACCGCAACGGACAGCAGCATGCCACCGACCATTGGACGACGCTCTTTCGGCGCGGCCAGATACATCGCCAGCGCGGCACCCGGCAGACCAAACATCATGATCGGGAAGAAGCCAGACATAAACATGCCCGCCGAGCCATCGCCCGCATAGAAGCGGTTAATGTCACCGTGGAATACCGCACCGGCCGCATTGGTAAACTCACCAATCTGGAACCAGGCAATGGTATTCAGCACCTGATGAAGACCGGTTGGGATCAGCAGACGGTTAACGAAACCGAAGATACCCGCGCCTAACGCGCCTTCAGAGACAATCCACTCACCGCCTGCGTGAATGCCCGCCTGCACCGGTGGCCAGACGTAACCAAATATGGCGGCCAGCACCAGACAGAAGAAGCCGGTGGCAATCGGTACAAAGCGTTTACCACCAAAGAAGCTCAGGAAGTCAGGCAGTTTGATGTCGGACCAGCGGTTGTAAGTCATACCGGCAACCAGACCCGTAATAATCCCCGCCAGCACGCCCATATTGACCGTTGGGTTAATGGTGACCATCGCTTTGGTGAGGATAAAGTACCCCACCGCGCCCGCCAGCGCAGCTGCACCGGCGTTATCTTTCGACCAGGTTGATGCCACACCAATAGCGAAGATCAGCGCGAGATTGTCAAAAATCGCACCACCCGCCTGGGCAATAAACGGCATGTTGAGTAAGTCGGGCTGGCCGAAGCGCAGCATCAGTGCTGCGACTGGCAGCACGGCAATCGGCAGCTGTAACGACCGCCCTAATCTTTGAAAGAAGCCTAGAATATTCACCATTTCCCCCTATGAGACCCGATATAGCACCAAAAACCGCTTTGATTTTTTTACACGGTTTTTTGGAATTTGTATGACACTACACACCACGAGACGAAGTGTAAAAAAAAATTAATTCGCTTCGCAAATTAAAGCACCGTATCTGTGACTAAAATCACCAAAAAACGCATTATTCTTAGCATGCAGCTGGCGATCGGCACAAACTTATTTTATGATTCGAAAAATCATAACGGATAAATCCCTCTGTTCTCCTGCGGTAATCACGTTACGCTTACCCTGAGCCATTACAGAGCACCGTTTTTAACCCATTCCAACTCTGCATAAAATGAGGTGCAACATGAGACTGATTCCTCTGGCAACGCCAACTCAGGTCGGCAAGTGGGCAGCACGCCACATTGTTAACCGCATCAACGCTTTTAACCCGACTGCCGACCGTCCTTTTGTATTAGGTCTGCCGACGGGCGGTACGCCGCTTGAAGCCTATAAGCATTTAATCGATATGCATAAAGCGGGCCAGGTTAGCTTTAAACACGTTGTCACTTTCAACATGGACGAATACGTAGGCCTGCCAAAAGAGCACCCGGAAAGTTACCACAGCTTTATGTACCGTAACTTTTTTGATCATGTTGATATTCCAAGTGAAAACATCAATCTTCTCAATGGCAATGCCCCGGATATTGACGCAGAATGTCGCCAGTATGAGGAGAAGATCCGTTCTTATGGCAAAATCCACCTGTTTATGGGCGGTGTCGGTAACGACGGTCATATCGCTTTCAATGAGCCGGCGTCATCACTGGCTTCACGCACCCGCATTAAAACGCTGACTCACGATACCCGTATCGCCAACTCACGTTTCTTCGGCGGTGATGTTGATCAGGTACCAAAATATGCGCTGACCGTCGGCGTGGGTACGCTGCTTGACGCGGAAGAGGTGATGATTCTGGTGACCGGCCACGTGAAAGCTCAGGCCCTGCAGGCCGCCGTTGAAGGCAATGTGAATCATATGTGGACCATTAGCTGCCTGCAGCTGCACGCCAAAGCAGTCGTGGTCTGTGATGAGCCCGCCACCTCAGAACTGAAAGTCAAAACCGTGAAGTATTTCCGCGAAATGGAAGCAGGAAATATTAAAGATCTGTGATGCCCGCATCACTGAACGGCTCTGCCTGAGCGCAATAACCGCCGGGCAGAGCCGGAATTATCAGGAAAGTCAGGAGAAAAATTATGTACGCGTTGACCCAGGGCCGCATTTTCACCGGCCACAAAATCCTCGATAACCATGCTGTTGTCATTGCCGATGGTCTGATCGAGCGAGTCTGCCCGCTGGAAGATCTGCCCGCTGGCATCGAAACTCGCGATGTCGGTGGTGCGATTGTTGCCCCTGGATTTATCGACCTGCAGCTCAACGGCTGTGGCGGCGTGCAGTTTAACGATGACATTGCGGCGATCAGTGTAGAAACGCTGCAAATCATGCAGAAAGCCAACGAAAAATCAGGCTGCACCAGTTTCCTGCCTACCCTGATTACCAGCACCGACGAATTAATGAAGCGCGCAGTTGAAGTGATGCGCGCTTATCTGGCGCAGAATGCCAACCAGGCACTGGGACTGCACCTGGAAGGGCCGTGGCTCAACCCGCTGAAAAAAGGCACCCATGACCCTGCCCTGATCCGTGCGCCAGACCAAGAGCTGGTCGATTTTCTCTGCGCGAATGCCGATGTGATTACTAAAATCACCCTTGCCCCGGAAAAAGTGGATGCAGCAATAATCCGCCAGCTGCGCGCAGCCGGGATCGTCATCTCTGCGGGACACTCGCACGGGACCTATGAGGAAGCTGCCGCCGGAATCGATGCAGGCGTGACCTTTGCTACTCATCTGTATAATGCCATGCCTGCCACCAGCGGACGCGAGCCGGGGCTGATTGGTGCGCTGTTTGATTCACCAGATGTATGGTGTGGCGTGATCGCCGACGGTTTACATGTGCATTACGCTAACATTCGTAACGCTAAACGGATCAAAGGCGACAAGCTGATCCTGGTGACCGATGCTACCGCCCCTGCCGGAGCCAGTATTGATCGGTTCATTTTTGCTGGTAAAACAATATACTATCGCAACGGGCTGTGTGTTGATGAGAACGGCACTCTGAGTGGTTCTGCGCTAACTATGATTGAAGCTGTAGAGAACAGCGTTGAACATGTTGGCATCTCCCTCGATGAGACGCTGAGAATGGCAACACTTTACCCAGCCCGCGCAATGGGGGTGGATAACCAGTTAGGTTCAATTGAAGCCGGAAAAGTGGCAAATCTGACCGTGTTCACCCGCGATTACAAAATCATTCGGACCATCGTTAATGGTAACGAGGTCTTAAGCGAGTAGCGATTTAATGACCACCGGCGGCCAGGCTCAAATTGGAAATGTTGATCTCGTTAAACAACTTAATAGCGCAGCCGTTTACCGGCTGATCGATCAGCAAGGACCTATCTCACGCATTCAGATAGCCGAGCACAGTCAGCTCGCGCCCGCCAGCGTCACCAAGATCACCCGCCAGCTCATTGAGCGCGGGTTGATCCGTGAAGTCGACCAGCAGGCCTCCACCGGGGGCCGCCGGGCGATTTCTATCATTACGGAAACACGCGGCTTCAATACTATTGGCGTGCGCCTTGGGCGCAATGACGCCACCGTCACCCTGTTCGACCTGAGCGGAAAATCGCTGGCGGAAGAGCACTACCCGCTACCGGAACGTACCCAGGAAACCCTGGAAAATGCCCTGTTCAACGCCATTGCCGATTTCAGTGAGCAGCACCAGCGTAAGCTTCGCGAGCTGATTGCCATTTCAGTGATCCTGCCCGGCCTGGTTGACCCTAAAAATGGCATTATCCGCTATATGCCGCATATCAGCGTCAGCCACTGGCCGCTGGTTGCCAATATGGAAAAGCGCTTCAACGTTACCAGCTTTGTCGGTCACGATATTCGCAGCCTGGCGCTGGCGGAGCACTATTTTGGCGCATCGCGCGACTGCGCAGACTCCATTCTGGTGCGTGTGCATCGCGGAACCGGGGCCGGTATTATCGCTAACGGGCATATTTTTCTTGGTAGCAACGGCAACGTGGGCGAGATTGGGCATATCCAGGTTGACCCACTCGGCGAGCGCTGCCACTGCGGGAATTTTGGCTGTCTGGAGACGATCGCGGCCAACAGCGCGATTGAAAACCGCGTGCGCCACCTGCTGACTCAGGGCTATCCAAGCAGCCTGACCCTCGACGATTGTCATATTCAGCCGATCTGCCGGGCCGCAAACCGCGGCGATGCGCTGGCGGCTGAAGTGATTGAACACGTGGGCCGCCATCTCGGCAAGGCGATTGCGATTGCCATCAATCTGTTTAATCCACAGAAAATTGTGATTGCGGGTGAAATTACCGAAGCCGATAAAGTGCTGCTGCCCGCTATTGAAGGCTGCATTAATACTCAGGCGTTGAAAGCATTCCGAAAAAATCTGCCGGTGGTCCGTTCCGAAATTGATCACCGCTCGGCTATTGGCGCCTTTGCCCTGGCGAAACGCGCCATGCTGAATGGCATCCTGCTGCAACGTCTGCTGGAAGGTTAATAAAAAATGGATTCCGAACGAATGACTATAAAGAACGTCATCTGCGATATCGACGGCGTACTGATGCACGACAATACCGCCGTGCCGGGTGCGCGTGAATTTCTCCAGCGTATTATTGGCAATAATATGCCGCTGGTGGTGCTGACCAACTACCCTTCGCAAACGGCGATGGATCTGTCGAACCGCTTTGCCTCTGCCGGAATCGAACTGCCGGACAGCGTGTTCTACACCTCGGCCATGGCCACCGCTGATTTCCTTAAGCGCCAGGAAGGTAAAAAAGCCTATGTGGTCGGTGAAGGCGCACTTATCCACGAGCTGTATAAAGCCGGATTCACCATTACCGACATTAATCCTGACTTTGTTATCGTTGGCGAAACCCGGTCGTTTAACTGGGACATGATGCATAAAGCGGCCTTTTTCGTGGCGAACGGCGCGCGCTTTATTGCCACCAACCCGGACAGCCACGGCCACGGCTTCTCCCCGGCCTGCGGCGCACTGTGCGCGGGTATTGAAAAGATCTCCGGTCGCCAGCCATTTTACGTTGGTAAACCCAGCCCGTGGATTATGCGCGCCGCGCTGAATAAGATGCAGGCGCACTCGGAAGAGACGGTGATCGTTGGCGATAATCTGCGTACCGATATCCTCGCCGGTTTTCAGGCAGGGCTGGAAACGATTCTGGTACTTTCCGGCGTCTCAACGCTTAGCGATATCGACGCTATGCCGTTCCGTCCGACCTGGGTTTACCCCTCTGTGGCCGACATCGACATTATTTAGTTATCCCCTGCCCGGTTTACCGGGCTCTCCCCGCCCTACTGGATAGTTTTCATCCACTTTCCGGCGTTTATTATCGATTCCACAATAAAAAAAGCCATAAACTGAAAATCCGTTAAGGATTCGCGCACGTCAACAGCCTATTTTTCACCTATTAGCTAAATTACTTGCATCACCTGCCGCGTTAGCGCATTTTCTTATACATCACGCGGCAACTGTCGCTTAAACCAATATCACCACCGCAAGGTAAGTCGTTAGGGAGCTGTTTATGTGTTCTATTTTTGGTGTACTCGATCTGAAAAGCGATCCGGTTGAACTGCGTAAGAAAGCGCTGGAGCTTTCCCGCCTGATGCGTCACCGTGGCCCGGACTGGTCCGGTGTCTATGCTGATGATAAAGCGATCCTCGTCCATGAGCGCCTGTCGATCGTTGACGTGAACAACGGCGCACAGCCGCTGTACAACGCAGCACATACCCATGTTCTTGCGGTAAACGGTGAAATCTACAACCATCAGGCGCTGCGTGCTGAGCTGAGCGATCGCTATGAGTTCCAGACCGAGTCTGACTGCGAAGTGATCCTCGCGCTGTATCAGGAGAAGGGCATCGACTTTCTCGACGACCTGGAAGGCATGTTCGCTTTCATTCTGTATGACAGCGTGAAAAACACCTGGCTGATCGGTCGTGACCATATCGGTATCATTCCGCTGTATATGGGCAATGATGAGCACGGCAACCTGTATGTTGCCTCAGAAATGAAAGCGCTGGTGCCGGTGTGCCGCAGCATTAAAGAGTTCCCGGCGGGCAGCTACCTGTCGAGCACCGACGGTGAAATCCGCCGCTACTGGCAGCGCGACTGGTTTGATTACGCTGCGGTCGAAAACAACGTCACGGACGCCGCGGCGCTGAAAAGCGCGCTGGAAGAGTCAGTAAAAAGTCACCTGATGTCAGACGTACCTTATGGCGTGCTGCTGTCCGGCGGTCTGGACTCATCAATTATCTCGGCTGTTACCAAGCGTTTTGCTGCCAAGCGTATTGAAGACCAGGATAAGAGCGAGGCCTGGTGGCCACAGCTGCACTCCTTCGCGGTCGGTCTGGAAGGTTCACCCGACCTGAAAGCGGCAAAAGCGGTAGCGGAACATCTTGGCACCGTGCACCACGAAATTCATTTCACCGTGCAGGAAGGTCTGGATGCTATCCGCGACGTGATCTATCACATTGAAACCTATGATGTGACCACTATCCGCGCCTCCACGCCGATGTACCTGATGTCACGCAAGATTAAAGCAATGGGCATTAAGATGGTGCTGTCCGGTGAAGGTGCTGATGAAGTGTTTGGTGGCTACCTCTACTTCCACAAAGCACCGAACGCCCAGGAATTCCACGAAGAGAACGTGCGTAAGCTGCACGCGCTGCATATGTTTGACTGCGCGCGCGCTAACAAGGCGATGTCTGCCTGGGGCGTTGAAGCCCGCGTCCCGTTCCTTGATAAGAAATTCCTTGATGTCGCGATGCGCATCAACCCGCAGGATAAAATGTGCGGCAGCAACGGCAAGATGGAAAAACACATCCTGCGCGAATGCTTCGAATCTTACCTGCCGGAGAGCGTGGCATGGCGCCAGAAAGAGCAGTTCTCTGACGGCGTTGGCTACAGCTGGATTGATACCCTGAAAGAAGTGGCAAAAGAGCAGGTCAGCGATCAGCAGCTGCAAACCGCGAACTTCCGCTTCCCGTACAACACGCCGAACTCGAAAGAGGCGTATTTGTACCGTGAAATCTTTGAAGAGCTGTTCCCGCTGGCCAGCGCGGCAGAGTGCGTGCCGGGTGGCCCGTCAGTGGCCTGTTCTTCCGCTAAAGCGATTGAATGGGACGAAGCGTTCAAAAACATGGACGATCCGTCTGGCCGTGCCGTAGGCGTGCACCAGTCCGCTTACTAATAAGTCATGGATTAAAAAGCTAAAACGGGCCGCTCAGGCCCGTTTTTATTTACCCGTTGCGTCTGTTAGCATCAGAATTCGTTGATTTTATCGGCATGATGGTTACAAGGCGTGCAAACAACACGCTTGTGATAAAAAACGGCAAAAAACTTGTTGACGCTTTTGGACCAACTCCGCATAATGCGCCCCGCAACGCCGCAGAAGGTTACGCGAAAAAAGATGGCTACTTAGCTCAGCTGGTTAGAGCACAGCACTCATAATGCTGGGGTCACAGGTTCGATTCCCGTAGTAGCCACCATCTTTTTTGCGCGGGAGTGGCGAAATTGGTAGACGCACCAGATTTAGGTTCTGGCGCCGCAAGGTGTGCGAGTTCAAGTCTCGCCTCCCGCACCATTTCCAAGCGCGGTTTGCACGGATGGGGTATCGCCAAGCGGTAAGGCACCGGTTTTTGATACCGGCATTCCCTGGTTCGAATCCAGGTACCCCAGCCATTTTTTTTGGTAGTATGTATTAGCAGTAAAGCAGTAAAATTAGGCTACTTAGCTCAGCTGGTTAGAGCACAGCACTCATAATGCTGGGGTCACAGGTTCGATTCCCGTAGTAGCCACCAATTTTATTGGGGTGTCGCCAAGTGGTAAGGCTCTGGTTTCTGATACCAGCATTCCGGGGTTCGAATCCCTGCACCCCAGCCATATTTAGACGGCTGGTAATACGAGTCGCAAAGAAAAAGACGCCTGGTTCGCCAGTCGCATAAGTAATAATTGGGGTGTCGCCAAGTGGTAAGGCTCTGGTTTCTGATACCAGCATTCCGGGGTTCGAATCCCTGCACCCCAGCCAATTAGTAAAGAAGCCCGCGCAAGCGGGCTTTTTTACGTCTGAATAATGGCGCGATCGGAAAAACATCGGCCCCGACGAAATGACCGGGCACTGTTGCTAACGGTAGAGGCTGACCCTCTGGTTCGGTCAGCCCGCCATCCCACCGTTGCTACAAACCTAACGCATACCTTAATGCCTGACGCTTAAGCACGCCCGAATGCTGCGCGACAATCAATCCAAGGTTACGCAACACCTTCAGGGGTGCCGACTGATTGCTGAAGGCAAAATAGAACAGGTCCATCCCGCTCTGCATCAGCAGGTTGTCCTTCAGGCGTTTGCGCTGATAGCGCTGTAATACCGCTGCGGATGCCCAGTCCTCCGCACGCAGCCGCGACTCACTCAACACCTCAATCAGCGCGTCCACGTCGCGATAGCCGAGGTTCACCCCCTGCCCGGCCAGCGGATTAATGGTGTGAGCCGCATCGCCTACCAGCGCCAGACCGGGCAGCACATAGCGCGTGGCATGGCGGCGCACCAGCGGGAAGGAACCGGCGGCGACCGGGGTCACTCTGCCCACTCGCGGCGGGAAGTGTGCCTGGATCTCCTTTTGCAGCTGCGGCATGCTCATCGCCTGCAGCTGGCGGATGCGTGCCGGGCTGTCATACCACACCAGCGACGCCCAGCGATCAAACAGCGGCAGGAATGCGCGTGGGCCATCCGGAGTGAACTGCTGCCAGGTGGTATCGCCGGCGTCATGCTCACAGCGCACGCTGATCAACATGCACGACTGAGAATAGTTCCAGCCGTGTATACCAATTCCGGCCAGCTGCCGAACCTGAGAGTTCGCCCCGTCAGCGCCAACCACCAGCCGTGCGTGCAGCTGCTCACCGTTATCCAGCGTTAACTGCCAGCCGCCGTTTTCACTTTGCAGATCGCGCAGGCGTGCCGGGCAAAGTAGCTGAACCGGTTGCTGCTGCAGACGCTGCCACAGAGCCTGCTGCAACACGCTGTTTTCCACCATAAAACCCAGTTCTGGCAGGCCAAGCGACTCGGCATCAAAATGAACTGCTGCGGTCTGCCACTCCCAGGTTTCCAGCTTGCGGTAAGGCACTGTGCGCATCGCCAGCACCGCAGGCCAGACATCAAGCTGTTTTAGCAGCGCAGCGGAGGCAGCACCGATAGAGGAAATACGCACATCCGGATCGCTCCCCGCCACAAACTCTGCCGGCGTTTCCTGCTCCAGCACGGCAACCTGAAAACCGTGCTGCGCCAGGCCACTCGCCAGCGCTGCGCCCACCATGCCGCCACCGACAATGGCCACGTCCACTTTCTGCTTTATTTCCGTCATTTTTTTTCCTTCGCCGGCCTGACCTGGCGTGCTGTGTGGCTACACCTCAGCGGCTGAATTCTGTTATCCTGAGCGTGATTAAGTGTACCGGAATTTTCTGTGACAATCAGATCGCCGCAACACGGGCTTAATGGGCGTCTCTGCACGACAGAATACGCGCCCTGCTCCTCTTTCTGCATGACAAATGGCAAGTCGATGACAAAAAAACTACATATCAAAACCTGGGGCTGTCAGATGAATGAGTATGACTCATCCAAAATGGCTGACCTGTTAAACAGCACACACGGCTATGTTCTGACTGAAGAGGCGGAAGATGCCGACATACTGCTGCTCAACACCTGTTCGATTCGTGAAAAGGCCCAGGAAAAAGTTTTTGCGCTGCTTGGCCGCTGGAGAAAGCTGAAGGAAGCGAACCCCGATGTGATTATCGGCGTTGGCGGCTGCGTGGCCTCGCAGGAGGGTGCCCAGCTGCGCCAGCGCGCCAGCTGTGTCGATATCGTCTTTGGCCCACAGACGCTGCACCGCCTGCCGGAGATGATCAACACCGTGCGCGGCAGTAAAAGCCCGGTGGTGGATGTCAGCTTCCCGGAGATAGAAAAGTTTGACCGCATGCCGGAACCGCGTGCTGAAGGACCGACCGCTTTTGTCTCGATCATGGAAGGCTGCAACAAATATTGTACCTTCTGCGTGGTGCCCTACACCCGCGGTGAAGAGGTCAGCCGCCCTTCTGACGATATTCTGTTTGAAATTGCTCAGCTGGCCGCGCAGGGCGTGCGTGAAGTTAACCTGCTGGGCCAGAACGTCAA
Source organism: Erwinia aphidicola (assembly GCF_024169515.1). NCBI lineage: Bacteria > Pseudomonadati > Pseudomonadota > Gammaproteobacteria > Enterobacterales > Erwiniaceae > Erwinia > Erwinia aphidicola. Next base: position 3,104,834 of record NZ_JAMKCQ010000001.1, on the reverse strand, counting down.
TGCTTATCGCGGAGCCACCTATGACGGCGGGATCTGCTCGTTTGCCGAGCTGCTGCGGCTGGTCGCTGCCATTGATGGCATCGACCGTATCCGTTTTACCACCAGCCATCCGATTGAATTCACCGACGATATCATTGATGTCTATCGCGATACGCCGGAGCTGGTGAGCTTCCTGCATCTGCCGGTGCAGAGCGGCGCGGACCGTATTCTGACCCTGATGAAGCGCGCCCATACCGCGCTGGAGTACAAAGCCATCATCCGAAAACTGCGCGCTGCACGCCCGGGTATTCAGATGAGCTCTGACTTTATCATCGGCTTCCCGGGCGAAACCCAGGCCGACTTTGAGCAGACCATGAAGCTGGTTGGTGAGATAAACTTCGATACCAGCTTCAGCTTTATTTACTCCGCGCGCCCCGGCACGCCAGCCGCCGATTTGCCGGACGATGTCTCGGAAGAAGAGAAAAAGCAGCGTCTCTATATTCTGCAGGACCGCATCAACCAGCAGGTGATGAGTTGGAGCCGCAGCAAGCTCGGCACCGTGCAGCGCATTCTGGTGGAGGGTACCTCACGCAAGAATGTGATGGAACTCTCCGGGCGTACCGAATGTAACCGCGTGGTGAACTTTGAAGGCACTCCGGAGCACATCGGCAAGTTTGTCGATGTGGAAATCGTTGATGTCTACGCCAACTCGCTGCGTGGCGTGCTGGTGCGCGCTGAAGATCAGATGGATCTGCGCACTCTTGAGTCCCCAGCCTCCGTTATTGCACGCACGCGCAAAGAGAACGAACTCGGCGTGGGAACGTTCCAGCCTTGATCCCCCATTTTTGCGGCACGTCTTCAGATGTGCCGCATCATTTCATCGCGTTACACTTGCTTTCTGAAACACGCGCCCAAATATCCACACGGACGCTTGCAGCTTTGCGCTTCGCCATAAATAATTTCGCTATGGCTCTGCTGTTAAAGCCCGTCTCGCCATCCATTTCTCAACCTGGCCCTATGTGACCCAAAGGATTAGTTTGAATATTGAAACACGTGAAATAACTCTGGAACCCATCGACAATACCCGGTTGCTGAGCCTGTGTGGCCCGTTTGATGACAATATCAAGCTGCTCGAGCGCCGTCTGGGGATTGAGATTAATCGCCGTGAGAATGCCTTTAAGCTGGTTGGCCGTGCGCTGAGTGTCGACGCCGCTGCCGATATCCTGCGCCATCTGTATGTGGATACCGCCCCGATACGCGGCCACATTCCGGATATCGATCCGGAACAGATCCATCTGGCGGTGAAAGAGAGCCGCGTGCTGGAGCAGACAGCCGACAGCGTGCCTGAGTTTGGCAAAGCGATTCACATCAAGACCAAACGTGGCGTGATTAAGCCACGTACGCCAAATCAGGCGCAGTATGTGGCCAACATCCTCGACCACGATGTGACCTTCGGCATCGGCCCAGCCGGAACGGGTAAAACCTATCTGGCCGTGGCGGCAGCGGTCGATGCGCTGGAGCGCCAGGAGATCCGCCGCATTCTGCTGACCCGCCCGGCGGTAGAGGCCGGAGAAAAGCTTGGCTTCCTGCCGGGCGACCTGAGCCAAAAGGTTGACCCTTACCTGCGCCCGCTGTACGACGCTCTGTTCGAGATGCTCGGTTTTGAGCGCGTTGAAAAGCTGATTGAGCGCAACGTCATCGAAGTCGCGCCGCTGGCCTATATGCGCGGCCGTACGCTGAACGATGCCTTCATCATCCTCGATGAAAGCCAGAACACCACCATCGAACAGATGAAGATGTTCCTCACGCGCATTGGATTTAATTCCAAAGCGGTAATCACCGGTGACGTGACGCAGATTGACCTGCCGCGCAACCTGAAGTCCGGCCTGCGCCACGCCATTGAGGTGCTGTCCGACGTGAAAGAGTTGAGCTTTAACTTTTTCCACAGTGAAGACGTGGTGCGCCATCCGGTGGTGGCACGTATCGTCGTGGCCTATGAAGCCTGGGAAGCCGCCGACCAGAAACGTCGCGATGCTCAGGCAGAAGAACGTAAACGTGAAGCGCTTGCTGCTCAGCAGGCTTCACAGGAGAACAAATGAGTAATGTGATTCTTGATCTGCAGCTTGCCTGCGAGAACGCGCAGGGTCTGCCGCCAGAGTCGGACTTTCAGCGCTGGCTGGAGGCGGTTCTGCCGCAGTTCCAGCCGGAAAGCGAAGTCACAATCCGTCTGGTTGATGAGGCGGAGAGCCGTGAGTTGAACCACACCTATCGCAGCAAGGATAAGCCGACCAACGTGCTCTCATTCCCGTTTGAAGCACCACCGGGTATTGAGCTGCCGCTGTTGGGCGATCTGATCATCTGCCGTCAGGTGGTTGAGCAGGAAGCTGCAGAGCAGGAAAAAGCGCTGGAGGCCCACTGGGCGCACATGGTGATCCACGGTAGCCTTCACCTGCTGGGTTATGATCACATCGAAGATGAAGAAGCCGAAGAGATGGAATCGCTGGAAACCGAGATAATGCTTGCTCTCGGGTATCCCGATCCGTACATTTCGGAGAAAGAATAACTGAACTAACCCAAAATGATTCGAATTGCAGCAAGGCGGCCAGATCGAGAGTTCCCGGCAACACAGTCAGCTATGTGACGGGGACGAGCGAGCGCAGCCAACGCACCTGCCGTTCGAAGTATCAAGGGTAAACACGCCTGCCCCTGAATAATTCGGGGCAGCCGATCACACAACAGAGAGACAAACTCAAAAACGCCATGAGCGATGACCATTCACAAAATAATGACAGTCCCCCGAGTAAAAAGGGATTTTTTTCACTCATTCTCAACCAGCTTTTTCACGGTGAGCCAAAAAACCGTGACGACCTGCTGGAACTGATCCGCGACTCCGAACAGAATGACCTGATTGACCCGGATACCAGGGACATGCTGGAAGGGGTGATGGATATTGCCGAACAGCGGGTACGTGACATTATGATCCCCCGCTCCCAGATGGTGACGCTGAAGCGTAACCAGACGCTGGAAGAGTGCCTTGGGGTCATTATTGACTCCGCGCACTCACGTTTCCCGGTAATCAGTGAAGACAAGGACCATGTTGAAGGCATCCTGATGGCCAAGGATCTGCTGCCGTTTATGAGCAGTGAATCTGAGCCTTTCAGCATCGAAAAGGTTCTGCGCCCTGCGGTGGTGGTACCGGAAAGCAAGCGCGTTGACCGCATGCTGAAAGAGTTCCGCTCGCAGCGGTACCATATGGCGATTGTGATTGATGAATTCGGTGGCGTTTCCGGTCTGGTCACCATTGAGGATATCCTCGAGCTGATTGTCGGTGAAATTGAAGATGAGTATGACGATGAAGAAGATCGCGATATTCGTCAGCTGAGTCGCCACACCTACACTATCCGGGCACTGACGCCGATCGAAGATTTTAATGAAGTCTTCGAGACCAGCTTCAGTGACGAAGAGGTCGACACCATCGGTGGCCTGGTGATGCAGGGCTTCGGCCATCTGCCGGCCCGCGGTGAAAGTATTGAGATTGACGGTTACCAGTTTAAAGTGGCGATGGCGGACAGCCGTCGTATTATTCAGGTCCATGTCCGTATCCCGGAAAATTCGCCGCAACCGACTCTGGAAGAGTAACTACCGTATGGCAATTGCCTCAATCTACCAGCGCCAGCGGGTTCGCCTGCTTTTAGCGCTGATTACGGGTGCCATTGGCACCCTTTCTTTCTCCCCGTATGATTTCTGGCCTGCTGCTTTAGTTTCACTGTTTGGCCTGCAGGCATTAACCCTTAACCGCACCACCCGCCAGGCCAGCGCCATTGGTTTTGTCTGGGGCTTTGGCCTGTTTGGCAGCGGTATCAACTGGGTATATGTCAGCATCGCAACCTTCGGCGGAATGCCAGGGCCGGTAAATGTTTTCCTTGTACTGCTGCTGGCCGCCTACCTGTCGCTCTACACGCTGCTGTTCACCACGCTGCTTAACCGCCTGTGTCCGCAAGCCTCGCTGCTGCGCCTGGCGATTGCGGCTCCGGTGCTGTGGCAGATCAGTGAATTTCTGCGCGGCTGGGTGCTGACCGGCTTTCCGTGGCTGCAGTTTGGCTACAGCCAGATCAACGGCCCGCTGAAAGGGTTAGCTCCGCTGCTGGGCGTAGAAGGCATCACCTTCCTGCTGATGGTGATTGCAGGCCTGGCGGTTTATGCCCTGGTGCAGCGCCGTCTGGTCCCTGCTATCGCCGCCGCCGCCCTGCTGCTGCTGCCGTGGCCGCTGCGTCTGATTAGCTGGTTCCAGCCGCTGCCTGAACGGGCGGTGAACGTTGCAATGGTGCAGGGCAACATTGAGCAGTCCCTGAAGTGGGACCCGAATCAGCTGATCAATACGCTGAAAACCTACACGGCGCTCAGCCGCCCGTACGTGGGTAAAGCTCCGATCATCATCTGGCCAGAATCCGCCATTCCCGATCTGGAAACCAACCAGCAGCCGTTCCTGAAGTCAGTGGATGACCAGCTGCGCGACAGTGGCAGCAGCCTGGTGACCGGCATCGTCGATTCACGCCTGCAGAGTAATCGCTACCACGATTACAACACCATCATCGTGCTGGGCGGCCCGCAGCCTTACAACTACTTCAGCGGCAACCGCTACCAGAAGAATCATCTGGTGCCGTTCGGGGAATTTGTCCCGCTGGAGTCGCTGCTGCGGCCGCTGGCGCCCTTCTTCGACCTGCCGATGTCGTCATTCAGCCGCGGCAGCTACGTCCAGCCGCAGCTGCAGGTGGCGGGCTATAACCTCACCGCCGCCATTTGCTACGAAATCGTGCTGGGGCAGCAGGTGCGTGACAACTTCCGTCCGGATACCAACTTCCTGCTCACGATTTCGAACGATGCCTGGTTTGGTCACTCTATCGGGCCGTGGCAGCACTTGCAGATGGCGCGTATGCGCGCGCTGGAGCTGGGCCGCCCACTGCTGCGCAGCACGAATAACGGCGTGACGGCAGTGGTCGATGCCAGCGGTGACATCATCCACATCATTCCGCAGTTCAAAGCGGAAGTGTTAGCGGCGAAAGTGACCCCGACTACCGGCCTGACGCCTTATGCCCGCATCGGCAACTGGGGCATCTGGGCGATCTCATTGCTGTTTGCTATTGCCGGTCTGATTGGTTCACGTCGTTGTCGTCGTAAGTAGTCAGTCGGGGTCGATGCTCTTTTCGCTCGACCCTTGCCTGCCCTATTGCGGGCTGACCGGAAAAAATGGTCAGCCCCACCTCATGCTACTCTCCCCCTTCCCCACAGTTTATGCTGCACTTTTGTTAAAACTCCCCCATTGGCACGATGATTGCTATGTTTTTATGGATTGTTTCCATGGAAACCTGTGCTGGCCCCCGACGAATGTCACGATGAAATCGTCCCCGCACCGCTAAGGCGCATTAATTGCACCCTTGCGGAGCATTGCCTGGAATACCGCCCACATTTGGTGCGGCGCACCTCGCAAAAAAGAAACTTTTTCATTTCATGCCGTTAACATTCAGCTATGTTATTGGGGAACCACACGCGTTAAGCCGTGAAAAAAAACAGATAATTAGCAGGAAATACACACACAACATCACGTCGGCGCAGTTTTATTTCGCGCCACAACTGCAAAGGAGTAGGAACATGAAATTACGGAAACTGGGGCTTTGCCTTGCACTGGCAGGATTCGCCTCCGGTATCGCTCATGCTGAGGACGCCAAACCACAGGCCGCTGCGGATGCTCAACAGCAAATGCCTACCCTGGAAAAAATTGCCAAAAACGGCGTCATCGTCGTAGGTCACCGTGAATCATCCGTCCCGTTCTCCTATTACGATAACGCTCAGAAAGTGGTGGGCTACTCTCAGGACTATTCCAACGCGATTGTTGACGCCATCAAGAAAAAACTGAACAAGCCCGATCTGCAGGTAAAAATGCTGCCGATCACCTCTCAGAACCGTATCCCACTGTTGCAGAACGGCACCTACGATTTTGAGTGTGGTTCCACCACCAATAACCTCGAGCGCCAGAAACAGGCTGCGTTCTCTGACAGCATCTTTGTTGTCGGCACCCGACTGCTGGTGAAAAAAGGCGGCCCGATTAAAGATTTCGCCGATCTGAAGGGCAAAACCGTGGTTGTGACGTCCGGCACCACCTCAGAAATTCTGCTGAACAAGCTGAATGATGAGCAGAAAATGGGCATGCGTATTATCAGCGCTAAAGATCACGGTGACTCTTTCCGCACGCTGGAAAGCGGCCGCGCCGTGGCGTTTATGATGGATGATGCCCTGCTGGCCGGTGAACGTGCCAAGGCGAAAAAACCGGATGGCTGGGAGATCCTCGGTACGCCACAGTCGAAAGAAGCCTACGGCTGTATGCTGCGTAAAGGTGACGGTGAGTTTAAAAAGCTGATGGATGACACCATCGCTCAGGCACAGACTTCCGGTGAAGCAGCTAAGTGGTTCGATAAATGGTTCAAGCAGCCAATCCCACCTAAGAATATGAACATGAACTTTGAACTGTCCGACGACATGAAAGCCCTGTTCAAGACACCTAATGACAAAGCATTGAATTAATAATCAAAAGAAATCCTGAATAATTAGCGTGGCGACAAGGCGGCAAGCGCATGAATCCCCGGGAGCTGACGAAAGTAAGTGACTGGGGTGAAAGAGTGAAGCCAACGCAGTAGCAACGTTAATTAGGACGGGTTAAGGGCAGGTAGCTGCCCTACGATTGTTGAAAACAGGCTCGGACAGACACAGCCAGGCTGATATGGCTCAAACCATACGGCCCGGTGAAGGTGCAAGCCGGTCGTTCCCCGGCGAGCACAGCAGAGCCTCTCATCAATCTTCAGGGTAGCGGTCGCTACCCTTTTTTTACCGGAGCTTTTTATGTCTATTGATTGGAACTGGGGAATATTCCTGCAGGAGGCCCCCTTCGGCAATACTACCTACCTCGGTTGGTTATGGTCTGGTTTCCAGGTCACCATTGCCGTCTCGGTCTGCGCCTGGATAATCGCCCTGCTGGTCGGTTCACTGTTCGGTATTTTACGTACCGTACCTAACCGCCTGCTCTCTTCACTCGGCACCTGTTACGTTGAACTGTTCCGTAACGTGCCGCTGATTGTGCAATTCTTTATCTGGTATCTGGTGGTGCCGGAGCTGCTGCCAGAAGGGATAGGCATGTGGTTTAAATCGGAGATCGATCCGAACATCCAGTTCTTTACCTGTTCCGTGCTATGCCTGGGCTTATTTACCGCCGCGCGCGTCTGCGAACAGGTACGTGCGGCGATCCAGTCGCTGCCTTCTGGACAGAAGAATGCCGGTCTGGCGATGGGCCTGACGCTGCCGCAAACCTATCGCTATGTTCTGTTACCGAATGCCTACCGCGTGATCGTGCCGCCGATGACCTCGGAGATGCTGAACCTGGTAAAAAACTCGGCTATCGCTTCGACGATTGGCCTGGTCGATATGGCCGCTCAGGCCGGGAAACTGCTGGACTACTCGGCACACGCCTATGAATCTTTCACTGCTATCACCCTCGCCTACATCGCAATTAACGCGGTGATCATGCTGCTGATGAGCCTGGTTGAACGCAAAGTCCGCCTGCCGGGCCAGGGAGGCAAATAATGTACCAATTTGACTGGAGCACCATCGTTCCTAACCTGCCCTACCTGTGGAATGGCATGGTCATCACGCTTAAGATCACCGTCACCGCGGTGGTCTTCGGCATTATCTGGGGCACGCTGCTGGCAGTAATGCGCCTGTCGACGTTTAAGCCGATCAGCTGGTTTGCCAAGATTTACGTCAATCTGTTCCGTTCTGTGCCGCTGGTGATGGTGCTGCTGTGGTTTTACCTGGTGGTGCCGAGTTTCCTGCAGCAGGTTCTGGGGCTGTCGCCGAAAACGGATATCCGCCTGATCTCAGCCATGGTGGCCTTCTCGCTGTTTGAAGCGGCCTACTATTCGGAAATAATCCGCGCCGGTATTTTGAGCATCGCCCGCGGTCAGGGCAACGCCGCGCTGGCGCTGGGCATGACCCAGTGGCAGTCCATGAAGCTGATTATCCTGCCGCAGGCGTTTCGCGCCATGGTGCCGCTGCTGCTGACGCAGGGCATCGTGCTGTTCCAGGATACCTCACTGGTGTATGTCTTAAGCCTTGCCGATTTCTTCCGTACCGCCGATACCATCGGGGTGAATAACGGTACCGAGATTGAAATGGTGCTGTTTGCCGGTGCGGTTTACTTTGTTATTAGCCTTAGCGCGTCGCTGTTGGTCAGCTATTTAAAGAAAAAAAGGACTGCTTAAATGATTACCCTGAAAAATGTTTCTAAGTGGTATGGTCACTTTCAGGTGCTGACCGACTGCTCAACCGAAGTGAAAAAAGGTGAAGTGGTGGTGGTTTGCGGTCCTTCCGGTTCCGGTAAATCCACGCTGATCAAAACCGTGAACGGCCTTGAGCCGGTGCAGAAGGGGTTGATCGAAGTTAATGGCACCCCGGTCAACAATAAGAAAACTAACCTGGCGCAGCTGCGCTCAAAAGTCGGGATGGTGTTCCAGCACTTTGAACTGTTTCCGCACCTGTCGATTGTTGAAAATCTGACGCTGGCGCAGGTAAAAGTTCTGAAGCGTAATAAAGAAGAAGCGCGTCAAAAGGGTCTGAAGCTGCTGGAGCGTGTCGGGCTGGGCGCACATGCCAACAAGTTCCCTGGCCAGCTCTCCGGGGGGCAGCAGCAGCGCGTGGCGATTGCCCGCGCGCTCTGTATGGATCCCATCGCCATGCTGTTCGATGAACCGACCTCGGCACTAGATCCGGAGATGATCAATGAAGTGCTGGACGTTATGGTCGAACTGGCTAACGAAGGCATGACGATGATGGTGGTGACGCACGAGATGGGCTTTGCGCGTAAGGTGGCGAACCGCGTCATCTTTATGGATGAAGGCAAGATTGTTGAAGACTCACCGAAAGATGAGTTCTTTAACAATCCGCAGTCGGAGCGTGCTAAAGACTTCCTCGCGAAGATCCTGCATTAAACCTGCCTGAGGGCTGACCGAAATAGAGGGTCAGCCCCTACTGGTCAAGTGTATGTAGGGGCGGACCGCAGTTTTTGGTCCGCCCGTAATAAAGGTATTACGGTTCAAACGGCTGACGCACGAAGTGATCGTGGCCGCACTCCGGGCAGCGGGTCAGTACCTCAGGGGTGTAGATCGCCCGGGTAAACTGGCAGGTCTCACACACCAGATTGCCTAACCCCACGACTTCGCCACTCTGATACACGCCATGATGGTTGAGGTCCTGGAATACTTCACGCCACTCCAGCTGACTTTTGTCGGTAATATCCGCCAGCTCCTTCCAGATGCTTTGCCGGATCACGCGCATAAACACGCTGTCGCCCAGCTCCTGCTGATTTTCGGCATAGCTGCGGGCAAACTCTTCCAGATCGCGGCGTACGGCGCGGCTCACGTCATCAATTTCACTGCGCGTTAACTCTCCACGATTATTCATCCGCTGGCGCGCACTCTCAACCAGCGCATCGATATCGCGTTCTCCGCGTTCCAGACGCGTTGTCAGTGAAGATACCAGCTCACGATAATACTGAGCGACCTTGTTCATAGACTCTCCTTATTGATAACGAAAGCGTTTCCTCTCATTCTAGCGCCTGCTGAAAATTTACCGTGTTTCAGCGATAAATTTTGCCGCCGCGCTTCCAGCTTGCAGAGAAATGCCCACCATCAGGACGCTTACTGTTGTTGCCACAGTTGCTTATCAGCTATGCTATGCGGATCTGAACGAACACAAAAAATCGATACAAAGGACCACTGGCTACTATGCAAGAGCAATACCGCCCGGAAGAGATAGAATCCCACGTCCAGCAGCACTGGGATAAGAAGCAAACGTTCAAAGTGACCGAAGAGGAAGGTAAAGAGAAGTATTACTGCCTCTCCATGCTGCCCTATCCTTCTGGCCGCCTACACATGGGCCACGTGCGCAACTATACGATTGGTGACGTGATCTCCCGTTACCAGCGCATGCTGGGTAAAAACGTGCTGCAGCCAATCGGCTGGGATGCCTTCGGCCTGCCTGCTGAAGGCGCCGCGGTGAAAAACAAAACCGCACCGGCTCCGTGGACCTACTCCAACATCGACTACATGAAAAACCAGCTGAAACTGCTGGGCTTTGGCTATGACTGGAACCGCGAACTCGCCACCTGCCAGCCAGAGTATTACCGCTGGGAACAGTGGTTCTTCACCAAGCTGTATGAAAAAGGCCTGGTCTACAAAAAGACCTCGGCGGTGAACTGGTGCCCGCACGACATGACCGTGCTGGCTAACGAGCAGGTTATTGACGGCTGCTGCTGGCGCTGCGACACCAAGGTTGAACGCAAAGAGATCCCACAGTGGTTTGTCAAAATCACCGACTATGCCGACGAACTGCTGAATGACCTCGACAAGCTGGAAAGCTGGCCTGAGCAGGTTAAAACCATGCAGCGCAACTGGATTGGCCGCTCCGAAGGGGTGGAAATCGAGTTCAGCGTTATCGACAGCGCAGAGAAGCTGAGCGTCTACACCACGCGCCCGGACACCTTTATGGGTGTGACCTACCTGGCCGTCGCTGCGGGCCACCCGCTGGCCGCTCAGGCGTCCGCAACCAACCCGGCGCTGGCTGACTTCATCGCCGAGTGCCGGAACACCAAGGTGGCCGAAGCTGAAATGGCGACCATGGAGAAGAAAGGCATGGCGACCGGCCTGTTTGCTGAACATCCACTGACCGGTGAGAAATTGCCGGTGTGGGTAGCAAACTTTGTGCTGATGGAATACGGCACCGGTGCCGTAATGGCCGTACCTGGCCACGACCAGCGCGACTGGGAATTCGCCACCAAGTATGACCTGGCCATCAAGCCGGTGATCCTTGCCGCTGACGGCAGCGCGCCAGACCTGAGCGAAGCCGCGATGACCGAAAAAGGCACGCTGTTTAACTCCGGTGAGTTTGACGGTCTGTCCTATGAAGACGGTTTCAACGCCATTGCCAACAAACTGGCCGACAAAGGGGTTGGCGAGCGTAAGGTAAACTACCGCCTGCGCGACTGGGGTGTCTCCCGTCAGCGTTACTGGGGTGCGCCAATTCCAATGGTGACGCTGGAAGATGGCACCGTGATGCCAACGCCTGAAGACCAGCTGCCGGTGATCCTGCCGGAAGATGTGGTGATGGATGGCATTACCAGCCCAATTAAAGCCGACCCCGAGTGGGCGAAAACCACCGTCAACGGTCAGCCTGCGCTGCGCGAAACCGATACCTTTGATACCTTTATGGAGTCTTCCTGGTACTACGCACGCTACACCTGCCCGGACTATGACAAAGGCATGCTGGACCCGGCGGCCGCTAACTACTGGCTGCCGGTCGATCAGTATGTGGGGGGCATTGAGCACGCCATCATGCACCTGCTCTACTTCCGCTTCTTCCACAAGCTGCTGCGTGATGCCGGGCTGGTAAACTCTGACGAGCCGGCTAAACGCCTGCTGTGCCAGGGTATGGTGCTGGCAGATGCCTTCTACTACAGCGGTGCCAACGGCGAACGTAACTGGGTTTCTCCGGTTGACGTCACCGTTGAGCGCGATGAAAAAGGCCGTATTACTAAAGCAACAGACGAAGCAGGCCACGAGCTGGTTTATGCCGGCATGAGCAAAATGTCGAAGTCAAAAAATAATGGCATCGACCCGCAGGTGATGGTGGAGCGCTACGGTGCTGACACCGTGCGTCTGTTCATGATGTTCGCTTCCCCGGCGGAAATGACGCTGGAGTGGCAGGAGTCCGGTGTGGAGGGGGCCAACCGCTTCCTGAAGCGCGTCTGGAAACTGGCCTTTGAGCACACCGCAAAAGGTGCAACCGTCGCGCTAGACGTTGATGCGCTGGACGACGCTCAGAAATCCCTGCGTCGCGATCTGCATAAAACCATTAACAAAGTGTCCGATGATATCGGCCGCCGTCAGACCTTCAACACTGCGATTGCCGCGATTATGGAGCTGATGAACAAACTTGCCCGTGCCCCGCAGGAGAGCGAGCAGGATCGTGCGCTGATGCAGGAAGCGCTGCTGGCCGTGGTACGCATGCTCAACCCGTTCACTCCGCACGCCAGCTTCGTGCTGTGGCAGTCGCTGGGTGGCGAGGGCGACATCGACAACGCACCGTGGCCGCAGGCAGACGAAGCGGCAATGGTCGAAGATTCACTGCTGGTTGTGGTACAGGTTAACGGCAAGGTGCGCGGGAAGATTACCGTCGCAGCTGACGCTAACCAGGAACAGGTGCAGGCTCGCGCTGCGCAGGAGCATCTGGTGGCCAAATATCTTGATGGCGTCACCATTCGTAAAGTGATTTACGTACCGGGCAAGCTGCTTAACCTGGTCGTGGGCTGATGTCAGGAGGAATTGTGCGACATCCGATAGTCTCGTTATTACTCGGCATGGCGGTGTTGATCACCGCCGGTTGTGGCTACCATCTGCGCGGCACCACCTCGGTGCCGCCGGAGATGAAAACGCTGGTTCTTGATACCGCTGACCCGTATGGCCCGCTGACGCGTGCCGTGCGCGAACAGCTGCGTCTGAACAACGTCACCATCCTCGATAACGCGGCGGAGCGCACCGATGTGCCTTCACTGCGTCTACAGGGTGAGAGGAGCGGCCGCGATACCGCCTCGATCTTCCAGGACGGTAAAACCGCCGAGTACTCGATGGTGATGACCGTGAGCGCCTCGGTGCTGGTGCCGAATAAGGGCATCTATCCGATCAGCGCCACCGTCTACCGTTCATTCTTCGATAACCCGCTGGCCGCGCTGGCAAAAGACTCCGAGCAGCAGATCATTGTGAATGAGATGCGTACTCAGGCGGTTGAGCAGCTGGTGCGTAAGCTGCTGACGGTGCATGCGGCGGAAAAGAACCCGGCCATTAACACGCTCGACAGCACGCCTTCAGCGGTGGATAACCTGCCGGGTGCTGCCAACAGCGTGTCGGACAGCTCTTACACACGATGATCAGGATTTACCCTGAGCAACTGGGCGTGCAACTCCGAGAGGGGCTGCGCGCCTGTTATCTGTTAAGCGGTAATGAACCGCTGCTGCTGCAGGAAGCGCAGGATGAAATCCGCGCCGCCGCCCAGCAGCAGGGATTTACTGAACATTTCAGCGTAGTGCTGGAAGCGGGAACCGACTGGCAGGATATATTTGCCACCTGCCAGGAGCTCAGCCTGTTTGCCAGCCGCCAGACGTTACTGCTTATTTTGCCGGAAAACGGCCCAAATGCCGCCATGAGCGAACAGCTGCTCATGCTCTCCACGCTGCTGCACAGCGATATCCTGCTGGTGCTGCGCGCCAGTAAACTCACCAAAGCTCAGGAAAACAGCGCCTGGTTTAAGGCGCTGAGCGCCCACGGTGTGCTGGTTCCCTGCCAGACGCCGGAACAGGCGCAGCTACCGCGCTGGGTCGCGGCCCGCGCTAAAAAACAGCAGCTGACGCTGGATGATGCCGCCAATCAGCTGCTGTGCTACTGCTATGAAGGCAATCTGCTGGCCTTGTCTCAGGCACTGGAACGGCTGGCTCTGCTGTGGCCGGACGGGAAACTGACGCTGCCGCGCGTTGAGCAGGCGGTCAATGATGCCGCGCACTTCACGCCGTTCCACTGGGTTGATGCCCTGCTGGCCGGGAAAAGTAAGCGCGCACTGCACATCCTGCGCCAGATGCGTTCAGAAGAGAGTGAACCGGTGATCCTGCTGCGCACCCTGCAGCGCGATCTGCTGCTGCTGGTGACGCTGCAGCGCCAGATGGCCAGCACGCCGCTGCGCACGCTGTTTGACCAGCACCGGGTATGGCAGAACCGCCGCACGCTGTTTAGCGATGCGCTGCAGCGCCTGAGCAGCGCGCAGCTGGGCCAGGCCGTGCGCGCACTGACGCACATCGAACTGACGCTGAAGCAGGATTACGGCCAGTCGGTTTGGGCGGAGCTGGAGACGCTGGCGCTGGTGCTGTGCCACCCGGCTTTCCCGCCGAGTTTCTGTGATGTGTGACACCATTAAACTGCACGCGCTGCTCGGCGGCACGTTTGACCCGATCCACTACGGTCACCTGCAGCCGGCTGAAGCGCTGGCCGCACAGGTCGGGTTGCAAAAAGTCACGCTGATGCCAAACAACGTGCCGCCGCATCGCCCGCAGCCGGAGGCCACGCCCGCACAGCGCGTGGAAATGGTCAGGCTGGCGATTGCCGGGAACCCGCTGTTCGAGCTGGACCTGCGTGAAATGCAGCGCAGCACCCCCTCTTACACCCTCGAAACGCTGGAACAGCTGCGCGCCGAGCGCGGGGCGCGCCAGCCGCTGGCCTTTATCATCGGTCAGGATTCCCTGCTAACCTTACATAAGTGGCACCGCTGGCAGGCGCTGCTGTCATTCTGTCATCTGCTGGTCTGTCAGCGTCCGGGCTATCGCAGCGAGATGGAAACGCCGGAGCTGCAACGGTGGCTGGACCAGCATCTGACGCGCGACGCGCTGCTCCTGCAACAAACGCCCGCCGGTAAGGTGTTTCTCGCCGACACTCCGCTGGTCGACATTTCGGCTACCGAAATCCGCACGCGTCGTCATCAGGGCAAGTCAGATAGCGACCTGTTACCCCCGGCCGTCAGCGATTACATCGATCGCGAAGGTTTATACACAAAATAATTCGAATTGCAGGCAGGCGGCAAACAAGCGAGTCCCGATGAGCTTACTCAAGTAAGTGATTCGGGTGAGCGCGAGCAGCCAACGCACCTGCGGATCGAAGTAGGACGTGTATATCGCAACCCGCCACAGCGTGATATACTTCGCCGCTAATTTTTCGGGGCATTCGCCCGGCTAAAACATCATGTTACGGTTGTCGACAGCGCTTTACGCGTGAATATGCGATAACCCTTCAGACTTAAATCCCAAGGGGGAACCTTTTGCAAGGTCAAGCACTCCAAGACTTCGTCATTGATAAATGTGACGATTTAAAAGCTCAGGACATTGTCGCTATCGACGTTCAGGGCAAATCAAGCATCACCAGCTATATGGTGATTTGCACCGGCACCTCAACCCGCCATCTGGTTTCCATCGCTGAACACGTGGTTCAGGAAGCGAAGCAGATCGGTCTGGATGCTTTTCGCGTTAACAGCCGTGCGCCAAGTGACTGGGTGGTTGTTGACCTCGGTGAAGTGATCCTTCACGTCATGGAAGCAGACAGCCGTCAGCTGTACGAACTGGAAAAGCTCTGGAGTTAAGCCGTGAAGCTGCAACTGGTCGCCGTTGGCACCAAAATGCCGGACTGGGTTCAAACGGGTTTTATGGAATATCTGCGTCGGTTTCCGAAAGATATGCCATTCGAGCTGACTGAGGTCCCGGCCGGAAAGCGCGGCAAGAATGCCGATATCAAACGCATTCTGGAAAAAGAAGGCGAAATGATGCTGGCAGCCACCGGTAAGGGCAACCGCATCGTCACGCTGGATATACCCGGCCAGCCGTGGGAAACCCCACAGCTCGCCAGTCAACTGGAACGCTGGAAGCAGGATGGCCGCGATGTCAGCCTGTTGATTGGCGGACCGGAAGGCCTGTCACCCGCCTGCAAGGCCGCGGCGGAACAAAGCTGGTCACTCTCAGCGCTGACCCTGCCCCATCCGCTGGTTCGCGTGTTGGTTGCAGAGAGTTTGTATCGTGCATGGAGCATTACTGCGAATCATCCTTATCATCGTGAGTAACGGATAAGGCTAACCGGACAGACAAAAGCAGCGGATGAAATTACAACGTAACTCCTTTCGTGACTATACCGCCGAGCAGACGCTGTTTGTTCGTCGGGCGCTAATCGCATTTTTTGGCATTTTGCTGCTTTCCGGTGTGCTGGTGGCGAACCTTTACCACCTGCAAATTACCCGCTTTGACGACTACAGCACGCGCTCCAATGAGAACCGCATCAAACTGGTTCCGGTCGCGCCCAGCCGTGGCATTATCTTCGACCGTAATGGCGTCCCCCTGGCGCTTAACCGCACCATTTACCAGCTCGAGCTGGTGCCTGAAAAAGTCGATAACCTGCAGCAAGTCCTGCAGGAGCTGAAGCCTATCGTCGATCTGACCGATGAAGATATTGAAGCATTTGAAAAAGAGCGCAAACGCTCGCGTCGCTTTACCTCTATTGCGGTGAAAACCAGCCTGAATGACGTTCAGGTAGCGCGTTTTGCCGTCAATCAGTACCGTTTCCCCGGCGTTGAAGTCAAAGGCTATCAGCGCCGCTACTACCCTTACGGCTCCGCCCTGACCCACGTGCTCGGCTACGTGTCGAAAATTAACGACCGCGACGTTGAGCGCCTGGATAAAGAGGGCAAGTGGCCCAACTATGCTGCCACCCACGACATCGGCAAGCTGGGTATTGAGCGCTATTACGAAGATGTACTGCACGGCAAAACGGGGTATGAAGAGGTCGAAGTGAACAACCGCGGCCGCGTTATTCGCCAGCTGCACGAGCAGTCTCCGCAGGCCGGGCGCGATATCTACCTGACGATTGACCTTAAGCTCCAGCAGTATATTGAGACGCTGCTGGCGGGCAGTCGTGCCGCCGTAGTGGTCAGCGATCCGCGTAACGGTGAATTACTAGCGATGGTCTCCATGCCCAGCTATGACCCGAACCTGTTTGTCGACGGTATCTCCAGCAAGGACTATAACCGCCTGCTGCATGATGAAAACCGCCCGTTGATTAACCGCGCGACACAGGGCGCCTACCCTCCAGCGTCCACGGTGAAACCGTATATTGCGGTGTCCGCCCTGACCGCCGGCGTCATCACCCGCAACACCAGCCTGTTTGACCCGGGCTGGTGGCAGCTGCCCGGGTCCGAAAAACGTTTCCGCGACTGGAAACGCTGGGGCCACGGCCGCCTGAACGTCACCAAATCGCTGGAAGAGTCCGCGGATACCTTCTTCTATCAGGTTGCCTATGATATGGGCATCGACCGGCTCGGCGAGTGGATGAGTAAATTCGGCTACGGCCATCTTTCCGGTATCGATCTGATCGAAGAGACCGCCGGCAACATGCCCACCCGTGACTGGAAGATGAAGCGCTTCAAGAAACCCTGGTATCAGGGGGACACCATACCGGTGGGTATCGGCCAGGGGTACTGGACCGCCACGCCGGTACAGATGAACAAAGCGTTGATGATCCTGATTAACGATGGCGTGATTAAAACTCCGCATCTGATGATGGACGCCATGCAGGGCAGCACTAAAGTGCCATGGCGTCAGCCGCCGGAGGCCCCGGTCGCAGACGTCCACTCCGGCTACTGGGAAATTGCCAAAGACGGCATGTATGGCGTGGCGAACCGTCCAAACGGTACTGCGCGTAAGAGCTTTGCGGACGCTTCCTATAAAATCGCCGCCAAGTCAGGTACCGCACAGGTATTTGGCCTGAAAGCGAATGAAACCTATAACGCCCACAAGCTGACGGAACGCCTGCGCGACCACAAGCTGATGACGGCCTTTGCGCCTTACGATCATCCCCGCGTGGCCGTCACTATCATCCTTGAGAACGGCGGCGCAGGTCCGGCCGTCGGGACTATCATGCGCCAGATCCTCGACCACATTATTCTTGGCGATAACAATACTAACCTGCCTGACGCTGCGCCAACGCCGCCAGGCTACGAAGGTGAATAACCGGTTATGAATGATAGCCATCAGAAAAGGACAATCTGGACGCGTATCCATATTGATCCGACATTTTGCCTGATCATCGCCGCGCTGCTGATTTACAGCGCGCTGGTGATGTGGAGTGCCAGCGGCCAGGATCCGGGCATGATGGAGCGCAAGCTCGGTCAGATTGCCATGGGAGTGGTCGTGATGCTGGTGATGGCGCAAATCCCGCCGCGCGTATATGAAGGCTGGGCGCCCTACCTCTATATAATCTGCGTGATCTTGCTGATCGCGGTGGACGCCTTCGGGCAGATCAGTAAAGGGGCACAGCGCTGGCTGGACCTCGGCGTGGTGCGCTTCCAGCCCTCGGAGATTGCCAAAATCGCCGTACCGCTGATGGTGGCACGCTTTATTAACCGCGATGTCTGCCCGCCGACCTTGAAAAACACCGCCATCGCGCTGGTGCTGATCTTTATGCCAACCCTGCTGGTAGCGGCACAGCCGGATCTCGGTACTGCAATATTGATCGCTGCCTCCGGGCTGTTCGTGCTGTTCCTCTCCGGCATGAGCTGGAAGCTGATCGCCATTGCAGTGCTGCTGGTGGCGGCATTTATTCCGGTGCTGTGGTTCTTCCTGATGCACGACTATCAGCGCGACCGCGTGATGATGCTGCTCGACCCGGAAAGCGACCCACTCGGCGCGGGCTACCATATTATCCAGTCGAAAATCGCCATCGGCTCAGGCGGGCTGCGCGGTAAGGGCTGGCTGCATGGAACCCAGTCACAGCTTGAGTTCTTGCCCGAACGCCATACCGACTTTATTTTTGCGGTACTGGCCGAAGAATTAGGATTAGTCGGGGTACTGATTCTGCTGATACTCTACGTGCTGCTGATCATGCGTGGCCTGACGATGGCTGCACGTGCGCAGACCACCTTTGGTCGCGTGATGGCCGGTGGATTAATGCTGATCTTCTTTGTCTATGTTTTTGTTAACATTGGCATGGTAAGCGGTATATTGCCGGTGGTAGGCGTGCCGTTACCGTTAGTCAGCTATGGCGGCTCCGCACTGATCGTCCTGATGGCCGGGTTTGGCATCATAATGTCGATTCACACCCACCGAAAACTGTTGTCGAAGAGCGTTTAAGAGGCATAAACACATGCGTAAGGATTGGCTTTGGGTTGCCCTGGCATCAGCACTGCTGGCAGCCTGTACTACAGACAACGACCAGCAGGCGCCGGTCACGCAGCAGCAGGCCGCCTATAACGGCCCGGTGGTGGAGATTGGCGGTGCAGAGCCGCGTTATGAACCGTTTAATCCCGGCACCCTGCAGGATTACTCGGTTAACGGCAAAAGCTACACGGTAGTGAAAGACCCGTCGAATTTTAGCCAAACCGGTCTGGCTGCGTCGTATGGCGAAGAGATGGGCACCAATCGTACCGCCACGGGTGAAGAGTTTGACCCCAATGCCATGACGGCGGCACACCCGACGCTGCCGCTGCCAAGCTACGTGCGCGTCACGAATCTGGCCAACGGCCGCATGATCGTAGTACGCGTCAACGATCGTGGTCCCTACACGCCTGGCCGTATTATTGACCTGTCGCGTGCCGCCGCAGATCGCCTGAATACCTCGAACAACACCAAAGTGCGCGTTGACTTCATCAGCGTCGCGCCGGACGGTAGCCTTTCCGGCCCCGGCACCATCGGGACCACGGTCGCTAAGCAGAGCTATGCCCTGCCTTCACGCCCGGATATCGGTGGCGGCATGACCATGGGCGCAGGCGCTGCCGTTATGAGCAACTCGCAGCCGCAGCAATACAACAGCCCGCAGCCGCAGGAAGTGCAGCAGCAGCAGTCGCGCCCGGTGGATAACAGCACCCTGAATAGCGAAGACAATATGGGCGCGCCAGTGCGCAGCAGTGGCTTCCTCGGTGCCGCACAGCCATTGCAAAACGGCGTGCTGGAAGGCAGCGAACCGGTTGCCGCCCCTGCTGCAGTGGCCGCTCCGGCCGCAGCAGCGGCTGCTGCCCCAGCTGCCAGCGCCTCCGGCACCTACGTGGTGCAGGTCGGCGCGCTGAGCGACGGCACCCGCGCCCGCGCGCTCGCCAGCAGCCTCGGCAAGCAGTTCGGCGTCCCCGGCTCTGTCGATAGCCGCAACAATGTTTATCGCGTGCAGCTGGGCCAATTCAGCTCGCGTTCGCAGGCCGCCGCTTTGCAGCAGCGACTGGCGAATGAAGCCCAGCAGCAATCGTTTATTACCGTCGCACCTTAAGCAGGTAAATCCCCCCTTTCCCGCCTGAATTAGGCGGGTTGTGGCTGGATGATTTTGCTATAGTGAGTCACTTTTTTAACTTAGCCCATGGATGTTGTAGTCCTTACATGAACACTTTGAACCCATCCCGATTACTGAAACGCCTGACGACAGGCACCCTGATCGCGCTCAGCCTCAACGCTGTCGCTCTTGCCGATGACGTCAACATCAAAACCATGATCCCCGGCGTGCCGGACATTGACGCTGAAGCCTATGTTCTGATCGACTACAACTCAGGTAAGGTACTGGCAGAGAAGAATTCCGACGCGCGTCGCGACCCGGCCAGCCTGACCAAAATGATGACCAGTTACGTTATCGGTCAGGCGGTGAAAGCGGGCAAAATCCATCAGGATGATATCGTCACCGTGGGCAAAGATGCCTGGGCAACCGGTAACCCGGTATTCAAAGGCTCTTCTCTGATGTTCCTGAAGCCAGGCGACCGCGTGCCGGTTTCCCAGCTGACGCGCGGTATCGTGCTGCAGTCCGGTAATGACGCCTGCGTGGCGATGGCCGACTATGTGGCCGGCAGCCAGGACGCCTTCGTCGGGCTGATGAACAACTATGTGAAAGCGCTGGGCCTGCAGAATACTCACTTCCAGACCGTGCACGGTCTCGATGCCGAAGGCCAGTACAGCTCGGCGCGCGACATGGCGCTGATTGGCCGTGCGCTGATCCGCGACGTGCCGGATGAGTACGCGGTTTACCATGAAAAAGAGTTCACCTTTAACAATATCCGCCAGATGAACCGTAACGGCCTGCTGTGGGATACCAGCCTGAACGTTGACGGCATTAAAACCGGGCATACTGATGCGGCGGGTTACAACCTGGTGGCCTCCGCGACAGAAGGCCAGATGCGCCTGATCTCTGCGGTAATGGGCGGTCATACCTACAAAGGGCGTGAAACAGAAAGTAAAAAACTGCTGACCTGGGGCTTCCGTTTCTTTGAAACCGTTGCGCCACTGAAGGCCGGTAAAGAGTTTGCTTCTGAGCCGGTGTGGTTCGGTAACAGCGATCGCGTACAGCTGGGCGTCGAGAAAGATGTCTATCTGACGATTCCACGCGGCCGTATGAAAGACCTGAAAGCCAGCTACACCCTGAGCAATACTGAACTGCACGCGCCGCTGAAGAAAAATCAGGTGGTAGGCAGCATCAACTTCCAGCTGGATGGCAAAACCATTGAACAGCACCCTCTGGTGGTTCTGAACGATATGCCGGAAGGCGGTTTCTTCGGCCGCATCGTTGACTACATTAAGCTGATGTTCCATCACTGGTTTGGTTGATCCCCGCTGTGATTAAGGGTCGATCGCCGTGCACCAGACGGGCCGAGCGCCGATCGGCTCCTACTTGAAATCTTCCTGAAATATCCCCATATTGTTAGTATCTGTGAACTCCCGCTACGGCGGGAGTCCTTATTTGTGTCACCGGAGTCAATATGAAAACCAACCTTAAAGAACTGCTCGAATTCCCCACCTCTTTTACCTATAAAGTGATGGGGCTGGCGCAGCCAGAGCTGGTCGATCAAGTGGTTGAAGTGGTGCAGCGCCATGCGCCGGGTGACTACTCACCGGACGTGAAGCCCAGCAGTAAAGGCAACTACCATTCGGTGTCGATCACCATCACCGCAACGCATATCGAGCAGGTCGAAACCCTGTATGAAGAATTAGGCAAAATCGAAATTGTTCGCATGGTGCTGTAATTCCTGAATGCTGGTGAGGGCATGGTTCTTGCCCTGCACCAGCGTTATACTACTCCCCCTGTTTTGCCAACCGGACCCTTCGCTTTGCCTCCAGAAACTCTGATCGTTCGCCAGCTTGGCCTGCAGCCATGGGCACCCGTTTCCCTCGCTATGCATCAGTTCACTGACCAGCGCGATGATGCGACGCCGGATGAGATCTGGCTGGTCGAGCATCACCCGATATTTACCCAGGGTCAGGCGGGAAAAAGCGAGCACCTGTTAATGCCTGGCGACATTCCAGTCGTGCAGAGCGATCGCGGTGGCCAGGTGACCTATCATGGCCCCGGTCAGCAGGTGATGTACGTGATGGTGAATCTGAAGCGGCGTAAAGTTGGCGTGCGCCAGCTGGTCACCGCCATCGAACAGACGGTGGTGGAGACGCTGGCACAGCTCGGCGTTAGCGCCAGCGCGCGCGCGGATGCCCCCGGGGTCTACGTTGACGGCAAAAAAATCTGTTCGCTTGGTCTGCGCATTCGCAACGGCTGCTCTTTCCATGGCCTGGCGCTCAACGTGGCGATGGATCTCACCCCGTTCCTGCGCATCAACCCCTGCGGTTATGCCGGGCTGGAAATGACCCAGCTGTCGCAGCTTAAGCCGACGGTGCAAATGGCTGATGTAAAGCCGTTGCTGATTGAGAATTTTGCCCGCCAGCTGGCAATTACTGACATTCAGTGGAGCAATAGCGCAGAACTCCCGCTAACATAGCGGATAAAATGGCGATTGATTTACAATTCTGTAACGCTTCTCGCACTGCCAGTGCTGAATCTGCCGCGCGGAGATGATATAATTTTTTGCGCTTTATCAAAAAAAGTTGAAAGTCACCAACTCATTGAGTGTTCGCGGTAATGCAGATTCGGCAACGAATTGACTACCGTAATCCAACCTGGAACCTGCAAGATTATGAGTAAACCGATCGTGATGGAACGCGGTGTCAAATACCGCGATGCAGACAAAATGGCGTTGATCCCGGTGAAAACCGTGGTGACCGAGCATACGGAAGTGTTACGTAAGCCGGAATGGATGAAAATCAAACTCCCCGCCGATTCCAGCCGTATTCAGGGCATCAAAGCCGCGATGCGCAAAAATGGTCTGCACTCCGTTTGCGAAGAGGCTTCCTGCCCTAACCTTGCCGAGTGTTTCAACCACGGTACCGCGACCTTTATGATCCTCGGGGCTATCTGTACCCGCCGCTGCCCATTCTGCGATGTGGCACACGGCCGCCCAACCCTGCCAGATGCTAACGAGCCGGGTAAACTGGCGCAGACTATCGCCGATATGGCGCTGCGCTACGTGGTGATCACTTCCGTTGACCGCGACGATCTGCGCGACGGCGGTGCTCAGCACTTTGCCGACTGCATTACCGCCATCCGCGAGAAAAGCCCCACGATTAAGATCGAAACGCTGGTGCCGGACTTCCGTGGCCGTATGGATCGCGCCCTGGACATTCTGGTTGCCACTCCGCCAGACGTGTTCAACCATAATCTTGAGAACGTGCCGCGCGTTTACCGCCAGGTTCGCCCGGGTGCTAACTACGACTGGTCGCTGAAGCTGCTGGAACGCTTTAAAGAAGCGCATCCGCACATTCCAACCAAGTCCGGCCTGATGGTCGGTCTGGGTGAAACCAACGCCGAAATCGTTGAAGTAATGCGCGACCTGCGTCGCCACGGTGTGACCATGCTGACGCTGGGGCAGTATCTGCAACCAAGCCGTCACCACCTGCCGGTACAGCGCTACGTTAGCCCGGCTGAGTTTGATGAAATGAAAGAAGCCGCAATGGAAATGGGCTTCACCCACGCGGCCTGCGGCCCGTTTGTGCGCTCTTCTTATCATGCCGATATGCAGGCGAAAGGATTAGAGGTCAAATAAGCCTGAAGGGGTCAGGCATGCCTGACCCGGTTTAAAACGGGAGGGGCATGCCCCTCCCCTACGATTCAGGCATAAAAAAACGGATGACCCAGTCATCCGTTTTTTTATGCCTGAACAACATCACTCTTTAGGAGCAATCTTCTCGGCGGGCTTTGCTTCAGCCGCAGCAGCATTATCGTCATTCATGGCCTTCTTGAAGCCCTTAATCGCTGAGCCCAAATCGCCACCCAGGGTACGCAATTTCTTAGTGCCGAATAACAGTACGATTAATGCGCCGACGATCAGCAGTTTGGCGAGACTGATACCTTCCATACTTACCTTCTTCTATTTACCTGACCGTCATCACGGCCTTTAACCGACCTGTATTAACGCGCTGAACGTGCGGGAATACAACTGCAATCTGTAACAGAATATGCAGCGGCGATCTTATCAGATAAAACGGCTAAGAAAAGCCTGGGTGCGCGGATGCTGCGGGTTGACCAGCACGGCTTCCGGCGGCCCCTGCTCCACCACATGTCCACCGTCCATAAACACCACCCGGTCAGCCGCTTCACGCGCAAAGCCAATTTCATGCGTTACCACCACCATGGTCAGCCCGCCATCGGCCAGCGTGCGCATCGTGGCCAGCACCTCACCGACCAGCTCCGGGTCCAGTGCCGAGGTCGGCTCATCAAACAGTATCAGTTTCGGTTTAATTGCCAGCGCCCGGGCAATCGCCACGCGCTGCTGCTGCCCCCCTGAAAGATGGCGCGGCCAGGCATCGGCCTTATCGCTTAAGCCAACGGTCGCCAGCAGCTCACGCGCCTCACTCATCGCTTCTGCCCGCGGGCGCTTGTGCACACCGACCGGCGCTTCAATAATATTTTGCAGCACCGTCATATGCGGATAGAGATTGAACTGCTGAAACACCATGCCGATCTCCTGGCGCTGGCGGGCAATACGCTTTGGCGACAGGCGATGCAGCAGCCCCTTTTTCAGCTCAAAGCCAACCTGCTGTTCGCCGATCATAATCGAGCCGGCGTTAAGCTCTTCAAGATGATTAATGCAGCGCAGGAAGGTCGACTTACCGGAGCCGGAAGGGCCGAGGATCACCACCACTTCCCCCGGCAGCACGTCGAGGTCGATCCCCTTCAGCACCTGATTATCGCCGTAACTTTTTTGTACGTTGCGCGCCCGTACCAGCGGTTCAGCTCTGCTCATCGTTCTTCCTTCTGGACCAGGGGACGTACTGCCATCGCTGGCGGGTGCTTTTTACTGCTGGCAACCACCCGGCGCGTACCGCGAGCGTAGTAGCGCTCAATCGCCGACTGGCCGACGTTCAGCACCGAGGTGATCAGCAGATACCAGATCACCGCCACCATCAGCATCGGGATAATTTCAAAGGTGCGGTTGTATACCGCCTGCACCGAGTACAGCAGGTCACCCATCGCGATGACGCTAACCAGAGACGTCGCTTTAATCATGCTGATCAGCTGATTGCCGGTCGGTGGAATAATGGCGCGCATCGCCTGCGGAATAATGATGCGCCGCAGCGCCCGCGCCCGGCTCATGCCGAAGGCCTGGGTGGTCTCAACCTGGCCGTTATCCACCGACTGCAGCCCGGCACGAATGATCTCCGCCATATACGCGGCTTCGTTTAACGCCAGCCCGGCAATCGCCGCGGTCAGCGGGGTGATCACATCGTTGGTATTCCAGCTCGCCAGTATCGGCCCACCAAACGGCACCGCCAGCGAGATCTGCGGAAACAGCGTCGAGAGGTTGTACCAAAATATCAGCTGCACCAGCAGCGGCGTGCCGCGAAAGAACCAGATGTACAGACCGGCCAGGCCGCTCATCAGGCGATTATCGGACAGGCGCGCCACCGCCAGCAGCAGGCCAATCGCCACGCCAAGCAGCATGGAGACCACGGTCAGACCGAGCGTCACTTTCAGCCCGGTCAGCACCGACCCCTCCATAAACCACTGGTACACCACGTTCCACTCGAAATTAGGATTGGTGGCGATTATCCAGAGAAAATTCACCGCGACCGCCAGCACCAGCAGCCAGCCGAGCAGTCGTCCGTAGCGGGGAGCGCTGAGAGCCGAGGCCACATCGCGTCGCTGTGCGTCTGTCCGATCCCTGGTTGAAGATTGCGTGGCGGGCTGGGTCATTTTGCTGCCCCCTGCGCAAGGTTACGTCCCGGCGCGCTGATAATGTTGCCGCTCAGCTGCCATTTTTTCATGATCGCTGCATAAGTCCCGTTGGCGAACAGCACTTTATAGGCGTCAAGCACCACTTCCCCGAGCGGAGAGTCTTTCGGCACCACGGTGCCCTGGAAAATATCGCCAAAACCATTTTTCTGGCCGGTGCCGGTCAACTCCAGCTGCCCTTCCGCCTTCTGCACAAAATAGACCAGCGGCGCCTGAGAGGAGAAGAACGCATCGGAACGTTTTGAGCGCACCGCCAGAATCGACGATGGCTGGTCGGTGAACGACTGCACGGTCACCGCCGGTTTGCCTGCGGTGGTACAAACGGTCGACTGCTTGCGGATCACCTGCTCAGCTGAACCGCCCGCCATCACCGCAATGCGCTTTCCGCAGGTATCTTCCAGCCCGTTGATGTGAGCCGGGTTGCCTTTCTGTACGGCAAACACCACGAACTCCTGTACAAAATCGATAAAGTCATTTTTCTGCTGACGGTCCGGATAGTCGCCAACCGGGCCGATTGCCAGCTGGTAGCGGCCGGATTTTATTCCGGCCAGCAGGCCAGGCAGACCGCTGACGGTGGCGTGCTCAATTTTCACCCCCAGCAGCTGTGCCAGCGCTTCGGTGAGGTCGGCTGAAGCACCGGTCATCGACGTTGGGCCTTCCACTATTTCATACGGCGGGAAGGAGCCGTTGTTTACCGAGGTCATCTTTCCGGCGCTCTTCACCGCGTCCGGCAGGCGATCGTGCAGCGCCGGGTCCATCTTCTGCACCGGAATAGCTTCAGCCGCGTGGCTGGCCGCGCTCAGCGTGGTCAGCATCAGCGCCAGTGCAATAGCGTGTTTATTCATGGTCATTGCGCCTCCCCGGCGTCAAGTTCTGGGCGGGCAAAACGGCGATTAGCCAGCACGGGCAAGGCACGGCGCACATCCTGAATACGCTGTGGATCAAGGTCAGCAAACACCAGCGCAGGGCCTTCTGCGGCCCTGGCAATCGCCACGCCGAGCGGATCAACCACCAGACTGTTGCCAATATTACGTGGACCACACTCGCCGACCGCCACCACGTAGCAGGTATTTTCCAGCGCACGCGCCGTCACCAGCACTTCCCAATGCATCTCCTTCAGCGGGCCTTTTACCCAGGCCGCAGGCAGCACCAGCAGGTCCGCACCGTCCAGCACCAGGCGGCGCGCCAGCTCCGGGAAGCGGATGTCATAACAGGTCATCAGCCCGACCTTCATGCCGTCAACCTCCACCAGCGGCGGCACCTCGTTACCGGCGGTCACATTGCGCGACTCCTGCATCGCAAAGGCGTCGTACAGGTGCAGCTTGTCGTAGCGGGCGATAATCTCGCCATTGCGCATCGCCACCAGCACGTTCAGCGCACGGCCGTCTGGAGTAGGTACGTGTACCGTCATCATGGTGGTCAGGGTATTTTCCCGGCTTGCCGCCAGCATCTGAGTGAGAAACGGCCCGTCGAGCGGCTGCGCGGCTTTCAGTACCAGATCCGGATCGGTGATATCACGCGCCAGCACCCCTTCCGGCAGCACCAGCAGACTTGCCCCCTGCTGCTGCGCCTGAGCCATTAAACCGATGCAGATATCGGCGTTTTCCTGCCACTCGCGGCTGACCGCGAACTGTCCTAATGCCACTTTCATCGTTATGCTCCTGGGGTCATTGCCGGAAACAGTGCTTGCGCAGTCAGGCGTTCAGCCGTCAGCCCCTGAGCAAACAGCTCCAGGCAGAAATCGTTGATCATCTTCTTATTAGCCTGGAAGCCGTTGGCATTCCAGCCGGCAGGTAAATCCTGCGCGGTGCGCCGCAAATCGTCGAGCAGCCACGGGGTCGTGTCGGCATACTTCTCGCGCTTCTGCTGCCAGACGCGGGCAGATTCATCAATCAGGGCGCTGAGTTCGCTGGCGATACCCGGGTGGCGCTCTTCCAGCCCGCCTTTCAGCGCCAGCAGATGAATGCCGGGGATATAACCGCAGCGCTGAAAGTACTCCAGCTCGGCCTGGCGAAAGTCGGTTTGTAGCTGACGTAACCCGGAATCCGGCAGGAAAAAGCCCTCCGGCATAAAAGGCGTAAACACCGCATCCAGCTCACCGGCGCGCAGCAGGTCGATCAGCGGGTGTTCTCCCGGCGCGGCCTCTATCCGGCCAGGGCGACCAAAACCATTCAGGCGATCGACGATCGGATGGTCACCCGTCAGGCGGCCGACAAACCAGTAAGCGTCATCGATTTCGACTCCGGCTTCACGCAGCAGCGTGCGCGTCCAGGTGTTGCCCGAATCCTGCCAGCCGGTGAGACCGATTTTCCTGCCTTTCAGCTGGTCCAGGGAGGTCAGCGGGCTGTCAGCGGTGGTGATAATGCAGCGCTGGCGGAAACCGCGCATCAGGAAATGGGGCACCGCCAGCAGGCTGAAATCCCCGCGCGCACGGGCCTGAGCAAAGCGACTGAAAGAGACTTCGGCCGCGTCGTACTGCTCGCTGTTTGCCAGATCGCCGACCAGCGTCGCAACGCGATGCACCTCCAGCTTAAATCCCTGAGGGCGAATATCCCCCAGCGCCAGCGGCGTAAAATAGTCCCAGTCGCGTACCGCCAGCCTGATGGTCACCATGTGCAATCTCTCCGGTTTAGCGCAGCCCTGCCGCGTTCAAAAAAACACCAATACCTGCTTGAATTTGATACTAGATCGATAATATTATCTGTACAATGTTTTCTTTGTTACTGAACAAATGGATTTCTTATGACCACGCTGCTGGATGTGAACTGGTTGAGTGCCCGCATTGAAGAGGCTTCAGTGAAAGGGATCACCGCGACGACTGCGCGGCTGATCCGCGAAGGTGAGATCCCGATTGGCACCCAGCTGCCGGCGGTGCGCGATCTGGCAGAGAAGCTCGGCGTCAGTCCGGCGACGGTCTCCGCCGCATGGGGAGAGTTAAAGCGCCATAAGGTCATTGCCGGTAAGGGCCGTAGCGGGGTGTGGGTATGTGGCGATCAGGTCACGCCACGCCCGGTGCGCTTTGAAAAAATTGGTCACTACGGCAGCCAGATCAAAGCCGATCTGGCGATGGCTTCCCCCGACCCTGACCTGCTTCCCGATCTCAGATGCGCCATACAGCAGGGGATCCTGGCGCCCAATCTCAACAGCTATCAGCGCGAGGCGATCGCCCCGGCCCTGCTGGCCGCCGTGCAGGGCGACTGGCCTTTTGTCGCCGAAGCTTTTCTGGCAACCGACGGGGGCTATGATGCGATGAACTGCATTATGCAGACGCTGTTTTCACCCGGCGATAAAGTGGTGATCGAAGATCCGACTGCCACGCGCCTGTTGGATATGCTGGATAATATCGGGGCGGAAGTTCTGCCGCTGGCCTGCGATGAGCAGGGGCCGCTGCCCGGCCCGCTAAGCCTGCTGCTGCGCCAGCGCCCGGTCGCCATTATTTACCAGCCGCGCACCCACTCCGCCACCGGCCATACGCTCAGCGAAGCGCGCAGCAGTGAGCTGGCAGCGGTGCTGAGCGGCACAACGCCGTGGATTGTTGAAGATGACGGTATCGGCGCACTGTCAGCGCATCCGCTGTGGAGCCTGGGGCGTTTCTTCCCCGAGCGCACGCTGCACGTGCGTTCATTCTCTAAAGCGTATGGTCCCGATCTGCGGCTTGGCGTGCTTTCGGGGCCGGAAGCGCTGGTGAAGCGCATTCGGTCATGGCGCAACTTCGGTGCCAGCTGGACCAGCCGCATTCTGCAGCAGAGCGTAGCATGGATGCTGGCTGACGAGGGGGTTCAAAAGAGTATCGCGCAGGCGCGTGAAGTGTATCGTCAGCGGCGGCAGCGCCTGCTCTCCGCCCTGAACCTGCGCGGCGTGGCGCTGCCGGATCGGGATGGGTTAAGTATTTATCTGCCGGTGCAGTCGGAGCAGTTTGCGATGATCACCCTGGCCGCCAGGGGCATTGCCGTGCTGCCAGGGGAGCGCTGCCGCAGCGGCAGCGGGCAGTTTGTGCGCGTCAGTACCTCCATGCTGCCTGAACATCTGGTAGACGAAGTTGCCGACGCGCTGCTGATCGCCAGCGGTCGCGAGCCGGGGGCGATCAGGTCAGATCTTTGATGTGATAGCGCGGGGACTCTTCATAACCCTCGCGCGCATAAAAAGCATTGGCCTTTTCACGGCGCTGGTGACAGTGGACTTCCATACGGTCACAGCCGCGCTCGGCGGCCAGCCGTTCAGCGTGCTGCAACAGCTGCTGCCCGGCCCCTTTGCTACGCTCTCCTTCGGCAATGCAGAAGTAGCTGATGCGCGCAAAATCTCCGGCCAGCGCCAGCTGTGGGATAAAATGCAGCGAGAGGAACCCCAGCACCGTATTACCCTGCTCGGCCATTAACAGCCTCTCTGTATCATCCGCCATCAGTTGGGCAAGACGCCGTTCAATGAACGGCGCGGTATCGGCATATCCCAGTTCCGCTAACAGAGCGCTGAGGGCAAATGCATCTCTCGATTCAGCCAGACGAATATTCATTACTCATTCTCCGAAGTCAGCCAGCAGCAAAGGTTAGCAGTCAACATCTCTGCTTATGTTTATAGCCTTAGCGCAGCGATCCCTGCAAGGAGACAGATCACACGGTAATGTTACAGAAGCTGATTAATGTAAGATTTAGCTTACTCATTAACGATGAGGGCGAGCGTTAATGTTTCCTTAATACTGTTTCGGCACACTGGTTATCATTCAGCCATCCGAGGGGATAATGATGAACTGGCTTCCGCGCAGTAAAAACGAACTACTTGCCTTCACTCTGGCCTGTGCCGCAACGCTCGTCTGGCTGGTACAGTATCTCAGCTAGCGATCTGCAGGCGAAAAAAAACCCGCCTTCAGGCGGGTTTTAAGAATTCTGTCTGATAACTTAAATAGCGGCAACGTTAGCAGCAGATGGGCCTTTGGCGCCGTTGGTGATTTCGAACTCTACGCGCTGACCTTCTGCCAGAGTTTTGAAACCGTTGCTCTGGATGGCAGAGAAGTGAACGAACACATCTTTGCTACCATCTTCAGGAGTAATGAAACCGAATCCCTTGGACTCATTAAACCACTTAACGCTACCTTTGATCTTAGACATCTATATTACCTTTACATGAAAAATGGACACTAAACTGTGTCGAGGGTTAGTACAGCAATTGCGAAGGCTTTTGTCCAGTAGCCGACGACGAAAAAGTGATAAATATCGACTTTTTTTTACCCTATGTCATTTTGATGACAGGCCTGGCGCCATCAAAACTGCCAGCGCAGCCAGGCGAAATAGACGTTACCGTTATTGTAAGTACCCGGAATATAAGTCATCTGGAAAGTTGCTGGTCCATATCCCACCGAGGCTAATGGCAGCACTAATGGGATGGGAATATAGTTCCAGTTGTCACGCATCGTCACCCCGGCGGTATAACCAAGGCCAAGATGAAAATCGCGATCGTTCAGTGGTCGCCAGGTTTTCTCCCAGCCATAGCCACCAATCGGCTCCCACTTATTGAAGGAGTCTTTAAACGCCATCAGATAGATGCCGTTCCAGTTACCCTTTTCATCATAATGGGAGATCCCGCCCCCGGCACCCCACGGACGTTCGTTGTACTTATCCGTTTTCTCTTTGTCATAAGTCCAGCGGTTATGCCATGTGATAGCCGGGACATAGAGATCGACCGTCTGCGGGTCGTTCCACGTTTCGCTGACGTTATCACTAAATGCCTGCCAGGTATCAGAAATGCCATCTACCAGAGTCGCGGCCTGTGCAGCCTGAAGCCCTACCCCGGCGACCAGCGCGGAAAGGGATATAATCGTTTTGATTTTCATACTAAATTTCACAGCTCCCTGGATGGCGCTATCTTACGGCATCCTGAAAAGGTCAAAAAATGTCGACCGAAAATAATCAATGCTTGTGGAAATGATTATATCAAACTCACCTAAACACTCCATTAATCACTAACTTATTAAGAGATTGATGAAAATGAATTTTTATTCACTCAGCGAGCAAAACTATTGATATGGTTGAATAAAAAAGAATCTGCCCGCAGAGTTATAACGCCAGGAATTTTCGCAATTATCAGGAAACATATTCCGATTATCACGCCAGTACTAGCTTAGCTCTGTCTTTACACTTTGTTTTAAGCATTATGTAAACAAAATTGACTGAAATCATCAAAAGGCCATCACAGTTGATAACTTTTATCATTTAACAATCTATAATGTCGAGAAAAATCAGTTTAAATTATTTAATTCAATGAGTTATGCATTTAAGGGATTTTACTAAATCAATTAATTTTATTTATAGATCTCTGCGTTTTTTTTGATAAGATAATTCTTACCAACCACGGGACTGGGAACGGTGAGGTGTCAATAATGCTAAGGTGTGGCAGATGCGGGTGTCGTAAGTTTATTTTTACTACCGCCGGCGATGAATTCGATAAACCCCACGGCGCTATCTGCGCGCTTTGTCACAAGCAGCTAAACGCGCGAGATATACGTATCAATTTTAGGGAAATTTCTTCAACCTGGCCGGCCACCTACGGTGATGACACACCTGTCTACCGTCATCCTGATAAAACCTGAAAATTTTCTCACCCCGTAGCGGCTCATGGTGAACGCCTTTCACCATTATTATTCTTTATCTCTTCCTGCTACTCCCTATTATCTCTCATCGCGATTTACCCCCCGTTGATATCCGCTGACTTACTCTGCCCCTGCAAACCAAAGAATAACCGCTGCGGACAATTACGGCGTTAAGGATGACAAATGAAGAGGTTATTTTCCTCATCAAACCAGGCCTCCAGGCCAGATGGTCAGTTATCAGGAAACTTACTCCTGATATAGCGTAATCAGTTATCAAATTAAGTTGCGGGTAAATCAATGACGCTTCCCGAAATAATCCCTCCCGGCAGCCACGCCAGCTGGACTGTTTTTTGCGATTTTGACGGCACAATTAGCGGCCAGGACGTGACTGACACGCTGATGGCGCAGTTTGGTATGCCGGGATGGCAGCAGCTTGAAGAGCGATGGGTGCAAGGGGAAATTGGCTCCCTCGCCTGTCTGAGTGGGCAAGTCGCCCTGCTGGATGCATCGCGCCAGCAGCTGGAAAGCTGTCTGGATAATATCGAGCTCGATCCTCATTTCGCGGCTTTCGCGCGCTGGTCACGCTTAAACCATGTTCCTCTCTATATTGTCAGTGACGGGTTGGATTATGCCATCGCGTATCTGCTGCGCAGGGAGCGGATTTCCGGGGTGCCCATTTTCGCCAACCGCTTGCAGCAGATTGCGCAGCGGCGCTGGCGGTTAAGCTCTCCCTATTCTGACACGCTGTGCAGCCAGGCCAGCGGTACCTGCAAGTGCGCCCTCGTCAGGCGTCTGTCCAGACAGCATCTACTGACGATCGGCGATGGGCGCTCAGATTTCTGCGTCGCCGCTAAGGCCAGCCATGTGCTGGCCAAAAGCAGCCTGATCGCCGAGTGCCAACGAGCCGCTCTTCCCTTCACCCCATTCCATGATTTCAGCGAGGCTCAAACCTATCTTGAGGCTCTGCTCACTCGCCCGCAGGCATCTTCATGAAATATGACTATTGGCTAACCGGGGGCAGCCAGGGGGTATTGTTGATTCATGGCTTAACCGGAACGCCGACCGAAATGCGCGGCGCAGCGAGAGCGTTTAATCGCGCCGGTTTTACTGTCTATGCCCTCCAGCTGTCCGGGCATTGTGGCACGGTTGAAGACCTGGTCGCCACGCGCTGGCAGGACTGGTATCAGAGCGTGATCGACGGTGCGGATCGCTTGCGCCAGCAGGTCAGTACGCTGTTTGTTGCGGGGCTGTCAATGGGCGCATTGCTGGCGCTAAAGTACGCCTCTGACTATCCCAGCCGGGTTGACGGTGTGCTGGTTTATGCCGTTACCTTTCGCGGAGATGGCTGGAGCGTCCCAGCGCTAAAACGTATTATCGGCCCCTGGCTACTGCAGTTGGCCGCACGACTGAAAATAGGCAGCTGCCGTTGCGTTGATGAACAGCCCCCCTACGGCATTCGTAATGAACGCCTGCGTAAAAAAATTGCGGCAAAGATGTTGAGCGGTAACAGCGCCGCCGCCGGGCTTCGGGGTACCCCGTGGGCTTCGCTGAACGAAATGATCGTGCTGTCGCGCACGGTGCGTCTCAGGCTGCACTGCACCACTTCACCCTGCCTGATCCTGCACGCCAGCGAAGATGATATTTCCCACCGGCGCAATGCGGAACTGGTGCGCGACAGCGTGAGTGGCCCTGCAGAACTGGTGCTGCTGGCCAATAGCTACCATATGATCACTATTGATAACGATCGCCATGAGCTTTTTCAGCGTTCCATCGCTTTTATCAATCACTTCTCATCCCCTGACGGCACTCCCCGACCTGCGGTAGATGCCGACCGCCTGCTGCAATGAGCCGCCTGACGCTGCTGCTGTGGCTACTGACTACCCTGCTCGACTGCTGCGGGCAGCTCGCCTTTAAGACCGCAGCGCTAAGCAGCGCCCACAGCTCAGGCACGCAGCCGTGGCGTTATATGCTGGCCCGCCCCTGGGTCTGGCTGGGCTTTGTCAGTTACGCAGTCCAGTTTCTGCTGTGGCTGGCATTTCTCTCGCGGGTCGCGCTGTCGCAGGCCGTGCTGCTGGCATCGATTAACGTGGTAGCGATCATGCTGGCAGCCCGCTGGTGCTTTAACGAACGTCTTACTCGCTGGCGGCTGGCCGGCATGCTGTTGATTTCACTCGGCGTTATTATCGTGGGGCTCGGCTGATGAAAAAGTTTTACCTGGTCGGTTTTCTGGCGCTACTGATGTTCGATACGCTGGCGCAGGTCAGTTTTAAGCTTGCCGCACTTCACGCGGCCCCACTGACGCTGGATGCGGCATGGCTGTTACGTCTATTTAGCCAGCTATGGATTTACGCTGCGCTTCTCGGCTATGCCGGGGCATTCTTTACCTGGATGAATTTGCTGAGGTCTGCCCCACTCGGCCCGGCGTTTGCCGCCTCGCACCTTGAGATCCTCAGCGTGACGCTGGTTTCCGTCTGGCTGTTCGATGATGCGTTAACGCTGGTCAAAGCCCTTGGCGGCCTGTTGATTCTCGCCGGCGTACTCTGCCTGGCGAAAGGGGAAGCGGTGGCTCAGTCAGCATAAAAAGAGGCGCCTGATGGCGCCTCAACAACGGAAATAAAGCAGGATTAGCGCTGCTGTTTGGCGCGGGTCAATGCCTGGTCGAGCAGCGTTATGGCCTGGTCAATCTCCGCCCGACTGATTTCCAGTGAGGGTGCGAAGGTGATGACATTTTTATAGTAGCCGCCGACATCCAGCACCAGTCCGGTTTTCTGCCCCTGGTACTCCAGCGTGCCGGAGAGACCAATATCCACCATTTTGTCGAGCAGCGCTTTATCCGGGGTAAAGCCATCGGCCTGGCACAGCTCGGCGCGCAGGGCCAGGCCGAGACCATCGACATCACCGATCTCTTTATGCTGGCGCTGCAGGGTTTTGAGCCCCTCCAGGAAATAAGCGCCTTTTTCTGATACCTGCTTTTCATAATCCTTCTCGGCCAGCATCTGCATCACTTCCAGCCCCACCGCCGTTCCCAGCGGATTAGAGGCAAAGGTGGAGTGGGTGGAACCCACCGGGAAGATCTGCGGATTGATCATCTCTTCGCGTGCCCAAATTCCGGCGAGCGGGTTCAGTCCGTTGGTCAGCGCTTTGCCGAAGATCAGCACGTCCGGCGTTATACCAAAGTGTTCCACCGACCACAGTTTACCGGTGCGGTAAAAGCCCATCTGGATCTCATCCACCACCAGCAAAATACCGTGCTCATCCAGCACTTTTTTCAGCGCCGGGAAGAAATTGCGCGGTGGAATAACGTAACCGCCCGTGCCCTGAATCGGCTCAATATAAAAAGCCGCAAATTCCGCTTCGCGCACCCTGGGGTCCCAGACGCCGTGATACTCATTTTCAAACAGGCGGGCAAAATCGGCCACCAGCTTCTCGGCATACTCTTCCGCCGTCATCCCTCTTTGACGGCGGAATGGGTAGGGAAAGGGAATAAACTGGGCGCGTTCACCAAAGTGGCCGAAGCGGCGACGGTAACGATAGCTGGAGGTGATGGCAGAAGCGCCGAGCGTACGCCCGTGATAGCCGCCTTCAAAAGCAAACATCCGGCTTTTGCCGTGGGTGAAATTGCGCACCAGCTTCAGCGAGTCATCAACGGACTGCGACCCGCCCACGTTAAAATGCACCCGGCCCGGCAGGCCAAATTTGCGCTCCATATCCTGAGCAATCACCTTCGACAGCTCAATTTTTGTCGGGTGCAGATACTGGCTCGCCAGCTGTGGCAGAACATCGATCTGTTTTTTCAGCGCGTTGTCGAGACGGGGATTGGCATAGCCGAAATTGACGGCGGAGTACCACATCTGCAGGTCCAGATAAGGGGTTCCCTGGGCATCAAACAGATAACTGCCCTGGCAGCGTTCAAAGATTTTGGGGGGATTAACATAGTGGACGGTATCACCGTGCGAACAGTACCTGGCTTCATCTGATAACAGCTGCTCTTCATTCATGCTCATAGCATTTCCCGCATTTTCATTTTGAGAAGTGCGAGTATATCTGTTGGGTTTTATATTTAATGTAGTGAAAGGGTGATATTGAAGCGGCATTGATATTATGCGCAGGAATCGTCAAACGACACCTCAGGAAATAACAAACCAATAAAATAAATAATAAATTACATTTCAAAATCGTGGTTATAATTTCAAAACATACAATTACAGGCAGCCCGAATGAGTGACTCTTCAGGCTGCCAGAACGTAATCTTAGAATATCAACTTAAACACGCCCGTCACTGTTAATAAGCCAACGATAAAGATGATCGCAATAATCCAAAGGATAATTTTCATTCCATGCCCTCTAATGTAAAAAAAAGTCACTACGTTGTAGTGACTTGAGTATAGAAGAAGATAACTGATTCGCCTGGTTTGCGATGTTACCCGCTGTTACAGCAGCGCTGACAGCAGCCACACCAGTACAAAACCGGTCAGCCCCATCGCGGTAGTCAGCACGGTCCAGGTTTTCAGACCGTCGGCCACGGACAGGCCGAGATAGCGCGTCACCACCCAGAAGCCGGCATCATTGACGTGCGACAGGCCCAGCGCACCAAAGCAGGCCGAGAGCGTGACAAGCACCAGCTGAATATCGCTAATGCCCGCTACCGCCTGGGTCAGCAGACCGCTGGTGGTGAGGATCGCCACGGTCGCGGACCCCTGCGAAGCGCGCAGCGCCAGCGACAGAATAAACGCAGCGGGGATCAGCGGCAGATGAATGGTTTCCAGCGACAGCGCCAGCGCTTTACCCACCCCGGACTCCACCAGCACCTTACCGAATGCCCCACCGGCGCCCGCCACCAGGATCACTCCGGCAGAGCTGGGGATTGCGCGGTCCAGCATATCGCTCAGCTTGTCACGGCTCCAGCCACGGCGCAGACCGAGCAGCCAGGCCGATAGCGCCAGCGCAATCAGCAGCGCAATCGCTGGCGTACCGATCAGGGTTAACAGCTGGCGCAGCGTATTGCCTTCCGGCAGCACGGTATGCGCCAGCGTCCCGACCACGATCAGCACAATCGGCACGACAATCAGCGAAGAGATCAGCAGCGCGCCTGGCGGCTTCTCCTGGTTCTGGCGCGGGCTGTTTTCCGGTTTTGCCAGCTGCAGCTGCTCCAGCACGCTGAGCGACAGATGATACTGACGGCGGTTCATCGCTTTCGCCACGAAGTACCCCACCACGCCCACCGGGATCGATATCGCAATCCCCAGCAGCATCAGCCAGCCCATGTCGGTCCCCAGCAGTCCGGCCGCGGCCGCAGCGCCGGGGTGAGTCGGCAGCGCCACATGAACGGTCAGCATCACGCCCGCCATTGGCAGGCCATACTTCAGCGGCGAGACGCGGGCCACTTTGGTAAAACCGTAGATCAGTGGAATAACAATAATAAAACCGACTTCAAAAAAGACCGGAATACCCAGAATAAATGCTGCCATGGTGAGCGCCGCGACGGTGCGTTTAATCCCCAGCGTATGGGTAAAGCGCTGCGCCAGCGATTCTGCTCCGCCGGAGGCTTCAATAATTGCGCCGAGCATCGCCCCCAGCACAATGATGATGGTGATAGACCCCAGCAGACCGCCCATTCCTGAGACGATCACTTTCATAATATTATCTGCCGGGATGCCGGTAGCCATCGCCACCATCAGGCTGACAACCAGCAGAGCGACAAACGGGTGGATCTTTATTTTAATCACCAGCAGCAGCAGTATCAGCACGCTGGCCACAGCAATGGTTAAGAGCAGGGCGGTGGACATCTTTCAGACCTCATTATCGTTATATTGCCGCCGGATTCAGGCCGCAAGATTTCAGCGCTGCGCGTCATAAACACGCAGCGTTTAGCTAAACGTCCGCTTATTTATAGGCTGAGAACCAGCCCAGTCCTTCCAGCGTGGTGGTTCGTGGGAAATATTCGCAGCCGATCCAGCCCTGATACCCGCTGCGGTCCAGCAGATCGAACAGCCAGGGATAATTGATCTCGCCTTCATCCGGCTCGTGACGATCCGGGGCAGAGGCGATCTGAATATGCTGGTACTGCCCGGCAAACGCGGTGATCAGGTGGCTTAAATTGCCGTCCACCCGCTGCGCGTGGAACAGATCGAGCTGGCTGTACACGCCAGGCCGGTCGATGCGCTTCACCATCTCCAGCACTTGGTACTGGCTTGAGTAGAGATAGCCCGGCTTGGTTTGGGGATTTAACGCTTCCAGCAGAATGCGCACGCCGTGCGGAGCAAACTTATCGGCGGCATAGCGCACGTTGTCGATAAAGGTGCGGCAGTACGCCTGGCGATCGGCCCCCTCCGGCACCACTGCCGCCATGATATGCACCTGGCGACAGTCAAGCGCCAGCGCGTACTCCAGCGCGTTATCGATATCGCGACGCGCATCCTCTTCACGCCCCGGGATGGCGGAAACGCCCCACTCCCCGGCGGCAGTGTTGCCCGGTGCGGTATTAAACAGCACCAGCTCAAGCCGATTGCGCGATAACGCCTGCTTCAGCTGCGCGGCGTCATACTCATAGGGAAACAGAAACTCCACCCCACGAAAACCGGCCTGCGCCGCGGCGTCGAAGCGCTCCATAAAGGGAACTTCGTTAAACAGGGTCGAGAGGTTAGCAGCAAACTTAGGCATGTTCAGCTCCGTAATTCAGCCACTTCGGCATCGTTGAGATATCGAATCGGGCGGTCGCCCAGGGTAAAGATCAGCCGGGCAGTCTCTTCCAGCTCTTCGGTATTATCTGCCGCTTCGCGCAGGGTTTTCCCCACCACCACCGGGCCGTGGTTAGCCAGCAGGAATGCCTTATAGTGCGGAGCCAGTTTCGCGAGATCCTCTCCCAGCCGTGCATCGCCCGGACGGTAATAGGGCACCACCGGCACATCGCCGACGCGCATCACCACATACGGCGTGAACGGGCGAATGCAGTTCTGGGTATCCAACCCTTCCAGGCAGGAGAGCGCGGTCAGGTAGAGGCAGTGCAGATGCACAATCGCCCCGGCTTGCGGGTTGTTGAGGTAGATAGCCCGGTGGAAGCTGATCTCTTTCGAGGGTTTATCCCCACCAATCCACTCCCCTTCCGGCGTCACTTTTGATAAGCGATCGGCGACCAGTTCGCCAAGACAGGACCCGGTCGGCGTCGCCAGCAGGGTGCCATCTTCCAGACGCATCGATAAATTACCTGCCGAGCCGGTGGCATAACCGCGCTGGAAAAACGAGGCGCCTAATCGCACCATCTCTTCACGTGCCTGTTGCTCTGTCATACTGTGAACTCCGTCTGTGCGCGGGCAAAAAAGTTTTCATCGCCGAAATTACCGGATTTGAGCGCCAGCGAAACCGGCTGCCCGACGCCGCGCACCCAGGGAACGCCGGGAGAGATGGCCGGGCCAATATGGAAGGCATGAATGCCCAGCGTCTGTGCCACCACGCCGGAAGTTTCGCCCCCTGCGACGATAAAGCGCTGCCAGCCGCGCTGCTGCAGTTCGCGCACCACGGCAGCAAACAGCTGTTCAATCGCTTCGCTGCTGTTCTGGGCGCCGTACTGCTGCTGAATACGCTGCAGCACTTGCGGTTCGGCGGTGGCAAACAGCAGCGGGGCCAGCGCGTCAGTTTCATGCTCAGCCACCCAGTCGCATAGCGCGATGGCATACTCTTCCCGCTGGTTGAGCGCACGTTCAACATCTACCGCCTGCGCCGCCGCCTGCTGGCGATAGCGCGCTACCTGGCGGTTAGTCATGGTTGAGCAGGAGCCAGAGAGCACCACGGCACGCTCGCCCTGCGGCGCACCCGCGGCCTGAGCCTGAGCGCTGTCGTGCGCTGCGTTGGCCCACTGGCGCGCCAGGCCGATTGCCAGCCCGGAACCGCCGGTGACCAGCCGCATGTCGCGCAGCGCTTCGCCCTGGGTCAGCAGATGCTGTTCATTCAGCGCATCCAGCACCACGTAGCGCACACCCTGCTCTTGCAGCGCGCTCAGCGCTGCGCGCACGGCAGCGGCCCCGCGATCCAGCGTCGGGCTGGCAACCAGTCCTGCCTTACCGCGACTCTGCGCTTCCATCAGGCGCAGCAGATTACTGTCGGTCATCGGCGTCACCGGATGGTGGCGCATGCCGGAATCGGACAGCAGCTGGTCCATCACGAACAGATGCCCCTGATACACCGTGCGGCCATTGACCGGCAGCGACGGGGAGATAATGGTTTGCGATTCACCCAGCGCATCCAGCAGCGCGTCGGTCACCGGGCCAATATTGCCCTGAGCGGTGCTGTCGAAGGTGGAGCAGTATTTAAAATAGAAGCGCTCGCAGCCCTGCTGCTGTAGCCACTGCAACGCCTGGAGAGAATCTGCCACCGCTTTTTCAGGCGCACAGGAGCGCGACTTCAGGCTGACCACAATCGCATTGGCGTTTAGCTCCAGCGCCTCAGCAGGCACGCCATTCACCTGTACGGTGGACATGCCGTTCTGCACCAGGAAGCTGGCGATATCGGTCGCCCCGGTAAAATCATCTGCAATCACACCAAGACGCATTATTCCTGCTCCTT
The DNA here is from genome assembly GCF_024169515.1 of Erwinia aphidicola. Taxonomy (NCBI): domain Bacteria; kingdom Pseudomonadati; phylum Pseudomonadota; class Gammaproteobacteria; order Enterobacterales; family Erwiniaceae; genus Erwinia; species Erwinia aphidicola. The sequence goes on along the minus strand of NZ_JAMKCQ010000001.1, from coordinate 3,063,953 downwards.
TTTACCCGGCAGCGTAATGCCGCTGAAAATTTTGATCACCGCGCTGTCATCTTCACGGCCATAGCCTGCGTTGCTGGCGGAGGTGAACATATTAAAAGCGGTGGAGGCCAGCGGCAGCGGGAAGTGCAGTGCTTTGGCGGTGTCGGCAACCAGGCCAAGATCTTTCACAAAGATGTCGACCGCAGATTTTGGCGAGTAGTCGCCATCAACCACGTGGCGCATGCGGTTTTCAAACATCCAGGAGTTACCCGCCGCGTTAGTCACTACGTCATACATGGTATCAAGTGGGATACCGGCCCGGGCGGCGAGCGCCATCGCTTCAGCCCCGGCAGCGATATGCACGCCTGCCAGCAGCTGATGAATAATTTTCACGGTCGAGCCGAGGCCGATTTCCGCGCCGATGCGATATACCTTGCCCGCCACCGCATCCAGCACCGGTTGCAGCAGCGTAAACGCCTGCTCGCTACCGGAGGCCATCACCGTCATCTCACCGCTAGCTGCCTTAGCCGCTCCGCCGGAAACCGGCGCATCCAGCATGATCAGCTGATGGGCCGCCAGCTGCTGTTCAATCGCCAGCGCATCCTGAGAAGAGATGGTCGAGGAGACCATGACCGCCGTTCCCGGCTTCAGCTTTGCTGCCAGCCCGCTCTCGCTAAACAGGATCTGCTTCACCTGTGCGGCATTCACCACCAGCAGCACGACGGCGTCCAGCTGCGCGGCAAAGCTATCGGCGCGGGGTTCGGCAGCCACGGCACCGCTGTCGCGCAGGGTTTGCAGCGCGGTCGGGTTGAGATCGACGCCGTAAGTTTTCAGGCCAGCTTTAATACAGGATTGCGCCGCACCCATCCCCATAGAACCGAGGCCAACGACACAGACCGACATAGATGTTGCGTTTGACATACGCTCTCCGTGTTAATTTTGGTGATTATTTGTTTTGTTGTGTGAAGTATAGGCGCTTTATGGTGATAATTTGGTGACCACGCTCACATTAATTAACAAGAGAAAGCGCATATTTCACAACGCTTAACATCTTTAACTCATCCGCTCACGCTGGCAAATAGAATCAATTTCAACGACTTACCTAAAGGATAATGCGAATAGCATCATGCTCATCAGGGAATAACGTGATAATTTGATAAAAATTGTGGTGCAGAGCCGCGCTGCGCTCCGTTACACTCTGATAAACCGTTAATTTCAGGAGCCGCGATGATCCCGATTGAACGTCATCAACAAATTCTCACGCTGGTACAGGAGCGCGGTGTGGTCAGCATCGCCGAGCTGACCGAGCGCCTTGCCGTCTCGCATATGACCATCCGCCGCGACCTGCAAAAGCTGGAGGAACAGGGTGCCGTGCTGCTGGTCTCCGGCGGCGTACGTTCCACCGAGCGCCTGTCGAGCGAGCCTTCGCACCTTGATAAAACCAGCATGTTCAGCCAGGAGAAGCAGGCTATCGGTGCTGCCGCTGCGCGCCATATTCCCCGCAACAGCTGCATCTACCTGGATGCCGGGACCACGACGCTGGCGCTGGCGCGGGAGCTGGGCGCGCGTGACGACCTGCTGGTGATCACCAACGATTTTGTCATCGCCAATTTCCTTATCGATACCAGCCAGTGCCGTATGATCCATACCGGCGGCACGCTGTGCCGCGATAACCGCTCCTGCGTCGGCGATGCGGCTGCGCAGTCTCTGCGCGGGCTGTCGGTTGATATCGCCTTTATCTCGGCTTCCTGCTGGGGGCCGCGCGGCATCTTCACGCCTGACGAAGAGAAAATTGCCGTCAAGCGGGCGGTGAACGAGGTCAGCAGCAAACGCGTCCTGCTGGCGGACAGTTCGAAATACAACAAGATTGCCACGTTTCTCGCGCTGCCGCTGACGCGTTTTGACAGCATCATCACCGATCCACATCTTGCCAGCGCGGCCCGTCAGGAACTGAATACGCTGGACGTCGGCGTGATCATTGCGGAGTGATCCTGCCGCCCTATTTTCGCGATCGCGATCGCGACCTTTCACTTCTTTACGCTGGCGCCAGGGAGAAGTCGCAGGCGGGTGGCTAAACTTATCCAGGCTGTTTTATGGACTCACTTGCCACCCTTTTCCTTGAAAATGCGATGAGGTGACCTTATGAGCACTATCAGTACCAGTATGGGACGTTACAGTCTGACCGCGCAGAATTCTGGTGGCCATATTAAAGGCGCGATTGCGATTAATGATGAGGGCGGAGCACAGCTCACCCGGCAGGAATTTAACGAACATGATGTCGATGACGTGGTCAATAACGTGATTTATCCGGTCACTGGCGGTAACCGGGTGATCGCCAGCGCCATGCGTGAAAAGATGATTGAAGCGGGATTTGAGCAGCCGCACTGAATGGGTTAACAGAGAAAATAGCTGGGGTGCTTCGCACGATTAGCAGGTTATCCAACCAATCGGATTATTAGATCGATAATCTGCTATCGATCGGTATAAACGCTTATAATTTCTAGTTAAATAGTGCCATTATTTTAGTGCGACAACTCATCGCAAAGCCACAATCAAAGCATTATTGCCCGCATAACCTGCGGGCTTTTTTTGGCCGCAAAAGCGCAAGCGTTACGATCGAACCGAGGGAGGCACCTCCCCACTTTTGATCTCCTCATTGACGCCCTCTTCATCCTCCTCTCTGCGGCGGCTGCGTAAGCGCTGGCTGACCAGGAAAACCGGCGCGGCGAGAAACAGCAGCAGGCTGCCCGACATGCCACAAATCACCAGGCTCACCAGCCCTAACCAGCCGCTGCCGGCGGTCACGCCCGCCGCCACCAGCGACAGCAGGAAAAAGAACATCAGCGTCATGCTGACCGGCCAGATATTGACAATGTCCATATCGCTGAGCGCCATTTTCACCGGTCTGGCGGCCTGCAGCTGTGCCTGCTTCTCCGCCTCTAGCTTCTCTTGCAGCGCCTGAAGGTCGACGCAGGGGGCAACAAAATCTTCTGCAGGCTGCGGATCGTACAGGGCTTCAAACACCGAATCGGGCGCTGGAAAGGTGTGTGGCCATGTTGCGCTGTGCACCCCATAGGTGCTGAGTGCAGGCAGCGTAATACGCGGCCACTGAATCGCCTGCAGATAGCGGTCGTTGAGCACTACCCAGCTCTGACGGATTTTGCCTTTATTCATATGATAGATCTTCAGGCGGTCTGCCGGCGGGTAAGAGAGATAAGTCACTCTGGCGGCAATCAGCGGAATATGGCGCATGCGGCAGTAGTTCACCCGGCTCTGTCCCTGCACGGCTAACAGTAGCGCCAGCGCCGAGATAAAGTACCAGGAGGTGCTTTCCGCAGCGGCTGGGCTGGCAAGGTGCTCACGCAGCTTCTCTTCGCTATTGCCGCTCAGATGCTCCGGCCACCAGCGCCAGCTGCGGCCAATCACCCGTTCGGTCGGCACCTGAAACACGCCCAGCGGTTCGGTTTCCGACGGCAAAATGGCAAAGGGGAAAATTTTACTGAAAAAGGTCAGCGCATCATCCGGCCCGTTCCACTCCCCGCTCGCCTCCAGGCCGTGCAGATTAGCGGTCAGCTCACCCCAGCCTTTTTTCCCCAGCATATCAATCTGATATTTGGTATCGGCCAGTCGCTTACCCAGCAGCATGATATCGCGCGGGATCGCCGCAAGATCCAGTAATGGAATGCTGCTGGGCTCTGTCTGTTCATTTTCCATACTGCTGTTCACCCCAAAGGCTGCTTCATATACCATAAAAAAATTTGGCTTTAGTAAAAAAACCAATAAATATCAATGAACTAGTATATGTAGCAAGGGGCCCGGTTAGCAATACACCGCATCTGATTTGCCGCTAATTTAAACGCATGAGAGCGCTATTTCTGTACGGTCTTCAGGGGAAAACACCCATTAATCGTTTAAAAATAAGCAGTAACGGCTTACGCCTAACGGGAAAAAAGCAGCTTTAAACCGGCCGCCGTGAAAAACAGAGCAAAAGCACCCTCAATGCCGCGGCGACATTTCTGATAACCCCGGCTCATCGCCCGGGTAGAAAACAGCAGCGCATAGCTACTAAATACCAGCCCCCCCAGCACCGCACAGCCGCCGACAATAGCGGGCAAAATCAGCGGAGAGGCATCAGGGTGGATACCCAGCGACATAATTGCTGTCCAGACCAGAATCGCCTTTGGATTCGCGAGATGTAGCAGCAGCCCGCGACGGTATAAAGCCCCGTGAGTTAACGTCACCGTTTCGAGCGGAACGCCTCTTTCCTCACCTTTGCGCATCGCACTGCGTGCCGCTTTGAGCGCCAGCCACAGTAGATATAGACCGCCAACAATTTTGATGGCCACAATCGCCTGAGCATAAATCAGCAGCAGGCCCGACAACCCAGTGGCTACCAGCAGCGCCCAGCACAGCGATCCGGTGATCACTCCGGCGGCCAGCATCAGCGCCGGGACGCGTCCCTGGCTCATCGCCATGCCCATAATCGCCATATTGCTTGGCCCGGGGCTGGCTGTCCCCAGTAAATAGGCCATATATACCGGCAACAACGCTATCAATGTGTCCATCCTGTCCCCTGAGCTGTAGACGATTGCTCCTTGATTTATAGCACGTCAGGTATCTCACAAGCACCCTGCACGTTCATGGGTAACCGTTTTTGATTTCCAACAAGTATTTGCCAGTAAACCGCCTTAAAAGTGTTACAAAATGATTCAATATGAATATTTGTATGTATTACAACCTTAACATTTGTCGGTCAAAAGTCGCGGGAAAGTGACGTGACGATATTATTAAGCGGGAGCGATTTAAGCCTGACGGCGCAGGAATATAATAATTAGCTAACTAATAACATTTTTACAACACCAGGGTCATAATAAGTGATAAAGCAGAGGGTTATTGTGCTGAACTGATACTTAAGGGCGGTCCATCAGGCTTAATCGTTATATAAAATCCACTTGGTTATAAGCAATCAATTCGCTGCCCCGTCATAGTTTCACGGCGAAAACATGCATCCTGCGAGGGTAAAAAGTGCCTTCCCGCCAGAAAGTTACAGTTTCTTCACATATTGGGATCATCCCGCCATCTTGCCTTAACATTCCAGCGCCCTGATTTAACCTGTTAACGAAACAATTTCTCGTAATATCCATTACTGTTATACGTCAGATCAATATTATTGTTGCTACTCCTTCACCTGATTTGGTCTTACGATCAAACCTTCGATGAGAAGTCCCCAATTAGCACCGCTACATTTTTATCAAATGTAGTCTATTTGTTAATAGTGGGTAAAAAAAATAAAAGGCAGTTTATGTTAGATCGAGGTAAGCAATGTTCGGATTAGATGCGTTCCATCTGGCAAGGATACAGTTCGGTTTCACCGTAGCCTTCCACATTCTCTTCCCGGCCATCACCATCGGGCTGGCCAGCTTTCTGGCGGTGCTCGAAGGACTGTGGCTGAAAAGCAAAAATGAGGTTTATCGCGACCTCTATCACTTCTGGTCGAAAATCTTCGCCGTTAACTTCGGTATGGGCGTGGTTTCCGGTCTGGTCATGGCCTATCAGTTTGGTACTAACTGGGCAGGATTTTCTCAGTTTGCCGGCAGCATTACCGGCCCGCTGCTGACCTACGAAGTGCTTACCGCGTTCTTCCTTGAAGCTGGCTTCCTCGGCGTGATGCTGTTCGGCTGGAACCGTGTCAGCCGTGGCCTGCACTTCTTTGCTACCTGCATGGTCGCGCTGGGTACGATTATCTCAACCTTCTGGATCCTCGCGTCCAACAGTTGGATGCAGACGCCGCAGGGTTATGCGCTGCAAAACGGCATCGTGGTGCCGGTGGACTGGTTGAAAATTGTCTTCAACCCCTCCTTCCCATACCGCCTGCTGCACATGTCCGTCGCGGCATTCCTGGTAACGGCGTTCTTCGTCGGCGCTTCTGCGGCTTACCATCTGCTGCGCAAAAACGACACGCCAGCAGTGCGCAAAATGCTGTCAATGGCTCTGTGGATGGCGCTGATTGTCTCCCCTATTCAGGCAATGATTGGTGATGCCCACGGCCTGAACACCCTGGAACATCAGCCGGCGAAAATCGCGGCGATTGAAGGGCACTGGGAAAACCCACCGGGAGAAGCGACCCCGCTGATCCTGTTCGGTATCCCGGATATGAAAGAAGAGCGCACCAAATACGCGGTGGAAATTCCGTATCTGGGCAGTCTGATCCTGACGCACAGCCTGGATAAACAGGTTCCGGCGCTGAAAAGCTTCCCGAAAGAAGACCGCCCGAACTCCACCGTGGTGTTCTGGTCATTCCGCGTGATGGTGGCGCTGGGCATGCTGATGATCCTGTTGGGCGTGGTCAGCCTGTGGATGCGTCGCGGACAGCGTCTGTATACCTCGCGTGCATTCCTGTGGTTTGTGCTGCTGATGGGGCCATCAGGTCTGATTGCGCTGGTCGCAGGCTGGATCACCACCGAAATGGGTCGTCAGCCGTGGGTCATCTACGGCCTGCTGCGCACTCGTGATGCCGTGTCGCTACACAGCACGCTGCAGATGAGCATCAGCCTGATTGCTTTCCTGCTGGTCTATTTTGCCGTATTCGGCGTTGGCTACAGCTATCTGGCCAATCTGATCAAGAAAGGCCCAGAGACGGGCGAAGGCGACCATACGCCAGATGGCGGTCCGGGCACCTCCCACACCCCTTCACGCCCGCTGTCCGCCGTGAAAGAAAAACTTAATTCATCGGAAGAGGGAAAATAAGATGGGAATCGATCTCTCCATTATCTGGTTTGTGATCATCATTTTCTCCACCCTGATGTACATCATCATGGATGGTTTCGACCTTGGCATCGGTATCCTGTTCCCGTTCAATAAAGATCCGGTTGAGCGCGACATGATGGTTAACACCGTCGCGCCCGTCTGGGACGGCAACGAAACCTGGCTAATCCTCGGAGGCGCTGCTCTGTATGGCGCTTTCCCGCTGGCTTACTCGGTCATCACCTCCGCTTTGGCCGCTCCGCTGACCATCATGCTGATCGGACTGATTTTCCGCGGCGTGGCGTTTGAGTTCCGCTTTAAGGCCACTGAAGAGCACCGCCCATTCTGGGATAAAGCCTTTATCGGTGGGTCATTCCTGGCGACCTTCAGCCAGGGTGTGGTACTCGGCGCGTTCATCAACGGCTTTGAAGTGACCAATCGTACTTATAGCGGCCCGGAGCTGGCGTGGCTGACGCCGTTTTCTCTGTTCTGCGGCGTGGGCCTGGTTCTGGCCTATGCGCTGCTGGGCAGTACCTGGCTGATTATGAAGACCGAGAATGAGCTGCACCGCAAGATGACCGCGCTGACCAGGCCACTGCTGCTGGGTCTGCTGGTGGTGATAGCCATTGTCAGTATCTGGACGCCGCTGCAGCATGCGGACATCATGCACCGCTGGTTCACCCTGCCAAACCTGTTCTGGTTCCTGCCGGTTCCGGTGCTGGTAGTGGTGGCAAGCTGGGGCCTGTTGCGTGCGCTGAAGCGCCATGCGCACTATACGCCGTTCCTGCTGACGCTGGCGCTGGTGTTCCTCGGCTTTACCGGGCTGGGCATCAGCGTCTGGCCGAATATTATTCCGCCAACCATCACCATCTGGGATGCCGCATCGCCACCGCAGAGCCAGGGCTTTATGCTGGTCGGTGGTCTGCTGATTATCCCGGTGATTCTGGTGTACACCTTCTGGAGCTACTACGTGTTCCGCGGCAAAATCAAGCCGGATGAAGGGTATCACTGACAGTCAGGGCGGACCGCAGAGTCCGCCTTTTTTTTGTCAATCTTTCGCTCATACAGTCATATTTTTACATACAACCGCAGCGGCAAACTCCGGATGATGGTCTACGCTTAATGTTCTGATTGAGGAAATCATGCCATCAAAGGAGGCAGTATGAGTCTGTTTGATAAAGCGAACGATAAAGCACAAGAAGCTGTTGGAAAAGGCCAGGAAGAGTTTGGCAAAGCCATAGATTCGCCTGAGCATGAATTCAAGGGCAAAGCGCGCCAGCAGGCGGCAAGAGCCTCTTACGCCATCGATGATGCGCTGGACTGTGTGAAGAGTAAAACTCAGGATTCACCGCTGGTTTCACTGGTGATTGCTGCAGGTGTCGGTTTCCTGGCTGCCAAGATCTTCGGCCGCCGTTAACCCCATCGCGTTGTGAAACAAACGCCCTTCGCGGGCGTTTTTTTATGGGCGCTATCCTGAAAACCTCGCGCGGCGCATTAAACAGAGTAATGCGCGCAGGCTGTTGTGCTGTACTGGTGGCGGACCCTGCATTCGCTAAACACAACAAGAGGTGAATCATGGAAAGAACATCACGTCTGATAAAGGGTATTGCCATTATCGCAGTAGCCACAGCGCTGACCGGCCCCCAGGCCGCTGCAGCGCCAGAGCATGTATTACATGACGCACTGCGATATCAGGTTACGCCAACAGCACCTTATCTCATCCAAGCGCCAAATAGCGCGAGCAAACAGCCCAGCGCACCGCCGGAAGATTATCGCGCCGCCAAACCACAACCGTTAATGCGCGGCGAAGGCTTCAACTATCATCTGTATTACAACTACCGTTTAACACCGCACATCATCCTGCGCCCTAATCTGCAACAGAGCACTAAGCCCGGTGCAGTCAGTGACCATTCACAGCGTTTTGTCGGTGGTATCGGCGCTGGCATTAACTTCTGACCAGACTACCGCTCGTTCTTCCGAACGGGCGGGCTATTCCGTTACTCTACAAACCCGCACCTGATACATCCCCTCACAAATTAAATCATTCGCATACACAATAAGTTTTTTCACTTATGGAACTTAGCACAAATCTATAATCGGGATAATTCCCTGACATGCTGTTATATACAACGCCGCGTAACTTTGTGCGGTAATACCCTATTAAGCATTTAGCACCCAACATTCCGCACGGTTTCTCACTTTCAGGATGATTGTACGCGTAGCGGATTTGATAATTTAAAAGGCATGAATAATGAAAAGAAAAGCGTGTTGCCAGCGGCATCTAAAAAAATCCGTATTACTCAGTTCCCTGCTGATGGCGTCTGCTGCAGCCTGCGCCGATATGGCTCCGCTGAGCGTTGACTCACAATATATGTTCGGTGACTGGGACGGTTATCGTAGCCAGTTAAAAGAGGACGGGGTGGATTTCCAGGTGAATTACACCATGGAGTCGGCCGCCAATCTCGCCGGCGGCTACAATACCTCCACGACTGCACGCTACACCGACCAGTGGGCATTTGGCACCACGCTCGACCTGGAAAAGCTGCTTAACTGGGACGATACCCAGTTCCAGACCACTATCACCAGCCGTAACGGTCGCGACCTGACCCAGCATATCAACGATCCGCGCACTGGCGGCCTCTCTTCCGTAGAAGAGGTCTGGGGGCGTGGGCAGACCTGGCGTCTGACTCAGTTCTGGATCAACAAAGGTTTGTTTAATCATCTGGTGGAGGTTAAAGCGGGGCGCCTGACGGTCGGGGAAGATTTTGGCTCTTTCGACAGCAAATTTGAAAACCTGGCATTCGGCAGCGGCCAGGCCGGTAACTGGCGCGGTGACCGCTGGTTTAACTGGCCGGTTTCGCAATGGGGCGGCCGCATTAAGTTAAACCTGCCGGACGATATGTTCTTCCAGGTCGGCTTCTATAATCAGAACCGTAATAACTACGATCGCGGCAACGGTTTCTATCTGGATGGCAGCCCAAGCATGGGGAATCTGGTGCCGTTCGAATTTGGCTGGAAACCTCTGCTGGGCGCTGACAAGCTGCCGGGTAACTATCGCATCGGCGGTTACTACTCCTCGGTTAACGGGGATAAATACGCCAGCTATCACAACGGCAGCTACGGTAATCAGGCCAAAGCTTACGGCGGCTACGTGCTGTTACAGCAGCAGTTGACGGCAACGGATGGCGATGTCAATCGTGGCCTCGGCGTGACGGTTCAGGCGGTCATGAATGACCACAAAACCTCGAAAACCGACAATTATCAGGCCGTTTCATTTACCTGGAAAGGGCCGTTTGCTGCGCGCGCGCAGGATGAGATTGGCCTGGGCGCTGCGCGTATTCACGTCAACAGTGACTACAGCAAAATGCAGAAAGAGAGCAACGAATTCAACGGCGAATACGACTATAACAGCCCAACCTATCTGCCGATCCAGCACGGTTCCGAATGGAACTACGAGGTGTATTACAACGTGCATGCCACTAACTGGCTAAATCTGCGCCCAAGCCTGCAGTACGTTGCCTCTCCGGGTGGCGTCAGCGGCGTGAAAGATGCGTTTATTGGTGGTCTGAGCGCCAATGTGAACTTCTGATGTAGCGAAAATTCGCAGGCAGCGGGCGGACCGAAACAGAGGGTCCGCCGTTATGACTACGTATAGGGGGATACCTCTGAGGTATTCCCAGAAATGGCTTCCCTCGCTAAACCTCCGCTAACCGGTCTGAGCTCAGCCTGAGCACGCCGGAACGGCAAAAGACGCTCCCTGCGGGCCTCGGCACGCGGCATCCCTGCCGCGTGACGTCCGGCTTACCTCAGGCCAAGCTCATCCCCCACTCGCATCGTGCTCGCTGTAGGTTTTAAACCGCGACGCTGCGGCTTTGGGTGCAAGGAGGGAGGGCTGATTGCAGCAGGCCCACGGCCAGGGATGGCCGTGAGCCAGGCTACAGGGATGTATTCATGCCGGTGCGGAAAGCAGCCCTCCCTCCTGAAACCGGGCATCTGTCATCCCGCGATAATATTCAAATCAGTGTTTGTGGGGATACTTCAGGGGGCGACCTTGTTTCCGGTCGCCCCTCCGCATTCAGTCGTCAATCCAGTGGGTTATTTCAACTGCACGCGCGCGGTATAGAAACGGCGGGCGGCCAGATATCCGGCAACAATGGTCGACAGGCTGGCCGTTCCCAGCAGCATGAACGTCACCATGATCTGATATTTAATCGCCTTTACTGGATCAATCCCGGCAAAAATCAACCCGGACATCATTCCCGGCAGGCTGACCAGCCCCACCGTTTTTGCGGCGTCCACAGTGGGGATCATCGCGGCGCGAATGCTGTCACGCACGATACTCCCTGAAGCCAGTTTGGCACTTGCTCCCAGGCTGAGCATCTCCTCCACTTTCTGCCGGTTATCGCTGAAGCGCTGATTGAGATTGCTAAAGCACAGCCCCACCGCCACCATCGCGTTACCGGCAATCATCCCGCTAATCGGGATCACCTGCATCGGCATAAACTCAATCGCGCCGCTGAGCAGCAGAATCGCCAGCGTCAGCGTGGTGCCCAGCGTAATCGCAATAAATGAGATAACAAACCCGTGGTCGATCGCCCGGCTGCGTTTCTTCGCATTGAGCGCGGCATTCACGCAGATAAACAGCACCATCAGGATGGTGAGCCAGCGGTTGTTCAGGTCGAAGATATATTTCAGCACGTAGCCGACAATCACCAGCTGGACGATGGCACGCGCCACGCTCCAGACGATATCTTTCTCCAGCCCCAGCCGCTCTTTCTTACTCAACAGCAGGGCAATCAGCACCAGTACCAGCGCCAGAGCCAGCGACTCATTGGTAATATTATGCTGGTTCATGCTGCTCTCCTTTTACTGCTGGCTCCAGCCGCAGCACCCGCCGCTCGCCGCCGATTTCATGGGGATCGTGGCTGATCCAGATCGCCGCACAGCCCTGCTCTACCTGCCGATCAATCAACTGCTGAACCCGCTGCTTATTCTCTTCATCCAGCGCGCTGGTAATCTCATCCAGCAGCAGGATATCCGGTGGAAACTGCAGATTGCGCAGCAGCGCCACGCGCTGTTTTTCACCGCCCGATAGCTGGTCAATTGGCTTGTCCAGCAGCTCTGCCGCCAGATTGACCCTGGATAGCCACTCGATCATGCGTGCACGATCGGCAGAGCGCTGACGAATCTGGTAAGGCAGCGCCAGATTGTCATAGACCGTGCTGCCAAACAGCTGCGGCGTCTGGAACACGTATGAAACACGCTGGCGGTAGCTTTCCACCTTCAGGTCCGCAAGCGGCTTACCGTTGAAGCGCACTTCCCCGGCGCTCGGTTCCAGCAGCGAGGCAATAATTTTTAACAGCGTACTTTTTCCGGCGCCCGACGGCCCGGTTAGCCAGAGAAACTCGCCGCTGTGCAGCTCAAATGAAAGCGGCGCCAGCAGCGTTTTTTCCTGCAGCGCAAAAGAGACCTCCCTGACCTGCAGGAGAGGAGATGTGGTGGTCATAGATTATTGAAACTCTGAAAAATGAATGGAGAGAATAATAGCACCGTCAGCGCGTTTTTTTCTGCGGCCAGCAGATCAATAGCAGCCCGGCGAGGATTAAACCGCCGCCCGCCAGCTTGCCCCAGACAAACTCCTCGTTTAGCCCCGGCAGCCACAGCGCGGCGGCCCACACCAGCAGATAGCTCAGGCTGAGTAGCGGATAGGCGCGGCTCAGCGCTATGCGCTGCAAAGCCAGCAGCCAGCACAGCATCGACAGTGCATAAGCCAGCACTCCGGCGAGCAGCGCCTGCACCGCCGGGACCAGACTGAACAGCACCGTGAAAAATGCCGATGGCTCGCCGATCGCCGGCAGCCGCACCATCGCCCACTTCAGCAATAGCTGCGCCGCGCTGACCAGCAGCACGCTACAATACGCCAGCAGCCAGCCCATCAGGTATAGCTCCCCATCACCGCAACCCCGGCAACAATCAGGATAATCCCCAGCGCATGACGCAGCGGAATGGCCTCATGCCACAGCCAGCGGGCGGCAAGGGTCACAAAGATAAAATTCAGGCTCAGCATCGGGTAAGCGACGCCAAGCGGCGTGGTTTGCAGCACGCGCAGCCACACCAGCATCGCCAGGCCCAGCAGCAGCACGCTTAATGCCAGCCAGCCCCAGAGTGCGGCGCGCTGCACCGTCGCCTGCTTCTGGCATAACTGCCCGCCACAGCTGAGCAGGCTGGCAAGGAGGATCAGCAGCATATTCATGGCTGCTGCAGATACAGGTAATAGAGCATTCTGCCGTGCTGAAAGCTGCGATCGGGCTGCGGAATACGATCGTCCGTCGGGCGTTTATCGTCCGACAGCTTCATCACCAGCGACACCTCGCCCTGGCGACGATGCTCACTCAGCCACTGGGCAAACTGCACTGCGGTGACCAGGCGCTGGCGACTGTCAGCATAGCTCACCCCATACGCCAGCTCGCCCGGCTGGTCGAAGAGCAGAATATCGCTGCGCTTCAGCTGCCACGCCAGCGCCGAGGCCATGCCAACGTTATTCGCCAGGATAAAGCGACTGTGCGCCAGTTCAGGCATCAGGCTGGCAATAAACGGCTGAGGCTGCTTGGAGTAGATGACCTTGTCCGGTATCGCCGCGCCGACCACCAGTGCCAGCATCAGCGGGCACAGCGCCGCCAGCTTCCAGAATTTCGCCCCGCCAAGCAGGGTGATCATCCCCATCACCGCCCAGAACAGGAACGCCAGCGTGGCCAGCTGAGCCTTGAACAGTTCGGCATAAGGATAGAGCGGATGATGCATCAATCCCCACGGCGCCAGCACCAGCAGCACCGTCAGCATCAGCAGCGCGCCGAACGTCAGATTGATGATGCCATTGGCTTTCAGGCCGCGCCCCCCCTCGGAAACCAGCCGCACGCCGTGGTGCGCCAGCAGGATCGCCAGCGGCGCGAAGCACGGCAGAATATAGGTTGGCAGCTTCCCTTTGGCGAGACTGAAAAACAGCAGCGGCATCACCACCCAGCACAGCAGATAGAGCGATCCCTGATGGCTGTTTCTTTCGCGCCATGCCCGGGCTAAAGCCCCCGGCAGCAGCCCGAGCCACGGCAGCGTGCCGGCAATCAGCACCGGAATGTAGTACCAGAACGGTGCCTTATGCTGCGCATCCTCCTCGGCAAAGCGCTGAATATGCTCCACCCAGAAGAAGTAGTGCCAGAAATCCGGCTGCTGGCGCGCAATGCTGACTGCCCAGGGTGCGGAGATCAGTGCCGCACTGACCAGCGCCAGCGGCCCGTACAGCAGCAGCTCCTTAAACCGCCGCTGCCAGATCGCCCACGGCACAATCGCCACTACCGGCACTGCGAGCGCCAGAAAGCCTTTGGTCATAAAACCCATGCCGCAGGCGAGCCCGAGCAGCAGCCAACCCAGTACCTTTTGCCGCGTGCTGCTGCCTGCTTCCGCCGCCAGCCAAAAGCTGCACATCGCTGCCACCAGCCACAGGGTGATCATCGGGTCAAGCACCGCATAAGTGCCAATGGCATACACCAGAAAACAGGTAAGAAAAATCACCGCAGCCAGCAGGGCCGTGCCGCGCTGTTGCCCTATACGCCGCGCCAGCCAGTAGACCAGCAGCGCGCTGAGCGTGATGGATACCACCGAACCAAAGCGCACCGCAAAATTACTGCCGCCAAATACCCATTGACTGAGATTGTTGACCCAGTACCCGGCTATCGGTTTTTCGAAATAGCGCAAACCAAGGAAGTGCGGCACGCTCCAGTTACCGCTGGCCAGCATTTCACGGCTGATTTCCGCGTAGCGCAGCTCATCGGGCTGCCACAGCGCGCGCAGCTCTAATGGAATGAGATAATACAAGGCATAGCAAAACAGTAGCGGCAGCGCATAACGCAGATATTTCATGCCGGGGTCACTCTGATTATTGCTGGCATCCCAGCCAACCTTCACGACCGGGGAGACTACCCCGCACCAGATTTCCCGTCGGCAGCTGCGACAAATCCGCAGGCAGCAGCTCGCTTAACGGGCAGAAACGGATCCCACGTCGCCGCGCCATCACCAGCAGTTCGGCAAACATTTCGCTCAGCACGATCCCTTCCACTTCCGCATGGATGGTGTAGACCGGCACGCCCGGCTGGCTGGCGATTAAATCGAGGATCCAGGCATTGTAACCTTCACGCGTGACCCCGCTACCGACCACCTCATCCCAGGTAGGAAGCGTGACGGGGATCTGCACCGTGCCCACGCTGCCGTCGGGCAGCAGTGGGCGAAAGGGGGCCGTGCCGCGACAGTCGCTGTTATAGGCAAAATCAAACGGCTGCTTGGCAACCAGCACGCGCTCATCCGCGCGCCAGCCCGCCACCGCTGAGCAGCGGATCGGCTGGCCGACAATCTCGCTCAGACACTCCACGCCGCGCTGGATCTCCTGCGTCAGCTTCTGCGCAGGCCACACCCCAGCCCACGTCTGCCACGCAAAATGGTCCCAGGCGTGCAGGCCAATCTCGTGCTGACGCGCGGCGGCGCGGATCGTTTTTTCCAGCCCGCGCCCGATGCGGCGCCCCGGCCAGGCCGTCCCCGCCAGCAGGATGTCCCAGCCGTACAGCGATGCCGCATTCGAGCGCAGCATTTTCCACAGGAAGCGCGGTTTCAACAGCCGCCAGAGGTGGCGGCCCATATTATCCGGCCCGACGCTGAAGAAAAAACTGGCCTGAGTATGCTGGCGGTCGAGGATCTCAAGCAGGCGCGGCACGCCGTCGCGGGTGCCGCGCCAGGTATCAACATCGATGCGCAGCCCGACGTCGATCATGCTTCGTTTTCTCCCGGCTCCACGGTCTGCAGGAAGAAGTCCAGCGTCGCATCAATGGTCTGGGTCATTGCCACCGTTGGCTGCCAGCCCAGCAGGCGCTGCGCGTTGCGAATCGACGGCTTGCGGTGCTCCACGTCCTGATAACCCTTGCCATAGTAGCTGCTACTTTCCACTTCGCGGAAACCGGCAAACGGCGGGAACTGCTGACGCAGCGGATGGCGTTCAAAGCTCTCCAGCAGCTGCTGCGCCAGCTCTTTGATGCTGGCCTCATTCACCGGATTACCGATATTAATGATCTGACCATCACAGTTGTGGTGCTTGTTCTCAATAATCAGGAACAGCGCTTCGATGCCGTCGCTGATATCGGTGAAGCAGCGCTTCTGACGACCGCCGTCGATCAGCTTGATCGGTGAACCCTCCACCAGATTAAGGATCAGCTGAGTGATGGCGCGCGAACTGCCAATGCGTGCCGCATTCAGGTTATCGAGGCGCGGCCCCATCCAGTTGAACGGGCGGAACAGCGTGAAGCGCAACCCCTCTTTCTCGCCATAAGCCCAGATAACCCGGTCCAGCAGCTGCTTGGAAACCGAGTAGATCCAGCGCTGCTTATTGATCGGCCCGACCACCAGGTTGGAATTGTCTTCATCGAAGGTGGTATCGGTGCACATGCCGTACACTTCGGAGGTCGACGGGAAGATAATGCGCTTTTTGTACTTCACGCAGTCGCGGATAATCTTCAGGTTCTCTTCGAAGTCCAGCTCAAACACCCGCAGCGGATTACGGGTATATTCAATCGGCGTGGCAATGGCCACCAGCGGCAGCACCACGTCACACTTCTTAATATGATACTCAATCCACTCGGAGTGAATGCTGATATCCCCTTCGACAAAGTGGAAGCGCGGATGCCCAAGGAAACGGCTGATGGCGTCGGAACCAATATCCAGACCGAACACCTCGAAGTTATCGTCCAGCAGCAGGCGCTCGGTCAGGTGATTGCCGATAAAACCGTTCACTCCGAGGATCAGCACGCGGGTACGGCGCTTCACCGCCGCCACCGGCTGGTTATGCAGCAGTGCGCCCTCGACCAGGCCCAGCGTCTGCGCCAGCTGGCTGCCCTGCATGTAGACGCCGTTTTCGCTCTGCCCGGTGACAATCTCCAGCGCCCCGCTACCGCAGGCGACAACAAACGGCGCCACGGAGAGCACGGTTCCCGCTTTGGCGCCAGGCAGATCGCTGCGCACCTTTGACTGCCAGACGATAAATCTCCCCGCGCCAACATAGCTGAATGCACCAGGCCACGGATCGGTTACCGCCCGCACCAGATTGTGGGCGGTCTGCGCCGGCTGCTGCCAGTCAATACGCCCATCTTCCGGCGTGCGGCGGCCAACATAAGTGGCCTGAGTCTCGTCCTGCGCCTGCTCGACAAAATCATTGCGCTGGATCCCCGGCAGCGCGCTTTCCAGCAGCTGTTTCGCCGCCTCGCACACCTTGTGATGCAGCGTCAGCGCATTGTCTTCCGCGGCAATAACCACTTTTTGCTGGGCAATAATCGCACCGGCATCGGCGCGTTTCACCATGCGGTGCAGCGTCACGCCGGTTTCCTGTTCGCCGTTGACCAGCACCCAGTTTAACGGTGCGCGCCCGCGATATTTCGGCAGCAGTGAAGCATGCAGATTAAACGCCCCCTTCTCAGCACAGTGAAGGATTTCATCATTCAGCATATGGCGATAGTGGAATGAGAAAATAGCCTGCGGCTTCATGCCCTTAATGCGGTCCACCCACAGCGGGTGATTAACATCTTCCGGCGCATACACCGGAATACCCAGCTGAGCCGCCGTGCGCGCAACCGAGCCAAAAAAATGATTCTCTGCGGCGTTGTCCGCGTGAGTGAAAATCGCTTCAATTGCGAATCCGGCTTCAGCCAGCGCACGGATCCCGGTGCAGCCAATGTCATGGTAGGCAAATACGACGGCTTTCATGATTTCTCATCCTGTGAAGAGTTGGCGTCATCACGGCTGACAACGCGCTGAATAAAGTAGCGGGGACGGGCACGTACATCGTTATAAATACGCCCGATGTATTCACCCAGCAGTCCCATGCCAACAAACTGCGCGCCGATAAAGATAAACAGCACGGCAAACAGCATAAATACCCCCTCTGCCGCCCACTGCGGCCCGAGGAACAGGCGCAGCAGGATCAGCAGCAGGGAGAGAGCAAAACCTGACAGCGCAATCACGCTGCCGAAGACGCTCAGCAGGCGCAGCGGCGTGGTGGTCAGGCAGGTGATCAGGTCGTACATCAGGTTAATCAGCCGCATCAGGCTGTATTTGGAATCACCAAATTCGCGTTCAGCGTGCAGCACCGGGATCTCGGTGGCACGGCGGGCAAAGGTATTCGCCAGAATGGGGATAAAGGTGCTGCGTTCGTGGCAGTGCAGCATGGCATCGACAATGTGGCGGCGATAGGCGCGCAGCATACAGCCGTAATCGCCCATCGCTTTGCCGGTGGTGCGCTGGATCAGATGGTTAATCAGGCGCGAGGCGCGCTTGCGGAACCAGCTATCCTGCCGGTTCTGGCGCACCGTTCCCACCACGTCATAGCCCTGCTGTGCCGTCGCCACAAGGCGCGGGATCTCCTCCGGCGGGTTCTGCAAATCGGCATCCAGCGTGATGACCAGGTCGCCGCTGACGTGGCTGAAACCCGCCATAATTGCCGAATGCTGGCCGTAATTACGATTGAGCAGCACCGCCACAATATGGCTGCCCGGCGCCTGCGCCGCCGCGCTGAGCATCTCCGCCGAGCTATCGCTGCTGCCATCATCCACCAGCAAAATTTCATACTGCAGCCCCAGCTGGGCGCAGGCGGCATCGGTGCGGCGGATAAGCTCGGGCAGGCTATCCTGTTCGTTATAGACCGGGATCACTATCGAGACTTTGTTAATTTCTTGTTCTTTCACGGATTATTTACCTGCCAGCTTACGCAGCGCCGCAATCACGCGGCTGCAGTCGTCATCAGTCATGCCGGGAAACAGCGGGATAGAGCAGATACGATCGGAGTTCCACTCGGTGTGCGGCAGCGACAGCTGCGGAAAACGCTCGCGGTAATATTTCTGCGTGTGCGCGGCGCGGAAATGCAGCCCGCTACCGATGCCCTGCTGTTTCAGCGCCTGCATCAGCGAGTCACGATCGATGCCGCAGCGCGCAGGGTCGACACGCAGAATGAACAGATGCCAGGCGTGCTGGTGCGGCCATACAGGCCGGCTCAGCGGCAGGAAAGGCGTGTCCGCCAGCTCTGCCAGATAACGCGCCGCAATCTGCCCGCGGCGCGCATTGTTCGCCGCCAGCTTGTCGAGCTGCACCAGCGCTATCGCCGCATTGATATCCGCCAGGTTGTATTTAAAGCCCGGCATAATCACCTCAGCCTGCGGCGCGCGCCCGTGTGTCTGACGGTCAAAAGCATCCACGCCCAGCCCGTGAAACTTCAGGCTGCGCACGCGCTCAGCCAGCGCATCATCATCGGTGACCACCAGCCCACCCTCGGCGCAGCTGATGTTTTTGATGGCATGGAAGGAGAAGATGGCGGTACCGCTGTGGCCGACGTGGCGTTGGTGATAGTAAGTGCCCGCAGCGTGCGCGGCGTCGTCGATCACCGCGATGCCGTGGCGTTTGCCCAGCGCGTGAATAGCGGCAATATCAGCGGGTGCGCCAGCATAATGCACCGGCACAATCGCTTTGGTACGCGGCGTGATAGCGGCTTCGATCAGCGCTGGGGTCACCATCAGCGTATCGCGATCGACATCAATCATCACCGGGGTCGCCCCCAGCAGCACAATCATATTCAGCGTGGAAACCCAGGTCAGCGACGGCGTGATCACCTCATCCCCCGGCCCGATGCCCAGCGCCATCAGCGTAACGTGCATACCGGCGGTGGCCGAACTCACGGCAATCGCATGGCGGTTGCCGGTTAGCAGGCAAAAAGCCTGCTCAAGCTGCTGATTTTTCGGCCCGGTGGTGATCCAGCCCGATCGCAGCACCTCTTCAACGGCGCTCAGCTCTTCATTGCCCATAGACGGGCGCGAGAAAGGGAGAAATTCGGACATTATTTCAATCCATTCAAAGAATCATTACGCAAAATTAGCGCTACCGAGATTAGCAACGCCTGGGTATATAAAGCGTAAATGAAATTCCTTAGGGGAAGATTAAGAGCCGGCTAATCGGGGAATTAAATCAGTTTGGTTGATGGCGGGTTTAACTAGAAAATGCAGCGGCGCTCATTTCGCCAGGAAAAACTCAAATTTAATTAAAAGTTATTATTATTGTCACAGTTTATGTGCAGAAAAATCGGGTAGCCTGAATAAGCATTCAGGCCATGCCGGTTGGGACATGGCCTTTATTGAAAACTTACTGACGCGCTTTCAGCAGCTGCGCAGCATTGTCCACCGTCACTTCGGTCCACGGCACCGAGTAGCGCTTCGCTTTGCCATCATCCCACGCCATTTTGCCTTCGTACTGCTTCCAGATATCTGACTGGGGTTGATAGCTATCCCCCTTCACGGCCCGCAGGGCGACGTCAATCGAGCCCTGCATCTGCGCGTGTGCGTCCTGCAGGATCGACACCATTTCACCCGCCTGCACGGCGCGAATGGCGTCTGAAACTCCGTCCACCCCGGCGATGGCAAAATCTTTAACGTTCAGGTTGGCGCCTTTAATTGCCTCAATCGCCCCCAGCGCCATTTCATCATTTTGCGCAATCACGCCATTGATCTGCCCGCGATGCTTCTGCAGCCAGTTTTCCATCAGCGGCAGCGCTTCGGCGCGAGACCAGTTAGCGGTTTTACGCTCCAGCACGTTAATGTTGCCTGCGCCGCACTCGGCAATCGCTTTATCATTGCCCTGCCCGCGCTGTATTTCGCCGCTGCCGCCCTTTGGCCCCTCAATAATGACCACGTTGCCCTTGCAGTTCATTTTCTTCAGCACCGACTTCGCTTCCAGATAGCCGCCCAGCACGTCATCGGAGACCACTTCGGCGGTCATTTTGTCGGTATTTAACCGCGCATTGGTGACGATAACCGGGATTTTTGCCTCATTGGCCATGGTCACCACATCAATATTGGCTTCATAGTCCATCGGGTTAATAATAATGGCGTCAGCATGAGTCTGAATGGCGGTCTCCGCCTGGTTGTTCTGCACCATTGGGTCATAGCGCCCGTCATAGACGGTCAGCTGCACATCGCCACTCTTCACAGCAGGGTGTTCTTTACCGGCTTTTTCCATCAGCTGCACAAATTCCGCTTTCATCCCATACATCAGCACGGCGATTTTTACCGGCGCAGCCTGGGCGGCCATGCTGCCCGCCATTAACATGCCCGAGGTGAATAAGGCAATTTTGGTCATCTTATTCATGGTGACTCCTGGTTTTGTAGAGTGAGGTTTTATTATTTAATTTAATCGCGCTGTTGCTTACGCGATGGGTCAAGCAGTACTGCCACGACAATTAATGCCCCTTTTATGATCTGCTGGTAATAGGACTGCACGCCCAGCAGGTCGAGGCCGTTATTCATTACGCCAATAATCAGTACGCCAAACAGGGTGCCGACCAGCGTGCCCACGCCGCCGGCCATGCTGGTGCCGCCGATCACCACCGCAGCAATCGCGTCCAGTTCGTAGGCGGCCCCGGCACTGGTCTGGGCCGAGCCGGTTCGGGCGGTGAGGATCAGCCCGGCAATCCCGGCCAGCGCACCGCACAGGGTGTAGACCAGCACTTTAATTTTCACCACGCTGATGCCCGAGGTGCGCGCGCTCTTCTGGTTGCCGCCCACCGCATAGACGTAGCGGCCAAACAGGGTGCGGTTAAGCAGCACCCAGGCCAGCGCAAACAGCAGCACAAAAATCAGCACCGGTACCGGAATGCCCAGCACATAGCCATTCCCCAGCCAGCGGAAGTCCGGGTTGAGCTGCGACACCGGGTTACCGTCGGTGGTCAGCAGCGCCAGGCCGCGCGCGGCGGAGAGCATTCCCATGGTGACGATAAACGGCTGCAGGCGATAGCGCGCCAGAATGGTGCCGTTGAGCAGCCCGCAGACGATGCCAATACCGAGCGCAATAATCATCGGCACGATCAGCGCATGGGCGGTATCACCTATCGCCAGCCCGCTGTTGGTGGTGGCAAAACGCGCCGCGACAATCCCGCTGAGCGCCAGCACCGAACCGACCGAGAGATCGACCCCGGCGGTAATAATCACAAAGGTCATACCGACGGCAAGAATGCCGTTAATCGAGATCTGGCGTAACACAATCAGCATATTTTCGTTACTGAGAAAATAGTTGCTGCTCCACGCCCCGTTTGCCACCTGCACTTCACCAATCACGGTGACGATCAGGCACAGCACGAAGAAGGCGATAATAATGCCGTATTTATGCAGACGGCTTTTATTACGCGTAAGGAAATACGGCCCTGGTTTCAGAGAAGGAATTGCACTCATAAATTTATCTCTCTACTCGTCATACTTCAAACCGCAGGTGCGTTGGCTTCATCCCTTCACCGCAGTCACATAGTTAACTATGCTCCTGCGGACTCATGGATTTGCCGCCTTCCTGCGATTAGAATTATTTAGAGTCAATATTGTTGAAGATTACACCGCCAGCTTCATTAATTCTGCCTGGGTGACATTTTCAGCCGATAATTCACCGGCCAGCGCGCCATCTTTAAACACTAATATCCGGTCGCTCATACCAATAATTTCCGACAGCTCAGAGGAGACCATAATGATGCCGCGATCTTTCAACGCAAATTCCGACATAAAGCGGTAGATCTCTTTTTTTGCTCCGACGTCGATTCCGCGCGTTGGCTCATCCAGCAGCATCACCTGCGGGTCCAGCAGCGCCCAGCGGCCGAGTACCACCTTCTGCTGATTGCCGCCGCTGAGATTGCCCACCAGCTGCTCGCCATCCGGCGTTTTAACGTTAAAGCGCTGGATCATCGCGCGGGTGCGCTCCTGCTCCATCCGGTCGCTGATAAAGCCCGCACGGCTGATGGCCGGGAAAGAGGCGATGTTGATGTTCTCATTGACCGAGCGGCACAGCACCAGCCCGGTCTCTTTACGATCTTCCGTCACATAGGCAATGCCGCTGTCGATCGCCTGGCGCGGCGAGTGGCGTGCCAGCGTCCTGTCGCCCATGCGAATGGTGCCGCTCTGCGCATGTTCAATGCCAAAAATCAGGTCGAGAAATTCGCTGCGCCCGGAACCGACCAGGCCATAAATGCCGAGGATCTCACCGCGCCGCAGCGTCAGGCTGATATTGCGCACCTTTCTGCCCCAGCACAGGCTGTCCACTTCCATCATCACTTCCGTGCCCGGCTGGTTAAACTTGGCGAACTCGCTGTCGAACTCGCCGCCGATGATATGTTCGATCAGCTGCTCGCGGGTGATATCGGCCAGCAGCCCTTCGTGGATATAGCTGCCGTCGCGGAAAATGGTGTAGCTGTCGGCGATCTGGAAAATCTCCGCCAGGCGGTGCGAGACGTAAATAATGCCTTTGCCCTTTTCCGCCAGCCGCTTGATCGCCTGGAAGATTTTCTGCACGTCCTCCTCGCCGATCGCCGAGGTGGGTTCATCCATAATGATGATGTCGGCGTTGGCGTGCGACAGCGCTTTGGCAATCTCCACCAGCTGCTGCTCGGCCACGCTGAGGTTGCGCATAATCGCCGTCGGCGACAGCGTGAAGTGCAGGTCGGCCAGCAGGTCGGCGGTCTGCTGATTCATCCGTTTAAAATCGACGAAGCCAAAGTGACGCGGCTCGCGCCCCAGCCAGATATTCTCCGCCACGCTCAGGTCGGCAATGGTGCTCAGCTCCTGCTGCACGATGGCAATCCCGGCCGCCAGCGCCTCTTTAGGGTGGGAGAACTCACAGCGCTGGCCGTTGATAAAAATGTCGCCGCTGTCGGGCTGGATAAAGCCCATCAGAATGCTGAGAAAGGTGGATTTTCCGGCGCCGTTGCCGCCGCACAGCGCGTGGATTGAGCCGCGACGCAGGCAGAACTCGGCATTCTTTAACGCCACCACCGGGCCGAAACTCTTCTTCAGGCCGCTGACTTCCAGCAGATAAGCCGCTGCTGTGTCGCTCATAGCGTTACCCCATATTCTTTTTGCAGCAGATGCAAATAGCGTTGATAAAGGTCGGCGTAGCGGCGCTGACGAGCCTCATCCGGCAGCGCGCGGCTGCGCTCATCCAGCTGCACAAAACGCTGACACAGCAAATCCAGGCTGTCGGCCGCTTGCGGGCTGTCAGCCTGCTGATGGCACCACGCGGCCTGGATAGCGGCTCCGAGCGCCGCCGACTCCTTCTCCTGCGGGCAGACCACCGGGCAGCCCATCACATCGGCGACGATTTGCCGCCAGCGCGGGCTGTTGGCGCCGCCGCCGGTCAGGCGGATCTCATCCAGGCTGATGCCCTGCTGGCGGAACAGATCCAGCCCGTAGCGCAGCCCGTAGGTTGCCCCCTCGACCACCGCCAGGCAGAGATTGGCGGCGGTGAAATTATCGCTGTTGAGGTTATGCAGGCTGGCACGCGCATTCGGCAGCGGCGGTACGCGCTCACCGTTGAAAAATGGCAGCAGCAGCATGCCGCCCGCGCCCGGCTCGGCCTGCTCCAGCGCCTGATTAAACCCGGCAATATCCTGCTGCAGCAGTCCCTGGACCGCGCTACTGGCCGAGGTGACATTCATGGTACAGACCAGCGGCAGCCAGCCGTTGCTGCTGGAACAGAATCCAGCGATGGCCGCGGAATCGGCCACCACCGGGCTGTCGGCGCAGGCAAACAGCGTGCCGGAGGTGCCGAGGCTCATGGTCAGCACCCCTGGGCGGATATTGCCGCTGCCAATCGCCGCCATCATATTGTCGCCGCCGCCGCTGGCGACCAGCGTATCGGGGCGCAGACCCAGCGCATCGATAGCCCGCTGGCACACTGTACCGACCGGTTTTTCCGCCGCAATCAGCGGCGGCAGTGCATTCCACAGGCGGCCACTGTCGTCGATCAGCGCCACGGTATGACGGTCCCAGCAGCGCTGGCGAATATCGAACAGGCCGCTGCCGGAAGCGTCACCGTACTCCGCCACGCGCTCGCCGGTCAGCCAGAAATTGAGATAGTCATGCGGCAGCAGCACGCAGGCAAGGCGCTGCCAAAGCTGCGGATGCTGACGCTTAAACCAGATGATTTTCGAGGCGGTGTAGCCCGTCGCCGGCACCAGACCAAGACGTTGCAGCGCCGCCGCTTCACCGCCGAGCTGTTCCAGCAGCCAGCTATTCTCGGCAGAAGTGGAGGTATCGCACCACAGCTTGACCGGGTGCAGCACCTCACCCGCCGCATCCAGCGCGACAAAGCCGTGCTGCTGGCCGGAAACCGCCAGCGCCGCGATCTGCTGCGGTGCAACGTCAGCGTCTGCCGTTGCCGCAGCAAAGGCGGCGATCAACGCAGCGATCCACCATTCGGCGTGCTGCTCGCGTTTGCCCTGCCCGTCGCTGAGCATGGCGTGGGGCGCGCTGCCGCTGCCGAGGATGGTGCCCTGCTGGTCATCAATAATCACCACCTTGGTGCCCTGCGTTCCGCAGTCAATGCCCGCATACAGCGCCATGACCTACTCCATTTCCAGCATGATTTTGATGTCGGTCGGGTTGCCCGCCGCCGCGCGTTCAAAGGCGGCCACGCTGTCGCTGAATTTGTAGGTATGAGAGATCAGCGGCTGCACGCGCAGCTTGCCGGCGCTCAGCAGGCGCAGGGTGCGTGGGTACATGTTGGCGTAGCGGAAAATGGTTTTAAAGGTGACTTCTTTAGCCTGGGCCGCCACGATATCCACCGGCGCGGCATCAATCGGCATTCCCACCAGCACCGCCGTGCCGCCGGGGGCGATATGGTCGCAGATGCTAAGGATTGCGGCTTTGGCACCGCTGCACTCGAACACCACGTCAACGCCGTTACCGCTGGTGAGCTGGGCGACTTTCTGCGCCACGCCTTCCCCGCAGCTGTTCACCGCGTGCAGGCCTTCATAGTTGGCCGCCACCCTCAGCTTGTCATCGAACAGATCGCAGATGATCACGTCGGAACAGCCCCCGGCCAGCGCCGCCAGCGCGGTGACGACCCCAATCGGACCGGCACCGATCACCAGCGCGATATCCCCTGGCTTGATGCCTGCTTTGGTCGAAGCATGCATGCCAATCGCCAGCGGTTCCACCATTGCACCTTCGGCAAAACTGACGTTGTCCGGCAGTTTGAAGGTAAACGCGCCGGGATGGATCACCGTCTCGCGCAGGCAGCCATGCACCGGCGGCGTGGCCCAGAACTGCACCGCCGGGTCGAGGTTGTAGATCCCGGCGCGCGACTGGGGTGACTGCATATCCGGAATGCCCGGCTCCATGCAGACGCGGTCACCGATGCTCAGGTGCTTCACGTTTTTGCCCAGCGCCAGCACCACGCCGGAGGCTTCATGCCCCAGCACCATCGGCGCTTTCACCACAAACGGTCCGATGCGGCCGTGCTGGTAGTAGTGAACGTCGCTGCCGCAAATCCCGACGGAGTGGATCTTAATCTGCACATCGTCATCGCCCAGCGTCTCGCTGAACTCACGATCCTCAATGGCAATCTTACCGGCTTGTTCAAGCACCAGAGCTTTCATAATCCTCTCCCCTGTGATGTTTTAAATGGTATCGATATCATTTCAATAGCAGCGAGAGTAAAAGAGTCGGCGTTAAAAATATGTGAACCTGGTTAAATTTTTAGCAAAAAGCACATTCACCGCAGAAAAAACGCGGCAATAATGGCTAACGGCACGATAAACAGTGCGCTAACGCGGTTATTAACGATGATATCGATAACATCAGATAAGGAGAATTACCATGCCCAGTCTCCACCAGGCCTGCGAGCAGACGCGCCATTTCCTCGCAACAGCGGCGATTGAACTGACCCCGGATGAGCAGCAGCAGATTGAGATTGCCACCTTCGGCCTGCCGGATTATCCGCTCTCCGGGCTGCAGCTGCTGACCTACGTCAATACCCCGCGCTACTGTGCGAAAGAGCTGGTGCTGTTCCCGCGCCAGACCTGCCCTGAGCACCGGCATCCGCCGTTTAACGGCACCCCGGGCAAACAGGAGACCTTTCGCTGCCGCTGGGGGGAGGTCTACCTGTTTGTCGACGACGACAGCCTGACCCCGAACAATGGCGCGTGTCAGCCGCCGGAGGGCGCAGAGCAGTGGTACAGCGCCACACGCTATATCCTGCTGCGCCCCGGCGAGCAGTACACCATTGCCCCGAATACCCGCCACTGGTTCCAGGCAGGCGATTGCGGTGCGGTGGTGTCGGAGTTCTCGTCAGAGAGCCGTGACGATCTGGATATCTTCACCGATCCCCGGGTGAAAAGAGCGGGATAGCCGCGACAACATTCGCAACCTGTCAGGCAATCTGTCATGATGCGCAAATGGTACAAAATGATGACTTTTTAACGTCGCGAATCGGGAGCATAAATTGACGCCAGGCAGGAAAGTGAAGGCCACGCTGGAGAGTGTGGCCATGCAGTCAAACGTCAGTAAAATCACCGTATCCCGCGCATTTTCACATCCGGATAAGGTGCATCCTGAAACGCTGAAGCGCGTGCTGGAGACCGCCGCCGAAATGGGCTATGTGGTGAATACCGCCGCGCGCAATCTGCGCGCGCGCGACAGCAAAACCATCGGCATCGTCAACCCGGATATGAATAATCCGTTCTTTGGCGGGCTGACGCGCCTGATGACCGAGGAAGCCGAGAAAGCCGGCTACGATACGCTGGTATTTGACTCCAGAGAATCGGTGGAGCTGGAGAACCGCATCATTGATAAGCTGATCGGTTATAACGTCGATGCCATTGTGCTTTCGGTGCTCTCCTCCGACTGCAACTATCATCCAGCCTATCTGCAACGCCTTGAGGCGCTAAACATTCCGGTGATCCTCGTTGACCGTGAGCTGGATATCAGCTCGTGCAGCGGCGTCTATATCGATAACCTCGACTGCGGCCTGCAGGCCGGGCGCTATCTGCTGGAGCAGCAGGCGCAGCGCGTGGTGGTGGTCTCCGGGCCGGAGGACTCCAACGTCGCGCGCGAGCGGGTCACCGGGCTGAGCGCCGCGCTGCAGGGGAAAGTTGCCAGCCTTGAGGTCCTTTACGCCGATTTCTATATGGATGTTGCGGCGCAGGTGACGGGTCACTACCTCGATAATCACGCCCCGCCGGACGTGTTTGTCGGCTGCAATAACCAGATCTCACTCGGGATTATCAAATCGTGCATCGACCGCCAGCTGGTGCCGATGCGCGACGTCAGCCTGTTTAGCATTGATGAGATCTCACACGCGGCAATCTACGGCTTCCACTTTCCGTGCATCGCGCACGATCTGCATGAAATTGCCTGGCAGGCGATCAATCTGGCGATCCGCCGCGCCACCGAGAGTGCGATCAAGCCGGGCAAAGTGATTGTTCGTGGTAAAATAGTCCTCCCTTAATCGCCAGAAGGAACGAACGGTGAACAGTATTACTCTGCCCCCTGCGCTGCTGACGCTGCTTGACGGTTCGCTGCCCGCCAGCCATCGCTTTCAGGCGATCCGCCTGTCGAGCGTCGGTGAAAACGGCTGGCCGTATGCCGCGCAGCTTAGCCTCGGCGAAATCATTGCCACCTCCCCCACGGAGCTGCTGTTCGCCATCTGGCCGCACTCCACCACCACGCAGAACCTCAGGCGCGATGGCAAGATCACCCTGGCGCTGGTGCTGAACGATGCGGTGATCGAGATTCAGGCGCTGGCAGTCGCGCGCCCGGAAACGCTGACGGATTTGGCGCTGGCGGTGTTTCGCGCCGAGGTGAAGCAGGTGATCGCCCACCGCGCACCGTATGCCACCGTGGTCAGCGGCCTGACGTTCAGCCTGAAGGATGAAGCCGCCGCGCTGGCGCGCTGGCGCGAACAAATCGCCGGGCTGAAAGCGCTGGCATAAAAAAAGGCGACCTGTGAAGGTCGCCTTTTTGAATACTGGGATAAAGCGGGTCGGGCATGCCCGACCCCTACCGATTTTAGCGGGTCGGGCATGCCCGACCCCTACCGATTTTAGCGGGTCGGGCATACCCGGCCCCTACCGATTTTAGCGGGTCGGGCGTACCCGGCCCCTACCGATTTTAGCGGGTCGGGCATACCCGGCCCCTACCGATTTTAGCGGGTCGGGCATACCCGGCCCCTACCGATTTTAGCGGGTCGGGCGTACCCGGCCCCTACCGATTTTAGTAGGGGCGAGGCATGCCTCGCCCGTTATTCGATCCCGTTATTTGCTGTCCGGCAGTGCATAGGCTTTCACGTAGTCGCCCAGCTTAGTGCCGAACGAACCG
The DNA here is from genome assembly GCF_024169515.1 of Erwinia aphidicola. Classification (NCBI taxonomy): domain Bacteria; kingdom Pseudomonadati; phylum Pseudomonadota; class Gammaproteobacteria; order Enterobacterales; family Erwiniaceae; genus Erwinia; species Erwinia aphidicola. The sequence goes on along the minus strand of NZ_JAMKCQ010000001.1, from coordinate 3,035,028 downwards.
TGACCACCGGCAACAATCAGTACGTACTGTTTGCCGTTCACTTCATAGGTCATTGGCGTAGCCTGACCGCCCGCTGGCAGACGCGCTTCCCACAGCTGTTTGCCGTTAGAAACGTTGAAGGCACGCAGGTAGTTATCGGCGGTTGCCGCGATGAAGAACACGTTACCGGCCGTGGTGACCGGTGCGCCCAGCATCGGCATACCCATTTTAAACGGCAGCGGAACCGGTGAGCTGTCGCGCACGGTACCGATACGTTTTTTCCACACGATATCGTTAGTCTTCAGATCAACCGCAGAGATGTAGCCCCATGAAGGCTGCTTGCATGGGAAGCCCAGCGGAGAGAGGAACGGGTTCAGCGTCACGCCGTACGGCAGGCCGTACTGTGGCTGCACGCCAGACTCGGTACCGGTACCGCCTTTGTCATTCTCATCCGGCTCGATGGGATTGCCCGGGCCGCGTGGGATCAGACGGGAGACAAACGGCAGCGCCATTGGGTTAGTCACCGCGACCTGACGATCGGTATCGACGGCAATACCGCCCCACTCGAACATCCCCAGGTTACCCGGGAACACCAGGGTGCCCTGCTCGGATGGCGGGGTGAACGGACCTTCGTAACGCAGCTGATGGAACATCACACGACAGATCAGCTGATCGTAGATGGTCGCACCCCACATATCCTTACCGGCCAGCTGGGCCTTAGGACGGAAGCTCAGTTCAGAGTAAGGCTGGGTTGGGGAGACATGGTCGCCCTTCGCCGCACCACCCGGTACTTTCATTTCCGGTGCCGGAACCACGGGCTTACCGTTGGTCCGGTTCAGCACAAAGATGTCGCCGGTTTTGGTCGGAATGTAGATAACCGGAACTTTGTTGCCATCTTTATCGTTGATGTCAGCCAGCGTCGGCTGCGCCGGAACGTCCATATCCCACAGGTCGTGGTGCACGGTCTGGTAGAACCAGGCCAGCTTACCGGTGGTGGCGTTCAGTGCCAGCATACCGGTGGCGAAGCGCTCCATTTCCGGGGTACGGTGACCGCCCCAGATATCCGGCGTCGAGACACCAATCGGCAGGTAAACCAGGTCCAGCTTGGCATCGTAAGCAGCAGGTGCCCACGAGTTCGGCGAGTTCGGCGTGTAGTGCTGATCGCCTTCTGCAATCAGATTCGGATCTTTCGCGCCGGTATCAAACGCCCACAGCAGCTTACCGCTGTTAACGTCAAAGCCACGGATTACTCCGGATGGCTCTTTGGTCGAGTAGTTATCGGTGACTGCCCCGGCCATCACGATAGTTTTATCGGTCACGATCGGCGGTGAAGTTGGCTCGTAAGAACCGACTTTGTTATACGGCAGGTTGCTCTGCAGATTCAGTTTGCCGTTTTCGCCAAACTCCGGGCACAGCGCACCGGTTTCCGCGTCCAGCGCGTACATGCTGCCATCGTTCACCGGCAGCAGGATACGGCGTGAGCACAGCGCAGGCTTGCTGCCCGCAGGCGTGGCCGCCGCTTCCGGCGTCTGCACGTAAGACACACCGCGACAGGTCACATGCTGGAACGTCGGGTCGGTCTTCATTTTCGGATCGAACATCCACTTCTGCTTACCGGTCGCGGCATCCAGAGCAAACAGCTTCTGGTGCGCAGTACACAGGTAGAGAGCGTCGCCGATCTTAATCGGGGTCACTTCGTTAGTGATTTCACCCGGATCGCTGGCGGTTTTCAGGTCGCCCGTCTGGAAGGTCCAGGCTTCCTGCAGCTTATCAACGTTGCCGTCGTTGATCTGCTTCAGCGGCGAGTAGCGCGTACCGCCCTGGGTACGGCCATAGGCAGGCCAGTCACCGGCAGGAATACCATCGTCAGCAGGCGCAGCAGCAGCCTGATCGTGGCTAAGCGTGCCGTTGATCTCCTGCGGGTCGTTAAACACCGAGTAAGCCAGCACCGCCACCACGAACACCAGCACGGCAGAGAGCGCCACGCGCGGGAACGCGCCTTTAGAGCCCAGGCCACGCCAGATGAACGGCAGCACCAGCCACAGGCCAAGGAAGAAGGTGACGTCGAGGCGCGGAGTCAGCGCCCAGAAGTCAGAGCCCACTTCCCACAGCGACCAGATTGTGGTGGCCAGCAGGAACAGTGCGTACAGCAGCAGGGCTGCACCCCGGCGACGATACAGCAGGAAAGCGGTAATCAGCAGAACCACACCCGCGATGATGTAGTAGAGCGAACCGCCCAATTTAGCCAACCAGATACCACCGATTAACAGGTATAAACCACTCAGAGTGGCGAAAATAGCCGTTAACAGGATCAGTATTCTTGATGCTTTACTTTGCATAGTTTGAACCTTACCAAAATTTAAAGTCGTCGATTGAGCATAAGCCCAATCTTTTAAAACACCCTTTTACCCGTCATATTTCAAGCTGCCTCTGCGGTGGCTGCTCTCACTCACCCGAATCACTGACTCATGTAAGCTCATCGGGATTCGTTCTCTTGCCGCCTTGATGCAACTCGAACTATTTAAGGTAAGTACTGCCCTATCCATCGGGTGTTTTTTACCCGCGAACGTTCGCAGGCTGTTGCTGGATTCTTTGCTATCAGAACTGGTAAGCGAGCGTCGCGCCGCCGCCCCAGTTGCGCCCCGGCGCCGGTTCGAAGTAGCGCCCGTTGCCTTCATTAACAATCACTGAGCCAACGTACTGGCGGTCGAACAGGTTGTCGACGCGGCCAAACAGATCCAGGGACCACTGGCTCCAGTTGAAGCGATAGCCGCTGTTGAGGCTGGCGACGGTATAGGTCGCGGCCTGCGCGTCGTTGGCGTCATTGGCCTGAATGCTGCTCATATAGCGAATATCGGCCCCGGCATGCCAGCCGCTTTCCGGCGCATACTCCAGCGAAGCGTAGCCCATATTGCGCGCGATGCCCGGCAGGCGATTGCCCGCAGGAGTACAGCTGCCGCTGGCGGAGCAGGTTTCGTTACGGTAGGTGGCATCCAGCAGCGTCCACGCCATTTTCAGGCGCCAGTCCATCGCAAACTGCTGGTCAAAGCCCAGCTCGACGCCGCGACGGCGGGTCTCCCCGGCGTTTTTATATACCGCACGTCCGCCGGAACTGCTGTCGACCACCAGCTCGTTATCGGTGTTGGTCTGGAACACGGCGGCAGTCAGCAGGCCATAGCCGATACGGGTTTTGCTGCCCAGCTCAAAAGTATCGCTGGTGGCCGGCTTCAGCCCGAGGTTCAGCCCGGTCTGCGTGCCGGAAGTGGAGCGATATGAAAGCTCATTGATGGTCGGGGTTTCAAAACCGCGCCCGGCGGAGAAGTAGACATTCCACGCGTCGCTGACGGCATAGTTGATCGACCCCATCGGCAGCAGCTTGTGGTAGCGCGCGCTGCCGCTGTCGTCACCGTTGCCGGTGGTAATGTAGTAGTCGGTGGAGTCAAAGCTGACGGTGCTGTAGCGCAGGCCGGCATCCAGCGTCCACTTCGGCGTCAGCTGCCAGCTGGTTTGCAGATAAGGGTCGAGGTTCCACATGGTGTTCTTCTCGTTGCGACGCTGCGCCCCTTTCTCGCCAAACTCCGGCACGCCCCCCACCAGATTAAAGTTCTGGAAGCCCTGGCGGCGCTCGGTCATGGTTTCATAGTCGATGCCGCCGGTCAGCGTCACCGGCATCGCACCGAGCAGGCCATCGTGCTTCCAGCGGGTATCGACGCCCTGATATTTACGCTCCAGCACGATTACGCCACCCGGATAGGCCGGATTGTTCTGCGGCCCCTGGGGGATCGACTGGTACTGGGTGGTATGGCGCTCGCCGTGCCAGGTGGTGAGCGTCAGCAGGTCGTTGTCGCTCATCTCACGCTGATAGCGCAGGCCTAGCTGGGTCTGGTCAAGGCTCTTACGGGTGTTAAAGTTGTCGCCGCGCGGCGACTGGCGCGGGTTGGCTTTGTATTCGTCTTCGGTCAGGCCACCAGGATCGTTGGCATCCACCGATACGCTGTTGAACATCAGCGTCAGAGTACTGACGTCATCGAGGCGCACGCCAAACTTGCCGTTGCCGAGGCTCTTCTGCGTGCCGCTATGGTCACGAAAGCCGTGGGTGGTGAAGCGCGAGCCGGAAACAGTGTAATTCACATCCCCGGCGTGGGTGCCGTCACCGGTGGCGCCGCTGGCCTTGACGCTGTTACGCCAGCTGCCAAAACTGCCGAAGTAAGTACCCGCTTCGAGCGTGGTGGGCTGAGTGCCGGTGGTGGTATCGATATTCACCACGCCGCCGGAGGCATTACCGTACAGCGCAGAGTAAGGGCCGCGCAGCACTTCAACTTTGCCAATCGAATTAATATCGATGTTTGAGGTCTGGCCCTGACCGTCCGGCATGGTGGCCGGAATACCGTCAACGTACATGCGCACGCCGCGCACGCCGTACATCGAACGGCTGCCGAAACCGCGCACCGACAGCTGTAAATCCTGGGCGTAGTTCTGACGGTTCTGGATCTGTAACCCCGGCACGCTGCCAAGGCTTTCGGAAAGATTGATCTGAGCGCTGGCGTGGCGCATATCATCGCCGTCGATCACGCTGACGGCGGCAGGCGTATCCAGCTCGGAAAGGCCGGTACGCTGTTTGATCACCATCAGGGAGGGTTCCTGCTCCTGAGTGGCGGCGGCAGAGGATTGCGCATAGCTGATGGCGACCGGCGTCATCAGGAATAGCGGCGTCAAAAAGAGAGCAGAGGTTTTTTTATTCACTGGAATTATTCGATAAGTAAAATTACCAAAAGGCCTGCCCGGCTCCGCCGGACAGGCGCCCGTCACTCCCTGACGTCCAACTGTTAAGTTTCAGCCAGGCAACCTGCCAAAAGTATATAACCCCTTGACCAGTTTGCCTGGAAATTACACAAGTCGGTGATTCCTGCGATAGAATGTATCGCCTGTTGTGCCCGCCGCAATCGGGTTGCTTCGCCGCACTAATGTGATCCAAGTCTCAAAACGGAGGCGATTGTAGCACTCATTAATTTGCTTGCGAACTATTGTTAACGATTTAGCTGAATTGATTCAGTTTAATGTTACAAAACGCAGGGTTATTGCCGCAGGCCCAGCACAATGAAAGTGAATGCTAACTATTTCTCAGAGCATTCTGCCGCAATGACTGCGCCGCTTCGCCGGGCTATACTAAGCCGATTCTCATAAACTGAGTGGCCCTTCAACCAACAGGATGTGCTATGCAGTCTTCAGGAACCCGGCAAATATCCTCATTACTCTTTCCACTGCCTGTGGCGCTGGCTCTGCTGCTTAGCGCCTGCTCCTCCGACTATCAGGGGGAAACGTGCGCTGCGACAGTCTCGACGCTCAGCGGCCAGTCGCTGGGTACGACTCAGGGCAAAGTTATTGACCGCTTTAGTTCGTTCTCAGTCACTCTGCCGGATTTACAGGTGGAGAGCGGCGCACTGCTCTCTTCCGATCGCCAGCTCTACATCCCTTCGGCCACCACGCCGGACGGCTGGCTGGCCCAGCGTATTTCTGAGCACCGGTTCAGTATTATCAACGCGCCAAAAGATCGGAACATCACTTTTACCTGCCCTTAACTTTGCGAAGAGATGCCCTGCCGATGAACACCAGCCTACTGATTAGCAATCGACAGACCTTTTTTGGCGCTGGCAGCCTGCAACAGCTGCTGCCGCTGCTCAACGCCGAGCCGCTGGCGACCGTGCTGTTCTGCGGCCGCTCGTTTCTCAATGGCCCCGCCTGGCAACGGCTACAGGCCGGGGTGAAACCGCTGCTGTGCGGCATCGAAGTGGTCAGCCACGAGGCCTCGCCCGCGGAAATAGACGGCTGGGTAGCACGCTGGCGCGGCAAGGCCCAGCGCGTGATCGCCATTGGTGGCGGCAGCGTGATAGACGCCGCGAAAGCGGTCGCCGCCCTCAGCCAGCACCCGCTCAACACCCTGCGCTACCTGGAAAAGGTTGGCGATACGCCGGTCAGCGGCGCGACCCTGCCGCTGATCGCCATTCCGACCACCGCCGGAACCGGCAGCGAAGTGACGCAGAATGCGGTGATCACCGATAAAGCGGCGATCAAAGTCAAAGCCTCGCTGCGCCACGCTAACTTTGTGCCGCAGATAGCGATCCTCGACCCGCACCTGCTGCGCGGCGCGGCCGACCACGTGCTGGCGTGCTGCGGTATTGATGCCTTTACCCACCTGTTCGAGGCGTATCTCTCTGCAAAAGGCAACGCCTTTAGCCGCCAGACGGCCATCGCCGGGATGCAGGCGTTTATTCGCGGCTGGTCGGCGCTTAATCGTGACGATGCCAGCGGGGATGAAGCCCGCGAACAGATGATGCTGGCCTCCTGGCTGGGCGGACAGAGCCTGAGCATGGCCGGGCTGGGGGTGATCCACGGCATTGCCGGGGAGCTTGGCGCCATCAAAGATTATCATCACGGCGAAGTGTGTGGCCGCCTGCTGCTGCCGTTCCTCAGCCTGCTGGAGCAGAGCGAAAATGCGCAGCAGGTCAAACTGATGCAGCAGCTGGCCGCGCTGCTTTTCCCGCTGGCCTCACCCGATGCCCCGGCCCGTCAGCTGAGTGAGTGGTTACGCACTAACGCCATTACCCCGTTCTGGCACTCCCCGCCCGCGCTGAGCGCCGCCGAAGTGGACTGGATCCTGGCGCGTTCCAACAGCAAAAATTCGCTGGTCAGCTACAGTCGCGAGCAGCAGAACCGCCTGCTGAGCGAGGCGTATTCGATTAGCGATTAATGCCGCGGGCGGCAAAAGCGGCTTAATCGTGTCTACACTTACTCCCTGGCTCTATAAACGGGAGAACGTGATGAAGATTGATTTAAGCGGCAAAACCGCCATTGTCACCGGGTCCACTAAAGGTATTGGTAAAGGTATCGCTCAGGGTCTGGCTGCAGCAGGTGCCACGGTGGTCGTCACCGGGCGCACCCAGCCGCAGGTTGATGCGCTGGTCAAAACGCTGGGCCACGGCGCACGCGGACATGCGGTTGACCTCGGTACGCCGGAAGGCTGCAAAGCCCTGCTGAAAGCCGAACCGCGCTGCGATGTGCTGGTAAATAATGTCGGCATCTTCCCCGGCGGTGACTTCTTTGAAACCGACGACGAACTGTGGCAGAGCATCTGGGACATTAATGTCATGTCGGCCGTGCGCCTCAGCCGCGCCTATATGCCGCAGATGATCGACTCCGGCTGGGGGCGTGTGGTGTTCCTCTCGTCCGAGTCCGCCATCAATATTCCTGCTGATATGATCCACTACGGCGTGAGTAAAACCGCGCTGCTGGCGCTGTCACGCGGGCTGGCAAAAGCCGCAGCCGGGACCGGCGTGACGGTCAACGCCGTACTGCCCGGGCCTACGCTGTCCGACGGCTTTGCCGACTTCTTTAAACAGGAGCTGGCTGACGGTGCCGATCTGGAAGAGCTGGGCGTGAAATTCGTCAAGGCCAATCGTCCGACCTCGGTGATCCAGCGCGCCGCCAGCGTTGAAGAGGTCAGCAATATGGTGGTGTACGTCTGCTCCCCGCTGTCGTCCGCAACATCCGGCGCGGCGCTGCGCGTCGATGGGGGCGTGGTCGAAACCCCGTTCTGAACAGCAGGCACCGCGCCGTGCGGTGCCTGTTTTTCGTTAGTGAAGATTAAAGATTTCGTTAAACCCTGCCGCTTCAGACTTTTACCCTTGTTCGCCCCGCCGCCAGACGCCACATTCCTTCTGTCTGAACATTGATTCAACCGCAAGGAATAACAAGATGAAAAAAAGCCGCACTATTGCCCTGTCAGCGATGATCTTCAGCAGCCTGAGCCTGAGCGCGTTTGCTCAGGGTCCTGACGAGGGACCGGGCCAGCAGCCGCTTAAGCACCCGCAGCAAAATCAGCCCCATCAGCCTCATCAGCAGAATCAGGGTGGAATGCCGCAGCGCGGCGCTGAGCACCAGGCCAACAACCACCCACAGCAGCGCCAGCCCGATTTTCGTCGCGGTCGCCCGCTGCCGCAGCAGTATCGTGGTGAGGGATATCAGGTTAACGACTGGCACAAACGCGGCCTGAAAGCACCGCCGTCCGGCCACCGCTGGGTGAATGTGAAGGGTAATTACGTGTTAATTGCCGTCGCGACCGGGGTGATTGCCTCGGTGATTGCGCATCATTAAATTCGCCCTTTGCCGTCGCAAAATACCGGCTACTGTAGGGGTCGGGCACGCCCGACCCGAAATGTTAAATCAGCAAAGAATCTGTAGGGGTCGGGCATGCCCGACCCGAAATGTTAAATCAGAATGAACTCCAGTTATCGTCCACCGATGCCAGCGCGGGTTTCGCCAGGCGCGGTGCCGGGGCGATCGCCGGAACCTTGCCCGCGCTGGCCGCAGCCACCACCGGGCGGCCAGACTGCAGGCGGAAGGCCGCCACCAGCTGGTTCATATTCACCGCCTGCTCCTGCAGCGACTGCGAAGCTGCGGAAGCCTCCTCCACCAGCGCGGCGTTCTGCTGGGTCACGGTATCCATCTGTCCAATCGCCAGGTGCACCTGCTCAATTCCCTGGCTCTGCTCTGAGGTTGCTGCCGCCATTTCGCCCACGATATCAGCCACCTGACGAATCGATCCCTGCACCTTCGCCATATTGTCACCGACGTCAGCGGCCTGAACAGAACCGCTTTCGACCAGCTGTGCTGAAGTCACAATCAGATCTTTGATCTCTTTTGCTGCAGTGGAGGAGCGCTGCGCCAGGCTGCGCACTTCGCTTGCCACTACCGCAAATCCGCGCCCCTGCTCACCGGCACGCGCCGCTTCCACCGCCGCGTTCAGCGCCAGAATATTGGTCTGGAAGGCGATGCCCTCAATCAGCCCGGTAATATCGGAGATCTTGCTGGAGCTGGTTTTGATTTTTTCCATGGTGCCGACCATCGCCGCCACGGCGTTGCCGCTATGGACCGACAGATCGTTGGCGGTGCTGGCCAGCGTGCTGGCCTGGCGGGCGTTTTCGGCGTTCTGTTTCACCGTGTCGTTCAGGGTGCTGATGCTGGCCGAAGTCTGCTCCAGCGAAGCCGCCTGCTCTTCGGTGCGCGCCGAGAGATCTTCGTTACCGGCGGCGATCTGGGTGGACGCCGAGCTGACCGACTGCGCCGACGAGGTCACGGAGGTCAGCACCGCTGAAACGCGCGCCATCAGGCTGTTAAACGCCAGAGCGGTTTTACCGATCTCATCGTTGCGCGACGCATCAACCTGCTGGGTCAGGTCAAGGGATTCACTGACCGATTCCATCACGCTCTGCATGCCGTTCAGGCTGTTGCGCACGCTAAGAATAGTTTTCACCGCCAGCAGCCCCATCACAATAATGATGACGCTGGCGAAAATCAGCATGCCCCAGAAGGTGGTGCTGTAGCTATGCGCATTCTCCACGCGCAGCTCATTACCGATATCAATGTTTAGCTGAATCTGATTATTCAGGCCGTCAACCAGCTTGCGAACTGCGGCACCTACCCCGACCTCACCCTTCAGCAACGGCAGTGACTGCGCATCATCATGTGCGCGGGAGGCGGTGAAAAACGCCGGCAGTGCGCTCTGCACGGCGGAGATGTTGTTAAGCGCATCCTGAGTCATCTCCCGGTCACGTTCATTGGAGATATCGTTCGCCATGTAGTAATCGGTTTGGGTTTTCAGATCGCTAATCAGCTGCTCGACGCGCGTTTCCAGCGGCGGCTGTTTGCTGGAGTCGTTTTCACTTTGGTGAATATAAAGCGCCACCCGCAGATCGCTGGTGGTGCTAATAGCCTTATTCAGATCCTTAATACTGGGGATGGCATTCACCTGCACATATTCAAAGCGCGACTGGAAGCCGCTGATGGCGTACAGGGAGTAAGCGGAAAGCGCGATCAGAGAAAGCGCCAGGAGGGAAAAGATTAAAAACAGCCTTTTGGTGATGGTCATACTAAATCCCCTGCGTGTGGTGTGCCAGTAATCGGGCAATTAAGCTGGCTGTTATTGGTCAGCCGTTGTTATCCCCCCGGTTAATCTCCGGGGGGCTTCAACAAGGGGTTATCGGAACTTGAGTCGGGGAACTTTACTGGCGGGCGACGACAGGAGAAAATATCTTATCAATTTGCGTTACCACAGCATTAACCTGCTGCCGTGACCTCTGCCAGCCAGCCGGGGCGCATTTCCGGCACCGCACGCAGCAGTTCGGCAGTGTAGTCATCCAGCGGGGCGCTGAATACCTGGCCGAGCGCCCCCTGGCGTACCACTTTTCCGTCGCGCAGTACCATCACCTCATCCGCCACCGCGCGCACCACGTGCAGGTCATGTGTGATAAACAGCAGCGAGACGCCGGTTTCCTGCTGCAGCCTTTTCAGCAGCGCCAGCACCTCACGCCCGACCAGCGGATCGAGCGCTGAGGTGGGCTCATCGCAGACGATCAGCTCCGGCTCTACCGCCAGCGCCCGGGCGATGCAGACGCGCTGCTTCTGGCCTCCGGACAGCGCATGGGGATAACGCTCTGCCAGCTGCGGCGACAGACCAACTTTCTCCAGCAGTTCCTGCACCCGTGCCTTACGCTGCAGCGCCGTCAGCTCGCTCAGGCAGACCATCGCCCGCTCAATCTGCAGGCCAATCGTCAGCCGTGGATTCAGGGCGGTGTCAGGGTGCTGGTGAATAAGCTGCACGCGCTGCAGCTGCTGCCGGGTGCGCTGGCGCAGCGTGGCAGGCAGCAGCTGACCGTTGAAACGAATATCGCCGCGGGACGGCGCGACCAGACCACACACTGCGCGGCCCAGCGTCGATTTACCCGCGCCGGATTCACCGATCAGCGCCAGCGTGCGGCCGCGGCCGATTGCCAGCGACACCGCATGCAGCACCGCATCCCCGTGGTAATCCACGCTGACTTCCGTCGCGGTCAGCAGCGGCAGCGTGCTGCTGCGCGGCGGGTTCGGCTCGCCGTGGCTGTGCAGCAGCTGGCGAGTATAGGCCTGCTGCGGATGGCTCAGCAGCGCCGCCGTCTCGCCACTTTCCACTTCGCGACCGTGACGCAGCACCATAATGCGCTGGCTGAGCTGCGCCACCACCGCCAGGTCGTGGCTGATATAGAGCGCTGCCACGCCGGTCAGTCGGATAATTTGCTGGATCGATTTCAGCACTTCCAGCTGGGTGGTCACGTCCAGCGCGGTAGTCGGCTCATCAAAGACAATCAGCTGCGGTCCGGCACAGATCGCCATGGCAATCATCGCACGCTGCAGCTGACCGCCAGAAACCTGATGCGGATAGCGATGGAAGAACTGTTCCGGCTGCGGCAGCTGTAGCTGACTGAAGATCTCAAGCGCACGACGGATCGCCGCCTGGCGATCCAGTACGCGGTGGCGAATCGCGCTTTCAATTACCTGCTCGCCGATCTTCTGCGCCGGGTTAAACGCCGCGCTGGCCGACTGGGCAACGTAGGCGATTTTCGCGCCGCGCACCTTGCGCCACTGGCGTTCCGATAGCGCAGTCAGATCGCTACCGTCGAAGAGGATCTGCCCGCCGCTAAGCCGCATGCCGTGACGGAAGTGGCCGAGGATAGCCTGGCCGATGGTCGACTTGCCCGCGCCGGACTCACCGATCAGCCCCAGCACTTCCCCCTTGCGCAGGGTAAAGGAGATCTCTTCCACCAGGGTAGCCGCGCCTGCGGTCACCCGCAGCTGTTTAACCTGTAATAACGCCTGTTCGCTCATGCTCTACTCCTGCCAGCTGCGGGTGTGCTGGCTTAACAGCCAGTCGGCCACGCTGTTTAATGCCAGTGCCAGTAGCGCAATCGCCGCGCCGGGGATCAGCGCCGCCCAGACGCCAAACAGAATGCCATCTTTATTATCGCGCGCCAGTCCGCCCCAGTCGGCGGTCGGCGGCTGAATGCCCAGCCCTAAGAACGACAGCGCTGAAAGAAATAGCAGGATAAAGATAAAGCGCAGGGCAAATTCGGCCACCAGCGTGGTAAAGGCATTCGGCAGAATTTCGCGCCACAGCACCCAGCCAAGGCGCTCACCGCGCAGCCGCGCTACCTCAATAAACTCCTGCGCGGCAATCTCCAGCGCCAGCGCACGCGCCACGCGCAGCACGCGGGTCGACTCCAGAATGCCGAGCACCAGCACGATCACCGGGATGGTCTTCGGCAGCATGGCTAACACCACCAGTGCCAGAATCAGCGTCGGGATGGCCATCAGAATATCGTTGAGGCGCGAGATCAGCGGGTCCACCCAACCGCCGAAGTAACCGGCCAGAAAGCCGAGGAAGGTGCCAATGGCAAAAGCCAGCAGCGTGGCCACCGCGCTGACGCTGAGCGAGGTGCGCGTGCCCCAGATCAGGCGGGACAGCAGGTCGCGCCCGAGGTTATCAGTGCCCAGCCAGCTGTCCGGCGACACGCCCGCCCAGGCGCTGCCGACCACCTGGTCCGGCGCAAACGGCGCCAGCCACGGCGCCAGCAGCGCCACCAGCACAAACAGGCTCAGCCCGATAACGCCGGGCAGTACGGAAAGTTTCAGCCTGAACATCAGATCAATTCCTTGTAAAACGCAGACGCGGGTTAGCCAGCAGCGTGATGATATCCGCCAGCAGATTAAGCAGAATGTAGATCCCCGCCAGCAGCAGCGCGCAGTCCTGGATCACCGGGATATCGCGCTTGCTGATGCTGTCGACCATATATTGTCCGAGGCCCGGATAGACAAACACGTTCTCGACGATCACCACGCCGACCATCAGCCACGCCAGGTTAATCACGATCACGTTAACGATCGGCCCCCAGGCGTTGGGCAGCACGTGACGAAACAGGATAGACGAGGGTGACAGCCCCTTCATTAGCGCAGTATCAACATACGCCGCGTTTTGCGCGCTGACTAACGCTGCCCGGGTCATATTGCTCATATGGCCGAGGATAGCGAAGATCAGCGTCATGCACGGCAGCGCGACGGCCAGCAGGCGATCCCCCAGCGGCATGCCGTCGGAGATGCTGCTATTGCTCGGCAGCCAGAACAGGGTGATCGAGAAGATCAGGATCAGCAGATAGCCGGAGAAGAACTCCGGCAGCGAGACGGCGGCGCGGGTGAAGAAGTTGAGCAGGCGATCGATCCAGCTCCCCTGAAAGCGCGCCGAGACAAAGCCAATCACCAGCGCCAGCGGCACGGCAACGATGGCGGTGAAAAACGCCAGCGACAGCGTGTTTGCCAGCCGGTCGAGCAGCACCGGGCCGATAGCTTCGCGGCTGGTAAAGCTGTGGCCAAAATCACCCTGCAGCACGCCGCCCAGCCAGGCGAGATAGCGCCCGGCAGCGGGCTGATCCAGCCCCAGCTGTTGATTCAGCACCGCCACCGCCTGCGGCGTGGCGGTCTGGCCGAGGATAGCCGTCGCAGCATTGCCCGGCAGCAGCTGGATACCGACGAAAATCAGCACAGAGACCACCAGCAGCATCGCTACACCCGCCAGCAGGCGCTGGCCAATCAGTTTTAACAGAGGACGGTGGCCCTTCCCCCGGCGTTCAGATAAATGACTCATTAGCTGTTATGCAAACCACACTTTTTCCGCTGCACGGTTACCGCTCATGGTGAAGCCCGGGATCGCCACGAAGCCGTTAATTTTGCTGCTGGCGGCGTCGAGCGCATCGGCATACAGCGGAATAATTTCGCTGCCTTTTTCCACCAGCATCAGCTGGATATCGTGGTAAATCTGGCGGCGTTTCTGCTCGTCCTGCTCCCCGCGCGCGGCGGTCACCAGTTGGTCAAACGCCGGCTCTTTCCACTGCGACTCATTCCACGGCGCACTGCTGGTGAACACCAGCGACAGCAGCGCATCCGCCGTCGGGCGCAGCGACCAGTTAGAAGAGACAAACGGCTTTTTCATCCAGACGTTGTCCCAGAAGGCATCATCCGGTACGCGCTCTACCTTCAGCGGGATACCGGCCTTTTCTGCCGAGTTCTGATACAGCTGCCCGGCATCAACCGCGCCAGGGAATCCGGCCTCTGCCACCGACAGCACCAGCGGGCCGCTGAAGCCGCTTTTCTGCCAGTGATATTTGGCTTTTTCCGGGTCATACGGGCGCTGCGGGATATCTTTGGCGAACCAGGGGCTGGACGGGAAGATCGGGTTGTCATTCGCCACGGTGCCGAAGCCGCCGAGCACGGTTTTGATAATCTGCTCGCGATCGATGGCGTATTTCAGCGCCAGGCGACCGTCCAGGGTATTAAACGGCGCGGCCGTCGCCAGGCCGGGGAACGTGAAGATCTGGCTGTCGCGCGAACGCAGCAGCTGGATATTCGGCATGTGCTTAAGGCGCTCAACAATGCGCGGATTAACGCGGTTGATCAAATGTGCTGAGCCGCTGGCCAGCGCCGCGACGCGGGCAGTAGAGTCATTCATCGCCAGCGTTTCCACCGAGTCGACGTGGCCGCGCGCCGGGTTCCAGTGGTTCGGATTACGCTTCACCAGCGTGCGCACGCCCGGCTTGAAGCTTTCAAGAATGAACGCCCCGGTGCCAATACCTTTGTCGAAGTTTTCATTTTCGGCAGTGATGGCAAAGTGAACATCGCTCAGCAGCGCGATAAATTCGACGTTCGGCTCCTTCAGCTTGATGGTCACCTGATTGGGTGCCGTCGCCTCCAGCGACACCACCGGATCGAGGTAGCCTTTCACCGACGAACTGGATTTCTCAGCGCGGTGATGGTTCAGCGAGTAAACCACGTCTTTTGCCGTCAGGGTGCGGCCGTCGTGGAACTGCACCCCTTTGCGGATGTTCAGCACCCAGGTTTTGCTACCATCGCGGGTTTCCCAGCTCTCCGCCAGCGACGGTGTGATCTTACCGTGCTCATCCACTTCCGCCAGGCAGTTAAACAGCTGCGAGCCGACGAAGTACATATAGGATTCAAACCAGAACGCCGGATCAAGGCGGTCAGTGCTTGAGGCATTGTCCATGCCGACCTTCAGATGGCCGCCCTTTTTCGGCGTGGCCGCAGCGGTATCCGCTGCCCACACCGACTGGAATGGCAGGCCGGAACAGGCTGCCGCCACGGAGAGCGCGCCGGTAGTTTTGATAAAATCGCGACGATTCATCATGGTGTATTCCCTGTTTTTTTATCGTTGTTATGGCGCATGGCGCGGTGAAAATAAGGCGTTTACTTCAGCGCGGCGGCCAGCCGCGCAATATGCTGCGGCCCAATACCGCAGCAGCCGCCGACCAGCGTGGCCCCGGCAGCAACCCACTCCTGCGCCCAGTGCAGATACCCTTCCGGATGCGTGTCTTTACGCAGGCCGCTCAGCCCTTCGTTGGCCCCGCCGCCGTTGCTGCCGTGCTCGAATGCGTTGGCATAAACGCCAATCCCGGCAGCCGACCCGAGACGCTGCAGCGTGGCCTGCGCCTGCTGAACCGCAGAGAGCATCACTTCAGGATGGCTACAGTTGAACAGAATATTTTCTGCCCCCAGCTCAAGCGCTTTCTCCACGGCGGCCGTCACGCTCTCGCCCGAGCGCAGCGTGCTGGCAGCTTTCGGCTGGTCCGGGTCATCGTGCAGGCTGAACGACAGCCACAGCGGCTGCGGCTGATTGGCAACCGCCTGATGGATCGCCACGGCTTCAGCAATGGAGCTGATGGTTTCACCCAGCCAGACGTCAACGTAAGGTGCCTGAGCAGCCACCAGCACCCGGTGGATTGCGATAGCCTGCTCAGCGACAAACAGATCGGGGCGATAGGAACCGGCGGCGGGCGGCAAGCTGCCCGCGACTCTTACCGGATGTGCGGCAGCATCGGCTGCCTGGCGCGCCAGCTGACCGGCCAGCGCAGCAAGGCGCTCACCGTCTGCGGCAAAACGCGCTGCGCCGATATGGAAGGGAACCACGGCATAGCTGTTGGTGGTCAGGGTACCTGCGCCAGCCTCGACAAAGCTGTCGTGGACCGCACGCACCTGTTCAGGTGCCTCATACAGCGCCAGTGCCGACCACTCCGGCTGGCGGAAGGGCGCCCCCACCCTCGCCAGCTCACGCCCCATCCCACCGTCCAGAATCTCGATATGCTGCGTCATTGGCCTGTTCCCATTGAGAAATTTCTAATGGTGGCCATGCTACCGAAATTGATGGCTACATGTCCAGACGTCTATATGGGAAAGTTCGGGATAGTTTACTCACGCAGGGTATAAAGAGGGTAAAGCGCCCGCAGGCGCTAGAAGATCAGTTTGGCAATGGCAAGACCAAAGCCTAAGACCGCGAACTGTGAAGTGACGATCCAGCGGGTTTGCGCAGCCAGGCACTGATGCAGTTCGACACGTAAACCGTTCACATCGCTTTGGGTGGCATAATTCGATTTGATAATCCCGACATCAATTTTCAGGGTGCTGACGTCCTCCTTTAATTCCTTAACATCACTCTTAAGCACGCCGACGTCATCTTTCAACCTGTCGACATCGACTTTCAAGATGCCAACATCCTTTTGCAGAACGCCCACATCTTTTTTTAAGATACTGACGTCACCCTGCAAAATACCCACGTGCCCTTCCAGCCTGTCCATGCGATTGTCCATTTTCTCGTCCTTTGTATGTGCGCGTCTGATTAAACCTTGCTCAAACCGGAGACGATCTTATAACCGTTTCTTAGCCTGCAGCAAGTGCTGAGGGCACGGTTTTTTGCGGCACAGGCCGAAAAATCACCCTGTAATGGAGTGTAACAAAGGAAAATAAAGTACTGATAAGTTAATGAGTTAGGTGTTCAGGTAAGAGGATTTTCTGCGCGGAGACGAAGATGCCGGTGGCGAGTGCCACCGGCAGAGAAGCGGTTAATGGTTGCCGGCAATATTGCCGAGAATGATCGAAGTGATTATCCCGGTGGCCGCAGCAATCAGCACATAATTGCCGTCAACATAGGCCCAGTGCTCACCGCGCGGTGGCTCATCAAGGCCGCGATCGCGCCAGTCGTCAACGCGATAATCGTCGCCACGGAAGCGGTCCGGTGCCGGGTGGCCGCGACGGAAGTCATGGCCCTGCCACGCAAAATGGTCACGCTCGCCTGGACCACCGCGACCGCGATGGTCGTCGCCGCGCTCATTGTGCCCACGATCGTCATGGCGATCGTCGTGACGCTCATCGCCACCGTGATTATCGTGACCGCCCTGCTGATGCCACTCGCGGTCCGGGCCATTACCCGGACCGTCTGCGTAAGAGAGGGTGGTGAAAAGGCTGCTTGCTGTGAAAACGCTAATAATCAGTGCCAGTGTTGTTTTTTTCATGGGTGTATCCTCGATTTGCTCACGGCCTGCTGACTGCCGTGGCTCAAATATCGGGGATAACGCAACACTTCCCTATCTCACGAACTCCTAAAACCGAATGATTAGCGTCTTATTTTCACCTTCTTAACGCAATCCTTACTTAACCGTATGACAAGCCGCCGTTAGTTCAGCTGGTAGTCAAGGGTGATCTCAGCGTTAAGCACCTGCGAGACCGGGCAGCCCGCTTTGGCCTTCTGGATGATGCTGTCGAACTTATCTTTATCAATGCCCGGCAGTACTACCTTGCTCTGCAGCTCAATTTTCGTGATGGCGAACCCATCCCCTTTTTTATCCAGTGACACATCGGCAACGGTATCGATGCTTTCAGGGGTGTAGCCTTCGTTGCCCAGCATCAGCGACAGCGCCATGGAGAAGCAGGCGGAGTGTGCCGCGCCAATCAGCTCTTCCGGATTGGTGCCTGGTTTGCCTTCAAAGCGGGTATTGAAACCGTAGGGCTGCTGGCTTAGCGCACCACTTTCGGTAGTGATGGTGCCTTTACCTTTTTTGATGTCGCCTTCCCAGTGTGCCTGTCCTTTCTTATGAATGGTCATTGTTATCCTCCGGTTGTTTAGTCAGCTACCAGTATAGACACTGTCGGTGACAGCGCAGGTTGTTTACTGAGCAGACGAAAAAAAACCCGCCGGGCGGCGGGTTTGACAGGGGACTATTTTTTCAGGTTTGCCCTGACCTCTTGCACCTGGTCGGCGCTCACCGCAGCGGCTTTATTACTCCAGCCCTGGCGGATAAAGGTCGCCAGCTGCGCCACCTCATCGTCGCTCAGGCGGTTGGCAAAGCCCGGCATCGCCAGCGTCGACGGTGCTTTAGCGGTGGAGGGCTGCTGCGCACCGGCCAGAATGGTATGGATAAGCCCGGTCGGATCGCCGGCATTAACAATCGTCGCCTGGTCCAGCTGCGGGAAGATGCGCGGCGCGCCCTTACCGGTAACGAAGTGGCAGGCACCACAGTTATCGAGGTACAGGCGCTCGCCGGTGGTCAGGTTTTTCGCCGCCGTCAGTTTAGCTTCGGTCGGGCTCACGCTGTGGGTTGCTGCCGCCGGAGCAGGCGGGTTGCCGCCGATAAACTTCAGGTAGGCAGTGATTGCCTTGAGGTCCGCTTCCGTCATCCACGAGGTACTGTGCTCGATAACCGAGGTCATTTCCCCCCCCACCGCCGCTTTATCGTTACGCCCGGTCGCCAGGTAATCCACGGTTTCCTGCCCGGTCCAGTTCGGCAGGCCGCGCAGCGAGGGGACTTCCCAGCCGTTCAGTGACCCGCCGGAGAGGAACTTGCTGTCGCTGCTGTCGAGGGCTTTCTCGTTCATACCTATGCCGCGTGGCGTATGGCAGCTGCCGCAGTGGCCGAGGCTCTCCACCAGGTAGGCCCCGCGATTGACTTCCGCCGTTGCCCCGCCAATGGGCTGGAACGGTTTATCGCTGGTAAAGGCCCAGTTCCAAAAACGCATGCCCCAGCGCTGGCTGAACGGGAAGCTGAGATCGGTTTCCGGCGGCTGCTCGGCGCTCGGCTTCACGTCCTGCATAAAGTAAGCGTAGAGCGCGTGCATATCGGCATCGCTGATTTTGGCGTAATCCGGATACGGCATCGCCGGGTAGAGGCGCGTGCCGTCAGGCAGCACGCCTTTGCGCACCGCGTCCGAGAACTGCTGCTCGCTGTAATTGCCAATGCCGTGCTGTTTATCCGGCGTGATATTGGTCGAGTAAATGGTGCCAAGATTAGACTCGATCGCCAGCCCGCCGGAGAATGCCGGTTTGCCCGGAAGAGTGTGGCACGCGCCGCAGTCGCCAAGGCGGGAAATGTACTCCCCCTGCTTTACCAGGCTGTCATCGGCCTGAGCCGAAGCCGCAAAAGTCGCCGCCAGCAGCACGGCATTGGCAAGCAGTAAACGTTTGAAGTTCATCATCGTCATCTCCTTATGCCTGAACCATCGGGCCGGGGTTTTTCAGGTAAATATCTTTAATCGCCTGGGCCGCCATCAGGGTGATAGCACCGATGGTGTCAGTCGGGTTCGCCTGGAAGTTCTGCGGGAAGGCGTTACCGCCCGGCACAAAGACGTTATGCACATCCCAGCTCTGCAGATACTTGTTCAGCGCGGAGGTCTGCGGGTTGTCGCCCATCACCGCGCCGCCGACGTTGTGCGTCGAGACGTATTTGGTCAGGTCGAAGTGTGCGTCCATTGGCAGGAAGCTTTCGCTGAAGCTGTCCGGGTTCAGCTCTTTAGTGATGTTGCTGACGATACCCTTCAGGTGCTGCTGCAGTTTCAGTTCGTTCTGCTTCCAGTCGAAGGTCATGCGCAGCAGCGGGTAGCCGTAATCATCGGTGTAGTTCGGATCGAGATCGAGATAGATATCGCGATACGACATGCAGGTGGTGGTGATGCTGATCTTCATCGAATGGCCGTACCACTCTTCCATCCCCTCTTTCCAGCCGGCGCCCCAGCTCGGAGTGCCTTTCGGCAGTGCGGTGCTGATGGGCGTACCGGTAGCCTGCGAGCTGTGGATCTTTGCGCCGCCGATAAAACCGAGGCCAGGACCGTCGAAGTTACCCGGAGAGATATCGTTAAACATCTGCCCGGTCGCACCGGCGGTGGCAAACGGGTTGAAGTTCTGATCTTTAAAGAACAGCGTCGCGCCGCCGTTACTGAGGAAAGCGTAGTTGCGCCCGACCACACCGTCTTCAGTGATCGGGTTATACGGCTTGCCGATGCCGGACAGCAGCATCAGGCGCACGTTGCAGAACTGGAAGCTGCTCAGCACCACGATTTTCGCCGGCTGGAAGCATTCGTTGCCGTCTTTATCAATATAGATCACGCCTTTGGCGGTCTTCTTATCGTCGTGCAGCACCACTTTCATCACGTTGGCATGCACTTCATAGGAGAAGTTATCCATGCGCTTCAGCGCGTCCATCACGGCGGTCTGCGGTGAGGCTTTTGAATAGTTAAGGCACGGATACTTACTGCAGTAGCCACAGTAGTTACAGGGGGCGATCTGGTTACCGTACGGGTTGGTCCAGGCGCGAGATACGCAGGCCGACGGGTTCGGGAACGGATGGTAGCCGAGCTTCTTTGCCGCTTTCACAAACAGGGTGTTGTTCAGCGTGTCTTCCAGCGCCGGTAGCGGCATGGGGTTAGCACGCGGGCCTTCAAACGGGTCGCCGCCTTCCAGTATCTGGCCGCGCAGGTTGCCGGTAGTGCCGGACTGGCCGCAGATCATCTCAAATTTTTCGTAATAGGGTTCGATCTCTTCCCAACTGAACGGGAAGTCCATAATACGCATATCGTCCTGCAGCACGCCCGGGCCGTAAGCCTGGTCAGCATAGGTTTTCAGCTTCAGGTCGGTTGGCGTTGGGCGGATCAGCACCGCCGTCCAGTGCAGGCCAGAACCCCCGACGCCGTTACCCGGACAGAATGCGCCCCATTTGCGCGTCGGCAGCGCGGTCTGGCTCATGTTGTAACGTACGGTGACGGCCGCTTCGGCGGTGGTCGCCATCACTTTGTTACGCACCGCGTAGGCGTACTCATCCGCCGGTTTCGGGTAAGCGAACTCTTCATAGCCGCGATCGGCACCGCGCTCCAGCGCCCGCACCTTCAGGCCAGCCATCGCCAGCTCAATGCTCATCAGCGAGCCAGCCCATCCCAGGCCGACGACAACGACGTCGACTTCTTCTTTATTGATTTGAGACATAATTAACCCTATCAACCCTTCATCTATCGCGTTGCAGCCGTGTGGGCTGCCTTTATTCACCCTGTTCACTGACTTCTGTAAGCTTCAGGGGGTTCGTTAAGTTGCCGCCTTGCCGCAACGCGAAATCTTTTGGCTGTCATTGATAAAAAACGAAAAAAGTAACAGCGGACTCAGGCGCGCTCGCCCTTGATGCTGATCGGGCCGAGTGGATACGGGACGTTGTGCTGCTTCACCCATTCTAGGTAGCTGGCGCGCGCGCCGGGGAAGCCGATGGCGATCCACGCCTTCATCCCTTTATTACCCCCGTACATCGGGTCGGAGAGATAACCGTGCTTGGTATCGGCCAGCAGCCCGCTGAAGAACTGCGACGCCTTCAGGTCCGGCTCACCAAGGTCGGCAAACTTAATATCGTTTTTTTGCAGTTGGGTCAGGACGCTGTCTTTATCCTGCGCAGACAGCTGATGGAAGGGTTTCTGGTGGTTCTGCTGGCACCACTGATTGGCCAGTTTGATGCCGGTTTTGTAGATCTGCTGAGGACGAAACGGGATCTGATACCCCATGGTGGCCGGGGCGTGCGCATCAAACGGCCCTTTCATATAGATTTCATCGCCAGAATCGCCGTGGATCTGCTGATCGATAAAGATCGGGACGTTGGTTTCCAGCGCGCCGGGTGCTTTGCCCTTGCCGCCGGCGGGGATCAGGCTGTCGCAGGCGGCGAGAATAAACTGCCACTCGTCGCTGCTGAAGAAGATCGGCTGGTACTCCGTCAGTTCTGGCGCGGCCATTTCTGCCGCCTGGGCTGCGGTCAGCCCTTTAAACACCATCTCCCCTAACGGTAATGCCAACAGCGACCCGATTAAAAACTTACGGCGGGTGGTTTCTTTTTGAAGAAGCATAGCGTTACGACTCTCACTTGCATGAAAAGTACACCCCCGTAAAGCAGGTGTAATTAAGGTTAAATAACTGTTTTTATCTGTTTACATTGGGGCAATGTTAACCATACAGATATTTCTAAATGTAAAAATAAAAGACATTTTATTTTAAAGTTAACATTAATAATGGCTCTAACATTTCATAACAATGTCACCATTAATTACGGGGATTAAAGCGTGGGACTTAGCGGAAATTTATGCACGCCTGCCGTAAAAACGGGCAAGAAATGCGCGCATTTGATTAACTACCGAGATAATAACTCACAGTAATAAAGTCAAAGAATTCTTCATTCCCCCTGATGTCACTATGCCATTAGCCTGCGCCATGGCATGCCAGAGATTTTTCCAGGCGATAAGCACAACAACAGGGAAAACATTGTGGCTGCGGAGAAGTTGCTAAGGCTGCATCCCCTCAGCCGGAGTCGCGCTCAACCAGCTGAAATCCAAGGTCAACCACCGCATCCTGCGGGCTGCGGCCTTCAATTTTATCGGCCAGCCGCGTTGCCGCATCCTCACCCATTTTCACCCGGTCGATCGCCACCGTGGTAATGGCGGGCTGGTTAGAGGCAGCAAAGCTGAGGTCGCCAAAGCCGATCACCGCCAGCTGCTGCGGCACGGGCAGCCCGCGTGCGCAGGCCTCCATAATGACACCCTGCGCCAGGGTATCCGAGCTGCAGATAATCGCGTCGAAGCGCTCTCCCTGCGCCAGCAGCTGTTTCAGCCCCTGCCGCCCGGCCGCGAGCGAGGTCGGTACCGGGGCATTAACGCCGCGAATTCGGCTGCCAGCCTGGCCCTGCATTGCATCAACCAGCCCTTTGCGCCGCTGCTGAGCGCGGCGGTCGCCTGCCCACACCAGCCCGAGATTCAGGTAGCCGCGCTGCAGGCAGTATTGACCAATGCAGGTGCCGATTTTTTCGTGCGAAAAACCGACCAGCATATCGAGCGGCGTCGGCGTCATATCCCAGATTTCCACCACCGGTAGCCCGGCGTTGAGGATGGTCTTGCGCAGCTCAGGGCTGTGATGAATGCCGGTCAGCACCATGCCATCAGGACGGCGTGAGAGGATGGTCGCGACGATCTCCGCTTCCCGGTCATACGAATAGCCCGTTACGCACAGCAGCATATGGTAGCCGCGCTGCGCCAGCCGATCGCTGATGGCCTGAACGGTATCAACAAACATGCTGTTGTTGATCTGCGGCACCACCACGGCGATCAGACGGCTGCGCTTTGAAGCCAGCCCACCCGCCAGCATATTGGGAATATAGCCGGTCGCCTGGATCGCCTCCATCACCCTTGCCACCGTCGCCGGGCGCACCACCTGCGGCTTATTAATTGCCCGGCTGACGGTCATCGGTGACAGCCCCGCCACGCGCGCGACATCTTCCAGCGTGGGGGTTTTACTGACGGCGGGTGCGAACGCATCGTTACGGTTTTTCATCGGCTTCCTGTCGGCTAAATGATTGCGCAATCATTTTTTCATAAATTGTCCAGGTGTAACAGGGTTTAACGGCATGTCGGGACAAGGGGGATTATGCTACACTCGCCGCCGCCGGGGAGCGGGCGCTCCCCAACCGTTAAACAACCGAAAGGTGTAAAGCCGTGAATAAAAGAGCGATTGCCCCCACCCTGATCTTTATTGCCGCGATGGCATTTCTGGTGTGGTTTATTGCTTCCGGCGCCGCAATGCCGGGCAGCTGACTATCCGGCGGGCTGGTCCGCGCCGATATCTACCTGCTGGCCGTCGGGCATATGGCGAATTTGCAGCGCAAACTGCGCACGGTGGCGCATCGCCTGGATACTGCGTACCGCCTGAAGATTCTCAGGGACAAATTCGCCCCCGGCAACAAAAGGCAGCTTTGGCATCAGGCGGCAGCCTGAGGGTAATGCGCCATGCTGTTCCTGCCAGTCCTGCGCCAGCGGGTAGCCGGTCAGCACCGAATACTCTTCAAGGATCAGCGCGCACCAGTGCTCAAGACTGGCGGCCAGCCAGCTGAATTCACCGGTTTCCGGCTCAAAGCTGCACACCGCATCCCCGCGCAGGCAGAACTGTACGCCGAAAATGTCTTCCGCAAAGAACAGCGCATCACGCGCCATATCTTCATAGGCATCAATCCACAGCTCCGGCTGGTTCCACTGCTGGATGCCCATCTCTTCACCACTGCTCTGCCACGGAAAGATATGCAGCGCAGAGACAAACCCATAGCAGCCGTTTTTGCTGCTCAGCAGCTGGCGCAACTCATCCACCAGCGCGGGATGAGCGGAAGTGTCGAACTGCATTTCTTCCGGCGCGGGCGCCAGACTGTCGCTGCAGAGTGAGAGGAGTTTTGCCATTGAGGTGGTCATGTTCGGGTCCTGAAACGTGGAATTCGATAAATAGCCGTTAAGGGTAACACTGATTGGGTCAGTGAAAACAGCCTTGGGGTTATCTCAGGACATCGCAGAACAGGACGGGAAAGCGAGGGCGTTAACGGTCAGCGGGAACGATTAGCTAGCGTAGATTTTGTAGCTCACCTGCATCTGCGCTTTGCAGAAAATGCAGTTTGCACCGTGCGGATTTTTGGCGCTGATACTGAACGGGGAAAAACGATACTGACAACCGTGACATGACGGGCACTGATATTTGATATTTTGAATAGGTAACTGCCTTTTTTGATTTACGATTCTTATTGTAAGAAACGCCACCTTAACACGTTCGTTACATAATGTCTGTATTTTTATCCAGGTGTAGTAAATCCTGGTACAGTTCACTTAGCACGCCGCCTGCGGCAAACTGCTCTCTGATCCACTGTGTCACCTGCCCGCTGGCCGCATGCTGCGTCGCCAGCAGCATCGGAGAGTCCTGGCGCGGGTTCTGTACTGCCAGCGTCACCAGCCGCTGACCCGCCTCGCGCACCAGATAATCCGGCAGAAAACCAATCCCCTGCCCCAGCATCTGGCAGTGGTACTTGGTGGCAAAGTCCGGTACAACCAGCGATTGCTGACCGTGCAGTAACCAGCCCACTTTTTTATTCAGCGTTTCAGCGGTGTCCTCCACCATGATGGTGGTCCACTGGCGCAGCTGACTTTCGCCCAGCGGCTGCGCCAGGCGAGCCAGCGGATGATCGGGAGCGATAGCGAACTGCCAGCGCACGCTGCCAATCGCCAGATAATCAATGCCGCCGCCATCCGGCAGCGTATCCGGGGCACCTATCGCCACGTTAACCTGCTGATTGACCAACGCATCCCACACGCCGTTATAAACCGCCGTGGTGATCACCACCTGGCAGCCTGGAAACTGGTTATCCAACAGCTGGAGTAAGCGCGCGGTGTGATGCGGCGTGTACAGCAGCTGGTTGATGCAGATGCGCACGCGCGGCTCAATACCCTGAGCAATGGTGTCCACCCCACGTTTAATGCGCTGGATGTCGTTGAGCAATTCGCCACACTTGCGCCAGAAATAGTGCCCGGCCTCGGTCAGCTCCACGCTGCGGGCGCTGCGGGTAAATAGCGCCACGCCCAGCCCGGTTTCGATGCGTTTTATCGCATAGCTGACGGCCGAAGTGGTGATGCCAAGCTCCTGCGCGGCTCTGCTGAAGCTGCCGCAGCGCACCACGCTGATCAGTACCTGGAGATTTTCTTCATTAAAGATCGAGTTCATTGTCGCCCGCGCCCGCCAGCCAATAATATTGAACAGTATTCAACAATCTCAGCGTAAACGGTGAATTAATTTCAAGCGTATTCTCCTGATTATCAGTCGCTGTTATTGTCGATGAATTGCTCACCTTCGGTTTAAAGGGAATCTTATGTCATCAGTTAGCGATCGGACTACCCGCTTCCTCAGCGCCGCGCAGGCGGGAGAGCTGGCAACGTTACAACAGTGCCTGGCGGCGGGCGTTGACCTGAACAGCGTTAATCGTCAGGGCACCAGCGCCATCACCCTCGCAGCACAACATCAGCACTATGCCTGCGTTGAGTGGCTGATCGAGGCCGGCGCCGACATCAATCAGCAGGACAATACCTGCCTGAATCCGTTTCTGCTTAGCTGCCTCGGCGGCGATCTGACTCTGCTGCGCCTGCTGTTACCCGCCACGCCTGACCTGACGCGCCTGACGCGCTTTGGCGGGGTCGGCCTGACGCCCGCCTGTGAAAAAGGCCATGTGGAGATCGTGCGTGAGCTGCTGACCTCAACCGCGATCAACGTCAACCACACCAACTTTTTAGGCTGGACACCGCTGCTGGAAGCCATCGTGCTTAACGACGGCGGCGCGCGCCAGCAGGAGATCGTGCGGCTGCTGCTGGCGCACGGTGCCAGCCCGCATATGACCGATAAATACGGTAAAACGCCGCTGCAGCTGGCGCGCTCGCTCGGCTTCACGGCGATTGCGACTCTGTTAATGGATGCAGGAGCAGACGATGAATAATACCGACCCTAACCGCCGCGAATTTCTCAGCCACGGCGGAAAAATGCTTGCCGCCTGCGCGATGATCGGCGCGGGCAGCGCCCCCGCCTTTGCGACGGGCAATTCCGCCCGCTGCGCCCAACCGGAGAGCAGGATGACCACCATTAACAGCAACCACTATTATCTGGATAACGTGCTGCTGGAGACCGGCTTCCGCTATCAGGATGAGGTGGTGGTTGCCACCGAAACGGCGCTGCATAGCTTTGAGATCAATAACGGCAAGATCGTTGCCATCGCGGCTAATCACTCGTTTGCCGATGCCAGCCTGCCGCGCTTTAACGCCGGGGGGAAACTGCTGCTGCCCGCCATGCGCGACATGCACATTCACCTCGATAAGACCTTTTACGGCGGCCCGTGGCGCGTTCAGTCGCGCCCGGAAGGCACCACCATTAAAGATATGATCGCCCTTGAGCATCGCCTGCTGCCGGAGCTGCAACCCTATACTCAGGAGCGCGCGGGCAAGCTGATTGACCTGCTGCAGTCGAAAGGCTCTACCGTGGCACGCAGCCACTGCAACATCGAGCCGGTCTCCGGGCTGAAGAATCTGGAGAATCTGCAGGCGGTGCTGGAACGCCGCAAGTTGGGCTTTAGCTGCGAGATCGTCGCGTTTCCGCAGCACGGCCTGCTGCTGTCAAAAAGTGAACCTCTGATGCGCGAAGCGATGCAGGCCGGGGCGCACTACGTCGGCGGGCTGGACCCGACCAACGTCGACGGCGATATGCAGCGCTCGCTGGATACGATGTTCCAGATCGCGCTCGACTACGACAAAGGTGTGGATATCCACCTGCACGAAACCAGCCCGGCGGGCGTGGCCGCTATCGACTACATGCTGACCACCGTCGAGAAAACCCCGCAGCTGAAGGGGAAACTGACCATCAGCCACGCGTTCGCCCTCGCCACGCTGACCCCGCAGCAGATAGCGGAAACCGCAGCGCGCATGGCCGCGCAGCAGGTCACCATCGCCTCCACCGTGCCGATTGGTACACTGCATATGCCGCTGAAGCAGCTGCAGGAGAGCGGCGTATTTGTCATGACCGGGACCGACAGCGTGATTGATCACTGGTCCCCGTTTGGCCTTGGCGACATGCTGGAAAAAGCCAATCTGTATGCCCAGCTGTACACTCGCCCCGGCGAGTTTGCGCTGTCGCGCTCGCTGGCGATTGCTACCGGAAACCGCCTGCCGCTGGATGACAAAGGCCAGCGCGCCTGGCCGCAGGTGCAGGATGAAGCCAGCTTCGTGCTGGTTGACGCCTCCTGCTCCGCGGAAGCGGTGGCGCGCATCTCTCCTCGCACCGCCACCTTCCATCAGGGGCGCATGGTGTGGGGCGCGGTCAGCGCCGCATAACCGACGGGTGACAAAAGTTTACAAGAGTGACTATTGCCAAACGGTGTACTGCCGCTAAGATAGTCGCTCTTTCTACCTGGGCAGATTATGCAAAAACGTCAGCGCATCGCGACAGGATTTCTCTTCCTGACATGCCTGGTCATACTGGTTTGTATGGCTCAGCGCGTGGCGAACCTGCACGCCCTGCAAATTTTGCCGCAGACGGTCAGCGCCCAGGGTGCCGACAGCTCCCGCAGCGCAAAAGAGAGCCCGGTAACCCCGTGTGAACTGAGTGCGAAAGCGCTGTGCGCCACCCCACTCCTGTTCGACAGTGCCTTACCGCTGCTCGGCCTGCTGCTGATAGTGCTGGCCCTGCTGCGCCCGCGCCCCCTGTTTTACCCTCCGGCACATGAGTTCCGTGCCCCGCTGCTGCGAATACACCTCCTACACTGCAACTTCCGCGAATGATCGACCGCTCACCCCGGTTCTGAAACATCATTCACGGAGAAAAACTATGTTTACCCTATTCAGGAGCGCTGTGCTCCTGCTGCTGTGCTGGCTGCCTGTCGTTCAGGCGGCCGATATCACCCTGCAAAACCCGCAAAACACCCATGCTGAAGTGCGCCTGCGCGCTGACTCCAGCGGCAAAGAAGGCACGCGCCTGCTGCTGGATGTGCAGCTGCAAAACGGCTGGAAAACCTACTGGCGCTCGCCGGGTGAAGGTGGCATTGCGCCGCAGATCCGCTGGCAGGATCCGGCGCTAAAAGCCCGCTGGTTCTGGCCAACGCCGCAGCGCTTTGAGGTAGCCGGTATCAGCACTCAGGGCTATCACCAACACGTCAGCCTGCCGATCGTCATTGACGGCAAGGCCCCACGCACGCTGGCCGGTACGCTGACGCTGTCAACCTGTAGCAACGTCTGCATTCTGACCGATTACCCGTTCAGCCTCGACCTGAGCGAGCCCAACGCACAGAGCTTTAACTTCGATTTCGCCAACGCGATGGGAAAAGTGCCGATTGCCAGCGGCCTGAGCGATACGCTAAGCGCCGGCTATCAGCCGGGGGAACTGCAGATTATTGCCGAACGCGCCGCCGGCTGGCAGCAGCCTGAGCTGTTCTTCGATACCCTAAGCGGCGCCAGCATCGGCAAGCCGGTGGTGAAAATTGACGGCTCGCGCCTGGAGGCGCGCGTGCCGGTCAGCGATGAATGGGGCGACAGCGCGCCCGATCTGCGCGGAAAAATCCTCTCGCTGGTGATTGCCGATAGCGGTCTGGTACAGCAGAGCAGCGTCACCCTCGGCAGCGCACAGCCGCTCAGCAGCGACTCATCGCTGCCGCTGTGGCAGATGCTGCTGATGGCGCTGGCGGGCGGTTTTATCCTTAATCTGATGCCGTGCGTACTGCCAGTGCTGGGCATGAAGCTCGGCAGCATTATCAGCGTGGAGCAGCGCAATCGCCGCAGCGTGCGCCTGCAGTTTATCGCCTCCAGCGCCGGGATTATCACCTCGTTTATGGCGCTGGCGCTGCTGATGACGGTGCTGCGCCTTGGTAATCATGCGCTGGGCTGGGGCATTCAGTTCCAGAACCCGTGGTTTATTGGCGTGATGGCGCTGGTGACGCTGCTGTTCAGCGCCAACCTGTTTGGCCTGTTCCACCTGCGGCTGCCTTCCGCGCTGAACACGCGGCTGGCAACCAGCGGCGGACACGGGCTGGGCGGCCACTTCTGTCAGGGGGCCTTTGCCACCCTGCTGGCCACGCCGTGCTCCGCGCCCTTCCTCGGCACCGCCGTGGCCTTTGCGCTGGCGGCCTCCCTGCCGCTGCTGTGGGTAATGTTTATTGCACTCGGCATTGGCATGAGCCTGCCGTGGCTGCTGATCGCTGCCTGGCCCGCGCTGGCGTTGAAGCTACCGCGACCCGGCCGCTGGATGAACGCCGTACGCATCGCGCTGGGCCTGCTTATGCTGGCTTCCTGCCTGTGGCTGCTCAGCCTGCTGGCCAGCCGCGTCGGGCTGGTCAACAACAGCCTGAAATTGCCGGATGAGATCCACTGGCAGCCGCTGAGCGAGCAGGCTGTTCAGCAGGCGCTGCACGATAAAAAACGCGTATTCATCGACGTGACCGCCGACTGGTGCGTGACCTGCAAAGCAAACAAAATCAACGTGATGCTGCGCGACGACGTGCAGCAAGCGTTACAGGCTGATGATGTTGTTGCCCTGCGCGGCGACTGGAGCCAGCCTTCTGCCACCATCACCGACTTCTTAAAGCAGCGCGGCAGCGTGGCTATCCCCTTCAATCAAATCTACGGGCCAGGCCTGCCGCAGGGTGAAGTCCTCTCCCCCCTGCTTGACCGTGCCACCCTGTTAAAAACCCTGGCCGAAGCCAAAGGAACTGAACAATGAAAAAACTGACTCTCGCACTGCTGTTTGTCGCCACGCCACTCTGGGCCGCGGCCCCGTTTACCCCGGAGCAGGAAGTGCGCATTAAAGAACTGATCAAAGAGACGCTGGTGCAGAACCCGCAGATCCTCGCGGAAGCGGCGGATGCATATGACAAGCAGGCGCAAAAACAGCAGGCTGACGTGGTAGGCCAGGTGATTGAGCAGAACAAAGATGCGCTGTTCAACGATGCCGGTTCACCGCGCATCGGGGCGAAAACGGCGAAGTTGACCCTGGTGTCATTCACCGACTACAACTGCCCGTACTGTAAGCAGTTCGATCCGCTGCTGGAGAAACTCGTTAAGCAGTACCCGGACGTGGCGGTGGTGATTAAGCCGCTGCCTTACCGCTCGGAAAGCTCGCTGACCTCGGCGCGCGCCGTGCTGACCACCTGGCAGCAGCACCCGGAGCAGTGGCTGGCGCTGCACCAGCGTATGATGGCGAAGAAGGGCTACCACGATGACGCCAGCATTCTCAGCGCCGAGCAGAAGAGCGGCGTTACGCTGAAAGAGCCGAACAAGCAGAGCCTCGATACCATCAACAACAATCTGAAGCTGGCGCAGCATCTCGGTATTGAAGGCA
This sequence comes from Erwinia aphidicola, assembly GCF_024169515.1. Lineage (NCBI taxonomy): Bacteria > Pseudomonadati > Pseudomonadota > Gammaproteobacteria > Enterobacterales > Erwiniaceae > Erwinia > Erwinia aphidicola. The sequence continues at coordinate 3,004,382 of NZ_JAMKCQ010000001.1, read as the reverse complement.
CCCCTGCGACGCTGATTGGCACCACGCTGCTGCCGGGCGCGGTGAGCTATGAGCAGCTGGAAGCGATGGTCAAGCAGCAGCTGGCCGCAGTTAAATGACGCGGCTGAAACGCTGGGGGCGCGAGCTACTGCTGTTTGTCGTCCTGCTGGCAGGTGTGCTGTGGGCGATGGACCTGTGGCGTGCGCCCCACGCTCCCCTCGCCTTCGCCGACCAGCCGTTGCAGACCCTTGATGGCCGCGACGTCACGCTGGCCGCGCTGAGCGCAGAGCGGCCGCTGCTGGTCTATTTCTGGGCCAGCTGGTGCGGCGTATGCCGTTTCGTCACCCCGCAGGTGGCGGAATTAGCCAGCAGCGGCCAGAATGTGATCTCGGTGGCGCTGCGTTCCGGCGAAGATGAAAAAGTGCAGCGCTATTTGCAGGCAAAGCGCTATCCGCTGGCCACCATCAATGACCCGCAGGGTAGCCTGTCGGGCAGCTGGCAGATTGGCGTGACGCCAACGCTGGTGGTGATCGACAAAGGCGCTATCGTCAGTACCACTACCGGCTGGACCAGCAGTTGGGGCATCAAGTTACGACTGTGGTGGGCCGGGCGCCGTTAACGACAGGGGGCGGGACACCGCCCCTGATCATTCACAACAAGGCAGGTAAGGCAATGACAACCCCTCAGGCTCTGATTATTGGTGCTTCACGCGGTATTGGCCTTGGGCTGGCGAACACGCTGGCCGGGCGTGGCTGGCAGGTCACCGCCACCGCGCGCGGCGACGCGCCGCAGGCACCAGCCTCTATCCGCTGGCTGACGCTGGATATCAATCTGGCGCCGCAGCGTGAGGCGCTGGCCACCCAGCTGGCCGACAGCCAGTTTGACGTCGTCTTCATCAATGCCGGCATTTACGGGCCGGATCACCAGCAGCTGGCGCGCACCAGCGACGACCAGCTGATGGCGCTGTTTATGACCAATACCTTCTCCCCGGTGCGCTGCGCCGAGCTGCTGCTGCCGCGGGTGAAGCCCGGCGGAATTATGGCGCTGATGACCTCACAGCTCGCCAGCCTGAACGAAAACCCGGACGCCACTTACCCGCTCTACTCCGCCAGTAAAGGTGCGTTGAATATGCTGGTGCGCGGGCTGCTGCCGCAGGCTGATAAAGCGCAGCAGACCCTGCTGTGCGTGCATCCCGGCTGGGTGCAGACCGATATGGGCGGAGCCAGCGCGCCACTGACGGTGGCACAAAGCGCCGGGGGCATTGCCGATCGCCTGATCGCCTGGCGCGGCAAAGGCGGCCATCACTATATTGACTACGCGGGTAAAGAGCTGACGTGGTAGCAGGATTGACAGCAAACCTGGCCGCGGCTCAGTCTCTGTCGCGGTCTGGCCTGTGAAGCCCGCTCCCCCCCCGGTTGCTGAAGGAGTACCCGCGCCAGCCATACTGAACTGAGCAGGCGAAACCTGTCACAACGATTCACTGTCAGCCCTCATCATCCCTCGCCAATTTGCCCTGTTTCCTCAATTTTTTTCGTCCTTGTCCGATGATAAACTGAGACACCCGCGACTAGAGTGTCGTTATCACCGGGTGATACTTAAAACAAAAACTCCAATATTTTTAGCAGTTATTTAAATCGGGCGCTGCGATGGCCCGCATTCGCTGTACACCACCACCAGGAAATCAGACCTATGCAGGACAACGTAATTGAGCGCATCTCAACGGCGCTGGCTTCAGAAAAAACGCTTGAGGGCTTTGTGCGCCAGCTGCTGGAGATGCTGGAGCTGGTGACCGGGATGGAGTCCACCTATCTGACGCATCTCGACCCGGAGGGCATCCGCCAGCATATTCTCTATGCGCGCAACAGCCAGCAGATGCAGATCCCGGAAGGGCTGTCGGTGCCGTGGCAGGACACGCTGTGCAAGCGTGCTCTGGACGAGGGCCGCCCCTACACCTGCAATGTCCCGCAGGTCTGGGGTGACTCGGCGGCGGCCAAAGAGCTGGGCATTATGACCTACGTCAGCACCCCGGTGATGACCGGCAGCGGCGAGCTGTACGGCACGCTGTGTGCCACCAGCGCCCAGAGCCGTGAGATGAGCGAGCACGCCACGCAGATCCTCTCGCTGTTTGCCGAGCTGATTGCCCAGTACATCCGCAAAGAGCAGCTGCTGCAAGAGTTGCAGCAGGCCAATGCGGCGCTGACGGCGGTGAGCTACACCGACGAACTGACCCGCCTGCCCAACCGTCGCGCCGTTTTTGACCGCCTGCCCGCGCTGTTCAGCCGCGCGCGCAGCGATGCACAGCAGCTGCTGATGGCCTTTATTGATCTCGACGGCTTCAAGCAGATTAATGACCAGTACGGCCATGAAACCGGAGATGAGTTTCTGAAGCTGGTCGGCCAGCGCCTGCTGGGCGGCACCCGTCAGGGCGAGGTGATCGGCCGCCTGGGCGGGGACGAATTTATGGTGGCAGCCCTGCTGCCCGACGCGGCTGCGCCGAACGCGGCGGCCACTTTCAGGCAGCGCCTGAGCCAGCTGCTGGCCGGGCACTACGCGATGCCTGCCTGCGCGCTGGATTATCCCGGCGCCAGCGTGGGGGTGATCGCGGTGAATCCGCTGCTCAGCACCCCGGAAAGCGCCGTGCGCGATGCGGATAGCGCCATGTATGAAGAGAAAAAGCGCCGTAAGCAGGCGTCGGCTGAGGCCGCCAGCCCCCTGGCGCGGGTCAGGTAAAAAACTAAAGTTTCCGCAAAAGTGACCGATGGTAGTAGCACTCATCCTGAACAGACCGGAAATATCATGTACCTGATTAAGCCTGCAGAGCTGATTCTGCTATCAGTGACCATTGCTTACTGCCTGGCAACCTATTTGTGGTTCTAGTCCTCAGGGGATGAGGCGTGAACACGCTGATTGACTCAGGTTAGAGTGCATCAGCCAAAGTCGCCGACAAACTCGTCGGCTTTTTATAACAGTTCCAGCTGACCGCTATTATCGGCACCGGGCTTTTTGACGCGCTTTTGCGGCGGTTGCGGGCGCAGCATTTCGCTTTTCAGCCATCTTATGATTACCGCCTTGACCCACTCCTGCTGCTGCACGCTCATGGGCTGATGCGCCGCAATATTGTGCCATTTGCTGAGACATCCGCGACAGCAGGTGGCGGTGGCATGCTGAGCAATAAACACCGGATGGCCGCGCATTGGGGTCTGTTTACCGTCATTCACCGGTTCTGCCGGAGCCAGGCGGGCGCGGATAAACTCCAGCGCATGCTGACCGAGGGTCTCTTCACCCTTCTCGAGGAAATAGCGATATTCCGCGCTGCCCAGATGAAAACGCTGGCGGAACGGAGATTGTGAGAGTCGCTGAAACAGATCGTCGAGAGAAAACATCTGTCAGGTTTTACTCACCGTATAGCTTTTCACTTTGCCGTTCATCAGCCGGACAGTCAGGGTTCTGCCTTCGGTGGTGCTCATCGCTTTCGCCTGGCTCCAGGTCCACATCAGAATGCTTTGCCCCTCCGGGAAAGGTGTTTCCGTCGAGGGCTGACCAAACAGTGCGATCAGCTGCTGCCGGGTGGTTTGGTCAGTTTTGATCTGCGCCAGCTTGCCGTCGTCAAAGTTGTTCCCCACCGAAGCGGTACAGCCCACCAGCATCAGACACAGCAGAATTGTTTTAAGCATGTTTAAGCGTACCGTCAGAATTTTTGGCTATTCTGGCACAGTTCATGGCGGGCGCATAAAAATGCCCAGGATCTCCGCGCCCCGGTCATTCAGCAGAGGTCGGCACTCAGGGCAAGATTTATGAAATATATCAACTTTATCAGCGGCCTCTGTGTTAACATCCTGCATCAGGCGGCCATCGTATAATGGTATTACCTCAGCTTCCCAAGCTGATGACACGGGTTCGATTCCCGTTGGCCGCTCCACTGTTTCTCGCATCACGGACTTATCCCTTTTTCTCCTCGGGCTTCACCAGCCGGATTGCGTGCTCCAGCACTTTCTGCTCTTCCCGATCCGCATCCATACGGTCATGGCGGGTCCTTTTCAGCAGCTCCGCTAACGTTTCGCGCCGCGTATCCCTGCCAGCCTCCACCAGGACGATCGCCGCATCCCCTATCACCCGGCACACTTCGTCGTAATACTCTTCACTCAGTACATCGCGCTTCATCTGCTTATTTCTCCTCTATTCTACTGACCATCACCTGTAAGCGTAGAATGCTGACCAGCAGTTTCCAGTTTGTTGCTGAAAGCTCTCTTGATCGGCTGAACAATGCACAAAAATGTCAAGATTTGTGCCCGCAATTAAGCTTTGGCGAGATATATGCTATAAAGATGGGCTACTTTGAGACCGAAAAGGAATAATTATGGATGATGCAGATTTAGCTCAGGAACGCGAACAGGCTATTATCACGGCGGCGCTGTCAGCCCGTGAAACGTCGCTGAAAAGCCCGGATGGCCTGTGCCTGTGGTGCCGCGATGAGCCAATTGTCGCCAACTCTGCGTTCTGCTCCGCCGACTGTGGTGAGGATTACTCCAAGCACAAGCGCGAGATGAAACAACGCATTGAGTGAGGATCTTCGCGACGCGATAATCCGAAACGAAAAGGGCCCTGCACGGTATCCGGCAGCGGCCCTGATTTTATGACCTGAAACGTTTTATCTTTCATTTTACTTCATAGAAGTATGAAGATCCTGGCCTTTTATACACCCAGCGTTTTGGCCTTAACTATCGCGCTTCAGGCGGTGTTAATGATAGAGGAATATGTTCCTGCCCGGCTAATGTTATCGGCTCAATGGCAGTATTTTCAGGTTGCTGGGTTTTACGATAATCCTGAAGTTTTGTGAGCAAGGGGCCTTTATTACTCATCAGATATTGTAAGCAGCGCTCGCGACTGAGAATAAGTCTCACTGGTGTTGGTAATATTTCATAAACTTTATTGAACAGGTTATTAATAAACTCATCGTCATTAAGTTTATCTTCTGCAATCCCAAGCAGCCCATTGAACACGACGTTTTCTACAATCGCACGGTACTTTTCCGGTACTAAATTTTTTTTAGCGACAGTGAGCTGCTCAGCCTCCTGCAACTCACTGGAAAATTCAGCATCGGCTGGAATTAACTTGTCTTCCTGTGTCTGATGACCGCTAAGAGGCAATTTTTCTTTCAGACGCGCAAGGCGCCCGGTTAGCAGTGGCGACATGTATACTCCTGTAATGACATAACGTTTGCCGGGTGCAAGCTTACAATAAGGTTATAGCGGCTTGCCGATATCAATACTTATCGGCTTACTCGCAACAAACTTTACCCTTCCAGCCTGGGGTTCTCCTGCTCAATACTTCACCACCACATCCTCAAACGTAAAGCGTCTCTTCTGCCTCTGCTCCTGATAGCCGATGCGGATAAAGATGCGCAGCCGCTCCAGGTAGGCATAATCACTGCTCGCGCTCTTACCGTCACCGCGATCGTCAATGCAGTTAAACTCCAGATAACGGCCGGGGAAGGCCGGATTAATGGTGCTGGCCTGCTTCCAGTCGGCGGCGGTGCGGCACTGCTGGCCGAGCGATTTTCCGTCGCTTTGCTGGCTACTCCAGGCATATTTCATCCCCGCTCTCGGCGGCAGGCGGAACTCATTCTCCAGCGTGCGGGCGGTAGACGGTTGTTTCGTGAGAGAGTCCCATTTTTTCAGACTCACCAGATTAAACAGGCGCACCGACTGGGTATTAAACGTCACCTGCCCCAGCGTCAGCTTCTCCAGCGTTAAGGTGGTGCCATCCGGCATTTTGTCGATAGTGACGCTGTACGCCCCGCCGATCTCTTTATCCTGCTGCTGGCTGAAGCTCAGGTGACGAAAGCCCGGCTGCTGCTGCGGAGAATTAAGCGCGATAGCCATATGCTCCTTAACCTCGTCAGGTAACGGATAGGGCTGCAGTATCGCCGCATCGTTGCGGGAAAAATCCGGCAGGGTTAACTGATGGTCTGCCGGGGCCTTCTGCTGCCAGAGCAGAGTCTGGCCGCTGCCTTGATAGTCACGCAATGTTTTTATCGCGCAGAGCTGCTGCTTCAGCGGCGCGGCGAGCTCTGTGCTGCTGTTCGCGGCAAGGCGGTAATCGGTCAGGTTACCCGCACTGTCGAGGGAGTATTCCGCGCGGGCAGTGGCCTGCTGTGTATCGCAGTGCAGCGTCCAGTCCGTGACTTTCACCGCGTAAGGGGCGGCATAGGTACTGTCGCGATACTCGAGGGCAAAATCTTTCGCCAGCCGCAGGTGCAGAACGTCCGCGCTGCGCTCGCTGCGGCTGACGTCGAGATACATCTGATTGCCCTGCTCATCAGCAGGCGCCAGCGCACGCCACTGCGGCACGGCGACCTGCTGCCGGCAGACATTCAGGTCTGGCTGGGTCGCTAACAGACTGTCGGCATCCGGCTCGATCACCACGCCCGGAGCGTAGCGGGAAATCGCATCGCTGCCGTAAACGCGCACCGCTTTGCCCGCCGGAGAGCTGACTTCGGCAAACAGCTGCGTTTTGACGCCGCTCTGACAATCAACCTTCAGCCACAGATCGGTGGTTTGCCCGGTGGTGGTCCAGATGCGGTACAGGGAATTAATGCTGTTGCCGACGCGCAAAGCGCTGGCTGGCTGCCACTCCATTTTTTCAATCCCGGCAGCAGGCTGGGCAAAAGCAGGAAAAGTAAAAATGCAGCTCAGTGCAAGCAGCGATAACCCTTTCATGAATAGTCCTTTAATTAAACGATATGGCCTTTAGGCGACAGAATATTGCATAATAGCACGCGGTTTTTCCTGCTCGGGATCTCAATTATCCCCGTGCGCTATTCATTCAGAGCCTGAATTGAGTTTCTGGTTTATCATTGACCAGACACTTAACGGAATAAATTTCAGATAAGGATGCCGTATGTCAACATTCACCCTCATCGCATTTCCCTTTATAGCGACAGGCCTGGCGCTGATAGCGCTGTTCTATAAAAAGAAAGAGAAGAATTACCTCATTCCCGGCTTTGTTCTGCTTATCGCAGGTTTTGTCAATGCGGTAATCGGCATCAGCCTGGGCTGAAACGCTTATCCGGCTGCGGGCGAAATAATTGCGCCACGAAGTCAATCGTAGCGGAATAATAACGCGGGGTCAGTAAACAGAGAGCTTTTGCTCTCTGCCAGTTATGGGTGCGATGGGCCTGACGGCTCTGTTATTGCCCGCCTGCTTTATCAAACGGCGGTTTACCTGCCAGCATCTGCTCAATCACCTGTAGCACGCCCTCTTCGTTATTATTTGGCGCCTGATAGCGCGCGACATCCTTGACCTTTTGCGGCGCATTGGCCATCGCGAAGCTGAAGCCCGACTGTTGCAGCATCTCAATATCGTTACCGCCATCGCCAAACACCAGGATCTCGCTGCGATCGATGCCCCAGCGCTTGCCGAGCAGATCCAGCCCGTGGCCTTTATGGTTGCCGGGCACGATTAAATCCACCGAGCCGTGGCCGCTGGAGGTGGCGGCAGCGGCATCCTTGTGCAGGCGGGCGATATCCGCCATTAGCGGCTCGACGTAATCATCCGACAGGTTGAGCGCGAACTTGAACAGCTTATCGTCACCCACGTCGTCGAGGCTGCGGATCGCCTTCAGGCGGTGGCAGTAGTGGCGCATTTTCACCAGCCAGCTCTCGGGGATGCCCTCAAAATAGTAGGCACTTTCACGCCCGCACAGGATGTAGCGCAGGTCGGGATAGTTGCCGTTGTGCAGGGTGTCGAGCACCGCATCAATATCGGCACGCGAGAACGAGCCGCAGAACAGCTCTTCGTCACGGTCGATGATCCACGCGCCGTTCTCTGCCACAAAGGCGATCTCGCTGGCGATGTCGGGGAAGAAGGATTTCAGCTGGTAATACTGGTTGCCGCTGGCGACGACGAACTTGATGTCGCGCTGCTTCATTTGCTGATAGCAGGCCTGGAAACGCGCCCGGTTGTACTGTTTATTGTCGTCGAGGAAGGTGCCGTCTTTATCTACCGCCACCATTTTTACCACGGTCATCATGACTCCTTAACGTTTTGCAGGGGAAAAGGGTTACAGAGAGGATAACCTGGTGGGTGGAGAACGCAGTCAGATAATTGAGGACTGCTATTTATTTGCACAATACGTACATGTATCATGTACAAGAAACAGGTACAAAAGAGGTGCATATGAAAGAGATTAATTTCAGTGATGCTCGCCAGAATCTTGCAGCTGTGCTGCAACAAGCAACTGATGGCGAACCAGTAACTATCACCCGTCGGGGCCATCCTTCTGCGGTAATCATCAGCGCCAGCGAGTTTCAGGCCTGGCAGACGGCCAAAATGGACGAAGAATTTTCGGCCATCATGAACGTTCACGGCGACCAGATTAGAGCGCTGGCAGATAAATGACGATACGTTTCATTTCAGCGGAAGAGGTCATCGCTTTTCATGATCGGATAATGAATGTTACTCCCGGCGTAAAAGGCATGCCCGACCCGGGGCGTGCCCAGGCATTGATTCATCGAGTCCTTAATCAACATATCTACGAAGATGTAGACGCTGTTTTTAAGTTGGCGGCAATACATTTATTAGCAATCTCACGCGGGCATATATTCAATGATGGCAACAAGCGCACAGCCCTTTTTACCACACTGCTTTTTTTGCGACGTAATGGTATTGAGATTCCAGGGAATGAGGCTATGGTGGATTTGACTGTGGAGGTGGCTAAAGGGAACGTCAGCGTTGAAAGCATCGTAAATTTTTTTAAATCTCTTTATTTAACTTAACGTCCCCTGGTTTAATTTTATTAAATCGCCACGCTTTCCACGTCAGTTTCAAAGCCTTTTCTCAATAATGCCTGCTTATATTCGTCCAACTTAATCATTCCCGAAGGATCAATGTCATTCCTGCTGGAGTACCGTGGCCGGAGAGATAAGGCAAGCGGCTCTCGGTCAGTTCAATGAACAAGTTAGGGCAATGGGGACACACAGCATCCCCCTCAACCCTATACAGTAGATTCACTATTGCCTTTCAGCGGGGAATCGCGTGCTGAGTAAAGCCGCAGGCAGTTCAGCCTGATCGACCGTACCCCGAGCGTTATTCCCCCACCGCCTTTGCCGCCAGCCCCTGGTTACGCATCCGCAACCTCCCGCATAATCTCCAGCCGTTCCATTAACAGCCAGGTGAGACAGTCGCGGGCGGTGGAGTTGGTCAGCTCGGTGATGGCGTAAACCAGCGCACGACACTGGTCGAGCAATTCCGGTTCAGTCACGGCGGTGGCGGTAAACATACCGTCCATTTCGGGGGCAGAAAGCACGGCGTAGGAGGTGTTTTCAGTGGTCATGTGGATTATCTCACTTTGGAGTGTTTTTTACCTCACCACACCGCTGTCAATCGGGGTGGCAAGACGTAACAGGGTTGACAGACCGGTCAAAGTGGAACCCGGCGAGCGCAAGCACTCCCCCGCTACGCCTCACCATTATTTTAGCGTAACGCGTCCTGACGGAAATAAAAAACCGCTGAATTATAGCGGTTTATTTCCGCACTTTGAAACAGGCTGTCAAACCCGGCTGCCCATTGTGGGGCAGCGCAGGGATCATAGTGTCAGATGCTGACCCGCGACAAGGATTTATTTGGCTGAATTTTGAGCTTTAGCATTTTTGGTTGGGTGGGAACTCTGACAGAAAGAAATACACTGCAAGCCGCTCTCCATCCTTGGGTGGAACAAGATTGCTGAAATGGGCGGGACGCAGTAATGCTCACTGTGGAAGATAGAATGGGGTCACTTGCTCCTCTGGCGGCCTTTTATGAGGACTAAACCCTTACTTTCGACGGCAGCGCTCTGAGCATTTGCGCACTTCATCCCAGCACTTTTCCCACTTTTTGCGCCATGTAAAAGGGCGCCCGCACACGCTGCAGATTTTCGTAGGGAGTTCTGACTTCTTCATCAACAGCAGCCTCCGGTAGGTGTTATCACATTATATTAGACTGATTCAGAACAGCCTGTCAGTGGATAAGGGAGCGTGGATTGGCAAACAAACGCCATGCCGTTCTCTCCGGAAAGCAAACTGAACAGCCAAATGCTGGAAATGGCGTGGTGCAATCGTGGTGTGATATTCCGTAGCAGCCAGGCAAGCTACTCTACATGCAGGGAGACATTCAGGCGGGATTAAGAATTGCGTAACTGATTGAAAATTATTGGTACGCCCTACAGGATTCGAACCTGTGACCTACGGCTTAGAAGGCCGGTGCTCTATCCAACTGAGCTAAGGGCGCATGGTGATTGGGTCGGATTATACGGTGCGATCCCGCTGAGTCAACGATTTTACTGCCGCCGGGCATCTAATGCTGAACTAATGAACAGTCGTGAGGCGACCCGCTGGCCGTCAGCCATAAAAAAACCCACCGGGTGCGGTGGGTTGATCTTTGGCGCGGTGAACAGAATGCCTTAGTTGGTCACTTTGTTTTTCAGCTCTTCGGCGCCCTGCTTGGTTTTATCCCAGCCTTTCTCGGTGCCTTCTTTGGTTTTGTCCCAGCCCTTTTGGGTGCCTTCGGAGATTTTGCTGCTGGTAGAGTTGCTCTCACCTTCCGCGGCGTGCTTCGCCTTCAGCTTCATCTCAGAACCCTCGTGCTGGGTTTTGTGCAGCTTCTCTTTGGCGGTATCGGCGCCTTTGTGCGCTTCCGCAACGGTGTTATCAGTCACGGTTGCCGCGAAAACCGGGGAAGCCAGCAGTAAAGCAGACAGTGCAATAATAGTATTTTTCATTATTCCCTCTTTATCTTTTCGATGATTTGCCGTGTTACGAATCAATCCTGGCACAGCCTGAGAGGAAATGAATTAGGAATTAACCGGGAATTGTAAGCACGGATTAATCCGATGCTGCACGATTGCACGCTAACTGGCGAATCTGTGCCTGACAGCAGCGTCCGCTTCTGACAAAATAGGCGCAATCCCCGATTTAACTCAACACAGATGGATCCCCTCTCTGATGGTAGCAAAAATTATTGACGGTAAAACGATTGCGCAGCAGGTGCGACAAGAGGTTGCAGAGCTGGTACAGCAGCGTCTGGCGGGCGGTAAACGTGCCCCTGGCCTGGCGGTTGTGCTGGTCGGTGAGAACCCGGCCTCGCAGATTTATGTCGGCAGCAAGCGTCGTGCCTGCGAAGAGGTCGGTTTCCTCTCGCGCTCTTACGATATGCCCGCCACCACCAGCGAAGCAGAGCTGCTTGACCTGATCACCGCGTTAAACAACGATCCGGAAATCGACGGTATCCTGGTGCAGCTGCCGCTGCCTGCGGGCATCGACAACGTTAAGGTGCTGGAGCATATCGCCCCGCATAAAGACGTGGACGGCTTCCACCCTTACAACGTCGGTCGCCTGTGCCAGCGTGCGCCAAAGCTGCGCCCGTGTACGCCGCGCGGCATCGTGACGCTGTTAGAGCGCTACAATATTGATACTTACGGCCTGAACGCCGTGGTCGTGGGCGCCTCCAATATCGTCGGCCGCCCGATGAGCATGGAGCTGCTGCTGGCCGGCTGCACCACCACCGTCACTCACCGCTTTACCAAAGATCTGCGTCATCACGTTGAGCACGCCGATCTGCTGGTGGTCGCGGTGGGCAAGCCGGGCTTTATTCCCGGCGAGTGGATTAAGCCCGGCGCGATCGTGATCGATGTCGGGATTAACCGTCTGGAGAGCGGCAAAGTGGTCGGCGATGTGGAGTTTGATGCGGCCTGCGAGCGCGCGGCTTATATCACTCCGGTGCCGGGCGGCGTCGGTCCCATGACAGTGGCAACCCTGATCCAGAATACCCTGCAGGCCTGTGAAAATAACGACGATGGAGCATCAGCATAATGGCAACTTTCTCTCTGGGCGATCATCCCCATGTCGATCTCTGTGACCTGCTGAAGCTGGAAGGCTGGGTCGAGAGCGGCGCGATGGCAAAAATCATGATCTCTGGCGGTCACGTCACGGTGAATGGCGTGAAAGAGACCCGCAAGCGCTGCAAAATTGTGGCGGGTCAGACGGTTGAGTTTGACGGCGAAAGCGTTACGGTCACCGACTGAGTCAACGCTCAACCAGAAAGGCTGCCTGCGGGCGGCCTTTTTTGATCGCGGTCCCTGCGCGAAACCAAAATACGGGCCGACCGAAAAAGAGGGTCGGTAGCTACGTCACAGCGGGACGGGCATGCCCGTCCCCTACGAGGTGACGACCTGCGTGGCGCCGTCGACCTGGTGCAGCTGGTAGTGGCGGATTTCGCTGTGTTCGGCGATCAGCTGCGCCAGCAGCGGGGAGTGGCTGGTGACCCAGATCTGGCTGTACCGGCTGGCTTCGGCAATCAGCTGGGCCAGCGCCGGGAGCAGGTCCGGGTGCAGGCTGTTTTCCGGCTCGTTGAGCGCCATAAACGCGGGTGGGCGCAGGCTGAGCAGCGCCACCACCAGACAGAGGAAGCGCAGCGTACCGTCAGAGAGTTCGGCAGCATCCAGCGGGCGCAGGATCCCCTCGCGATGCATCAGCATCTGAAACCGTCCGCTTTGTGACTCCACTGAAAAATGGCTGCCGGGAAAGGCGCGTTCCAGCGTCGAGAACAGCAGCTCGCTGTGGCCGCGCTCACGAATCGTCTCAAACGCGGCGGCGAGGTTGCTGCCGTCATGCGCCAGGATCGGCGAACGGATGCCGACCTGCGGGGCACGCAGGGCGCTGCCGGGCCACACCGCGAACTCATGGTAAAAGCGCCAGCCGCGCAGGTTCTCCCGTACCTGAGAAACCTCCGGATAGAGATGCGGCTCGGAGAGCTGACCAAACACCGACTCCTCCTCCTGCAGCGAAACCGGGTAGGTCACCCGCTCGCCATCAAAATTTTGCAGAAATGCCGTCTGATTCACCCGCTCCAGCAGCTGTGCCGCCCGCCGCCGCTGATGGCCGCTTAGCCACAGCTGCTCTTTTTTTACCACAGGGTCAAGGTTAAACAGGCTGAGCAAGGGTTCGGGGAAGCCAATCTCCAGCTGATAGTCGAAGGTATCCATCTCCGCCGACAGAATCATCCGTTTGCCGTCACCGCGCCGCTCGCCACGCCGCGGGCCACCTGCCCACATCGCCTTCTGAATACCCCCATCCTGCGCCAGCGCGGGTGAGAGCTGCCCGCTGGCCGCTTCATGCAGCAGGCGCACCGCTTTATACAGGTTGGATTTGCCGCAGCCGTTGGGGCCGGTGATCACGTTCAGCTGCCCGAGTTCCATTTCGAGGAAACGGATGGAGCGGTAGTTGGTGAGGGAGAGTTGTTTGATCATGTTGGCAGGGTCCAAAAAACAGGGGCGCGTTATCACGCGCCCCCCGGGGTTACTTACGGCGCCAGCTAGTGCCGCCCGCGCCGTCTTCCAGCACGATGCCCATCTCGTTGAGTTTGTCGCGCGCCACGTCGGCCTGCGCCCAGTCTTTCGCTTTACGCGCATCAATACGCATCTGGATCAGCGCTTCAATCTGCGCCACCTCTTCGTCATTGATATTGGCGCCATTTTGCAGGAACTGTTCCGGGTCCTGCTCCAGCAGGCCGAGCACGCCCGCCAGGACGCGCAGGCGCGCCGCCAGCCCGTTCGCGGCCGCTTTGTCGGTATCCTTCAGGCGGTTGACTTCACGCGCCAGGTCGAACAGCGCCGAGTAGGCTTCAGGGGTGTTGAAGTCGTCGTCCATCGCTTCGCGGAAGCGGGTTTCAAACTCTTCGCCACCGGCCACTTCAGCATGGGCGTCGGTGTTACGGATAGCGATATACAGGCGCTCCAGCGCGGATCGTGCCTGATTGAGATTATCTTCGCCGTAGTTCAGCTGGCTGCGATAGTGGCCGGACATCAGGAAGTAGCGCACGGTCTCGGCGTCGTAGTGCTCCAGCACGTCGCGCACGGTAAAGAAGTTGTTCAGCGATTTCGACATCTTTTCGCGGTCCACCATCACCATGCCGGAGTGCATCCAGTAGTTCACATACGGGCCGTCGTGGGCGCAGGTGGACTGGGCAATCTCGTTTTCATGGTGCGGGAACATCAGGTCAGAGCCGCCGCCGTGGATATCAAAGTGCTCACCCAGCTGCTTGCAGTTCATCGCCGAGCACTCAATGTGCCAGCCAGGGCGGCCCATGCCCCATGGAGATCCCCAGCCTGGCTCATCAGCTTTCGACATCTTCCACAGTACGAAGTCCATCGGGTTACGCTTAACGTTCTCGGCCACTTCAACGCGAGCGCCGGCCTGCAGCTGCTCCAGATCCTGGCGCGACAGGGAGCCGTAGTTCGGGTCGCTGTCGACGGAGAACATCACGTCGCCGTTGCTGGCAACGTAGGCGTGTTCGCGGGCGATCAGCTTTTCTACCAGCTCGATAATCTCGCCGATATGGCGCGTGGCGCGTGGCTCCAGGTCCGGCGGCAGAATGTTCAGCGCGGCGAAGTCCTTGTGCATCTCGGCGATCATACGGTTGGTCAGCTGTTCGATGGTCTCACCGTTTTCGTTAGCGCGTTTGATGATCTTGTCATCGATATCGGTGATATTACGCACATAGTTCAGCTGATAACCGCTGTAGCGCAGGTAGCGGGCCACCACGTCGAACGCGGCGAAAGTCCTGCCGTGGCCGATGTGGCAGAGGTCGTAAACGGTAATGCCGCACACGTACATGCCAATCTTTCCGGCATGAATAGGTTTGAATTCCTCTTTTTGACGACTCAGGGTGTTGAAGATCTTTAGCATTGAGACATTCCGTTTAAGCGTGTGCGGGATTACGATAAAAAGTGAATCGAACATTCTGACGTATTTTTACCCCCAGCGCTATGTAAAGCAAGGGTATTGCCGCTTCCTTTATGCAGCGGGGCTGACGAGCCATCACTTTTTGTGATATAAGAGCCGTCTGTCGCACGGGGAAGACTTACGTCTCCGCCCCCGGCGCTCAATGTTAAATACTCCAACCCTGACAGGATGAGAAAATGGTTACTTTCCAGACTAATCATGGCGATATCGTCATCAAAACTTTCGACGATAAAGCACCGGCTACCGTTGCGAACTTCCTGGAATACTGCCGCGAAGGTTTCTACGACAACACCATCTTCCACCGCGTGATCAACGGCTTTATGATCCAGGGCGGCGGCTTTGAGCCGGGCATGAAGCAGAAAGAGACCAAAGCTGAGATCCAGAACGAAGCCAGCAACGGTCTGAAAAACACCAAAGGCACGCTGGCAATGGCGCGTACTCAGGCTCCTCACTCGGCTACCGCGCAGTTCTTTATTAACGTGGCAGACAACGACTTCCTGAACTTCCGTGACGAAAGCCTGCAGGGCTGGGGTTACTGCGTGTTTGCTGAAGTGGTTGAAGGTATGGACGTGGTTGAGAAAATCAAAGCCGTGTCTACCGGCCGCAGCGGCATGCACCAGGATGTGCCAAAAGACGATGTGATTATCCAGAAAGTCACCGTCAGCGAATAATGTCGCACACGCTGTTTATCGCAGATCTGCATCTGTGTACTGAAGAACCGGCAATCACTGCCGGTTTTCTGCATTTTTTACGCCGTGAAGCGCAGCACGCCGATGCGCTGTATATTCTCGGCGATCTGTTTGAAGCCTGGATCGGTGACGACGACCCGAACCCGCTGCACGCCGAAGTGGCGACCGCGCTGCACCAGCTCAACATCCCCTGCTATTTTATCCACGGCAACCGCGATTTCCTGGTCGGGAAACGCTTCGCGCGCGCGGCGGGGATGACGCTGCTGCCGCAAGAGCAGGTGCTGAAGCTGTACGGCAGGCGCGTGCTGATTATGCACGGCGACACGCTGTGTACCGACGACGAGGGCTATCAGCGCTATCGCCAGAAGGTGCAACAGCGCTGGCTGCAACGCGTTTTCCTTGCCCTGCCGCTGTTCGTGCGCCAGCGCATCGCGCGCAAGATGCGCAACGGCAGCAAGCAGGCCAACCGCAATAAAGATCTCGCGATTATGGATGTCAATCCGCAGGCGGTGGTCGACGCCATGAGCCGCCATCAGGTGCCCTGTCTGATCCACGGGCATACTCATCGCCCGGCCGTGCATGCACTGAACATTAACGGTCAGCCCGCCGAACGCCTGGTGCTCGGCGCCTGGCACGAAGAGGGTTCGATGATCAAAGTCGGCCCTGATGAGATTGCGCTGATTTCCTTCCCGTTCTGAATCAAAATTTTGGCGCCATCCTGCGCCAGTTGACGCCACGCAACCGTTTTCCTCGCCGCGCAGTCGTGATATTCTCTCTGCCCTTCCCACCCCGCAGCCCGTATCCGTGCTGCTGCGGTGACGTTTTACAATCACAGGAGTCAGACCCGCATGTCATCCAACGCCGCCCCGGCCCGCATTGCTATTGTTATGGGTTCCAAAAGTGACTGGGCAACCATGCAGTTTGCAGCGGAAATCCTCACCAGCCTCGACGTTCCGTTCCACTGTGAAGTGGTGTCTGCGCACCGAACCCCGGACAAACTGTTCAGCTTTGCCGAACAGGCCGCCGATAACGGCTTCCAGGTGATTATTGCGGGTGCAGGCGGCGCGGCGCATCTGCCGGGCATGCTGGCTGCGAAAACCCTGGTGCCGGTGCTGGGCGTGCCGGTGCAGAGCGCGGCGCTGAGCGGGGTCGACAGCCTGTACTCTATCGTGCAGATGCCGCGCGGCATCCCGGTCGGTACGCTGGCGATTGGCAAAGCCGGTGCGGCGAACGCCGCCCTGCTGGCTGCGCAGATCCTTGCACTGCACGATGCTGCGCTGGCGGGCCGCCTGGCAAACTGGCGCCAGACGCAGACCGATGACGTGCTGAACAACCCGGACCCGCAGGTGGAAGCATGAAGCCGGTTTGCGTATTAGGTAACGGCCAGCTGGGCCGCATGCTGCGCCAGGCCGGAGAGCCGCTGGGTATTGCGGTTTATCCGGTCGGGCTGGATGCCGAGCCGCAAGCGCTGCCGATTGCGCAGAGCGTGATCACCGCCGAGATTGAACGCTGGCCGGAAACCGCCCTGACGCGCGAGCTGGCAAGCCACAACGCCTTCGTTAACCGTGACATTTTCCCGCTGCTGGCGGACCGCTTAACCCAGAAGCAGCTGCTGGACCGCCTCGGTCTGGCGACGGCCCCCTGGCAACTGCTGTCCGCTGCCGACGAGTGGGCGCAGGTGTTCACCACCCTCGGCGAGTTGGCCATCGTTAAGCGCCGCACCGGGGGGTATGACGGCCGCGGCCAGTGGCGCCTGCGTGCGGATGAAACCGGGACGCTGCCCGCTGACTGCTACGGTGAGTGCATTGTTGAGCAGGGGATTAACTTCTCCGGCGAGATGTCGCTGGTCGGTGCGCGCGGGCACGACGGTCACACCGTATTCTACCCGCTGACGCACAACCTGCATCAGGACGGCATTCTGCGCACCAGCGTGGTGCTGCCGGACGTGAATGCAGAGCATCAGCAGCAGGCGGAGCGCATGCTGTCGGCAATCATGAATGAGCTGAACTACGTTGGCGTGATGGCGATGGAGTGCTTTGTGGTGCCGGAAGGTCTGCTGATCAACGAGCTGGCCCCGCGCGTGCACAACAGCGGCCACTGGACGCAGAACGGCGCGTCTATCAGCCAGTTTGAGCTACACCTGCGGGCGATTCTTGGCCTGCCGCTGCCCACGCCAGTGGTCAGCACCCCGGCGGTTATGGTGAACCTGATCGGCACTGACCTGAACCTCGACTGGCTGAACCAGCCGCTGGTGCATCTGCACTGGTATGAGAAAGAGGTGCGCGCCGGGCGCAAGATTGGCCACCTTAATCTGGCGGACGTCAGTCCGGCGGCGTTAAGCGCAGCGCTGAATGCGCTGGTACCGATGCTGCCGCCGGAGTACGCCAGCGGCATTGCGTGGGCGGTGGAAAAACTCGGGTAATCATCCGTCTTAAGTAGGGGAGAGGCATGCCTCTCCCTTCCGTGCTTTATTCCGCGTAATACCCTCTGAACAAGGCCTTGCCCTTCAGCAGACGAATACCCAGCCAGCCGCCGCAGATCGACAGCAGCAGCGCGCCGGTTAACGGCAGCGCCCCCCACAGCACGTAATCCGGCTGCCACGGGAAGTCGAACACCTTGCGCTGCAGCCCCCACAGCGCCGCTTCCGCACCGATGGCGGCCGCCACGCCGGAAACCAGACCGAGTAGCGCAAACTCGCACCACAGCGTGCCGTGCAGCAGCCTCTTGCTGGCGCCGAGCGTGCGGTACACCACCAGCTCCTGACGGCGCTGACGCATCCCGACCTGGATCTGCGCCAGCAGCAGCAGCACGCCACAGGCCGTCACCAGCACCACCATAATCTCCAGCGCCTGGCTAACCTGCGCCAGCACCTGCCCTATCTGACGCATAATGCTGCCGATATCCAGCAGGCTGAGCGTCGGGAACTGGCGGTTGAGCTGGGCCAGCAGCGCGCTGTTATTGTCAAGGCGGAAGCTGGTCAGCCAGGTCTGCGGCTGGCCGTCGAGCGCGCCCGGCGGGAAGATAAAGAAGAAGTTTGGCTTCAGGCTCTCCCAGTCGACTTTACGCATGCTGGTGATCCGGGCGCTGAACTCTTGCGTATCGCCGGTAAAAGTCAGCGTATCCCCAAGCTTCACCCCCAGCCGCCCGGCCAGCTCCTGCTCAATCGACACGTCACCGCGCTGCGGCGGCCAGCTGCCGGAGGTCAGCGGATTATGGTCCGGCAAATCTTTTAGCCAGGTGAGATTCAGCTCGCGATTCAGCGAATTATCCATTTCAGGATCGGCGGGCTGGTGGTTAATCCCGGTCAGGCGCACGCGGGCAATCGGGTAGAAGGTTTCCGGCTTCACCTGATGCTGTTCAAGGAAGGCCTGCACCTGCGGCACCTGCTGCCCGGTGATGTTCAGCAGGAAGTAGTTCGGGCTGCCCGGCGGCATCTGCTGCTGCCAACGGTCCAGCAGATCGCCGCGCATCACCAGCAGCAGGGCCAGCAGCATAAACGACAGCGAGAACGCCGCCAGCTGGCTGAGGGTCGTCCACGGCTGGCGCAGCAGGCGGTTAACCGCCAGGCGGAAGGCCAGATTGCGCAGCGTCAGGCGGCGCAGCAGCAGCAGGCCCCCCCAGCCGATGGCACCCAGCAGCAGCGAGAGCAGCACAATGCCCGCCACCAGCGCCCACAGCAGCTTACTGCCGCCGACCAGCAGCGCCAGCAGGCCAATCACCACCAGCGCCATCAGCGGCAGGTAGATCTTCAGCGGCCAGATATCGGCGACCGCATCGCGCCGCAGCACGCGCAGCGGCTGGGTTGCCAGCAGCAGGCGATACGGGCGCAGGCCGACCAGCAGCGAAATCACAAACAGCGATCCCACCGCCCACAGCCACGGCCAGGCGCTGGCGGCAGGCAGTCCGCCGGGCAGCACCGGGCGCAGCATTTGTAGCAGCAACGCTTCAAAGCCGAGGCCAATGGCGCTGCCGACGATCGCCGCCAGCAGCAGCACCGCCAGCCACTGGCCGACAATCAGCCGCCGCAGCGCCCCTCGATTGGCGCCCAGGGTTTTCAGCACCGCCACCAGATCGTAGCGGCTGCGGCAGTAGTGGCTCATGGCGACCGCCACGGCGGCAATGGCCAGCATCAGCGTCAGCAGCGCCGACAGCAGCAGGAACTGCTGGGCGCGCTGCATCGATTTACCCAGCGCATCCTCCGAGTTCTCCACGCTTATCCAGCGCTGTTCCGGGGTAATCCGCGACGCGATATAGCTGTCGTAGCGCGCCAGCTGCTGCGGAGTACCGGAGAACTTATAGCGCCAGGTGACGCGGCTGCCGGGCTGGATAGCACCGGTCTTCGCGACGTCGGCCAGGTTCATCAGCAGGCGCGGCGCGGTCTGGAACGGGTTAAAGCCGGCGTCCGGCTCCTGAATCACCTCGCCGGCAATGCGCAGCGTGGTATCGCCAACGTCGAGGTTATCCCCGGCTTTACGCTCGAGCAGCGCCAGCAGTCGCGGTGCGGCCAGCACCGTGCCCGCCGCCGGTTTTAACCCGGCTGGCGCAGTGCTCAGCTCACCAAACATCGGGTAGAGATCGTCAACCGCCTTCACCGAGGCCAGCTGGGGCGTATCGCCCGCGAACGTCATGGTCATAAACGTCAGCTGGCGCCCGACCTGTAAGCCGTCGGCACGCGCCTGCGCCAGCCACGCCTCCGGCACTTCTTTGCCGCTGCGCAGCGTGCGGTCGCCGGCCATAAAGTCGCGGCTCTGCTGGCTCAGCCCTTTCTCCATGCGGTCGCTAAGCGAGCCGAGCGCCAGCACGCAGGCCACCGCCAGCGTCAGTGCCAGCCAGACAATCAGCAGCGAGGGCGACTTCCACTCGCGCCAGAACCAGCGCCAGATCATGCTTCCTCCCACAGCTTGCCGTCGCGCAGGCGCAAGCGGCGGTCGCAGCGGGCGGCCAGCTGTTCATCGTGGGTGACGAGGATCAGGGTGGTGGCGAAGTCGCGGTTCATGGAAAACAGCAGGTCGGCAATACGGTCGCCGGTTTTGCGGTCGAGGTTGCCAGTCGGCTCATCGGCAAACAGCAGCGCCGGGCGGCCGTTAAACGCGCGCGCCAGCGCCACGCGCTGCTGTTCCCCGCCGGAAAGCTGCGCGGGCAGGTGCGTCAGGCGCTCGCCTAACCCCAGCTGGGCCAGCAGCGCGGCGGCCTGTTCGCGGCTCTGGCGGTCGCTGTCGCCGCGCAGCAGGGCGGGTAGCTGGACGTTTTCCTGCGCGTTAAGGGTCGGCACCAGCATAAACGACTGGAACACGAAGCCGACGTTTTTCGCCCGCAGCGCCGCGCGCTGCTCTTCGTTCATCTTGTGCAGTGGCTGGCCGAGCATCAGCACTTCGCCTTCGCTGCCGTCGTCCAGCCCGGCCAGAATTCCGAGCAGCGTCGACTTGCCCGATCCCGACTCGCCGATCAGCGCGAGGGTTTCAGCCGGTTTGACAACCAGCTCAACTCCGGTAAGGATGGAAAGATGATGATCACCCTGACCGACGGACTTACTAAGACGATGAACTTCAAGAATGTTTTCCGCTGGCATTACCCTGTCCTGTTATTATTAGCCTTGATGACGCTGCGTGCGACGGCGGCAGATACGCTGCTGGTGCTGGGCGACAGTCTGAGTGCCGGTTACCGCATGTCCGCCACGGCCGCATGGCCTGCGTTACTCAATGATAAGTGGCAAAAGTCGCCGTTGATTGTTAACGGTAGCATAAGTGGCGATACCGCGACGCAGGGACTGGCACGTCTGCCGGCGCTGCTGAAACAGCATCAGCCGCGCTGGGTACTGATTGAGCTGGGGGGCAACGACGGTTTACGTGGTTTCCCGCCGCAGCAGGTAGAGCAGGATCTGAACCAGATCATTAGCCAGGTAAAGGCGGCAAACGCGCAGCCGCTGCTGATGCAGGTGATGCTGCCCGCCAACTACGGCAAACGCTATACGCAATCCTTCGCCGCCATCTATCCCAAAGTGGCAAAGCAGTATTCAATCCCGCTGGTGCCGTTTTTTATGGAGCAGGTCTACCTGAAGCCGGAGTGGATGCAGGATGACGGGATCCACCCGAATCCGGCGGCGCAGCCTTTTATTGCCGAACTGATGGCAAAAGAACTGGCCCCCCTAGTTAAGCATGAGTAACCCGGCGTTGGGCGCCATAGCAGGTAAAGAAATGCAAAAATCGATAGTGATTACCGGGAGTTCCAGCGGTATCGGTCTGGTATCCGCCAACGATCTGCTGCGGCGCGGCTACCATGTGATTGCCGCCTGCCGTAAACCGCAGGATGTAGAGCGCATGAACCAGCTGGGTTTCAGCGGCGTGCTGCTCGACCTCGACGATGCTGCCAGCGTTGAGCGGGCCGCCGCGCAGATCCACACGCTGTGCGGCGGCGATCTCTATGGGCTGTTTAACAACGGCGGCTTCGGGCTGTATGGCCCGCTGCAGTCGATCTCCCGCCAGCAGTTGGAGCAGCAGTTCGCCACCAATCTGTTTGGCACCCACCAGCTCACCACCCTGCTGCTGCCGGCTTTGATCAACGGCGGCAGCGGGCGCATTATTAATACCAGCTCGGTGATGGGATTGATCTCTACGCCGAAGCGCGGGGCTTACGCCGCCAGTAAGTATGCGCTGGAAGCCTGGTCCGATGCGTTACGCATGGAGCTGCACGGCAGCGGCGTGCGCGTCAGCCTGATCGAACCTGGCCCGATCCACACCCGCTTCACCGATAATGTCCATCAGTCGCAGCAGGACCAGCCGGTGAAGAACCCCGGCATTGCCGCGCGGTTCACGCTGCCGCCGGAGGCGATTCTGCCCAAGCTGCGGCACGCGCTGGAGAGCCGCCACCCGCGCCTGCGCTATCCTGTGACGCTGGTCGCACACGCGCTCAGCGCGTTACGCCGTTTACTGCCGGGCTGGATGATGGATCGGTTATTACGCCAGAATTAGCCTGCGGCCCTTGAAGCTGCGGCCTCTGCCCCCATACAGTTAGCAACATCAGTCATTAAAGAGATGAAATTCATGTCACCACAAGCCGCGATCGTCGAGATTAACGAAACCAACCTGCACCAGACGCTGGAACAGTCGATGCAGATCCCCGTTCTGTTCTACTTCTGGTCCGGCCGCAGCCAGCACTGTGAGCAGCTGACGCCGCTGCTTGACCGCCTGGCCCAGGAGTACGCCGGACAGTTCATTCTGGCGCGCCTGGATTGTGACGCCGAGCCGGCCGTAGCGCAGCAGTTTGGCCTGCGCTCGATTCCGACCGTGTACCTGTTCCAGAACGGCCAGCCGGTTGACGGCTTCCAGGGCCCGCAGCCGGAAGAAGCGGTGCGCGCCCTGCTGGAAAAAGTGCTGCCGAAAAAAGAGCAGCTGTTAGCGCAGCAGGCGATGCAGCTGATGGACGAAGGCAAGCTGATTGATGCGCTGCCGCTGCTGAAGGATGCATGGGCGCTGAGCAATCAGAACAGCGAGATCGGCTTCCTGCTGGCGGAAGTGCTGATTGGCCTCAACCGCAGTGAAGAAGCCGAAGCGGTGCTGAAAGTGGTGCCGCTGCAGGACCAGGATACCCGCTATCAGGGGCTGGTGGCGCAGATTGACCTGCTGAAGCAGGCGGCGGATACGCCGGAAATTCAGCAGCTGCAGCAGCAGATTGAAGCCGAGCCGGATAACGTCGAGCTGGCCACCCAGCTGGCGCTGCAGTTCCACCAGGTCGGGCGCAATGAAGAGGCGCTGGAGCTGCTGTTCAGCCATCTGAAGAAAGATCTCGGCGCGGCCGATGGTCAGGCGCGTAAGATGCTGCAGGAGATCCTCGCCGCGCTGGGGACCGGCGATGCGCTGGCCGCGAAATACCGCCGTCAGCTCTATTCTCTGCTGTACTAAGAGCGGGACGACCGAAAAAGAGGGTCGTCCCCTACAAATGATTCACACACCGGACGACCGAAAAAGAGGGTCGTCCCCTACAAATGATTCACACACCGGACGACCGAAAAACAGGGTCGTCCCCTACCGTTGCGCAAAGTATGACCCTGTAGGGGTTGACCCTCTTTTCCGGTCAACCCTCCACGGTTGGCACAGGTGCCAGACAGGGGCGGCAGGTAACGCCATCAGCCCCTACAATAATAACAATCCGGAGGTTATTTTATGTTTACTGTGATTCCCGTCATTATCGTTCTGGCACTGATCCTTGTCTGGTCCGGGATTAAAATTGTTCCGCAGGGCTACCAGTGGACCGTGGAACGTTTCGGTCGCTACACCAATACGCTGCAGCCTGGCCTGAACCTGGTGGTCCCGTTTATGGATCGCGTAGGTCGTAAAATCAATATGATGGAACAGGTGCTGGATATCCCCTCACAGGAGATCATCTCCAAAGATAACGCCAGCGTCACCATCGATGCCGTGTGCTTTATCCAGGTGGTCGACCCGGCGCGCGCCGCCTATGAGGTCAGCAACCTTGAGCTGGCGATCATCAACCTCACCATGACCAACATGCGTACCGTGCTTGGTTCGATGGAGCTGGACGAGATGCTGTCGCAGCGCGATAACATCAATACCCGCCTGCTGCATATTGTCGATGAAGCCACCAACCCGTGGGGCATCAAAATTACCCGTATTGAGATCCGCGACGTGCGCCCGCCTGCCGAACTGATTGCGTCGATGAACGCGCAGATGAAGGCCGAGCGTACCAAGCGCGCCGATATCCTCGAAGCGGAAGGGGTACGTCAGGCGGCAATCCTGCGCGCCGAAGGCGAGAAGCAGTCGCAGATCCTGAAAGCGGAAGGCGAGCGTCAGTCGGCATTCCTCGCGGCCGAAGCGCGTGAACGCGGGGCCGAAGCGGAAGCGCAGGCCACCAAAATGGTGTCCGAGGCGATTGCCGCCGGGGATATTCAGGCGATTAACTACTTCGTGGCGCAGAAATATACCGACGCGCTGCAAAATATCGGCTCCTCCAGCAATAGCAAAGTGGTGATGATGCCGCTGGATGCCAGCAGCCTGATGGGCTCCATCGCCGGGATCGGTGAACTGCTGGGCGAAAGCAAAGCGGAGCGTAAACGTTGATGCTGCTGGATGAGCTGTTAGCTAATCCATGGTGGCTGTGGCTGACGCTGGGCGGCCTGCTGCTGGCCGCCGAGATGCTCGGGGCCAGCGGCTATCTGCTGTGGAGCGGCGTGGCGGCGGTGCTGGTCAGCCTGCTGGTGTGGCTGGTGCCGATGCCGTGGGCATGGCAGGGGCTGAGCTTCGCCGTGCTGACCATTCTCGCCGCGCTGTGGTGGTACAGCTGGCTGAAAGGCCGCGATCGCCAGCAGCCCCCTTCCACCCTGAACCAGCGCGGTCAGCAGATGGTGGGTCGCCAACTGACGCTGGATGCGCCGCTGGTCAACGGCTTCGGCCATGTACGCATCGGGGACGGTAACTGGCGCGTGCAGGCGGAGGAAGATTTGCCTGCGGGAACAAATATCGTGGTGGTGGCAGTGGAGGGGATCACGCTGCGCGTGGTGCGCCGCACCGGCTAACTGCGTTGCGCGCTGTGGCAGCAGCCCGCCAGACGATCGATAATTGGGCAGTCGGCCCCGTCATCACCGGGGCAGCTGGCTGCCAGGTCTAACAGCTTCTGGCGCATCAGCTGCAGCTCGGTGATATGCGCTTCAATCTCCGCCACTTTGCTCAGCGTGCGCGCTTTGACATCGGCGCTATGGCGCTGCGGGTTGTTGAACAGGCTGACCATTTCACGGCACTCATCCAGAGTAAACCCCACCTGGCGGGCCTGACGCAGCAGGGTCAGCTCCTCCAGCTGTTTGGCACTGTAGCTGCGATAGCCGTTTTCCGTCCGCAGCGGCGGCGTCACCAGCCCTTTCTCCTCGTAGAAACGAATCGCTTTACTGGTTAAGCCGGTTTTTTTTGCCACGTCGCTGATGTTCATTATCGCCCCCTTGACCTTCCCCTTGATGGAAGGTTTAACCTCCATAACTAATGCAAAAACAGTTCCGGGTCAAACCGGATTAACAGGAGTGATGATATGTCGCAAATAACCTTACTGGCTCTCGACGGTCTGACCTGCGGCCACTGCGTGAAGCGGGTGAAAGAGACGCTGGAAAAACGCCCGGATGTTGAACTGGCGGAAGTCAGCATTGATGCTGCACGCATTTCCGGCGACGCCAGTGCCGAACAGCTGATCGCCACGATTGAGCAGGCGGGCTACCATGCCCGCATCGCGCAGGACGGTTCACACCCAAAGGCTGATCCGCTGACAGACTCAGAAACTCAGCCGGAAGCGCTGACAGCGGATGATGCCACGCTTCCGGCAGAGAGTTTTCACCTGCTGATTGACGGCATGAGCTGCGCCAGCTGCGTCAGCCGCGTGCAGCATGCGCTGCAGGAGGTGGACGGCGTTAGCCAGGCGCGGGTGAACCTGGCCGAGCGCAGCGCGCTGGTGCTGGGTTCGGCGCAGCCGCAGTCCCTGATTGACGCGGTGACGCGTGCCGGCTATGGCGCAGAAATCATCGAAGATGACGTTAAGCGGCGGGAAAAGCAGCAGCAGAGCGCGCAGGCCGCAGTGCAGCGTTTTCGCTGGCAGGCGGCGCTGGCGCTGGCGCTCGGTATTCCGCTGATGCTGTGGGGCATGGTCGGCGACAATATGATGTTGAGCGCCACCAACCGCAGCGGCTGGCTGATGGTTGGCGTAGTGACGTTGCTGGTGATGGCGATTGCCGGTGGGCACTTCTACCGCAGCGCGTGGAAAAGCCTGCGCAACCGTACGGCAACGATGGATACCCTGGTGGCGCTCGGCACCGCGGCGGCCTGGCTTTACTCCATGGCGGTCAACCTGTGGCCCGACCTGTTCCCCATGGCCGCCCGCCACCTCTACTATGAAGCCAGCGCGATGATCATCGGCCTGATTAACCTTGGGCATATGCTGGAGCAGCGCGCGCGCCAGCGCTCGTCGCAGGCGCTGGAAAAGCTGCTGGACCTGACGCCACCGACGGCGCGCGTGGTCACTGACCGGGGCGAGCAGACCCTGGCGCTCAGCGCTGTAACGCTGGGGATGACGCTTCGGGTCAACACCGGCGATCGCGTGCCGGTTGACGGCACGATTATCCAGGGCGAAGCCTGGCTGGACGAGGCCATGCTGACCGGGGAAGCGGTTCCGCAGCAGAAATCTGCAGGCGATACGCTGCATGCCGGAACGGTGATGCAGGATGGCAGCGTGCTGCTGCGGGCCGATGCGATTGGCAAAAATACCACCCTGTCGCGCATTATCCAGCTGGTGCGCCAGGCGCAGAGCAGCAAGCCGGCGATCGGCCAGCTGGCGGATAAGATCTCGGCGATCTTTGTTCCCACCGTGGTGGTGATTGCGCTGCTGAGCGCCGCCGTCTGGTATCTGTTCGGCCCCGCCCCGCAAATCGTTTACACGCTGGTGATCGCCACCAACGTACTGATCATCGCCTGCCCCTGTGCGCTCGGTCTGGCCACCCCAATGTCGATTATTGCCGGCGTCGGGCGCGCCGCCGAGTTTGGCGTGCTGGTGCGCGATGCCGATGCACTGCAACGGGCCAGCACCCTCAGCACGCTGGTGTTCGATAAAACCGGCACCCTGACCGAGGGCAAGCCGCGCGTGGTCGCGATTCAGTTGTTTAACGGGGCCGATGAGGCGTCGGTATTACGCCAGGCTGCCGCGCTGGAGCAGGGTTCCGGCCATCCGCTGGCGCAGGCAATCGTCGCGCGTGCGGGCCTTAGCTCCCTGCCGGACATTGCGCAATTTCGTACCATACCGGGCCAGGGCGTCAGCGGCATACTCGACGGCATTCCGCTGCTGTTGGGTAACCCCGCGCTGATGGCGCAGCAGCAGATTGCCACCGATAGCGTGCAGCAGCAGATGGATAAGCTGGCAGAGACGGGGGCTACTCCGGTGCTGCTGGCCGCCGACGGCCACCTTGTCGCCCTGTTTGCCATCCGCGATCCGCTGCGCCAGGAGAGCGTCGGCGCGCTGCAGCGCCTGCACCAGCGCGGTTATCAGCTGGTGATGCTGACCGGGGATAACCCAATCACCGCCTCTGCCATTGCGCGCGAAGCCGGGATCGACAGGGTGATTGCGGGCGTATTACCGGCGGGTAAAGCCGCAGCGATCGCCCACCTGCAGCAGCAGGGCCAGCAGGTGGCGATGATTGGCGACGGCATCAATGATGCCCCGGCGCTGGCACAGGCCGATGTCGGCATTGCCATGGGCGGCGGCAGTGATGTGGCGATTGAAACGGCGGCGATTACCCTGATGCGCCAGGATCTGAATGCGGTGGTCGATGCGTTATCCATCGCCAAAGCGACCCTGCGTAATATGAAACAGAATCTCCTTGGGGCGTTTATCTATAACGCGGCGGGGATCCCGATCGCGGCCGGGGTGCTCTACCCGCTGACCGGCACGCTGCTCAGCCCGGTGGTGGCTGGCGCAGCAATGGCGCTCTCTTCGATTACCGTGGTCAGCAACGCCAACCGCCTGATCCGCTATCGTCCGCCGCAGCACTGAATCCTCGCGGCTGCGCTTCGTTTTGCCCTGTCCGTCAGCGAGTTATCGCGTTAGCATGGTGGCACTAAACGGATGAGGCGGGAAATGATGAGGAATCTTGTGCAGGTACTGCGGGCGCTACGCGACAGGTTCTGGCCGGTGAACTACAGCTATCCGGCGCTGGACGTCATGCTGGGCGACTGCCGGCTGCATCTGGTCGGCAGTATTCATATGGGCACGCGCAATATGCTGCCGCTGCCTGCCGTGCTGATGGCGCGTTTACGCCAGGCCGACGCATTGATAGTGGAGGCCGATATTACCGCCGGTGGCTCGCCGTTCAGCGACAGCGCAGTCTGCCCACCGCTGGCAGAGCGCCTCAGCGCTGAGCAGCTCAGCACCCTGCAACAGCGGGCGGCAGAGCTGGGGATCTCCCCGGAGCGCATCGACACGCTGCCCGCCTGGCAGGTGGCGCTGATGCTGCAGGCGCAGCAGGCTCAGCGCCTTGGGCTGCACGCCGACTGCGGCATCGACTATCAGCTGCTGCAGGCCGCGCGCGGGCTGGAAAAAAAGGTGATTGAGCTGGAGGGGCCGGAAACCCAGCTGGCGCTGCTGAACTCCCTGCCGGACAACGGACTGCCGCTGCTGGAGGACACGCTGGAGCACTGGCACACCAACGCCCGCCTGCTGCAAACTATGGTCAGCTGGTGGCTGGAAGCGCCGCCGGGCAGCCTCGGCAAGCTGGAGCTGCCGAACACCTTCAGCAGCAGTCTCAACGACCTGCTGATGCATCAGCGCAATCAGCAGTGGAGCCAGCTGCTGCGCCAGCTCCCGCCGGGACGTTACGTGGTGGCGGTCGGCGCGCTGCACCTTTACGGCGAAGGCAACCTGCCCGGCCTGCTGAAAAAAGCATAAAAAAAAGGCCGATGTTGAAATCGGCCCGTCAATAACAACATTTTTATGATTTTTGTTATCGTCTCAGCCCTCGGGCTGACGCGGGCCAGATTGTCGCTCAAAGCGCAAAATTTCGCCAGTTTTTTATTCATCAGAGGTTCACTCTTTTATCATGTCGCGCAAAGAAGGTGAGTGATTATGACACCCGCAGTAAAACTGCTTGAAAAACAAAAGGTCACATTTACGCTGCACCCTTACGAGCACGACAGCAGCGAAACGCATTTTGGCGATGAGGCGGTGCGCAAGCTCAATCTCAATGCGGATCGGGTGTATAAAACGCTGCTGATCGCACTAAATGGTGACAATAAGACGCTGGCCGTGGCGGTCACCCCGGTTGCCGGACAGCTGGATCTGAAAAAGGTGGCGAAAGCGCTGGGGGCGAAAAAGGTCGAAATGGCCGATCCGCAGTTTGCGCAGCGCAGCAGCGGTTATCTGCTGGGCGGCATCAGCCCGCTGGGGCAGAAAAAACGCCTGCCGACGGTTATCGACCAGCTGGCGCAGCAGTTTGCCACCATTTATGTCTCCGGCGGTCGCCGCGGGCTGGATATCGAGCTGGCCCCGCAGGATCTGGCGCAGCTGCTCGACGCCCGCTTCGCCGATATCGCCAAACGCGATTAGTCCGATCGCTGGGCAATCAGCTGATCGAT
Source organism: Erwinia aphidicola (assembly GCF_024169515.1). Lineage (NCBI taxonomy): Bacteria > Pseudomonadati > Pseudomonadota > Gammaproteobacteria > Enterobacterales > Erwiniaceae > Erwinia > Erwinia aphidicola. The sequence continues at coordinate 2,974,826 of NZ_JAMKCQ010000001.1, read as the reverse complement.
CATCCAGCGCCCTGCCGGCCCCGGCGGCGCCCGGCGTGACCAGACGGCATCCACCTGAATATTCTGCGGCCAGCCCGCCACCGGCAGCTCGCGCAGCAGCTGATGACCAAACTGTTCGGTGAGCCAGCGCGGCAAAATACTCCAGCCAAAACCCTGCTCAGCCATCTCCAGCAGCAGCAGATACGACGGTGCCAGCCACACTTTTCCGGCCGGTGCGGGCTGCTGCTCCACCCAGGTATTGAGCCGCAGCTGGCGCAGCTGTTTTAACTCCGCTTCACTGACCTGCGCCTGCTGCGCCAGCGGATGATCCTGATGCAGATAGATCGCCATCTGCGCTTCAACCTGCAAGCGCTGCACGCAGATATCCACCGGGTAGTGCTGCTGCACCCGCACCACGCCAATGTGCGCACGGCCATTTTGCAGCAGATCGATAACGTCGGCATCCTCGGCAATCATGCACTCAAACTCAATGTCCGGGTAACGCGCAGAGAGGCGCTGCAGCAGCGATTCATGATAATCCGCCTGCCAGAAATCGGAGATCGCCAGCCGCAGACAGGGTTCCACCTCCCCCGCCAGGCGCATTGCCAGCTCATCCAGCTGTGATGACGCCGCGAGGATCTCTTTCACCTGCGCCAGCGCCCGTTGGCCGTTTTCGGTCAGCACCGGGGTGCGCGCCTCGCGGTTAAACAGCGTGAAGCCAAGATCGCTTTCCAGATTGGCCACCGCCGTGCTGACGGTGGACTGGCTTTTGCGCAGCGCACGCGCCGCCGCCGAGAACGAACCGCTTTCTACAGTCTGAACGAAGGCTTCAAGAGATTCCGGGGAGTAGCGCATAGATATATCGCTTTTATCGATGGATAGTCATTTTATCTTAGCAAAAAAACGGCGGATAATGACCAACATATTCGGGCCAGGCATGCCAGGCCCCAAAGGCAATTTACTAGCCCTGTTTTACTGAAAATAATGGAGTTCACTATGTCTGGTCGTTCCCTGAAAGAACGGTTCTTTCACGCCGCAGGTTTTGAGGTTCTGGCGATTGCGATTGTTTCGCCGCTGGCCGCGTGGGTGATGGATAAACCGTTATTCCAGATGGGCGCGCTGGCAATTATGTTGTCAACGGTAGCAATGGTCTGGAACATGATTTATAACGCCGGTTTTGACCGCTTGTGGCCGCGTAATAAGGTTAAGCGAGGAGTGGGATTACGCGTGCTGCACGCGCTGGGCTTCGAGGGTGGATTTATTCTTATCGGCCTGCCGATTGCAGCCTGGATGCTGGGCATTTCGCTGTGGCAGGCATTCCTGATTGAAGTGGCGTTTTTCCTGTTCTTCCTGCCTTACACCATGTTGTATAACTGGCTGTACGATAAAGTGCGGGAACGGATTTGTCGGGGCGGCCCCGCTGTTTCGGTCCGCCCGCAGGCTGACGTTTGGGTCGACCCAAAAAGCGGCCGACCCCTGGAGAAAAAAATCCGTTAACGCATGGCAGTATCGATTTTCGCCTGGCGCCATTTCTTCGGCGCCAGCGGCTTCTCATCCTCTACCGGCTTTGCACTCTCGGCCGGTTGTTCTCCGCCCTTTTGATAGACAATTTCTCCGGCAGGCTGGTATTTCGCCACGTCGAGCGGTGAGTGGCTCTCAATGTACTGTTTCAGCACTTCCGCATCGACAAAGCCGGTATTCACGTAGCCCGGCAGCTTATCAATCACCGGGTAACCGTCACCGCCGGTGGCGTTAAAGCTTAGCGTCGCCATGCGGTAGGTTTTCTCCGCATCCAGCGGCTGACCATTGATCTTCACCGCGCTGACGCCCGTACCGTCGGCCACCAGGCTGACGCGGGCAAACTGAGCGTAAGCCCCGGAATCCACCTGCTTATTGGCCACCACCGCCAGATATTTTTCCACCTCGCTGCCTTTCATATCGACATACACCAGCGTGTTGCCAAACGGCTGCACCTTGAGCACGTCTTTATAGGTTATTGCGCCCTCTTCAATCGAATCACGCACGCCGCCACCGCTCATCACCGCGAAATCGGCTTTGGTGCGGTCGATCTGCCCTTCAAGGATCAGGCGTGCCATGTTGGTCTGTACAAAGCGCACCTTGCTGCGATCCCCCTCCAGATGGCCATTGACGCTGCCGATTTTTACGCCGAGCTGCGCTTCGCCTTTTTTCTGGAACGGCGTCAGCAGTTTCTGCATGGCGCTGTTTTTGACAATTTCAGGCGTGTAGTTCACCCAGCTGCTGCTGCCGTCAGCGTTGGTAATCTTATGTTTCAGGTTGATCGGCACCAGTTCGTAGTGCTCCAGCGTCAGCTTGCCGTTCAGGAAGGTAAAGTCGGCGCGGCCAATATATTTGCCCCACTCGTGCGCCTGCACAATCCAGGTGCCGTTCTGGCGGTCCGGCGTACAGGGGGTGCCCGGTACATAGTCGGCCTGCTTCACATTCTCTTTCGCCATACACACCGGGTCCTGCGAGTGGCCGCCGACGATCATATCGAGATAACCGGCAGGCAGCTCGCGCGCCATCTCCACATCGCCCGGGGCGTTGGAACCGTGCTGGCCGTTGTCATAGTGCCCCATATGGGTGGCAGCAATAATCACGTCAGGCTTCTCTGTTGCACGCAGCTCTTCCACCACCGCTTTCGCTTCGGTGGCCGGTTTATGGAACAGAATGTCGGTAAAGTTCTCCGGGTTGCCGATCTTCGCCGTGTCATCGGTGGTCAGGCCGATCACCGCAATCTTCAGGCCCATGCGGTTGAACAGTGCATAGGGCTGGAACAGGCGCTTGCCGGTGCTTTTCTGATAAATATTGGCGGAAAGCAGCGGGAACTTAGCCCATTTTTGCTGCTGGCGCAGGACGGAAAGCGGGTTATCAAACTCGTGATTGCCAATCGCCATGGCGTCGTAGCCAATCAGGTTCATGCCGCGAAAATCCGGTTCGGCATCCTGCAGGTCCGATTCCGGTACGCCGGTATTGATATCGCCGCCGGAGAGGATCAGCGTCGCGCCGCCGTGCGCCTGCACTTCATAGCGGATCTGGTCCATCATGGTTTTTTGCGCCGCCAGACCATACTCATCATGCTCGTTAGGCCAGAAGCGCCCATGGTGATCGTTGGTGTGCAGGACGGTAAATTTATAGGTGCGATCTTTCACCCACGCCTGCGCCATCAGCGGGGTGGATAACAGCGCTACCGTCAGCACGCTGATTACACTTTTTTTCATTACTGGCACTCTGCCTCTCCTTGTTGAACAACTGCATTAGGTAACAAAGTTTTAATTTTTTGTGACTTCCGGCTGATTATGCAGCAGGATGAGGTCTGAAGGGTAATCTCTCCGTCTTATATTGCAGGCAGGGGCACACCCTTGAACTTCTCTAATAAAAACAAATTTCGATGACAGGTTAATTTATGGCAAGTAATGACACCCTCGCTTCAGCGAATCTGCCGGTGAAGCGTACCGCTTTTGGCATTCTCGGCGCGATCAGCGTTGCCCATCTGCTAAACGATATGATCCAGTCGCTGATCCTGGCGATTTACCCGCTGCTGCAGAGTGACTTCTCGCTGAGCTTTGTGCAAATCGGCATGATCACCCTGACCTATCAGGTGACCGCCTCGCTGCTGCAGCCGCTGATTGGCTATTATACCGATAAACACCCGCAGCCGTGGTCGCTACCGATTGGCATGGGCTTTACCTTGTCCGGGCTGGTGCTACTGGCGATGGCGAATAACTTCCCCATGGTACTGGTCGCGGCGGCGCTGGTGGGTACTGGCTCGTCGGTGTTTCATCCCGAGTCGTCACGCGTGGCGCGCATGGCATCCGGCGGCCGTCACGGCCTGGCGCAGTCGCTGTTCCAGGTGGGCGGCAATCTGGGTAGCTCACTCGGCCCGCTGCTGGCCGCGCTGATCATTGCCCCTTACGGGCGCGGCAACGTCGCATGGTTCTCGCTGGCCGCGCTGCTGGCGATTGTGGTGCTGTTGCAGATCGGCCGCTGGTATCAGACTCAGCATCGCGCCAGTAAAAGCCATGCGCAGAGTGCCGTTAGCCCGCTGCCCCGCCGTCAGGTGGCGTTGGCCATTTCGATTCTGCTGGTGCTGATTTTCTCCAAATACTTCTATCTCACCAGCCTGAGCAGCTATTACACCTTCTATCTGATGCACAAGTTTGGCCTGACGGTGCAGAGCGCGCAGCTGCACCTGTTCGCGTTTCTGTTCGCCGTGGCGGCCGGGACGGTGATTGGCGGGCCGATCGGCGACCGTATTGGCCGCAAGCGCGTGATCTGGGTGTCCATTCTCGGCGTGGCGCCGTTTACGCTGCTGCTGCCGCACGCCAACCTGTGGTGGACCGGCGCGCTGTCGGTAGTGATTGGCTTTATTCTCGCCTCAGCCTTTTCCGCCATTCTGGTGTATGCCCAGGAGCTGATGCCAGGGCGTATCGGCATGGTTTCCGGTCTGTTTTTCGGTTTTGCCTTCGGCATGGGCGGGCTGGGCGCGGCGGTACTGGGCCTGGTGGCTGACCACAGCAGCATTGATGTGGTCTATCAAATCTGTGCTTATCTGCCGCTTCTTGGCATCCTGACTGCTTTCCTGCCTGATAACCGCCGTAAATAGTCCCAGCCCGGTGCGATAACTGTATTTCGCGCCGGGTTACCCTCCTGCAAAGCCTGCTCCGCACACTGATAAGTGGGATAAATCGCACTTTCTGGCAACTTCATCTCAATGATTCAGATTTTTTGCCGTTATTACCAATTATGACAAGCGCCCCGTCAGAATTTGCCATACACTAAAAACTTACAATCGGACACATTTCCATTCAAAGGAGAGGATATGCACCACACCACACCGCTTATCACCACGATTGTCGGAGGCTTAGTCCTCGCGTTCCTCTTCGGTATGCTGGCGAACCGCCTGCGCATCTCTCCTCTGGTCGGTTATCTGCTGGCTGGCGTGCTGGCCGGGCCATTTACCCCGGGTTTTGTCGCCGATACCAACCTGGCGCCAGAGCTGGCCGAGCTTGGCGTGATCCTGCTGATGTTTGGCGTTGGTCTGCACTTCTCGATGAAAGATTTGATGGCGGTAAAGTCGATAGCCATCCCGGGGGCGATTGCGCAGATCGCCGCCGCCACGCTGCTCGGAATGGGGCTGTCGTGGGCGCTGGGATGGCCAATGATGACCGGGCTGGTGTTTGGACTCTGCCTTTCCACCGCCAGCACCGTGGTGTTGCTGCGCGCGCTGGAAGAACGACAGCTGATTGACAGCCAGCGCGGACAGATTGCGATTGGCTGGCTGATTGTGGAAGACCTGGTGATGGTGCTGGCGCTGGTGCTGCTGCCTGCGGTGGCCGGGCTGTTTGAAGAGGGCAAAGCCAGCGTCGGCATGGTGCTGTTCGACCTGCTGATCACTATTGGTAAGGTGGTGGCGTTTATGGTGCTGATGATGGTGGTGGGCCGGCGCGTGGTGCCGTGGATCCTCGCCCGCAGTGCCGCCACCGGCTCGCGCGAGCTGTTTACCCTGGCGGTGCTGGCGCTGGCGCTGGGCATCGCCTTTGGCGCGGTAGAATTCTTTGATGTCTCCTTCGCGCTCGGTGCCTTCTTCGCTGGAATGGTGCTGAATGAATCGGAGCTGAGCCACCGGGCGGCGCACGATACGCTGCCGCTGCGCGATGCGTTTGCGGTGCTGTTCTTTGTCTCGGTCGGGATGCTGTTCGACCCGATGATCCTGATCCAGCAGCCGCTTGCGGTGCTCGGCGCACTGGCGATTATCGTGCTGGGCAAATCGCTGGTGGCGCTGCTGCTGGTCAGCATGTTTGGTCACTCAAAGCGAACCGCGCTGACCATCTCCGTCAGCCTCGCACAGATTGGTGAGTTCGCCTTTATTCTCGCCGGGCTGGGGATCTCCCTGAATCTGCTGCCGGACAGCGGGCGCAACCTGGTGCTGGCGGGGGCTATCCTGTCGATTATGCTCAATCCGATTCTGTTTGCTCTGCTGGAGAAGTATCTGCAAAAAACCGAAAGCATCGAACAGCTGACGATGGAAGAGGCCGTAGAGGAAGAGAAGCAGATCCCGGTGGATTTGTGCAACCACGCGGTGATTGTCGGCTTTGGCCGCGTTGGCAGCCTGCTGGGTAGCCGCCTGATGGCAGCCGGCGTGCCGATTGTGGTGGTGGAGAACAGCCGGCCGCGCGTGGAAGCCTTACGCGAGCAGGGCATCAAAGCGGTGCTGGGTAACGCGGCGCGCATCGATACCATGGAGCTGGCGCGTCTCGACTGCGCACGCTGGCTGCTGCTGACTATTCCGAATGGCTATGAAGCGGGGGAGATTGTGACGGCAGCGCGTGAGAAGCGCCCGAACATTGAGATTATCGCCCGTGCGCACTATGACGATGAGGTGGATTACATTATGGAGCGCGGTGCGGATCGCGTGGTGATGGGCGAACGTGAGATCGCCAATAGTATGTTGAATTTACTGCTGCTAAACACGGAAGAAGCCCCCCAGGAGTGCCCGATTTAACCCGCCGGGATCTTATGGAACGACCGTTTACCCATTTCACCATTGCGGGCTGACCGAAAAAGAGGGTCAGCCCCTACCAGGCCGGGAGCGGTTGTAACCCGTGATGAATTTACCGCTCCCAGTATGACTCTTCCAGGCTATCTTCCCGCTCCGGCAGGCCGCGCGTCAGGCGCGGTGAATGCTGATTCAGCACCTGATAGCTGACGCGGTTGGCGTATTTACACACCTGCGCCAGCGAAGAGTAAGTCAGATAACTGCGCGCATGCTTGCTGGAGTTCGGCACGTTCACCCGGTGGAAGTTGTTGGCGGTGATGTCGTGCAGCAGCGCGGCCAGTGCGCCATCCCCTGCCCCGTTGGTGTTCATAATCTTCTCCGGCCCGCCCATGTACGGCGCGATATGCGAGAAAATACGCAGCGGCTGGGTGCAGTCCTGATGGCGCATGGCGCGGCTGAACTCATACTGGTTAAACTCCGGAATGGCCCCCGGCAGCAGCGGATGCTGGGTCACGCGCTTGCCGGACTCTTCGGTAAACGCCGCCATATACAGTCCGTTTGGCCCGGCGGTGCACAGCACCAGATCCACCCAGTCGAGGGCGATATTCGCCGCCTGTAACGGGTCGCTCTCTCCGGTCAGCTCAAACGCCTCATCCTCATTCATCGCCACTACCGAAACGTGCTCGCGCAGGAAATCGCGCCAGAACTGTGGGTTATCGGCGATCACGTATTTGGTGCCGAGCGTCAGTACCACCGGGACATCATGCTTTTTGGCATAGCTAATCGCCTGCATGGTGGCGGCGGGCATCGGCTCGCCCGGCTTGCAGCGCACCAGATAGGAGGTCAGCACCAGCGCAGATGCTCCGGCGATCACCTCTTCCGGGATGCTCTCCGGGCGCAGCTGGTTCATCATGCCCGGGCTGATGGCGAAGGTGCGTTCACCGTTATCACCAATCAGCGTAAAGCAGCGGCCAATCGCCCCCTCCACGCCCTGCAGATAGTTCAGGTCGGTGCGGCTGGAAGTGTTGCACAGGTAACGGTAGGCATAGCCACCGATCTGCACGTTTTCACACATCACGCCGAGCAGGACCGAGCGGTCATCCGCCAGCACCGAGTAGTTATGCAGGGTGTTGCCAATCGTGCCGCCGGCAAACTGATGGGTGATCAGGTTTTCGCGGTGCAGCTCGGCGTACAGCGCTTCCGCCACGTCATCTTCAATGACCAGCGAGTGCCCGAGGCTCAGGCCGTAACGGGCCACAAACTCGTCGTCCACTTTGGCTTCAATATCCACCAGGATCTGATCGATACCGACGATCCAGCTGTTGGCGGCATCATTGACCGGCTGAACCGGCTGCAGCAGCGGATCGCGCGCGCTGACGGGGAAATAGTGTTTGGATTTACGCTTACCGGGGAATTTCATATTTGCGGGCTACGGGCAGGGGATCAGAGCGCAATGATAACATAAATGCGCTCCGAGACGATCGCTGTGGGGCGTTACCGCCCCGTGGTATTAGCGATACTGATTCACCAGTTCCATCATCATGGTGATGTGGGCTTCATCATCATTCAGTGCCGGGATGTACTCAAAGCGCGTGCCGCCCGCGTGCAGGAAGATTTCGCGGTTCTCGCCGTTGATCTCCTCCAGCGTCTCCAGGCAGTCAGACGAGAAGCCCGGGCTCATGATCTGCACATGCTTCACGCCTTTTGCCGGCAGGGACTTCATCGTCTCATCGGTGTAGGGCATCAACCACGGCTCGCGGCCAAAGCGTGACTGGAAGGTGAGCATCGCCTCACTGCTGCTGAGACCGAGCGAGCTTTTCAGTGCCTCAAAGGTGTCATGGCAGCGCTGCGGATAGTCGTCACCCTCATTAGCAAAGCGCTGTGGGATGCCGTGGAACGAGCCCACCAGCAGATCCGGCTTGCCGTGCTTAGCAAATGAACGCTCAACCGAGGCTTTCAGGGCGGCGATATAGGCCGGGTGCTCAGCATAATCGCGGATAAAGTTTACCGACGGCAGACTGCGGTAACCGGCAAACACGCTGGTAATCCCGTCCCACACCGCGGCAACGGTAGAGCAGGAGAACTGCGGATACAGCGGCAGTACGATCAGGCGGTTAACGCCCTGCTCCATCAGGCTATCGATGGCGCTTTTCAGGCTCGGATTTCCGTAGCTCATTCCCAGTGCCACCGGCATATCCAGCCGTGCCGCCAGTGCCGCACGCTGGCGCTGGCTATACACCATCAGCGGTGAACCTTCGTCCATCCATACTGAAGCATACAGCTTTGATACGCGCGGTGAACGAAGCGGCAAAATAGCGAGATTGAGAATCGGCCACCATAGCCAGCGCGGAGTATCGACCACGCGCTTGTCGCTGAGGAATTGCTTAAGGTAACGTTTTACGGCTGGTGTGGTCGGGGCATCGGGTGTGCCTAAGTTAACCAACAGTACGCCGGGCTTATCTTGCCTCATTGTTATTCCTTGATTTCAGGCATGGTGCGAAATGCAAACGAGACTTATTTTAGCGGAAAAAGACGGGGGAGAAACCAATTGCTGCAATTGAGCCAGGTTTTCCTGGCTCAATGAGCACTAACCAGGGATTAACCGAGGATTTTAGCCAGTTCAGCGCTGACTTCAGACACTTTACGGGTGCCGTCGATCTTGTGGTAAGCGGTGTTACCTGCTGCGGCTTCTTTGCTGTAGTAAGCAATCAGCGGAGCGGTCATCTGATGATATTCCACCAGACGCTTACGCACGGTCTCTTCCTGGTCATCTTTACGCGTGGTCAGCTCTTCGCCGGTCGCGTCGTCTTTCCCTTCCACTTTTGGTGGATTGAACGTCACATGGTAAACGCGGCCAGACGGCGCGTGTACGCGGCGACCAACGATACGCTCAACGATCAGTTCATCAGGTACCGCGAACTCCAGCACGTTGTCGACTTTGATGCCCGCTTCCTTCATGGCATCAGCCTGAGGAATGGTGCGCGGGAAACCGTCCAGCAGGAAGCCGTTGCGGCAATCTTCCTGGGCGATACGCTCTTTAACCAGTGCGATAACCAGTTCGTCGGTAACCAGTTTACCGGCGTCCATAATCTCTTTGGCTTTCTGACCCAACTCCGAACCGGCTTTCACCGCGGCGCGCAGCATGTCACCCGTGGAGATTTGCGGAATACCGTATTTCTCCATAATGAACTGAGCCTGAGTCCCCTTACCTGCACCCGGAGCTCCGAGCAGAATAATACGCATTGCGTAAATCCCCTTGCGAATTGCTTAAATGATCACGTTATCCAAGGGCAAGAACATACCATTATGGCCCGGTATCCACAAGGAAGGGAGCGGTTAACCCGCACCCGCGTAGTCCTGTAACGCCACCTGGCGCCGCGCATACAGCGACTGCGAAATCACCGCGATGATAATGATGGCCCCACCAATAACTGCATGAATTGTTGGCACTTCCCCAAGGAACAGATACATCCATAGCGGCGCAAGTGCGGTTTCCAGCAGTAAAAACAGGCCCGCATTCGCCGGGGAGACAAAACGGGTCGATAAGGTGATTAAACCCATAGCCAGCGGCATGATCAGCGCCCCTTCGGCAATCACCCAGCCATATTGCGCCAGCGATAACACTTTCAGACTATCGACCATGTTAGCGTCAGGCCACAGCATGATGATGAGCGAAGCCAGCATCGCGCCGAGCGAAGGCAGGCCAGCACTACCGCCGCTAACGCGTGAGGTGAAGATAAACGCCAGCGCCATCGATACGGCGGTGGCCAGCGCATAAAGATTGGCTACGCCATCGCCGCTTAGCCCGCGTCCTGACATCACAATCGCGACGCCGGCAATCCCCGCCAGCGACGCCAGCATCACGCTGCGATCGATAGCGACTTTGAACAGCAGGCGCGAGATCAGCGCGGAGATAAACGGCGTGGAGGAGATAATCACCAGCACCGTAGCGACATTGCCGCGGTTCAGCGCGTTAACGAAGCAGGCGGAAGCGATGCAGAAAAACAGCGTCGACAGGATATTATCCTTGGTCAGCCAGGGCGTACCAATGGTTGACCGGCTCTGACGCCAGAAGGTCCAGATTAGCAGGCAGATCCCCCACATGCAGATGCCGCGCAGCGCAACGATCAGCCAGGAGTTCTCGATGCCCATCATGCGGATAAACACCGAATCGGTGCTGAGGATCAGCCCACCGAGCAGGCCAATCATGTTGCCGTTTATAGCGAAGCCGTTTTTCATTTTGCCTCCCACAGGGTGTGGAGATGACGTTCGACCTGTTCGGTCATGTCCACCGATTGCTGCCCGTCACCGCGCGCCCAGCACGACACACGCAGCGTTTTGGTCTGCGGGAAATAGCTGGCACCGGCATCTTTGACCTGTTGCTGCAGGTTTTCGCTGAGCGCAGGCACCGGAAAACAGCTGAACGGCAGGCCCGGTTCGCTGATGGAGGTGAAGTCCATGCCCGCCACATCTTTCAGCGCTACCCTGCTGACCTGCGCCACGTTGTACGGCTGCCAGCTTTTGCTGCGCACGTTTTCCAGCGCCTCTTCCAGCGGCTTAGCCGAAGAGGTCGAGTCCTCAAACAGCCGCAGTTCGCTGCGCATCAGCGTGCTGAAATGCTCCGGGCGCAGCGCAATAATCGCCAGCCCGATGGTCAGAGAGGCATGTTTATGCAGCGGGGCGACAAAGATCGAGCTGTCCTGCGTCAGTTCCGCGTGACGGGTGGTGGCAAAACTGTGGGAAGCATCGACCACCCCTTTTCCTTTGCAGTCTTTCAGACTGTTCACTTCGCCAGTGTAGGGGTTGACGTGGGTGATAATCGGCACGCTCCCCGGCCCGGTTTGGGTCGCCATGCTGAACAGTTCACTGATGGGCTGATAGTGAGCGTGTTTCGCCAGGCACAGCGTGGTTTCCTGTTTATGGAACAGGTGCGACAGGATCACCAGCCCGACGCGCACCGACTGCACAAAGAACAGATCGTAGTTCTGCAGTTGGTACACCTCGGTCAGTTCATCGCGCAGTTCGTCTCTCAGCATATGCACTCGCTTGTAGAATCGATCGCCGTGGATCTGCTGTAGCTGGGGGGAAAGTGAGGATGCGTCCATTAGTTAATCAACTCTTGCTGGAAAAGCAGTGGCATTACGTTATCGCGGAAGATGGAGCCAACCGGGATTTCACAGGGAGGCTTGCGGTAATTCACCCACGCAATCTCCTCAATTTCGCTTCCGGCACGCGGCTGCCCGGCGATCTCCACGTGATAAACGTGGTTCTCAATGGCCATGGCTTCAAACTCGGCGCGCCCGTGAAACAGGCCAAACGGCCGGAAGCTTTTAATCTGTACGCCCAGCTCTTCCTGAAGTTCGCGCTTCAGGCAGCTGAGGTGATCTTCACCGGGCAACGGCTTGCCCCCGGGGGAGATAAAAATCTCTGTACCGCTTTTGCGGGTCAGTAATAGCGAACGCTGATTAATGATAATGGCCGCACACTTAACGATTATTTTCATCTCAGGCTCCGAACGGGCGACGCAGCCCGCAGGGCGCGTCACCGTTGCTTATTCAGTTTCAGGCGGCGGCGCTGGTTTTCAGCACTGGCGTCATCAGGGTTTCACCAGACAGGAAGCGCACGATATTCTGTGCCAGCGGCGCCTTATCGCGCAGATAAGCGAGGATCACCTCATCATTCGGCGTGGAGAAGCTGTCGGCAAAGATGCTGATCCCCTCGAGTGATTTGGTGGAGATCCCCAGCTGTAACAGGCGATATTTCACATCGTCCGCCGACTGGGCAAATTCATAGATTGGTGACTGATAGTTGATGTCGTACTGCGCCATCATTTCCATCAGGAAGGTTTTTGCCACCTGGCGCTGCTCCGGGAACTCCATCTGATAATGGGTAATGCCATCGTTGATGGTGTTGATGTCGTTGCGGTGGCAAAAATCCACCAGATGCGCGTGGATAGCCAGTTTCTCCCCCAGCAGCACCAGGTTTTTGCGGTATTTCAGGATGTCGGTTTCCAGATGTTCGATAGCAATAGAGCGGAACGCCCCGCTGATGTCGGCAATGGTGTGACCGACAACGAGATCCCCAAACCGGTTTTTCAGTTCTTCAACGCGGTGCGACAGGATGCCGCGATGCAGTGAGCATCCACTGTTTCCTGACCAGAGGTGTACAGGGATACCCTGTAACATCAGATAACAAGCCGCCAGGGTGCTATCTCGACCGCCGGTAAACATGACGAGCTGTGGTTTGATGGAGTGCTGGTTTGTCATTTTCCTTTCCTTCACATAGCAGTTGTTCGTTATTGTGGGCTGACAAGAGGAAAATACGGCTGTGTCGCTGGAGCCTCAATCCTGGGGTGTCCGCTGGTCGCTGGCAGGACAACGCTCCCGACTCCGCAGCCAGAGTAGGGAAATCGTGCTGGACTTTAAAATGATATAAACAGACACTTGCTGTTAGATTTTCTCACAGGGTATTTTTATGTCCGGCCTCCCTTCTCTGCGCGCTTTACGCTATTTTCATCAGGCAGCCCTGCACCAAAGCTTTAGCCTGGCTGCACAATCACTGAACGTGACGCATAGCGCAGTCAGCCATCAAATCAAGCAGCTTGAGGAGTGGTTGGGCAAGCCGCTGTTTCTGCGGGCAAATGGTCGGGTTCAGCTAACATCCGACGGCGAGCGCCTTAAGGTTTGCTGCATGCAAACCTTTCGTGAAATTGAAGTAACCTGTGAGAAAATCAGGGCCAGAAATTTGCACAGCCTGACGATCTCCTGCGCGCCGAGCTTCCTGGCGCAATGGTTGATTCCACGTATCAGCCGCTTCACCGAACGCCACGCCGAAATTGCCCTCACCTTTCAAACCCACGTGGATATTGAACGGGTGCGTAGTGAGTACACGGATATTTTGATCGTCAGCCACGAGGAGTCGCTGCAGGAGGACATTGCCGCTACGCTGATTACCGTCGACTATATTGGCCCGGTCTGTTCGCCGCTGTTCGCTAACCGCTTCAACTACGAGACCGATTTCTCTACTCTGCCGCTGCTGCATGCCGATACTAAACTGCACGCCTGGGCCGAATGGGCGAAGAAAACCGGCGCGCGCGGCGATTTCTGGGCAGGCAGGCATTTTGATAATCTGACGCTGGCGATTCAGGCGGCGCGTAATGGACTGGGGATTATTATGACGCCGCAGATCCTGGTGAAAAAAGAGATCCGGGACGGATCGCTGATTGCACCGCTGGGCTTTGCCGAAGTGGACCGCGCCACCTGGATGATGGTGAAAGCGTCGCGTAAAGAGGAAACCGAGATCGACCTGTTCCGCCGCTGGCTGTTAGAGGAAGCATCGATCGCGGGTTAATGAGGGGCCGGGCGTGCTGCGGGTCGGCGAGTTTGCGATGCTGCGGGTCGGGCATGCCCGACCCCTACGGCGATTAACGTAGGGGTGAGGCTTGCCCGCCCCCCACGGCGATTAACGTAGGGGTGAGGCTTGCCCGCCCCCCACGGCGATTAACGTAGGGGCGAGGCATGTGTACGAACCGGGCTGATAGGTAACACTTTAGACCGGGCTGATGGGTAACAGTTATAAACGGCATAGCAGAGGAGACTCACTATGCCCTGGACTGAGACCCACACCATGCAGCGTCACCGTTTCATACTCGCCTGCCAGTCAGGCGAGTACTCTATTTCTCACCTTTGCCGTGAGTTCGGCATCAGCCGTAAAACCGCCTACAAGTGGCTGCAGCGCTTCGATCCCCGGGCGCTCAGCTGCCTGGACGGTGCCCGCTGCCAGCACTATCGGGAACATCCTCCGCCAACATGGCCTGGTCAGGCCCGCCGCCACGCGTAGAAAATCGCCCGTCCGGCAGGTCCCTCTTCGTGACGTCAGCGACGTTAACCAGACCTGGGGCGCAGATTTTAAAGGGAAGTTCCTGCTGTCCGGCGGGGGCGACCGCTGGTGCCACGCCTTTACGCTGACCGACCTGCACAGCCGCCAGCTGCTGTGCTGCGAGGCGGGCGCAGCCGAGACGGGCGCCTTCGTCAGGGCATGCCTGGAGCAGGCGTTCAGGGAAAACGGGCTGCCGGAGGTTATCCGCACGGACAACGGCAACCCGTTCGCCGGTACGGGGCTGGGCGGACTGACGCCGCTGAGCGTATGGCTGATAAAGCTGGGCATCCTGCCCGAGCGCATCAGGCCGGGAAAACCGACGGAGAACGGGCGCCACGAGCGGATGCACCGGACGCTGAAGGAGGCGATGTCGTACGGCCACCGTTACGGCACGCTGGAGGAGCAGCAGGCCTGGTTCAACGCGTTCAGGGAGGAGTACAACACGGTGCGACCGCACTCGGCGGTGGGCGGAGCGGTGCCGTCAAGCCTGTGGAGGAAATCCGAGCGTGAATACACGGGAGAGGTGCCGGAGGTGGCGTATGACGAGGGAGCGAAGCTGTACCGGGTGCAGCAAAAAGGGGACATAAGGCTGAAGGGAAGGCGGTTGTTCGTCAGTGAGTCGCTGCGGGGAGAACGGATAGAGATAAGGGAAGAAGATGAAGGGGGTACGTCAATCCTGTTTGGGAGAAAGATACTGGGCTACTATGAGGCAGTCAGCCACAGTATCAGGCGATATGAGGGCTGAAAGTGTTACCTATCAGCCCGGTTCGATCTGTAACCCATCAGCCCGGCGCTACACATGCCCGCCCCCCACGGCGATTATCGTAGGGGCGAGGCATGCCCGCCCCCACGGCGATTATCGTAGGGGTGAGGCATGCCTCGCCCGCCATTTTGCGAGCCGTGCCGACTATCTTCACGCCAAAACCCCGCGTAATGCCAGGCGCTGATATGCTCCTCAAAAAGGAGGATCTCATGCACCAAAGGAAGTCTCTGCGCCTTAAACACTACGACTACCGTCAGCCGGGATATTATTATCTGACCCTGTGCTGCCTGAACAAAAAACACTATTTCGGACGCTGTACGCGCAATCAAAGCTGGCTGAATCAGAGGGGGATAATCGCACGGGAATTACGCCAAAGCCTGACAGCACATTTTCCCAAATGCCTGCCCGACAGCTTTATCATTATGCCCAATCACCTGCACTGCATTCTGATCATATCGGATGGCAACCAGCACCCGCTCAGCACCATCATTGGGAGTTATAAAGCGGCAGTGAGCAGAGAGATCGGCAAAATGTTTGCGGGAGCTAAGCTGTGGCAGCGCGGATATTGGGAGCGAGTAATACGTGATGAGAGGGAATTAAATCATGTGCGCGAGTATATGTTGAACAACCCGGCGCGCTGGTGTTTGGGGGAATAAAGCAGGATAAAAAAAGGGTCAGGCACTTGCCCGACCCTTACTGCGATCTGCCCAGCTGTGAGGCATACCTCGCCCGTTGGACAGAGGCGATTAACCCAGCAGCAGCTGGTTCATGCGGCGGATAAACTGGTTAGGATCGTCCAGCGTGCCTTTCTCGGCGAATAGCGCCTGGTCCAGCAGCAGCTCAACCCACTCGGCAAAGCGGGCTTCATCCTGCGTATCGGCGGCGCGTTTCACCAGAGCGTGATCCGGGTTCAGCTCAAACAGATACTTCACTTCCGGCACGTCCTGGCCAGCAGCAGCAAACAGCTTCGCCATCTGGGTGCTCATTTCGTCCGCTTCGGTGGTGACAATCGCCGGGGTGTCGGTCAGACGATGCGTCAGACGCACCTCTTTCACGCGCTCACCCAGCAGCGTTTTCACGCGCTCCACGAACGGCTCCAGCGCTTTCTCCGCTTCTTTCTGCTCTTCGGTCTCTTCATCGGCCAGTTTGCTCAGCGCGTCATCCGCTTTGCTCACCGACTGGAAAGACTTACCGTCGAAT
This sequence comes from Erwinia aphidicola, assembly GCF_024169515.1. Taxonomy (NCBI): domain Bacteria; kingdom Pseudomonadati; phylum Pseudomonadota; class Gammaproteobacteria; order Enterobacterales; family Erwiniaceae; genus Erwinia; species Erwinia aphidicola. Next base: position 2,958,489 of record NZ_JAMKCQ010000001.1, on the reverse strand, counting down.
TCGGTCAGATAGCTCATCATCCATTCGTCGATGCGGTCGGAGAGCAGCAGCACTTCGATGCCTTTCTTACGGAACAGCTCCAGATGCGGGCTGCTTTTCGCCGCGGCGTAGCTGTCGGCAGTGATGTAGTAAATCTTCTCCTGCCCTTCCACCATGCGGCTGACGTAATCTTCCAGCGACACGGTCTGCGCCGGACCTTCGCTGCTGGTGCTGGCAAAACGCAGCAGTTTGGCGATGGTCGCCACGTTGCCGCTGTCCTCTGCCGGGCCTTCTTTCAGCACCAGACCAAACTGCTGCCAGAATTTCTGATATTTCTCTTCATCATCCTTCGCCACTTTCTCCAGCATCTGCAGGGAGCGCTTGGTCAACGCGCCGCGCAGGGTCTGCGTGATGCGGCTGTCCTGCAGGATTTCACGCGAGACGTTCAGCGGCAGGTCGTTAGAGTCGATCAGCCCTTTGACGAAGCGCAGATAGTTCGGCATAAACTGCTCGGCGTCGTCCATGATGAACACGCGCTGCACGTACAGTTTCAGGCCGTGCTTGTGATCGCGGTTCCACATATCCCACGGCGCCTGCGCCGGGATGTAGAGCAGGCTGGTGTACTCCTGCTTGCCCTCAACGCGGTTGTGGCTCCACGTCAGCGGGTCGGTATAGTCATGCGCGACGTGTTTGTAGAACTCTTTGTATTCGTCTTCGCTGATATCAGACTTATTACGCGTCCACAGCGCCTGCGCTTTGTTGATCTTTTCCCAGCTGGTGGTGTTGTCTTCTTCGTTATGGCTTTCAATCTCTACCGGCAGGGCAATATGGTCGGAATACTTGCTGATAATGCTGCGCACGCGCCATGCATCAAGGAACTCATCTTCGCCTTCGCGCAGATGCAGCGTGATTTCCGTGCCGCGATCTTCTTTAGTGATGTCGGCGATCGTGTATTCGCCCTCACCGGCAGATTCCCAGAACACGCCTTCATCGGCGGCAGCGCCGGCTGCGCGGGTGCGGACTGACACTTTATCGGCCACGATAAACGCCGAGTAGAAACCAACACCAAACTGGCCGATCAGCTGGCTGTCTTTCGCCTGGTCTGAACCCAGTGATTCGAGGAAGGATTTGGTGCCTGACTTGGCAATGGTACCGAGGTTTTCAATCACTTCGTCACGACGCATCCCGATACCGTTGTCGCTCAACGTCAGGGTGCGTTTTTCCTTGTCGACCGAAACCCGTACGCGCAGCTCGCCGTCACCCTGGTAAAGGTCCGGGGTGGATAACGCACGGAAGCGCAGCTTGTCGGCGGCGTCAGAGGCGTTTGAGATCAGCTCACGCAGGAAGATTTCTTTATTTGAATAGAGGGAGTGGATCATCAGGTGCAGAAGTTGTTTTACCTCTGACTGGAAGCCACGGGTCTCTTGTCCTTTCATGGTCATTGCTACCTCAACTAAGAACAGGTTGATGAACGTTGAGGATATAAGTGGGGGGATATTTGGGGATTTCAAGACGGCACGATCAACTCGTGCCGTTGATTGTTCAGAATTTAATCTTGAGGCGCCCGGCCAGAGAGTGCGACAGCGTGGTGCCGTCGACCATTTCCAGCTCGCCGCCCACCGGCACGCCGTGCGCGATGCGGCTGGCGTCCACACCATACTGTTCACACAGGCTGGCAATGTAGTTGGCGGTAGCTTCGCCTTCAACCGTCGGGTTGGTGGCGAGGATCACTTCCTGAATTGACTCTTTTTCCAGCCGCTGCTCAAGGCGATCGAGGCCGATATCATTCGGTCCGATGCCATCCAGCGGCGACAGATGGCCCATCAGCACAAAGTAGCGCCCGGCAAACTGCCCGGTCTGCTCAATGGCGTGAATATCTGCCGGGCTCTCCACCACGCAGATCAGGCCGTTCTGCTGACGCCGGGGATTGGCGCAGATGGTGCAGGTTTCCTGCTCGGTGAATGTCCGGCAGTCGGCACAGTGACCAATCTCCGACATCGCCCGCGTCAGGGCCTGCGCCAGTCGCATACCGCCACTGCGGTCGCGCTGTAACAGCTGGAAAGCCATGCGCTGTGCCGACTTCGGCCCGACGCCCGGCAGGCAACGCAGCGACTCCATCAGTGCTTCAAGGAGCGGGCTGGTTTGCATCAGAATGGCATCTTGAAGCCAGGTGGCAGAGACATTCCGCTGGAAACGGCCGCCATTTTCTCTTTCTGGGTTTCAGCAACGCGACGTGCGGCATCATTGAATGCCGCAGCAATCAGGTCTTCCAGCATGTCTTTGTCATCTTCCAGCAGGCTTGGATCCACTTCCACGCGGCGGCAGTTGTGCGCACCGTTGATGGTGACCTTGACCATGCCAGCGCCAGATTCACCGGTCACTTCCATCGCAGCGATCTCTTCCTGCACCTGCGCCATTTTGTCCTGCATTTGCTGGGCCTGCTTCATCAGGTTGCCCAATCCGGCTTTACCAAACATAAGTTCTCTCTCTTCAGCTCAGGCCACATCATCACGTGATAATGCGGCGGGTTAAACAGGTCGGATACTCTCTTCGTCTACGTCAGCGTCGAAAAATCGCTGCAGCGTCTGGATATGAGTATCCGTGATAATCGACTGACGCGCCTGCGCCAGTTTCTCTTCGTAAATTTTTTGCCGCCACTCCAGCGGGGTCAGCACCGCCGGATTATCATCTTCCACCACGGTTAATTCAATGGGGTGTGCGGAAGCAGCATTCAAGGCATCACTCAGCGCTTTCTGCGCCGAGGGCGAATTCAGATGGCGCTGGCTGGAGCGCAGATGCAGGCAGATGCCGTTTTCGGTCGGCTCTTTCCAGGCGTTGAGCGCCAGCTGCTGCACCAGTTTTGGCATCGTAAGCGCAGCGATCTCGGCAGCCCAGGCATCACGCTGTAATGACTCAGCAACCAGCTTCGCCACCAGTTCCGGATGTTTTTCCAGCTCAAGTGCGGTGCGCAGCGCTTTTGGCGTGGCGACCTTTTCCGTTTTTACTTCTGTCGGATTGAGCGCTTTCCAGCGGTAGGCCTCTTCCTTTACCGGCGCGGCGGGTTGCGCTGCGGCCTGCTGCAGGCGCTGCTGCCCGCGTTCGGTAACGGCGGCCAGGCGCTCCAGTGCCGAGCTTGCCGGCCGCGCACCCTGCGCCGCCGGCTCACTCTTTTTTGGCTTACTCGCCCCCTGATGGCGCAGCAGCTGCGTGCGCGCCTGTAGGAGCTGGCTGGTGGTATCCGGTAATCCCTGCGGTGGCGGGGACTCCACGGTATGCGCTGCAGGCGGGCTGGACGGCGGCGCGGCATCCGGTGCAGGCATCACCGCAGCAGTCGCCTGTGGCGTCATGGTCGGGCGTGCAACCGGTTCAGCAATCACCGCTTTCGGATGAAAAGCCAGCGCACGCAGCAGCGTCATCTCGACGCCCATGCGGCGATCCGGCGCCAGCGGCAGCTCTTTACGCCCCATCAGCAGCGTTTGATAATAGAGCTGCACATCTGCCGGTGGCAGCACCCGCGCCAGTTCACGCAGCCGCTGTTCAATCGCGGCCATGTCATCACCGAGCGCTGAAGGCAGCAGTTGGATCATCGCCACGCGGTGCAGCAAGGTAAGCATCTCCACCAGCAGCGCTTCCCACTCCACGCCGCGCGATGCGGCCTGAGTCAGCAGCGCCATCACCTGTTCACCGTCGGCATTAACCAGCGCTTCAATCAGCGCCAGCGGCTGTTCGTCGTCAAGGGTGCCGAGCATGTCATTCACCGTGGCGGTGGTCACCTGCCCCTGCCCCATGGCGATGGCTTGATCGGTCAGGCTCAGCGCGTCGCGCATACTGCCGTCTGCAGCACGCGCCAGCAGCTGCAGTGCACGCGTTTCCGCAGCAATCTGTTCGGCCTTCAGCACGTGCTCAAGCTGGCCGCGGATCTGTTCCTGATCGAGCGCCTTGAGGTGGAACTGCAGGCAGCGCGACAGAATGGTCACCGGCAGCTTTTGCGGGTCGGTGGTGGCTAGCAGAAATTTGACGTGCTCCGGCGGCTCTTCCAGCGTTTTCAACAGCGCGTTAAAGCTGTGGCGCGAGAGCATGTGAACTTCATCGATCAGATAGACTTTAAAACGACCACGCGCCGGAGCGTACTGGACGTTATCCAGCAGATCGCGCGTGTCTTCCACTTTAGTACGGGAAGCGGCATCGATTTCAATCAGATCGACAAAGCGCCCCTGTTCGATTTCACGGCAGTTGTCACACTGCCCGCACGGGGTAGCGGTTATGCCGGTTTCACAGTTCAGCCCCTTTGCCAGCAGGCGGGCAATGGTGGTCTTACCAACGCCACGGGTGCCGGAGAAAAGATAGGCGTGATGGATGCGGCCAAGGGACAAACCGTTAGCCAGCGCGGTCAGAACATGTTGCTGACCGACAACATCAGTAAACGCTTGCGGACGCCACTTGCGGGCCAGTACCTGATAGCTCATTAAGACTTCATCATCGATTGGAATGAATGGGTGTACAAGGTCGTGATAAACCAGAGTGAGCAACTATAACAGTTCCCGGCTTGCTCGTCTTATTCAATCACTTTATCGCGGCTAAGGGCGCAGATATCAGACAAACAGCCACGATCCTGTGGCTGTAAAAGATGAAGGTTGTGGAGGTAGTTAGAAACGATACCCCACGCCAACGTTGAAGCCGTGACTGGACGTTTTCTGCAGGTGACCGCCCTGATAACCGACGTCCAGCGCCAGGTTATCAATCAGATTGAACTGCATTCCCGCCCCCCAGGCAAAACGCGAACTGGCCCTTTTTTTGCGCCCGGAATGTTCACCATCAGCATCTCGATAGTGGGTGATATTGGTGCTGCTTTCCCAGCCCGGGCCAGCCAGCGCGTAGAGACTGGCCCAATGGCTGATGCGATAAGCCGGCCCCACCATCAGCGAATAGTAGCGCACGCGATGGTATTTATTCTCTGAGGCGCCATCAAACTGTGCAAACTGGCTACCGCGCCCGTTCATCCAGGTAAGTGACACCATCGCGCTGAGCGGCAGCTGAGGGATTTCGTAGCGATATTTAAGGTTAAGACCTTTGATATTGTTGAAATGCTGATTGTGGCTCTGGGCGTATCCCAGCGTGAAGGTGTGCAGCCCGCTGATATCTTTTGTCTGGTACTGATAATCAACAGGGGCCTTAGTCTGAGCGGCGTTTGCGGCTGTGGCACCCGCCAGTGCGGCGAGGAGAGTAGTAACGGTAGCGATTTTGTTCATCCCGAACTTCCTTTATCACGGTGACGGCTGCATTTTGCCGCACAAGTGTAAGCATCAGGGGGGATGAATCGCTGCTTTTTGTGCCGAACAGCGGTTGAAGGCATTTGGTGTACAGGGAGAGAAGCAGATGAGGAGAGATCGGGGCGGACCCGCCGCCCCGCAAAATCTTAGTGACCGGGGAAGTTCACCAGACTGTAGCTTTCAATGCCCTGCGCCTTCAGGCGTGATTCGCCGGTGAGGTCAAACAGATTAATGATGAAAGCGGCATCTTTCACGGTGCCGCCCGCGCGGCGGATCAGCTTCACGGTGGCCTCAATCGTGCCGCCGGTCGCCAGCAGATCGTCAACCACCAGCACCACGTCACCCGGCTGGATAGCATCACAATGCAGCTCTAACTGGTCGGTGCCGTACTCCAGCTCGTAGCTTTCGGCAAAAGTTTTACGCGGCAGCTTGCCGGGTTTACGCACCGGTACGAAGCCCACGCCCAGCCCAAGCGCAACCGGTGCGCCGAACAGGAAACCGCGCGCCTCAGTGCCCACCACCTTGGTGATGCCAGCGTGACGATAGCGTTCAACTAACAGCTCAATGCTCAACGCATACGCTTTCGGATCTTCCAGCAGGCTGGTGACGTCACGAAAGAGAATGCCCGGTTTTGGGTAGTCCGGGATGCTTTTGATACTGTTTTTAAGGAATTCAAGCTGCTGCGCAGTCGCGGTCATAGTGTTGTGCCTGGTAAATACAAATCTGACTCACGCGGCTTGCTTCACGCACGACGATAAAGCCGGGTGAAATTCAAACACTGGGGGAAAGCCGCGCACGAAAACGACCAAATCTAGGCAAAACGCCGGACAATTGCAACCGTGTTTAGCGAAATCAGCGCTTTTCCTGCTCTTCGTCAACCACTGGCAGGCGGATCATAAAGATCAGCAGGCAGCAGAGTATCGCCAGCAGCAGCAGGCGTACCCAGAGAATTTTGACCATCCACAAGGAAAAGGCAAAGGTCAGCAGAATAAACAGGATCGCCCTGCCCTTGGCGCCCGGTGGCATTGCCCGATGCTGCTGCCAGTGACGCAGGTAGCGCCCGAATACCGAGCGGTGCAGTAGCCAGTGATGGAAGCGCGGAGAAGACCGGGCAAAGCACCAGGCCGCCAGCAGTAAAAATGGCGTGGTTGGCAGCAGCGGCAGTACCACGCCGAGCGTGGCCAGTACCACCGCCAACCAGCCAAGAGTAATAAGAAGATAACGTTGCATGGCGTACCCGAAAAAATTGGCTCTAAACAGGGTATCATAGCCGCAATACTGCCCTGGAGAACACGATGAAAAGCGCAGCTTTACTGCAACAACTGGAAACGCAGCTGGAACAGCTGGCGCAGGCTGTCGAGCCGCATGCTAATAAACGTAATGCGCAGGCGCGCTTTGACCATCAGTTATTTCACAGCCACTCTACCCGCCTGGGCGATTATCTGCAGGAAGTCAGACAGACCATGGCGCTGTTAAAACAGAGCGTGAGGGATAATCGCCCGGAAAGCGTGGCATGGATGGCCGAACGCGTGGTGCTGCAGATGAGCGCCATGCAGCGCGAACTGGCAACGCTCAAGATGCGCAGCAGTGAGACCCGCGCGGCGCCTGTGCGCGAGAACCTGTATGAAAAGCTGGCCGAACATCAGGATTTTGAGCGCCGCCTGCGGGCGATGATTCAGGACCGGGAAAGTCTGCTGGCCGTGCAGGAAACGCTGGCACAGCAGCAGCAACTTCAGCGTGAGGTGGCTGCACTCGAAGGGCGTTTGCAGCGCTGCCTGCAGGCGTTGAAGCGAATTGAGCGCGGCATCGAAAATCGCGAGCGCGGGCTATAATCGGATGATAACTCGCTGAAAGAGAGGCCGCTATGGGGCTGATTAGCTGGATGGTAACCGGTTTGCTGGTGGGCGTTATTGCACGCCGTTTTTTCCCCGGCCGCCCCGGCGGCCTGATGCCAACGTTGTTATTGACTGCAGTGGGTGCCTTGATTGGCGGCTACGTCAGCAGTTATTTTGACTACGGGACGCTGGCAATCTTCCACCCGCGGGCGCTGCTGGCCGCGTTTGCCGGCGCGCTGGTCATGGTTGGCGTGGTCAGAATGCTGCGCATCTGAAATTTTTATCATTATAAGGAAAACGTATGTCGCTGGATACTGCACCGGAAGAGGTCAAACTGGCCGTGGATTTGATTATGCTGTTGGAAGAGAATCAGATAGCGCCAGAAACCGTGCTGGCAGCGCTGGCGATTGTGCAGCGAGATTTCGAGCAGAAAGTCGCCGCACGTTCATAATTTCGCGCTATGCTGGCTTGCGTAAGGTTGGGCACCCGATCAGCATCTCGATCAGCGTGTCCACCAGCTGCGGCGCGTCGGCGGCGAGGTCAAAGCTCTCCGGCATAAACAGCCAGTTTTCCATGATGCCGCTGATGTAGCCACGCATCACTACAGCGACGCGACGCGTGTTAAGATTTTCCGGAAGTTGCTTTGCATCAATACACTGTTGTAAAACCTCTTCTATCTTCTCATAACATTCAAGATAGAGATTTTGCTGCATTAGCTGGAGGGTAGTCATTTCACCGACGAACTCACATTTATGGTAAATAATTTCCATAAGTGCACGTCTTCTCGGATCAGTGGCTGCCGCGTCAAGGACATACAGCAACATAGCTCGCATAACAGAGAGTGGATCCGCCGGGTATTTTGATTGATACTCAAGCTCCAGGTCTGCCATTCCGGATTCGGACTGTGCCCAAATCTCATTGAGCAAATCCGTTTTATTTTTGAAATGCCAGTAGATTGCACCCCGCGTCACGCCAGCACTTGCGGCAATATCAGCCAGTGACGTTTTAGAAACGCCATGTTCAGAAAAGCGCTCGATAGCCGCATCTATGATGTGATTTCGCGTTTCCTGAGCTTGTTGTTTGGTATTTCGTGCCATGAGGGTGTTTTTTACAAAGCGTTAGACTTACATACATTTCCGAATGTATGTACCATAGCACGACCATAATTTAAACGCAGCAATGGGTTTATGGGTTTGTGATCCATTGAACAATCGATATCGGACACTCGAGGTTTATTTATGAACAAAAACAGAGGGTTAACGCCTCTGGCGGCCGTTCTGATGCTTTCAGGCAGCTTAGTGCTAACAGGATGTGATAACAAAGATTCTCAGCAGGCCGGTCAGCAACAGGCCCCTGAAGTGGGTATCACGACGCTAAAAAGCGCACCGCTTAAAATTACCACCGACCTGCCGGGTCGCACCTCATCGTTCCGTATTGCAGAAGTTCGCCCACAGGTTTCCGGCATTATTCTGAAACGCAACTTCGTTGAGGGTAGTGATATCAAGGCTGGCGAATCCTTGTATCAAATTGATCCGGCCACTTATCAGGCCGCTTACGACAGCGCCAAAGGTGACCTCGCACAGGCTCAGGCCAACGCGCAGATCGCCGCTTTAACCGTAAAACGCTACAAGCCTCTGCTGGGTACTAAGTACATCAGTCAGCAGGATTACGATACCGCGGCAGCCACCCAGAGCCAGACCGCTGCCGCCGTTCAGGCAGCACAGGCAGCCGTTGAATCTGCCCGTATTAACCTTGCCTATACCAAAGTGACCTCGCCTATCAGCGGACGCATTGGTAAATCCTCAGTCACCGAAGGTGCGCTGGTGCAGAGTGCTCAGACGACCGCTCTGGCAACTGTGCAGCAGCTGGACCCGATCTACGTTGACGTAACCCAGTCGAGCGAAGACTTTATTCGTCTGCGCGACGAGCTGAAATCCGGCCAGCTGCAGCAGACCAACGGCAAAGCTGAAGTCAAACTGTTAACGCAGGATGGTAAAGAATACTCGCAGAGCGGAACATTAGAATTCTCTGATGTCACCGTTGACGAGACCACCGGCTCCATCACACTGCGTGCAGTGTTCCCTAACCCGGACCACAACCTGCTGCCAGGCATGTTCGTACGAGCTCGCCTGGATGAAGGCACCAACCCAAATGCATTGCTGGTTCCTCAGCAGGGCATCACCCGCACGCCAACTGGCCAGGCGACTGCCATGGTTGTCGGTGCGGATAACAAGGTTGAAGTGCGTAATGTGACAGCCGATCAAGCTTTCGGCGACAAATGGCTGGTCACGTCAGGTCTGAAAGATGGCGATCGTGTGATCACCACCGGTCTGCAGCGTGTGAAACCCGGTGCGGCGGTGACCCCACAGGAAGTTAGCGACGACAGTGCCAAAGAAGCCCCTCAGCCTCAGGCACAGTCTGAACAACCGAAGTCTTAACAGGAGCCGCTGATACATGGCTAAGTTCTTTATCGATCGCCCCATCTTTGCCTGGGTTATCGCCATCATTATTATGCTGGCGGGTGCGCTGTCGATCCTGAAACTGCCGATTGAGCAATATCCTAACGTTGCTCCACCGGCAATCGAGATCACCGCCACCTACCCGGGTGCCGATGCGAAAACTTTGCAGGACTCCGTCACGCAGGTTATCGAACAAAACATGAACGGCATCGACGGCCTGATGTACATGGGTTCAAGCAGCGACTCTTCGGGTACGCTGCAGCTGACTCTGACATTCCAGTCCGGTACCGATGCTGATATCGCGCAGGTGCAGGTTCAGAACAAACTGCAGCTGGCGATGCCGTTGCTCCCGCAGGAAGTACAGCAGCAGGGGATTAAAGTTCAGAAATCCTCCAGTAGCTTCCTGATGGTTGCCGGTTTCATCAACGATAACGGCACCATGACGCAGAACGACATCTCCGACTACGTGGGTTCTAATATTAAAGATCCCATTAGTCGTGTCTCCGGCGTGGGTGATACCCAGCTGTTCGGGGCGCAGTATGCGATGCGTATCTGGATGGACCCGCATAAACTCAACAACTACTCACTGACGCCGGTCGATGTGATCAGCGCCATCAACACCCAGAACGCCCAGGTGGCGGCCGGTCAGCTCGGTGGTTCACCACCGGTGAAAGGCCAGCAGCTGAATGCCTCGATCATCGCGCAGACGCGTCTGACCTCGGCTGAAGAGTTCGGTAAGATCCTGCTGAAAGTGAACAGCGACGGTTCACGTGTCCGTCTGAGCGACGTGGCGCATATCGAGCTGGGTGGTGAGAACTACGAGATTATTGCACGCTACAACGGTCAACCGGCCTCGGGTCTGGGGATCAAGCTGGCAACCGGTGCTAACGCCCTGGATACCGCTGCGGCGGTAAAAGCTGAGCTTGCTAAACTGGAGCCGTTCTTCCCGGCCGGCATGAAAATCGTCTATCCGTATGACACCACGCCATTCGTTAAGATCTCGATTAACGAAGTTGTGAAAACACTGGTCGAAGCTATCGTGCTGGTGTTCCTGGTGATGTACCTGTTCCTGCAAAACTTCCGCGCCACGCTGATCCCAACGATTGCGGTGCCGGTTGTCTTGCTCGGCACCTTTGCGATTATCAGCGCGTTTGGCTACTCGATAAACACCCTGACGATGTTCGGGATGGTGCTCGCCATCGGCCTGTTGGTGGATGACGCCATCGTGGTGGTCGAGAACGTCGAGCGCGTCATGGCCGAAGAGGGCCTACCGCCCAAGGAAGCCACGCGTAAATCGATGGAGCAGATCCAGGGCGCGCTGGTCGGTATTGCGCTGGTGCTGTCAGCGGTATTTATTCCAATGGCCTTCTTCGGCGGGTCTACCGGGGTTATCTATCGTCAGTTCTCGATTACTATCGTTTCCGCGATGGTGCTGTCGGTTATCGTCGCGCTGATCCTGACTCCGGCACTGTGTGCCACCATGCTGAAGCCGATTGCGAAAGGCGACCATGGCAAAACCACCGGTTTCTTCGGCTGGTTTAACCGCCTGTTCGACAAAAGCACCAATCACTACACCGACAGCGTGGGCCACATCGTGCGCAGCACCGGTCGTTACCTGGTGATTTATCTGCTGATCGTGGTGGGCATGGCCTATCTGTTTATGCGCCTGCCAACCTCCTTCCTGCCGGAAGAAGACCAAGGGGTATTCCTGACCATGGCCCAGCTGCCAGCAGGTGCCACGCAGGAACGTACACAGAAAGTGCTGGACCAGGTGACGGATTACTACCTGAATAAAGAGAAAGCGAACGTTAACTCGGTGTTCACCGTTAACGGCTTTGGCTTTGCAGGTCGTGGTCAGAACACCGGTATCGCCTTCGTCAGCCTGAAACCGTGGGATGAACGTTCGGGTGCAGATAACAAGGTGCCGGCGATTGCCGGGCGTGCCATGGGCGCGCTGTCAGCGATCAAAGATGCGATGGTGATTCCGTTCAACCTCCCGGCGATTGTTGAGCTGGGTACGGCGACCGGTTTTGACTTCCAGCTGATCGATCAGGGTGGCCTTGGCCATGAGAAACTGACCGCAGCACGTAACCAGCTGCTTGGCATGATTGCTCAGCATTCAGATACCCTGGTAGGCGTGCGTCCTAACGGTCTGGAAGATACGCCACAGTACAAACTGACTATCGACCAGGAAAAAGCGTCGGCGCTGGGGGTATCGCTCTCCGATATCAACACCACGCTGGCGGCAGCCTGGGGCGGATCCTACGTTAATGACTTCATTGACCGCGGCCGCGTGAAGAAAGTGTACGTGATGGGCGATGCGCCTTACCGTATGTTGCCAAGTGATATTGGCAACTGGTATGTGCGTGCCAGCAGCGGTGAAATGGTGCCGTTCAGCGCCTTTGCCTCTGCGCAGTGGGTTTACGGTTCACCACGACTGGAGCGTTATAACGGCCTGCCGTCGATGGAGCTGTTAGGACAGCCAGCACCGGGTAAGAGTTCGGGTGAAGCGATGAATCTGATGCAGGACCTGGCGTCGAAACTGCCTACCGGTATTGGTTACGACTGGACGGGGATGTCCTATCAGGAACGTCTGTCCGGTAACCAGGCTCCGGCACTGTATGCCATCTCGCTGATTGTGGTCTTCCTCTGTCTGGCCGCACTGTACGAGAGCTGGTCAATACCGTTCGCGGTAATGCTGGTCGTACCGTTGGGTGTGGTCGGGGCGCTGATCTTTACCACCCTGCGCGGGCTGAGCAACGACGTGTACTTTGTGGTGGGGCTGCTAACCACCATAGGGCTATCGGCGAAGAACGCCATCCTGATCGTCGAGTTCGCTAAGGACCTGATGGAGAAGGAAGGCAAAGGCCTGGTGGAAGCGACTCTGGAAGCGGTACGTATGCGTTTACGTCCAATCCTGATGACTTCTCTGGCGTTTATCCTCGGGGTTCTGCCGCTGGCTATCAGTACCGGTGCGGGTTCCGGTGCTCAGAACGCCGTAGGTACTGGCGTGATGGGCGGGATGGTCACCGCGACTATCCTGGCGATCTTCTTCGTTCCAGTGTTCTTCGTGGTGGTTCGCCGCCGCTTCAGTAAGAACAAAGAAGAGCTGGAACATAGCCACCCAGTCGATCATCATCACTAATTCACGCAAGTTAATGTGAACCAGAGGCCGCTTAATGCGGCCTCTTTTTTTTTGTCTTTTTTCCAGCGTGCGCGCAGTTGCATTTTGCTCACCTGCGGCGCATACTATTGTTATAGTATAACATAACAAATGGAGTGACAGATGAAACAGAGTATTCATCCAACCTATCGCCAGGTGGTGTTCCATGACACCACGGCAGACGCCTGGTTTGTCGTGGGGTCGACCATCAAAACCGATCGCACGATTGAGCATGAAGGCAAACAGATGCCTTACGTGACGCTGGATGTCTCTTCGGCCTCACACGTCTATTACACCGGCAAGCAGAAAGATTTTGCCAAAGAGGGCAGCGCCGCACGCTTCAACCAGCGCTTCGGCAGCTTCCTCGGCGCGATGAAAAAGTAAGGAGCCATCATGCAGGTCTTAAGCTCTCTGGCCTCGGCCAAAAAACGCCACAAAGATTGTAAAATCGTACGCCGTCACGGCCGCGTATTCGTCATCTGCAAAAGTAACCCACGCTTTAAGGCCGTACAGGGCCGGGGTGGCAAGAAGCATTAATTGATGACTCTCAAGCATGCAACACAAGGGGATAGCCGCGGCTATCCCCTTTTTTATGCGGCTTAATCACGGGCTGGGCGCTTATTTCATGCTGCTGACCATCGCATTGACGTTATGTTTGAAAGCATTAATGTAGCTGTCTGCTTCACCGCCCTGCCCGGTCAAAGCTTCCGGATACAGCTCGCCGCCCGGCTGCGCGCCGCCGGCAGCGGCAATCTGTTTAACCAGGCGCGGATCGGTCTGATTCTCGATAAAGTAGGCATGGATCTTCTCCTGCTTGAGCTGAGCGATCAGCGCGGCGACGTCGGAAGCGCTGGCCTCAGATTCGGTGGAGAAACCGACCGGGGAGAGGAACGTTACCCCGTAGCGCTGGCCGAAGTAGCCGAAGGCATCATGGCTGGTCAGCACCTTACGTTTGCTCTGCGCAATAGCGCTGAACTCTTGCTGCGCCCAGCTATCCAGCTGCTTAAGCTGTGCGATGTAGGCGCTGCCGTGCTGACGGAAATAATCTGCATCCTGCGGATCGGCGGCGATCAGCGCATTCATCACGTTAGTGGCATAGATAACACCGTTCAGCATGCTGTTCCACGCGTGCGGGTCGGTAACCGTTTCTCCGTCCTCTTCCATTTTTCGCGTGTTGATCCCGGCTGAAGCCACCACCGTCTCTCCCTTATAGCCCGATGCGGCGATCAGGCGATCCATCCACCCTTCCATTCCCAGTCCGCTAACAAACACCACATCGGCATGCGCCAGCGCCTGGCTATCTTTTGGCGTCGGTTCAAAGCTGTGCGGGTCACCATTTGGCCCCACCAGGCTTTTCACCACGACGTGTTCGCCGCCAACGTTTTTTACGATATCCGCCAGCACGGTAAAACTGGCAACCGCTTCAACGGTTTTCGCCATTGCAGCAGGTGCGGCCAGCAATACGGACAGCGCCAGCGCCACAGGTAACTTCTTCATACTTACTCCCTATCTGATTGCCAATGGTTTACGCCCGGCAAAAATGCCGCCGCAGGGACCGATTAAAATGGAAAGAAAGAACAACAGTGCCGCACTCAGCACCACGGCGGGCCCGGCAGGTAACGAGAGGTAAAACGAGGCGTAAAGCCCGCTGAAACTGGCCAGCGTGGCGATGATCATTGCCGCCGCCAGCGTCCCGGCGAGATGACGGCTCCAGAATCGGGCGCTGGCCGCAGGCAGCATCATCAGCCCGACGCTCATCAGGGTGCCAAGCACCTGAAAGCCCGCCACCAGGTTGATGACAACCAGCACCAGAAAAATGGCGTGCACCAGCGGTGAAGTCCAGCGGTTCTGGGCGCGCAGAAAGCTCGGGTCAAAGGCATCAATGGTCAGCGGGCGGTAGATCAGCGCGAAGATCAGCAGGGTGACCGCACTGATGCTGCTGACCAGCACGATGGAGGGCGTATCGACCGCCAGCAGCGAGCCGAACAGGACATGCAGAAGATCGACGCTGGAACCGCGCAGCGACACCAGCGTGACGCCCAGCGCCAGTGAGCCAAGATAGAAACCGGCAAAGCTGGCATCCTCACGCAGCGGCGTATAGCGACTGACCGCGCCTGACAACAGCGCCACCGTCAGACCGGCAATCGCTCCGCCAATGCCCATCGCGACCAGCGAAAGTCCGGAGAGTAAATAGCCGATTGCGGCACCGGGAAGCACCGCGTGCGACAGCGCATCGCCCACCAGGCTCATGCGGCGCAGTAGCAGGAAGACGCCCAGCGGCGTCGCGCTCAGCGACAGCGCGACGCAGGCCACCAGCGCCCGGCGCATAAATCCAAATTCGATAAATGGCTGGATCAGCATCATGCGCTGGTCCCCCCACGGCGACTAAAGCTCAGCCCGGTCACGCCGCAGCCGCGGCAGGTCCATTCGCTGTGCTGCTCTTTCAGGCGTAACACCTGCGGGAAATGCTGCGCCACCGTAGCCATGTCGTGCAGGACAACAATCAGTGTCGCCCCGGCCTGATGCCGCTCCGCCAGCAGCGCCAGCAGCAGTTCGGTGGTATCGCTGTCGACGCCGGTAAAAGGCTCATCCAGCAGCAGCAGTTCTGCGTCCTGTATCAGCAGCCGGGCAAACAGCACGCGCTGCAGCTGCCCGCCGGATAAGGTTCCCGGCGCGGCGGCAGCGAACGGCAGCATATTGACGCGCTGCAGTGCCGACATGACCTGCTCACGCTGCTGGCGGTTTAAGCCTTTAAACCAGCCACTCTGACGCCAGAAGCCCATTGCCACCAGATCGAAAACGGTCAAAGGGAATGTTTTCTCCAGCTCAGCGTGCTGGGGCAGCCAGGCAACGGTCGGACGTGGCGCAGAGAGGCTGACCGAACCACTGACCGGGGGCAACATCCCGCACAGCGTCTTCAGCAGCGTTGATTTTCCGCAGCCATTTGCCCCCACGAGGGCCGTCATGCTGCCGCGTGCAAACTCACCGTTTAACTGCGGCGTCACCGCACGATGCTGATAGCCAACCACCAGCTGATTAAGTACGATCATCAGAGTGCCGCCCACCAGGTGAGCGCCGCCAGCGCGCCGACCAGGTGTAAGGTCAGCACCATACGCAGCCATGCCGGGCAGCTGAGCAAGGTGCCGATGCGAATAAAAGCCGGAGAGGTGTTCATTAAAAAGCCACTTAAATGTTATAACATAACAATAAGGTAGCGTGGATGGAGGCAGGACGGATATCATTAAAATGTATCTAATTATTACGTTGGAGCCGGATGGCTGAAGCGTTTTTTATATAAAAAAAACTCAACATGGTGATGGTTTTATGCGGAAGCATGCCGGTGCGAGTAAAATAATTAACTGTTAAATCATCAATATAGGCTACACTAAATTTATAACCTGGCTTATCCACTCGGCTACAGCAATTAAGCTGATAAGCAAAATTTAACTCTGAGAGGGAAAAATGCGCAAAACTTTACCATTAAAATATCGTCAAACTAACATTGAACCACTAGAATTAATGCATGAGATCCAACAGATAATTCCCAAAATAGAAGATGACCTGATTGGTTCATTGGAATGGTATTCACAAAATGCGCGATATGTTCCCGAAAGTCTGAAAATTATTTCCCTGGAATATTTGCAACAATCACGTTATAAAATGAACTACAGCTTCCGCTGGAACGTATTCAATGCCTGTCTGGATATTGATGCGAGTGAAACAACCCATCAGTCGGTCAATTTTACCCTTACTCCTGATGCGCTGGTGTTTGATTTCATTGATAACGATCGCCACAACATGTCCGATGAATTGTAATATTTGGTCAGTCGAGCGGCAGGTTATTTTAAATAAGTTATATTTTGTTTAGATGTTACATAGCATAGTAATTATCACTTCCTGGCACCCATGTTTAAAGTGCGGTTTAATGGCCTGTTTCGCAAGCTTAGGAGGGGAAAAAGATGGACGAATACTCACCGAGAAGGCATGATATTGCCCAGCTGAAATTTTTGTGTGAAAACCTGTACGATGAAAGCCTGGCTACGTTAGGCGACAGCCACCACGGCTGGGTTAACGATCCTACCTCTGCTGCCAATCTGCAGCTTAACGACCTGATCGAGCATATTGCAGCATTCACCATGAATTACAAAATTAAGCACATCGAGGACAGCGATCTGATAAGTCAGATTGATGAATACCTGGATGACACCTTTATGCTGTTCAGCAATTACGGCATTAATGTTCAGGACTTACAACGCTGGCAGAAATCCGCCAAACGACTGTTCAACATTTTTGCAGAGGAATGTGCAACAAGCCTGACACAGGCCAGCCATTCGTTTTAGCAACCCATTACTCATTTACGGTTTAATAATGACAGACAAACTTTTAACAAAAACTGATTATCTGATGCGCCTCAGACGCTGTCGTTCCATCGACACGCTTGAGCGCGTCATCGAAAAGAACAAGTACGAATTATCTGATGATGAACTGGCTGTATTCTATTCCGCTGCCGATCATCGTCTGGCCGAACTGACAATGAATAAGCTTTATGACAAAGTGCCCGTTGCAGTATGGAAGTTTGTTCGCTAACTAATGATGTGTGATTTGCAATGAATGAAGTCGTGAGGGCTGGTGAGGCAGAATTGGGTGGGGGCCCTGCCAGCTACATCCCGGCACACGCGTCATCTGTTACGGCTGCTTCCTTCCGGACCTGACCGAGTTCACAAATTAGCATTGCGGGAGAACCAACCGGGCCCCCATTGAGTGCCCTGGGTAACCAGAGCGCAGGCATTATCAATGATGCCCCCGGCAATTGCAAGCCGCCCCCTGGTGACCGTTGGTTTCTTGCACGATCTGCAGATTATTTCCTCGCTATAGGCTTATGACCATCGAACAGGACAGTTTTCAACAGCGTATTTATCAAATCGTTGCCGCGATCCCTTATGGCAGCGTCACCACCTATGGCGAAGTGGCCCGGCTGGCCGGTTCATCGCGCGCGGCGCGTCAGGTTGGCGGCGTACTGAAGCGCCTGCCTGAAGGCAGCAAACTGCCGTGGCACCGGGTGATTAATCGTAAAGGTGAAATTTCGCTGACGGGTGACGATCTCAGCAGACAGCGTAAAGCACTGCAGGCGGAAGGGATTGAGGTATCGCGCGAGGGGAAAATCGACCTGGTGAAGTATCGCTGGCACTGGTAATGCAATTGTCGGGCGCGGATGCCGCGCCCGACAAACGTTACATCGACGTTGGCGCAGGAACGGCGCCTGATGGCGTAACCAGGGTAGGCGAAGTGGAAGGCACGGTTGCTGGTGCCCCACTGGTGGTTGGCATCGCCATTTCAGGGACAGGCACCAGCGTCAGGTCCTGACGCGTTCCGCCCGTGGTGACCACCTGTTTCACCGTATCGGTGATAAACATCAGTTTGCCATCCACGCTGACCGCCGCACTCAGCAGAATGCGTGCTTTTGGCTGGATATCCGCCGGGTTAAACGGCAGGGTAAACTGGAACGGCGCCTGCTTACCTTCCGTGCGCACCACGCGCTGCGCCAGCACTTTAGACGGTGCATCAGCCAGCGAAGCATCGGACAGCGTCACGGTCAGCACCGCATCCGGTGGCAGCGCCACTTTCTGACGGATCCACACGGTCCCGCTCACGTTCGGTTGCCTAATCACCCCCTGCTGACCTTCTACCTGCGATCCCAGCGTTGGGGTCGGCACATCTTTGCTTTTGTCAGCACACCCTGTAATTACCACAGCCAGAGCCGCGCCACTTAATACATGCCAGATTTTCATTGATAACTTCTCCTTCCAATGAATGATTACGACAGCCAAATTACCGCGAAGAGGCAGAGCTTTCCTGCCTGCGTAAGCTTAATTCTGGCACAACTTACTGATTTTTTCCTGGAAGCGCCGATTTTTGCGCATTTCCCCCTGGCGCCACAGATTGCAAAAACAGTCATTGACGGTAACTGGTCGGATTTCGCAAACTGAGGGCTGAAATATTACTGAGGATGCGTTTTATGAGCCAGGCGCTGCAAAATTTACTGAATCTGCTGGATCTGGAAACCCTGGAAGAGGGGCTGTTTCGCGGGCAGAGTGAAGATCTGGGGCTACGCCAGGTATTTGGTGGCCAGGTGGTGGGCCAGGCGCTGTATGCCGCAAAACAGACGGTGCCACAGGAACGCATTATCCATTCGTTTCACAGCTACTTTCTGCGCCCGGGCGACAGCCAGAAAGCGATTATCTACGACGTGGAGAACCTGCGCGACGGCCAGAGCTTTAGCGCCCGCCGGGTAAAAGCCGTACAGAACGGTAAACCGATCTTTTACATGACCGCCTCTTTCCAGGGCCCGGAAACCGGTTTCGAGCATCAGAAAACCATGCCGCAGGTTGTCGGCCCGGATTCTCTGCCGTCCGAGCGGCAGATTGCCCAGCAGCTGGCGCAGTATATTCCAGAAAAGGCGCGCGATAAGTTCCTCGCGGAGAAGCCTTTTGAAATCCGTCCGGTGGAGTTTCATAACCCGTTAAAGGGCCATACCAGCAACCCGGTGCGCTATACCTGGCTGCGCGCGAACGGCATCATGCCGGCTGACAAGCGTATTCATCAGTATCTGCTCGGCTATGCTTCCGATTTCAACTTCCTGCCGGTTTCGCTACAGCCGCACGGTAAAGGCTTCCTGGAGCCGGGCATGCAGGTGGCGACGATTGACCACTCCATGTGGTTCCACCGCCCTTTCGATCTCAATGACTGGTTACTTTACAGCGTGGAGAGTACCTCAGCCTCCAGCGCGCGTGGATTTGTGCGCGGTGAATTCTGGAACCAGCAGGGCGTCCTGGTTGCCTCAACGGTGCAGGAAGGGGTGATCCGTCAGCGTTCTTAATCATCAGCCATAAAAAAGCGGGCCTGAAATGGCCCGCTTTGTCATTGTTTTTAGCGCACTACTTTTCTTATCAGTGTCAGCTTCAGCTTAGTTGTTGTAAGCATTCTCGCCGTGGCTGTTGACGTCCAGACCTTCACGCTCCTGATCTTCCGGTACACGCAGGCCAACAATCATATCCGCCACTTTAAATCCGATGAAGGCAACAACAGCAGTCCAGACAATGGTCAGGCCGACGCTGAACAGCTGTACCCAGACCTGATGGCCCATGGTTACGCCCTCTGCATAACCCACGCCACCCAGTGAAGAGGAGGCAAAGATGCCGGTCATAATGCAGCCAACGATGCCGCACACGCCGTGCACGCCGAATACGTCACAAGGGTCATCAACGCGCAGCCATTTTTTCAGTGACGTCACGCCCCACAGGCCTGCAAGCCCACCGACAAGGCCGATGATCAGCGCACCACCCACCCCCACGTAACCGCAGGCTGGGGTAATAGCGACCAGACCGGCAATCACACCTGAGCTCACGCCCAGCAGAGAAGGTTTGCCGCGCAGCGCCCACTCACCGAAGGTCCAGGTCAGCATTGCCCCCGCCGTGGCGATCACGGTGTTGAGGAAGGCCAGACCGGCGATTTCGTTAGCCGCACTGGCAGAGCCGGCGTTGAAGCCGAACCAGCCGAAGTACAGAATCGCAGTACCGGTAAACACCATCGGCAGGTTGTGCGGTTTGAACGATTCTTTACCGAAACCGGCACGTTTACCCACCAGGTAAGCCCCCACCAGGCCAGCAACGGCGGCGTTGATGTGGACAACGGTACCGCCCGCGAAGTCCAGCGCGCCATCCTGAGCCAGGAAACCGCCCGCCCATACCATATGTGCGATAGGCAGGTAGGCAAAGGTCAGCCAGATAACCACGAAGATCAGCACCGCAGAGAAGCGGATACGTTCAGCAATAGCGCCGACGATCAGACCCACGGTGATACAGGCGAAGGAGGCCTGGAACGCGACGTGGATATACTGATAGAAAGAGCCCATCAGCGCGGTCGGTGCGATATTTTTCAGCATCGCCCAGTTAAAGCTACCAAAGAAGGCGTTACCTTCGCTGAAGGCCAGCGAGTAACCGTAAACCATCCACAGTACGCATACCATCGCGAAGGTCATCGCGACCTGGGTCAGCATCGACAGCACGTTCTTGGCGCGGATCAGGCCGCCGTAGAACAGCGCAATACCCGGGATCGTCATAAACAGCACCAGCGCGGTGCAGATCATCATAAAAGCGTTATCGGCTTTATCAGCTACCGCAGGCGCGGCTGCCATGGCCAGCGACGGTAAAAGAGTCACGCCGGCGAGGCCAAACTTAGCGAGTTTTTTCATTTTATCCCATCCCATCACAATTCTTAGCCCCGAATTACAGTGCTGCTTCGTCAGTTTCACCGGTGCGAATACGGATGACACGCTGCAATTCTGCAACGAAGATCTTCCCGTCACCAATTTTGCCGGTATAAGCGGCTTTGCTAATCACATCAACCACTTCATCCAGCTGGTCATCTGCAATCGCAATATCGATTTTTACTTTTGGCAGGAAGTTCACGCTGTATTCAGCACCGCGATACAATTCTGCATGCCCTTTCTGGCGGCCAAAGCCTTTGACTTCAGTCACAGTCAGGCCCTGAATGCCGATAGACGACAGCGCTTCACGCACGTCTTCCAGTTTGAACGGTTTGATTACCACGGTAACCAGCTTCATACGATCCCCTCCAGGTATAAAAACGGTTGTTTTGCCGACACGAAATCTATTAAGCAAACGCTGTGCCATAGTTCAAAAATCTGAATTTTTCAGACGATTAGTCAGTGCTGGTCTGAGTCGCGACTGGGAGGAAGATCGCCGGGAAAATCACGGTACGGGATTGAGCACAAAAAAAACGCACCATTACGGTGCGTTGTGCGTTAGTGCAGTGCATTGGAGGGGATGCAGGCCGTTATTCGCCTGCATTTGGTGCAGCGCAGCGGCGCAGATTACTGATTTTCCGCCGCAGCCAGCTCTTCACCTGCCAGCTGTAGCTGGTACATTTGCCAGTAGCGCCCGCGTGCGGCCAGCAGTTGCTGATGGCTGCCGCGCTCGACTGCCTGCCCACGGTGCAACACCATAATGGTATCGGCTTCGGTGATGGTTGAGAGGCGGTGCGCAATCACCACCAGCGTGGTACGTTCGCGCACGGCGCGCAGCGCCTTCTGAATCGCCTGCTCGGTACCGGAGTCGATGTTCGCAGTGGCCTCATCCAGAATCAGGATCTGCGGCGTGGCAACCAGCACGCGCGCCATCGCCAGCAGCTGCTTCTGACCGACGGAGAGGTTATTACCCTGCTCCCCCAGCCGGGTATAAATGCCATCGCTCATTTCACGCGCCAGCCCGGCCAGCTGCACCGTTTCCAGCGCCTGCCATACCGCATCCTCACTGACATCCCTTCCTAAGGTGACGTTGGCAAAGAAGGTATCGGCCAGCACCACCGGATCCTGCTGTACCATCGCCACGCTGTCGCGCAGGGCGGCATGGCTGAGCGTCGGTAGCGAGCGTCCGTCCAGCAGGATCTCCCCCTTGCTCAGCGGGTAGTAGCCCATCAGCAGGTTCGCCAGCGTGCTTTTGCCGCTGCCGGTGTGCCCGACCAGGGCAACAAAATTACGCGATGGCACCGAGAGATTGATATCGCTCAGCACCGGGCGCCCTTCACGATAGGCAAAGGTCAGGTCACGGATCTCAATACTGCCGCTTTGCAGCGGCTGAACATCCTCACCATAGGGCTGGCGCGGTGCATCCATCAGTTCGAAAATCCGCTCGCCGGCCACCACCGCCTGCTGCAGCATCGACTGCTGAGTGGTGAGTTCGATCAGCGGTTCATTTAAGCGCCCGAGGTAGTTGATAAAGGCGTAGAGCACGCCGACCTCGATAGAACCGACCGAGGAAAAGCCAAACAGCAGCATCAGCCCACAGAGGATCAGCGCGGAAAACAGGCTGAGCAGCGGCCGCAGCAGGAAGCCGTCGAGCCGCAGGGTCTGCATGCGCGCCAGATAGTGCGAATGGCTGGAATCCCGCATGCGTTCGCCAAAGCGTGCCTGCTGACGGAACTGCTGGATCACGCTCATGCCGTTGATCACTTCGTTGAAGCCGTTATTAATCTCCGCCAGATAACTGCGCACCCGGCGTACAATCGGCGTGCTGTAACGCTGGTAGATCAGCATGACAACAATCACCGCCGGGAAGATGGCAATCGCAATCAGCGCCATGCGCCAGTCGAGGCTAAACATCGCCACCAGCATGGCACCCACCAGCGCCGCACTGCGCAGCACGGTCGCCACCACGGTGACGTAGAGGTCACGCACCACTTCGGTGTCATTGGTGACGCGTGAAATAATCTGGCCTACCGGCTGGGTATCGAAGGCGCTCAGCGGCTGACGCAGCGCCGCATCCATCACGTCGGTGCGCAGGCGCTGGACAACGCCAACGGCGGCCTGGTTGAACAGCAGCGCCTGCCAATAGTGCAGTCCGGCGGCCAGCAGTTGCAGCAGCAGAAAACTGACCACCAGCCCGACAGCGATCCCGACCGGCATATGATGTTTTGCCACCATATTGTCGATGAAATAGCTGACCAGCACCGGTCCGAGCACTTCTGCCGCCGCCGCAATCCACAGCATCACTACGGCCATGCCGAGGGATTTGCGCCACGGGCTGCCGTAGGAGAGCAGCCGTTTAATTGTCGGCCACTGATGGGTTACTCTAGCCATGCGGCACTCCCTGTTCGATCTCGTCGTCATCCAGCGCCGCTTCCAGCTGCTGATAGCGGTACATATCGCGATACCAGCCCGGGCTGCTGGCGAGCTGTTCATGATTGCCGCGCTGAGCCACTACGCCGTGCTGCAGCACCAGGATTTCACTGGCCTCAGTCAGCGCAGACAGACGATGAGCACTAATGATCACCGTGCGCCCTTCTCCCCAGCGCCGCAAATTATGCAGAATTTGATGTTCAGTACGGCCATCGACCGCTGACAGGGCATCATCCAGAATCAGGATCTCAGCATTCATCAGCAGCGCCCGGGCGATGGAGATACGCTGTTTTTGCCCGCCGGAGAGCATCACGCCACGCTCACCGACTTCGGTTTCATAACCTTCCGGAAGGCGCAGAATATCGTCATGGACAAACGCCAGCTGTGCAGCCTGTTCAATCTCGCTCTGCGTCGCACCCGGGCGGCCAAGGGCAATATTGTTGGCGACGCTGTCAGAAAACAGGAAAGGCGTTTGGCTGACTACCGCCAGACGGCTGCGCCAGCTGTCCAGCCGCAGCTGCGGCAGCGGGATAGCGTGGTAGCGAATATCCCCCTGATCGATATCAAAGTGGCGCTGTACCAGACTCAGCAACGTGCTTTTTCCCGAGCCGGTCGGGCCACATAATCCGAGCATCTGCCCCGGTTTGATATTGACGTTGAGGTTGCGAAGCGAGGGCTGCTGCGCCCCCGGATAGCAAAACTCGCGCACCGCGATTTGCAGCAGGCCCCGCCCTTCCGGCACCTGCTTGCTGCCGTCGGTGACCGCGGGCGCTTCCGCCAGCAGCGACTGAATGCGGCTCCAGGCCGCGCTACCGCGCTCGACGATATTAAACATCCACGCCAGTGCCAGCATGGGCCAGATCATCAGCCCAAGGTACATAACAAAACTGGTCAGCTGGCCGAGGGTCAGCGTGCCGTGCCACACCATCCAGCTACCCCCGCCGATCGCCAGCAGGTTAGAGAGCCCGATGGCGATATAGATGGTTGGGTCAAAACGCGCATCAACGCGCGCCACGCGCAGGTTTTTTTCGCCGGTGTCTTTGGCGATAGCAGCAAACTGCCCGGACTGGTGATCTTCCAGACCAAAAGCTTTGATCATGCGAATGCTGGTCAGGCTCTCCTGCGTCTGATCGTTGAGCGAGGAGAACGCCGCCTGCGCCAGTTTGAAGCGCTGATGGAGTTGGTCGCCATAGCGCTTGATCACCAACGCCATCACCGGCATCGGCAGCAGTGCCAGCAGCGTCAGCTGCCAGCTGATCTGAGTACTCATGACGATCAGCACCGCCAGCCCCATCACCAGCGAATCGACCAGCGTCAGCACGCCTTCACCCGCCGCAAATACCACGCGGTCCACATCGTTGGTGGCGCGGGCAATCAGGTCACCGGTGCGGTGGCGCAGGTAAAAGCCGGGATGCTGGCGGCTGAGCTGGCGGTAGAAATCTTCGCGCAGCTCCACGGCCAGCTGGTAAGAGGCGCCAAACAGCAGCACGCGCCAGACATAGCGCAGTAAATAGACCACCACGGCGGTGAGCAGCATCGCCCCCACCCACAGCAGGAGCTGAGCGCTGCTCATACCGTCACGGCTGACGCCATCAACGATTTTTCCCACCACGTGCGGCGGCAGCAGTTGCAGTAAGGCAATCACGATCAGCAGCAGAACCGCGCCGAGATAGCGGCGCCATTCGCGCAGAAAATACCAGCTTAATTGGCTAAAAAGTCGCACAAAAACATCCTGATCATCGATCGAAGAGAGAGAGCGGTCAGCCTCACTATGGGGCAACCGGCAATGCGGTAGTGTATTTTATCTCTTCCATGGCAAAACTCGAAGTGACATCGATCAGCCCCGGGACGCCGTTCACCAGGCGCTTATAAAAGCCGTCGTAGCTTTTCATATCTGCGACCTGAACGCGCAGCAGATAGTCATACTCCCCGGCCATACGGTAAAAGCCCATCACTTCCGGCATCGCCTGCACCAGCTCGACAAACTGCTGAAACCAGCTGCTGCTGTGCTGCTGAGTTTTGATTAATACGAAGGCGGTGAGACCAAGGCCGAGTTTCTCACCATCCAGCAGCGCGACCCGGCCGCGAATATAGCCTTCATCCTCCAGCCTTTTCAAGCGCTTCCAGCAGGGGGTGGTGGTCAGGCTGACGGCATCGGCCAGCGCCTGCAAAGAGAGTGTGCAATCTCGCTGCAGCAGATCTAGCAGCATTCTGTCTTTTTTATCCAGCGGATTTGGGAGCAAAATTTTCTCTCAGAGATAAGAAAGGGAGTATAATTATAGCAACCTTTTCCCCAGGCGTTTAGTTAATCTGGTCCCCTACTATTACAATCTTCAGGGATGACTAAAATGAACGCTAATCGTTACCATAATCTACTGATTATCGGCCTGTTTACGGCTGTTGCTCTGACCTGGGGCACAACGTGGATGGCGATGAAAATTACCGTGGCGACCGTGCCGCCGATTTTCGCTACCGGGCTGCGCTTTCTCTGCGCTGCACCGCTACTGCTGCTGCTGGCGCGTTATAAAAAGGTGCCACTGCTGTTTCCCCGCGGTCAGCGTGGCTTCCAGCTCTGCGTGATGCTGTTCTATTTTGCCATCCCTTTTACGCTGATGATTTACGGTGAGCGCTACACCTCGTCGAGCCTCGCAGCCATTATCTTTGCCACCATGCCTGCTGCCGTGCTGGCCGCTTCAATCCTGTTTTTACGTGAAAAGACCACGCTGCAGCAGCTGCTGGGGTTGGCTATCAGTATCGGCGCACTGAGCACTATTTTATGGCATGAAACTCGCGCCAGCGGCGACAGCCAGTGGCAGGGCGTGGCCGCGCTGGTGGCCGCCGTGGTGATCCATGCGCTGATGTACGTGCAGTGCAAAAAACGCTGCTCGGGCATCTCGGTACTGAGCTATAACGCGCTGCCCTGCCTGGGTGCGGGCGTGCTTCTGACGCTGGCTGGCCTGCTGGAAGCGCCGGATTATCACAGCTTTGCCCCGCAGGCGCTGCTGTCTATTGCTTATCTCGGCGTGGTGGCGGGGGTGGGCGGTATTCTGGCGTACTTCGCGTTGCAGCAGGCGGCAAAGCCGTTTCAGGCCTCGCTGGTGTTCCTCGTGTTCCCGCTGATTGCCGTGGCGCTGGAGAGTGCGCTAAGCGGAAACAGCATCAGCCGCGAATCGCTGTGGCTGCTGCTGCCCTTCCTGCTGGGGATTTTGCTGACGCTGTACCGTGGCGCGCGTGCTCGCCAGGCCATTGTGGTGGCAGAGCGTGCTGCACGCCACTAAATAAAAAAAGCCGGACATCCTGTCCGGCACACTGGATAACGGGCCTCATTATTCGGGGGAATAGCCGAGGTGTGGTGTGTTCAGCCAGTGATTCAGGTAATGAGACACGCCCTGTGTCGCACAGTCTCCAATGATCGGCAGCTGGGGCAGCAACGCTTTCAGCTGCTCCATCGCATTACGCATAATAAAGCCGTGACCCACGCTGCCCAGCATCTCCAGGTCATTCATCGCATCGCCAAACGCCATACACTCCGTCATCTCCACCCCCAGCTGTGCGGACAGGCGAGCCAGTGCGGCGCCTTTGTTGCAGCTGAGCGGCAGCACTTCCAGACAGTCGCGCGCCGAAAAACAGAGATGGACGCGGTCGCCAAGCGCTTCGCGCAGCTGAATCTGCAGCTGGCATAGCGCCTGATAATCAGCGATAAAGCAGACTTTCGTCACCTGATGCGCGGGGATCCGGCGCAGATCGGTGAGCTGATAACCAAAACCACTCAGCTGATGCGCCCGCAGGATCTCCGGCACGTCGTACTGCGTGAACCAGCCATTATCGTTAAATACGTGCAGGCTGGCGCGCGTCTCCCAGTGGCTGTGAAGCACCTGCCAGGCAGCATCGGGCGGAAGATCGCAGGCGTACAAAGGGTTACCCCGCGGGTCGTGAATGCGGGTGCCGTTGCCGCTGATCAGATACGCCGGCAGATCGTACTGCTGCATCAGCGGCTGCATCTCAAGAAAATGGCGTCCTGTGGCAAACGTGAGCTCAACCGGATGCGAGCGCAGCGCCCGCAGGCTTTGCAGGGTCTGCTCACCCAGTTTGTGGTCTGGCAGCAGCAGCGTACCGTCCATATCAAAAGCAGCAAGGCGCACCATTTTCTCTCCAAGTGGTCGATTTTTCATCTACCAGGAGTATCCCCTGGTATTTGCGGAACTAATAGTGAATACTTTTTAAAAATTGTTCCGGGTTTGGGGCCAGATGCGACAGCTCAATCGATTGAACCAGTACCAAAGGCTCTGGCAGCACAGCGCCGGGCAGCCGCAGTCCACCAGCGTAAGCGAAATTGGCAGCCGCTGTTTTTGCAGCGAGCGCCATGCCCGAACCCTGTTACGCCAGTGGCAGCAGAGTGGCTGGCTGGACTGGCAGGCCAGTTCAGGGCGCGGCAAGCGCGGCACGCTGATTTTTCTGCAGTCCCCCGCCGCGTTACGCAGCGATCTGATGCTGCAACAGCTGGATAACGGCCAGCCGCAGCATGCGCTGCAAATGGTGGCGCTGGCGCCGGAACAGCTTAGCCAATTACTGCAGCCCTTTATGGGCGGCCAGTGGCAAAATAACCAGCCAACGCTGCGTATTCCCTACTATCGTCCGCTCGATTCGCTGCGCCCCATGCAGCAGGCCGGGCGCGCAGAGCAGCATCTGGCCCAGCAGGTGTTTGCCGGGCTGAGCCGCCTGGCGGGTGATGAGGCCATTCCCGACCTCGCCCATCACTGGCAGGTGAGCGATGATGGGCTAAGCTGGTATTTCTTTTTACGCCCGCAGCTACGCTGGCATCACGGTGAAGCCGTCAGCGCCGGACAGCTACAGCAGCGCCTGCAGGCTATCGTCGCCAGTCAGGTCGGCCAGCAGCTACTCCCGGCGGTAAAAACCGTCTGCGCCGCGCACCGGCTCTGCCTGCGGATTGATTTACTGCGGCCAGACTGCTGGCTGGCACATCGCCTCGCCAGCGTTCACTGCCTGCTGCCCCATCCGGACAATCCGGATATCGGCTGCGGCCCCTGGCGCGTGATGATCAACACACCCGCACTGCTGCGCCTGGAAAGCCACGGCTGGTATCACGCCGCGCACCCGCTGATGCAGGCCATAGAGTACTGGATAGCGCCGCAGCTCTTTGACCGTGAGCTCGGCACCAGCTGCCGTCATCCGGTGCAGATTGCCATTGGCACTCAGCACGAGCTGGCGCAGCTTCAGCCGGTCAGCCAGCGTATCAGCCTTGGCTTTTGCTATCTGGCGAGAGGCCAGCACAGCCCGCTGTCGGCCGCGCAGGCGCAGCAAATTATGGCGCTGGTACATCAGCCTGAAGTGATTGAACAGCTGCCGCTGGAAGAGGGATTAATTACGCCGAGCCGGGAAATGCTGCCGGGCTGGCAGATCCCCGACTGGCAGCCGCAGGCGCAGCTCTCTCTGCCTGCGCACCTTAGCCTGCACTACCATCTGCCGGTTGAACTGCATGCGATGGCGGAAAAATTACGTCAGCTGCTGGCGCTGCATGGCTGTGAGCTGACGCTCTGTTTCCATGCGGCAAAGAACTGGCAGGATTATCCGTCGCTGGGCCAGGCCGACCTGGTGATGGGCGACCGTCTGATTGGCGAAGCGCCGGTGTTTACCCTGGAAAGCTGGCTGCGGCTCGATCCGCTCTGGCCGGAGATGCTTGGCCAGCAGCGCTGGCAACGCCTGCTGCGCCAGCTTGACCATTTACAGCAGCATACTGAACTGACTCAGCGACACGCCGGGCTGCAGGCGCTGTTCCAGCAGCTGATGAGCGATGCCATCATCACCCCCCTGTTTAACTACCGCTATCAGGTCAGTGCCCCGCCGGACGTGGAGGGTATTCACCTGAATGCCTGGGGCTGGTTCGATTTCTCCCGTGCGTGGATCCCGCCTCCGGTTGCTATCTCCTGAGCAGTGCTGTTTTTATTGCGCATCAGGCAGTACCATAGCCGGCAGCAAATTATGAGGAAAAGATAATGAAACGTGCAGTGGTGGTATTCAGCGGTGGGCAGGACTCAACGACCTGCCTGATTCAGGCTTTGCAGCAGTATGATGAAGTGCACTGCATTACCTTTGATTATGGCCAGCGCCACCGTGCGGAAATCGACATTGCCGGCGAACTGTCGCAAGCGCTGGGCGCAAGGGCGCACAAAGTGCTGGATGTCACCATGCTCAACGAGCTGGCAGTCAGCAGCCTGACGCGCGACAACATTCCGGTACCGACTTACGACCCTGAAGCCAGCGGCTTGCCAAGTACCTTTGTTCCGGGCCGTAATATTCTGTTCCTGACGCTCGCCTCAATTTACGCTTACCAGATCGAAGCGGAAGCGGTGATCGCCGGCGTATGCGAAACCGATTTCTCGGGCTATCCGGACTGCCGCGATGAGTTTGTTAAAGCGTTGAATCATGCCGTGGCGCTGGGAATGGCGCGGGATGTCAGATTCGAAACCCCGCTGATGTGGCTGAATAAAGCCGAGACCTGGGCACTGGCCGACTACTGGCAGCAGCTGGCGCTGGTGCGTGACCATACGCTGACCTGCTATAACGGCATTAAGGGCAGCGGCTGCGGTGACTGTGCCGCCTGCCACCTGCGCGCCAACGGGCTGCAGGAGTACCAGCAAAATCCATCAGCGGTGATGCAGGCGATGAAGACAAAAACCGGACTTCAGTGACTAAAACCAGGGCGAGGCATGCTTAAAATCACGGCGAGGCTCGCCCAGGGCGAGGCATGCCTCGCCCCTACGGGTAGGTTAGTGATATTCAGTCAAGCTAGCATACTTTCGAGGTGGGCTTTCAGTTCCCCTTCCAGCGGCAGCGCTTTCTGGCTGTGCAGATCGATACAGACAAAGGTCAGCTGGGCATCAGCCACCTCAGTGCCATCGCCATCCAGCGTAATGCGCTGAGCAATCACTCCGCTTTTGCCTCCCAGCTTCAGCAGCTGACTGTCGATATTCAGCACATCGCCCATCACCGCCGGGCGGCGATAGTTAATGTTAATATTTACCACCACAAACGCCAGATTTCTCTGCGTCATCCACTGAAAGGCGCTTAGCTGTTCAAACCACGCCCAGCGCGCTTCTTCGAGGAATTCCAGGTAGCGGGCATTGTTCACATGTTGATAGATATCCAGATGGTAGCCGCGTACTTTAATGGTGGTGGTTGTCACGATAATCTCCCGATAAAAAAGGCCATACCAACTGGTATGACCTCTGAGATTAGCAGCCAGGCTGCATTTGTAGCAGGTCGAATTAAAGACTCTGGATGCGGATCACAATTTAATATGTGACAGATTCCTTTCCACCAGCGTGTTGCCCATCCCCGGCACCTCTTTCAGCTGATCCAACTGAGTAAAGGGACCGTACTTCTCGCGGTAGCTAACAATCGACTCCGCCTTTTTCAAGCCGACGCCGTTCAGCGCTGCCGCCAGCTCCTGCGCGCTGGCGCTGTTAATGCTTACCTGCCCGGCGCTTTCCGCGCTGCCTTTATCACGCGGCGCCGTTTTGACCTCGGCGACCGCCTCTTTCGGTGCCGCAGCGCTGACCGCGACAGGTAGCGTGGTGCCGATAGCCAGGGCCAGCGAGAGTACCTGTAAAGTACGATTAAACATGCTGTTTTCCTCCATGTGTTTGACAGCACCGCCACCCTACTCCCGCGCCGTCACCCCGACAAACAGCCGATCCCAGAAATGGAAAAGGCCGCATAAGCGGCCTTTGGGTGTTGCAGTAAGTTGCAGTGAATTTGCGAGGCTTATTGCGCCTGCGCTGCTGCACCGTACTTGATCTTGGCTTCTTTGCGCAGGTTGCTCAGCAATGCAGCGAAGGCCAGCTGGGCATTGTTCTGGGTGATACCCTGAACCATGGCCTGCTTCTGCGCCTCCGGCATGTTGCCGCTCTGCACTTTGTCCAGCGCCAGCAGTACGACGTTGCCCTGAGCATCTTCACTGATGCCGTACGACGGCTTGTCTGCGGCTGGCAGTGGCAGCGTGAATGCCGCCTGTGACAGTGCATCCTGACCGGTACGTGCCAGCGTCTGCTGAGCACCGAAGGTCAGACCGGCCGCTTTCAGCGCTTCATCGCCCTTACCTGCTTTCAGCTCGGCCAGCAGTTTCTCTGCCTGAGCTTTCGCCTGCTGCTGAGCTTTCTGCTGCTTCAGCGCAGCGGTGATCTGCGCGCTGACCTCAGCCAGTGGTTTTTCCGCTTCCGGTTTGTGCTCGCTGATGCGCAGTACGAAGGCACGGTCACCATCGACGGTAATAATGTCAGAGTTACTGCCCAGAGCACCGCCCTGACCAACCAGACCGCCGTTGAAGATAGCATCCTGCACCGCTTTAAAATTCAGCTCGGCAGGCACGTTGTCGTGACCAAACCAGCTGGTTTCAACCGCTT
This sequence comes from Erwinia aphidicola, assembly GCF_024169515.1. Taxonomy (NCBI): domain Bacteria; kingdom Pseudomonadati; phylum Pseudomonadota; class Gammaproteobacteria; order Enterobacterales; family Erwiniaceae; genus Erwinia; species Erwinia aphidicola. Next base: position 2,926,664 of record NZ_JAMKCQ010000001.1, on the reverse strand, counting down.
TCACGCCCGCAACCTGCTCTGCGCTGGCCAGTGACTCATTGTCATTGCTGGCAGCATCGCTGACTTTGGTCTGCAGTTTGTAATAGGCATCGATGGCTTTTTCCTGCTTCACTTTCGCCGCGATGTCGTCGTGAACTTCAGACAGCGCTTTGATTTTTTGCGGCTGAATATCATCCAGACGGGCAATAATGAAGCCAACGGAAGATTTGATCACCTCAGACAGCTGGCCTTTCTCTTTCAGACCTGCGCCTTTCAGCTCGTCCGGCGTGGTATCCGGCTCAAGCCAGCCCATATCACCGCCGTTACGGGCAGAGATTGGGTCAGCGGATTTCTCTTTCGCCAGTGCGGCGAAGTCAGCGCCTTTTTTCAGCGCATCCAGTACCGACTGTGCTTCAGCTTCGGTTTTGGTCTGAATGATGCTGTAGCGCTCGCGCTGTGGCTGCGTGTAGTCCTGCTGATGTTGATCGTACCAGCTCTGGATATCCGCTTCGCTGACCGGCTGCTGCATGCTGGCTGCATCCAGCTTGATATAGCTGACGCGGAACTGCTCCGGCGACATAAACTCATTTTTATGCTGCTGGTAGTAGCTGTTAATCTCATCCGCGGTCACGTTCTGCTTCGCCGCCAGTGCATTGACGTTAATCGTCACTTCCCGCACCAGACGCTGCTGAGCGACCAGCGCTGCCAGCGAGTCTGCTTCGTTCCCCAGCACAAAATCTGTACCGGTAACGGACTGGATCAGCTGCTGGGTGGTTAGCTGCTTACGCAGCGCTTCCGCATACTGATCGGCGGAGAAGCCCAGGTTGCCGATCATGCCAAGGTATTTCGCATTATCAAACTTACCGTTGGTCTGGAAAGCGGGCTGAGTGAAGATTGCCTGTTTGATCTGGTCATCGCTAATCGCCAGGCCAATATCTTTCGCGTACTGGTCAAGCAGCTGCTCATCAATCAGCTGCGACAGTGCCTGCTGGCGGATCTGCTGCATGTAGCCTTCATTGCCTGCCAGCTGAGAGAACTGCTCGCCCAGCATCTGCTGCTGACGAGAACGTTCGCTGCTAAAAGCGCGCTCAAGCTGAGCACGGCTGATTTCCTGACCGTTCACTTTCGCGGCGTAATCACCGTTACCGCCCGTCAGATAACCGCCTACGCCGGTGAGGACGAAGGAAAGGATGATCAGACCCAGTAAAATTTTGAGCACGACATTGTTCGACGCCGCGCGTAAATTGTCCATCATGGTGTGACAACACTCCGCTGTAGTATGAATGTAAAACCCTGCGCTTATCATCCCTCCAGGGACGGACTACGCCGATGCGCTGCGGCAACTCAAAAACAACGTGGAGTTGCACTTTGTCGACAACCGCAGTGCGCGTTTGTCATTGAAACATAAAAAAAGGCACATCATTATGCTGATGTGCCCGGTATGTTACATGAGAACGCGCGGGCGATCCTCACTCCGCCGAAGAAATCTGCTTCAACGGCAGCTTAATTAACTTAGTTTACTGAATCTTTCAGTGCTTTACCGGCACGGAAGCCAGGGACTTTGCCCGCAGCAATAGTGATCTCTTTACCGGTTTGTGGGTTACGACCGGTACGCTCAGCGCGCTCACGCACTGAGAAGGTGCCAAAACCAACCAGCGCTACTTCGTCGCCAGCCTGCAGAGATTCGGTGACTGAACCGATAAATGCATCTAATACACGTCCGGCTGCCGCTTTAGAAATATCGGCGTTTGCAGCAATTTTGTCGATCAACTGTGACTTATTCACTCACTCATCCCCTATTATTTTATACACCGTGAGTCAGACTCTTCCGCTCAACTGGGTGCAATCATTTGTTATGGCCGTTTAGCCTGAGTTTGTTGAGCCTCAGAGACTCGCAACCTTGCCGTCACTGGCTTAACAGCACTTAAAGTAGCGGCACATAAAAAAGCTGGCAAGCACCATTTCACTCGCCAGCCTTAGTTTTACAGTGAATTTGCCTTAAATCACTATTTCGCGGTGACAACCTGCATGCCGTAAGGGGCATTTTGCAGGGCCAGAGCCAGAACTTCCTCGATGCGCTTCACCGGGTGAATATCCAGATCGGCAATCACATTGTCCGGGATCTCTTCCAGATCGCGCTTGTTCTCATCCGGGATCAGCACGGTTTTGATGCCGCCACGGTGAGCCGCCAGCAGTTTCTCTTTCAGGCCACCGATCGGCAGCACTTGGCCACGCAGCGTGATTTCACCGGTCATTGCCACATCGGCACGTACCGGGTTACCGGTCAGGCAGGAAACCAGCGCAGTACACATGGCGATACCGGCACTCGGACCATCCTTCGGCGTTGCCCCTTCCGGAACGTGGACGTGGATATCGCGCTTCTCGTAGAAATCTGCGTTGATGCCCAGCTTCTCCGCGCGAGCGCGCACCACGGTCAGTGCCGCCTGGATAGATTCCTGCATCACTTCACCGAGCGACCCGGTGTAGGTCAGTTTGCCCTTGCCCGGAACACAGGCGGTTTCAATGGTCAGCAGATCGCCGCCCACTTCCGTCCATGCCAGACCGGTCACCTGACCGACGCGGTTTTCGCTGTCGGCACGACCGTAGTCGAAACGCTGCACGCCGAGGAAATCTTTCAGATTGTCGGCGTTGATTTCGATATGTTTGATCGACTTATCCATCAGCAGGGTTTTCACCGCCTTACGGCACAGCTTGGACAGTTCACGCTCAAGGCTACGCACGCCCGCTTCACGGGTATAGTAACGAATGATGCCAACGATGGCGCTGTCGTCCACGGTCAGCTCATTTTTCTTCAGCGCATTGCGCTCAATCTGCTTGGACAGCAGGTGCTGCTTAGCAATATTGAGTTTTTCGTCTTCGGTGTAGCCGGACAGGCGAATCACTTCCATACGATCCAGCAGCGGTGCCGGAATGTTCATCGAGTTTGAGGTCGCGACAAACATCACATCGGAGAGATCGTAATCCACTTCCAGATAGTGATCGTTAAAGGCGATGTTCTGCTCAGGATCAAGAACTTCCAGCAGCGCCGAGGCCGGGTCACCGCGCATGTCGGAGGACATTTTGTCGATCTCATCCAGCAGGAACAGCGGGTTTTTAACGCCCACTTTTGCCATTTTCTGGATCAGCTTACCCGGCATAGAGCCGATGTAAGTACGGCGGTGGCCGCGAATCTCTGCTTCATCACGCACCCCACCCAGCGCCATACGCACGTATTTACGTCCGGTGGCTTTGGCAATCGACTGCCCCAGCGAGGTTTTACCCACGCCCGGCGGTCCAACCAGACAGAGGATTGGGCCTTTGATTTTGCTGACGCGGCTCTGGACGGCCAAATATTCCAGGATACGGTCTTTCACACGCTCAAGGCCGAAGTGGTCGGTATCCAGCGTTTCCTGTGCTTTCAGCAGGTCTTTCTTCACCTTGCTGCGCGCATTCCACGGCACCTGCACCATCCAGTCGATATAGCCGCGCACGACGGTCGCTTCTGCCGACATCGGCGACATCATCTTCAGCTTCTGCAGCTCAGCTTCCGTTTTGTCGCGCGCTTCTTTCGGCATTTTGGCCGCGTCGATTTTGCGCTTCAGCGCTTCGTTTTCGTCCGGGGCATCGTCCATCTCGCCGAGTTCTTTCTGAATCGCCTTCATCTGCTCATTCAGATAGTACTCACGCTGGCTCTTTTCCATCTGTTTTTTGACGCGGTTACGGATACGTTTCTCAACCTGCAACAGGTCGATTTCCGATTCCATCATCGCCATCAGATATTCCAGACGCTCGTTAACGTCGGACATTTCCAGAACGGACTGCTTATCAGCCAGCTTAAGCGGCATATGCGCCGCAACGGTATCTGCCAGGCGTGCAGCGTCATCAATGCTGTTCAGGGAAGTCAGCACTTCCGGCGGGATCTTCTTGTTCAGCTTGATGTAGCCTTCAAACTGATTGATCGCCGTACGCACCAGCACTTCCTGCTCGCGCTCTTCGATTTCCGGCGACGCCAGGTACTCTGCCTGGGCGGTAAAATGGTCGCCGTTATCAGATAACGTAGTGATATGTGCGCGCTGCAACCCTTCCACCAGCACTTTCACCGTGCCATCAGGGAGTTTCAGCATCTGTAAAATTGAGGCAACGGTCCCGACTGAGAAGAGATCGTTAATGCCAGGTTCATCCGTTGAAGCTTCTTTCTGAGCGACCAGCATGATCTTTTTGTCATGATCCATGGCGGCTTCGAGGCAGCGAATTGATTTTTCACGACCGACAAACAACGGAATGACCATGTGCGGATAAACCACTACGTCACGCAATGGCAACACAGGGATTTCAATGCGTTCAGAACGCTCAGGATTCATAGAGCTCTCTCTTAGTTTAATTTCCGCCAGGGTAAGGGGAACCACATCATCCAGAAAAAGTGCAGTTTGACCCACAGGTATCTGAGTATATGGGGATGAACGGAATAGATTCAATGTTGGGGTAACGAGAAAAGCAAAAGGGGGAACATTTTCCCCCTTTTAAGATAACTGACTGGATTGATTTGGTTATTTATTCGCCAGAAGCCTGCTGCGCTTCCGGTTTTCCATAAATCAACATCGGCTGGCTTTCACCGGCGATCACCGATTCATCAATTACCACCTTCTCGACGTCGTCAATCGACGGCAGATCGTACATGGTGTCCAGCAGCGCGCCTTCCACGATTGAACGCAGGCCGCGCGCGCCGGTTTTGCGCGACATCGCCTTTTTAGCGATCGCCGTCAGCGCTTCATCACGGAACTCCAGCTCCACGCCTTCCAGATTAAACAGCGCCTGATACTGCTTGGTCAGCGCGTTTTTCGGCTCGCGCAGGATCTGGATCAGCGCGTCTTCACTCAGCTCGGTCAGCGTTGCCACCACCGGCAGACGGCCGATGAACTCCGGGATCAGACCAAACTTGATCAAATCTTCCGGCTCCACCTGGGCCAGCAGCTCGCCTTCGGTGGCTTTCTCTGACTTGCCCTTCACCGTGGCGCCAAAGCCAATCCCGGTGCCGGTATCCACGCGCTGCGACACCACTTTGTCCAGGCCGGCAAACGCTCCGCCGCAGATAAACAGAATTTTCGAGGTATCAACCTGTAAAAACTCCTGCTGCGGATGCTTACGCCCGCCCTGCGGAGGAACCGCCGCCACCGTGCCTTCGATCAGCTTCAGCAGCGCCTGCTGCACGCCTTCGCCGGAGACATCGCGGGTAATCGACGGGTTGTCAGATTTACGCGAAATCTTGTCAATTTCATCGATGTAAACAATGCCGCGCTGCGCTTTCTGCACGTCGTAGTCGCACTTCTGCAGCAGCTTCTGAATGATGTTTTCCACATCCTCGCCCACGTAACCCGCTTCGGTCAGCGTGGTGGCATCCGCCATGGTAAACGGCACGTCCAGCAGGCGCGCCAGCGTTTCCGCCAGCAGGGTTTTACCGCTACCGGTCGGGCCGATCAGCAGAATGTTACTTTTGCCCAGCTCGATACCGTTGCTGGTGTCGCCGTTACGCAGGCGCTTGTAGTGGTTATACACCGCCACCGACAGCACCTTTTTCGCCCGCTCCTGACCGATAACGTAATCGTCAAGGTGGTGGCGGATCTCATGCGGCGTAGGCAGGGAGTTACGCTCACGGTGCGGCGCAACCTCTTTAATCTCTTCACGGATGATGTCGTTACATAAGTCGACGCATTCATCGCAGATATAGACTGACGGGCCGGCAATCAGCTTACGCACTTCATGCTGGCTTTTGCCGCAAAAAGAGCAGTACAGCAGCTTCCCTGAACCGTCTTTGCGCTTCTCTGTCATCAGTTAACCTCATGCCTTATCAACAGACCTGAAGTGGGCTGTCTCATTTATGCGTATCAGCCCTTAATATAGCCCATTTCCCCCGACCAATGGCAGTAAAACTCCATAACACCGGGTTAAAGGTGCACAGGATAGTGCGCAGAGCGCGACGGTACTAAAAGTGAGCAAGCGGCTGAACATGATGCCAGATTTCGATTTAACATGCTGTTTTAGATAAGAAATAGGGGGCAATGTTACTGTTGATTTAGCTGATAATTGGATTATGCTAAACTCTGGTCACTTATGATAATCCGATGGAGTGTAAACATGCCGCAAGAGCCAGAGAAAGAAGAAACCGGCCAGGAAGAGAAGAGTTCAGCGCTGGCAGTCAATAAACTGCTGCAGTCACGCTCTATTATCATTTCCGGTGAGATTAATCAGGCACTTGCCGAGAAAGTTACCGCTCAGCTGCTGATCCTGCAGGAAATGGGCGATGAGCCGATCAAGCTGTTCATCAACAGCCAGGGCGGTCACGTCGAAGCGGGTGATACCATCCACGACATGATCAAATTCGTTAAGCCGAAAGTGATGGTTATCGGTACCGGCTGGGTCGCCAGCGCTGGGATCACCATCTTCCTTGCTGCCGAGAAAAATGACCGCTACTCGCTGCCTAATACTCGCTTTATGATCCACCAGCCGTTAGGCGGCGTGCGCGGTAAGGTTTCAGACATTGAAATCGAGGCAAAAGAGCTGCTGCGCGCCCGTGAGCGTATTAATAAGCTGATCAGCAATGCAACCGGTCAGCCGCTGGAGAAAGTCGAGAAAGATACCGACAGCAACTACTGGATGAGTCCGCAGCAGGCCGTTGATTACGGTATTGCTACTCACGTGGTCAGTAGCTGGGATGAACTCGAAGCCTGATTTACGTGCTCCGGGGATAAAAAAACGGCCCGTATGTTTATACGGGCCGTTTTTATTTGCCTCGCTCGCCGCTTATTCGCCGGAAGCCTGCTGGGTTTCGTGCTGACCGTAGATCACCTTAGGCTCACTATCACCTTCGATAACCTGAGCATCCACCACCACTTTCTCGACGTCGTCCAGCGACGGCAGATCGTACATGGTATTCAGCAGTGCCGCTTCCACGATTGAACGCAGGCCGCGCGCGCCGGTTTTGCGCGACATCGCTTTCTTAGCAATCGCCGTCAGCGCATCCTCACGGAACTCCAGCTCCACGCCTTCCAGGTTAAACAGCGCCTGATACTGCTTGGTCAGCGCGTTTTTCGGCTCGCGCAGGATCTGGATCAGCGCGTCTTCACTCAGCTCGGTCAGCGTTGCCACCACCGGCAGACGGCCGATGAACTCCGGGATCAGACCAAACTTGATCAAATCTTCCGGCTCCACCTGGGCCAGCAGCTCGCCTTCGGTGGCTTTCTCTGACTTGCCCTTCACCGAGGCGCCAAAGCCAATCCCGGTGCCGGTATCCACGCGCTGCGACACCACTTTGTCCAGGCCGGCAAACGCCCCGCCGCAGATAAACAGAATTTTCGAGGTATCAACCTGTAAAAACTCCTGCTGCGGATGCTTACGCCCGCCCTGCGGAGGAACCGCCGCCACCGTGCCTTCGATCAGCTTCAGCAGCGCCTGCTGCACGCCTTCGCCGGAGACATCGCGGGTAATCGACGGGTTGTCAGATTTACGCGAAATCTTGTCAATTTCATCGATGTAAACAATGCCGCGCTGCGCTTTCTGCACGTCGTAGTCGCACTTCTGCAGCAGCTTCTGAATGATGTTTTCCACATCTTCGCCCACGTAACCCGCTTCGGTCAGCGTGGTGGCATCCGCCATGGTGAACGGCACGTCCAGCAGGCGCGCCAGCGTTTCCGCCAGCAAAGTTTTACCGCTACCGGTCGGGCCGATCAGCAGAATGTTACTTTTGCCCAGCTCAATACCGTTGCTGGTGTCGCCGTTGCGCAGGCGCTTGTAGTGGTTATACACCGCCACCGACAGCACCTTTTTCGCCCGCTCCTGGCCGATAACGTAATCGTCAAGGTGGTGGCGGATCTCATGCGGCGTAGGCAGCGAGTTGCGATCGCGGTGCGGCGCAACCTCTTTAATCTCTTCGCGGATGATGTCGTTACATAAGTCGACGCATTCATCGCAGACATACACTGACGGGCCGGCAATCAGCTTACGCACTTCATGCTGGCTTTTGCCGCAAAAAGAGCAGTACAGCAGCTTCCCTGAACCGTCTTTGCGTTTATCGGTCATTTACTTTCCCCTCATTGTCACACTCACCTTCCCACGTGGGGTCAGCTTCGCAGGCCGCCACCTGAACGGCCTGCAGAGGCAACGGCACTATGTCACAACAACATGTTAATCAGTTACGCTGGGACAACACGGAATCCACTAAGCCGTACTCTACGGATTCGCTCGCCGACAGGAAACGGTCGCGATTGGTATCGCGCTCGATCGTTTCAATCGTCTGACCCGTATGTTTCGCCATGAGTTCATTCATCATGTGCTTGGTTTTGATAATTTCACGCGCATGGATATCAATATCAGATGCCTGGCCCTGGAAACCGCCCAGTGGCTGGTGGATCATCACGCGTGAATTTGGCAGGCAGTAACGCTTACCTTTCGCCCCTGCGGTCAGCAGAAATGCTCCCATGGAGCAAGCCTGGCCCATACAGATGGTGCTGACATCAGGTTTAATAAACTGCATGGTGTCGTAAATCGACATCCCTGCGGTGATCACGCCACCAGGAGAGTTAATATACAGGTGGATGTCTTTTTCTGGATTCTCCGCTTCCAGAAACAGCATCTGTGCGACGATCAGGTTGGCCATGTGGTCTTCAACCTGGCCAGTCAGGAAAATAATGCGCTCTTTCAGCAGGCGCGAGTAGATGTCGTATGAACGCTCTCCGCGAGAAGTTTGTTCAACCACCATTGGCACTAAAGCCATCTGAGGTGCAGTTAGTTCACGTTCGCCGCTGTATGACATTATCGTCTCCTGGATAAATTTCATTTGGCAACACTCTGTAGTGATATTACTTGAGAGCGATCAGGAACACTATGATTCCAGGCCTTACACCCGATGCCGCCCGGACAGTTATCGGGCTGGTGACTTCGTGGTTACGATTTGGGGATGATCCCCTGCTATTTCAAGCATAACAACGTTTTTATCAACTGCTAACCAGGAAAAGTAGCTTACGCGATAATTTGCAGATTAAATGAGCAAACAACCGTTAAAAGTAGTCGGATTTTTCCCTATAAATGACAAAAGCCCGCAACCGGGAGGTTGCGGGCTTCACGTCAACTTACAGATTTGATAATCAGGCCGGCTGGCTCTGGTTCATCAGTTCCTGGAAGTTAGTGGCTTTTTCAGTCACTTTCGCTTTTTCCAGCACGGCTTCAACAGCCTGCTCTTCCAGCGCGACATTACGCATGTTGTTCATCAGCTCGTTGTTCTTGCTGTAGAACTCGATGACTTCTGATGGATCTTCGTAAGCAGAAGCCATCTCTTCAATCATCGTTTTAACACGGTCTTCGTCAGCTTTCAGCTCGTGGGTACGAATCACTTCGCCCAGCAGCAGGCCAACAACAACGCGGCGTTTTGCCTGCTCTTCGAACAGTTCACGAGGCAGCTCAAGAGCCTGCGCTTCGTTGCCGCCAAAGCGCTGTGCAGCCTGGCGCTTCAGCACGTCGATTTCACCGTCGATCAGTGCAGCAGGAACGTCGATGTCGTTAGCTTTCACCAGACCATCGATTGCCTGAGTCTTCACGCGGTTACGCACGGCGCCTTTCAGCTCACGCTGCATGTTTTTACGCACTTCTGCACGCAGACCGTCGACAGAACCATCTTCAACGCCGAAACGTTTGATGAACTCTTCGGTGAATTCTGGCAGCTCACGCTCTTCAACTTTCTTCAGCACGATTTCAAACTTCGCTGCTTTCCCTTTCAGGTTTTCAGCGTGGTAATCTTCCGGGAAGTTGACGTCGATAGTGAAAGTTTCGCCCGCTTTGTGGCCAACAACACCCTCTTCGAAGCCTGGGATCATACGACCCTGGCCCATCGCCAGTACGAAGTCAGACGCTTTGCCGCCTTCGAACTCTTCACCGTCTACAGAACCGGAGAAATCGATGGTTGCGCGGTCTTCAGCTGTCGCTGCTGCGTCGGTTTCTTTCCAGGTGGCCTGCTGCTTGCGCAGGGTGTCCAGCATGGTGTCAACGTCAGCGTCAGTCACTTCAACAACCGGTTTTTCAACTTCGATTGCGTCCAGACCTTTCAGCTCAACTTCCGGATAAACTTCGAACTCTGCAGAGAAAGTGAAGTCTTCGCCGATTTTGTATTCGCCCGGCACATACTGAGGTGCGCCAGCCGGATTGATTTTTTCTTTGATGATCGCGTCAACAAAGTTGCGCTGCATCAGATCGCCCAGAACATCCTGGCGAACGGAAGCACCGTAACGCTGTGTCACTACGCTCATCGGCACTTTTCCTTTGCGGAAACCGTCGATGCGCACTTTCTTAGCTACGCTGACCAGCTCACTTTTCACCGCGTTCTCGATCACATCTTTATCAACGGTAATCGTAACGCGACGGCCCAGGCCCTGAGTTGTTTCTACTGAAACTTGCATCTTATTACCTCAAAAAATCACGTGCTCGGTCAACTTCAGACGCAGCCTGTGGTGAACACAGGCTGCATCTAAGAACCGGGACGGCTTCTGGTGCCAGAACCGCATTCCCTGTTAACAGAAGCGTCCCGAAGACATTCCGGAAAAATAGACGCAGCATTATAGCGACAACGTCTAAGCGAGTCGAGGCTACACGCCCCTCCAAATCGCGCTACTTTCACCATTTTTGTCGATATTGCGTCAGATAATACTGAGGACAAGGGGTTTTGGCGGCTATAAATGAAAAAACGGCCCGTAGGCCGTTTTCTGTGAGTGCGCTTAATTTACGCCAGGGTTCCGGCGCCACGGCAGTTCGGTGAGGCGGGTACGGTATCCTGTAACCCCGCCCACTCCTTCAAGGTGTAGCTGTGTAATGCCAGTGCATGTACGCTGCCCGCCAGCTCCTCAGACAACACGCCATAAATAGCGCGATGCCGCGTGAGGAAACGCTGATCGACAAAGCTGTCGCTGACGATCACCACTTTGAAATGACTCTCTGCACCCGCCGGCACGTTATGGCGGTAGCTTTCATCATGCACTTCAAGGTGCACCGGCGAAAACGCCGTACGTAACTTTTCTTCTATTTGTTCGCGGATCATACCTGAACTCCTCTGATGCAGAGAACTACGCCCCATCCCTTTCAATCGTAGTCTGTTTTTAGCTAAAACTGGCCCGTTTTGCTGAATTTTTCCTGCGAAGGCAGATAACTCTGACGTCACAAAGAAACCTAACGCGGCTGCGGCGGTCAAAGACTCACGCGTTCCGATGTCTGAAAAATCCGCAACGCGATGAATTTACGCGCTATCAGGTCTTCCACTGGCTACTGGCGATGTTATGATGACCGCAGTTTTGTCAGCAATACTACTCACGTTATCGAGAAAATAAGCATGTTAAAAAAATTATTTTTCCCTCTGCTGGCCGCATTTATTCTGGCTGGCTGTGCGAGTAACAGCAATACGCTTGATGTAGCACCAAAAATTCAGCTGCCGCAGCGCGACCCAAGCCTGATGGGCATCACCGTCAGCATCAACGGGGCCGATCAGCGCAGCGATCAGGCTCTGGCGAAGGTGAACCGCGACGGCCAGCTCATCACGTTGACGCCATCACGCGACCTACGTTTCCTGCTGCAGGAAACGCTGGAGAAACAAATGACGGCCCGTGGTTATATGATCGGCCCTAACGGCGCGGTTGACCTGCAGATCGTGGTTAACGGTCTGTATGCCGATGTCACCGAGGGCAACGTGCGTTACAGCATCACGACCAAAGCGGATATCTCGATCATTGCCACCGCGAAAAACGGCAGCAAACAGGTCAAGAACTACCGTCAGACTAACAGCGTTGAAGGGGCCTTCTCCGCCACCAATCAGAAAATCACTAATGTGGTGAACCAGAGTCTGGGCGACGTGATTGCTGATATGGCGCAGGATACCAGCGTGAGCGAATTCATTAAGCAGAACGCGCGTTAATCCCCCCTGGCCCGGCAGGAAGCCGGGCCTGATTTAAGGTCCGTATGTCCAATCACTATCTGCAGATTTTCACCCGGCGCAATTCTGCCCTCCTTCTATTACTCGGTTTCGCCTCCGGCCTTCCGCTGGCTCTGACATCCGGTACGCTGCAGGCGTGGATGGCGGTGGAAAATGTCGATATTAAAACCATCGGCTTCTTTTCACTGGTCGGTCAGGCCTATGTCTTTAAGTTCCTCTGGTCCCCGCTGATGGACCGCTACACGCCGCCGTTTCTCGGGCGCAGGCGTGGATGGCTATTACTCACGCAGCTGCTGCTGATTGTCGGCATTGCGCTGATGGGCTTTATGCAGCCCTCACGTGACCTGACCATGCTGGCTGCGCTGGCGGTGCTGGTGGCGTTCTGCTCGGCCTCCCAGGATATCGTTTTTGACGCATGGAAAACCGACGTGCTCTCCGCTGCTGAACGCGGTAACGGTGCGGCCATCAGCGTGCTGGGCTACCGGCTGGCGATGCTGGTTTCTGGCGGTCTGGCGTTGTGGCTGGCAGACCGTTACCTCGGCTGGCAGGCGATCTGGTGGCTGATGGCAGCGATGATGGTGCCCGGCGTGATTGCCACGCTGCTGGCGAAAGAGCCAGACAGCAGCATTGCCCGGCCTAACACGCTGGAAGAAGCGGTCATTGCTCCCCTGCGCGACTTCTTTAACCGTAATAATGCGTGGCTTATCCTGTCGCTGATTGTGCTCTACAAGCTCGGGGATGCCTTTGCGGCCAGCCTGACGACTATCTTCCTGATCCGCGGCGTTGGCTTTGATGCCGGCGACGTTGGGCTGGTGAATAAAACGCTGGGGCTGATCGCGACCATTATTGGCGCACTGGCAGGCGGCGTGCTGATGCAGCGGCTCAGCCTGTTCCGTGCCCTGCTGCTGTTTGGCATTTTTCAGGCAGTTTCTAACCTCGGTTACTGGGTACTTTCAGTCACCGACAAACATCTCTACAGCATGGCTGTCGCGGTGTTTGTTGAAAACCTGTGCGGCGGAATGGGCACGGCGGCCTTTGTCGCTTTACTGATGACGCTGTGCAATAAGTCATTTTCCGCCACCCAGTTCGCGCTGCTCTCTGCCCTCTCTGCCGTTGGACGAGTCTATGTCGGGCCGGTGGCAGGATGGTTTGTTGAAAGCTGGGGCTGGCCTACCTTCTATGCATTCTCGGTGATTGCTGCGCTACCCGGGCTGTTACTGCTGCTCGGGTGCCGAACCACGCTGGAATATGCGCAGAATAATGCTGATTTTCTGCCACGCACAGACTACCCTTCAGGGTATCGCTGGGCGGTGCGCGGGCTGATCGCCGGCTGCGCACTGCTGATCGCGTGGCTGCTGACGCTGGCGGTAAATGCACTGGGTTGGCTGACGTTACAGGGCATCAGTTCTGCTCTGTTTGAAGGCGGGATCGCGCTGTTGCTGGCGGGCATTGTCTGTGGGACCCTGCTTGACTTCCTCTCGCTGCGTAAAACGCACAGACGGCTAAATTTGTAGCGTTTTTTGCCTGAAGCGAGAATGTTAATAAAATTATCCGTACAACAATGAGTTAACAAACCCGGATCGGCCGTTGGCCATCCGGGCGCCAGCCCAGCGGAAACCCATCAGCGTTACTGATAGCTTCGCCCGAATATTATTTTGCCTATTTATTAATTCGCTCAAAAAAAAATCGCGCTCATCCGGCCTGTCATTTTGAGGTATTAAAACCCGGTGAGTAATTATTTTAAGTTAATTTATATCGCTAAAATGATGCGTTTTTGTTAAATAATTGGTGCATTAAATGGCTGGTTATAGCAGATACAATTTCTGTAAGGTTTTTTTCATCGGATTTTGTTATATTAGCGCCAACCCTTTGCCAGCGTTCATATTTTGTCACCTACGGCAACATATGTGACAGCGTTTGCAAAAGGTGTCAACACGCCGCTGACACAACCTGTTGCAGGTTTACAGTACTGAAACCTTCCCGTAAAATGCCGCCACACTTAAACGACAATAGAGCCCTTGTCATTGAGGTCGTTAAATGAGACTCAGGAAATACAATAAAAGTTTGGGGATTTTGTCATTAATCGCAAGCATGGTTTTGTTAAGTGGTTGTGATAGTGCGTTATTAAGTCCCAAAGGACAGGTTGCAATGGAGCAACGCTCGCTGATTTTGACGGCCTTTGGCCTGATGATGATCGTCGTTATTCCGGCAGTCTTAATGGCCATCGTGTTCGCCTGGAAATATCGGGCATCGAACACCAATGCAAAATACAGCCCTAACTGGTCCCACTCGAACAAAGTGGAAGCCGTGGTCTGGACTGTGCCGATCTTGATCATTGTCTTCCTTGGTATTCTGACGTGGAAATCAACCCACGCGCTGGAACCGAGCAAGCCACTGGCGTCGGATGCTAAGCCTGTAGTGATTGAAGTTGTGTCACTTGACTGGAAATGGTTGTTCATTTACCCAGAGCAGGGTATCGCTACCGTGAACCAGATTGCTTTCCCGGCTAACCGCCCGGTCAGCTTCAAGATTACTTCAAACACCGTAATGAACTCCTTCTTTATTCCAACCCTCGGTAGCCAGATTTACGCTATGGCGGGCATGCAAACTAAACTGCATCTGATTGCGAATGAAGCCGGCACTTTTGACGGTATCTCCTCCAACTTCAGTGGTCGTGGTTTCTCTGGTATGAAGTTCAAGGCGATTGCTACCCCTGACGAAGCGACTTTCGATCAGTGGGTTGCCAAAGCTAAGCAGTCTCCAGATACCCTCACTACGATGGATGATTTTAAAAAGCTGGCAGCGCCTAGCGAAAATCACCCGGTTGAATTCTTCTCAAGTGTTAAACCTGAACTGTTCCAGGACATCATTGGTCAGTTCAAGATGAATCACGGCGGAAGCATGGACATGTCACACGGCGAAGGCCATGAAGGCATGGATATGAGCAACACCGCTAAAGCGGGAGCCGAGGAATAATACGATGTTAGGAAAATTAACACTGGATGCAGTGCCGTATCATGAACCTATTATCATGGTTACGGTTGCCGCTATCATCCTGGGCGGTTTGGCGCTTGTCGCCGCTCTGACTTACTTCGGTAAGTGGAAATACCTGTGGACCGAGTGGCTGACCTCAGTTGACCATAAAAAACTCGGTATCATGTACATCATCATGGCTTTCGTCATGCTGCTGCGCGGCTTTGCCGATGCAGTAATGATGCGTACTCAGCAGGTACTCGCTTCTGCGGGTGAAGCTGGCATTCTGCCACCGCACCACTACGACCAGATCTTCACTGCCCACGGCGTGATTATGATCTTCTTCGTAGCGATGCCGTTTGTTGTTGGTCTGATGAACATCGCTGTTCCTCTGCAGATCGGCGCACGCGACGTGGCCTTCCCGTTCCTGAACAACCTGAGCTTCTGGTTCACGGCTGTCGGTGTAGTGCTGGTTAACCTGTCACTGGGCGTGGGCGAATTCGCTCAGACCGGCTGGCTGGCTTATCCACCACTTTCGGGGGCGGAATACAGTCCGGGGGTCGGTGTTGACTACTGGATATGGAGTCTACAGCTCTCCGGTATTGGTACGACCCTGACAGGTATCAACTTCTTCGTGACCATCATGAAGATGCGTGCGCCTGGCATGACTATGTTCAAAATGCCGGTGTTCACCTGGGCTTCCCTGTGTACTAACGTGCTGATCATCGCTGCGTTCCCGGTTCTGACCGTGACGTTGGCTCTGCTGACCCTTGACCGTTATCTTGGTTTCCATTTCTTTACCAATGATATGGGCGGCAACATGATGATGTACGTCAACCTGATTTGGGTTTGGGGTCATCCGGAAGTTTACATTCTGGTTCTGCCGGTCTTCGGTGTGTTCTCAGAAGTTGTTGCGACCTTCTCGAAAAAGCGTCTGTTTGGTTACACCTCACTGGTGTGGGCAACGGTGGTTATTACCGTACTGTCCTTCATCGTGTGGCTGCACCACTTCTTCACCATGGGTGCGGGTGCCAACGTCAACGCCTTCTTCGGTATTATGACGATGATCATCGCCATTCCTACCGGGGTTAAAATCTTTAACTGGCTGTTCACCATGTATCAGGGTCGCATTCAGATGCACTCCTGCATGCTTTGGACCATTGGCTTCCTGGTGACCTTCTCTGTAGGTGGTATGACCGGGGTTCTGCTGGCCGTGCCAGGTGCAGACTTCGTGCTGCACAACAGTCTGTTCCTGATTGCTCACTTCCATAACGTGATTATCGGTGGTGTTGTATTCGGTTGCTTTGCTGGTGTGACTTACTGGTTCCCGAAAGCATTCGGCTTCAAGCTGAATGAAACCTGGGGTATCCGTGCGTTCTGGTTCTGGATTATCGGCTTCTTCGTTGCCTTTATGCCGCTGTACGTACTGGGCTTCATGGGTATGACCCGTCGTATTAGTCAGGATATCGATCCACAGTTCCACCCGATGCTGGTTGTTGCGGCATGTGGTGCTGGCCTGATCGCCTGTGGTGTTATCTGCCAGATTACCCAGTTCTACGTTTCGGTCCGTGACCGTGAACAGCTGCGTGACCTGACCGGTGACCCGTGGGGTGCGCGTACCCTGGAGTGGGCAACCTCTTCACCACCGCCGTTCTATAACTTTGCTGTGGTTCCTGAAATTCACGAGCGCGATGCGTTCTGGGAAATGAAGGAAAAAGGCGAAGCGTATAAGCAGCCGGCTCACTATGAAGAAATTCATATGCCGAAGAACAGCGGCGCTGGTGTGGTAATTGGTTTCTTCAGCGTGGTCTTTGGTTTTGCAGCGATCTGGCATATCTGGTGGCTGGTAGGCCTGTCATTCCTGGGCATGATCGTGTCCTGGATCGTTAAGAGCTTTGACGAAGACGTGGATTACTACGTTCCTGTTGCTGAGATTCAAAAAATCGAGAATCAGCACTTTGACGAAATTAGCAAAGCAGGTCTGAAAAATGTCGACTGAAACTGTGACTAAACACCACGACGCCCATGCGGACCATGGGCATCACGATGCAGGAGCCAATAAAGTATTCGGCTTCTGGATCTACCTGATGAGTGACTGCATCATCTTCGCAACGCTGTTTGCGACCTATGGTGTGATGGTAAACAACACCGCGGGTGGCCCGGCAGGGAAAGATATCTTTGAACTGCCGTTCGTCCTGGTGGAAACCGCCCTGCTTCTGTTGAGCTCCATTACCTATGGTTTTGCAGTTATCAACATGAACAAAGAGCAGAAAGGTGCAGTTATCGGCTGGTTGGCGATGACGTTCCTGTTCGGCCTGGGCTTCATCGGTATGGAGATCTATGAATTCCATCACCTGATTAAAGAAGGTTTCGGCCCTGACCGTAGTGGCTTCCTGTCTGCCTTCTTTACGCTGGTAGGAACTCACGGTCTGCACGTGACGTCTGGTCTGATCTGGATGCTGGTGCTGATGTATCAGATTGCCACTCGTGGTCTTAACGCAACTAACCGTACCCGTATCATGTGCCTCAGCCTGTTCTGGCACTTCCTGGATGTGGTTTGGATCTGCGTATTCACCATTGTTTACCTGATGGGGGTTATGTAATGAGCCATCCTGCAACTGAACATGGCGCTTCTCATGGTAGCGTGAAGTCTTATATGATCGGCTTTATCCTGTCGATCATTCTGACCGGTATCCCATTCTGGATGGTGATGGACGGTGGCGCTTCTAAAGCCACTATCCTTGCTGTGGTTCTGGTATGTGCCGTAGTCCAGGTGCTGGTGCACCTGGTGTACTTCCTGCACCTGGACAGCAAGTCCGAGGGGGGCTGGAACCTGATTGCTATCGTGTTTGCAGCACTTATCATCCTGATTGTTGTTGTCGGCTCGCTATGGATCATGTGGAACCTCAACTACAACATGATGAGCCACTAACCGAGCTACTGTGATGATTAAGCAATACCTGCAAGTAACAAAACCAGGAATTATTTTCGGAAATTTAATTTCTGTCATCGGGGGATTTCTGCTGGCTTCGAAAGGCAGCATTGACTATGCCCTGTTTGTCTCCACCTTAGTCGGTGTTTCGCTGGTGGTCGCATCGGGTTGTGTTTATAACAACTTTATCGACCGTGATATCGACAAAAAAATGGAGAGGACCAAGAATCGGGTGCTGGTAAAAGGCCTTATCTCTCCGAAATTAAGCCTGGTTTATGCAACCGTTCTGGGTATTGCTGGCTTCGCGCTGTTGTATTTCGGAGCAAATCCGCTGGCGATGTGGCTGGCGGTGATGGGCTTTGTGGTTTATGTCGGCGTCTACAGCCTCTACATGAAGCGCAACTCCGTATACGGCACGCTGATTGGTAGCCTGTCCGGCGCTGCGCCGCCGGTCATTGGCTACTGTGCCGTGACCAACCAGTTTGATGCTGGTGCGTTGATCCTGCTGGCTATCTTTAGCCTGTGGCAGATGCCGCATTCTTATGCGATTGCCATCTTCCGCTTTAAAGATTACCAGGCCGCTAACATCCCGGTTCTGCCGGTGGTGAAAGGTATCTCGGTGGCGAAAAACCATATTACGCTCTATATCCTGGCGTTTATGGTTGCCACGCTGATGCTGACGCTGGTGGGCTACGCGGGCTACAAATATCTGGTCGTGGCAGCCGCCGTGAGTGTCTGGTGGCTGGGGATGGCACTGTCAGGTTACAAAACTCAGAACGATCGTGTCTGGGCGCGTAAGCTGTTTGTGTTCTCGATTGTGGCCATCACTGCGCTAAGCGTAATGATGTCCATCGACTTTATGACCCCGGCGTCAAAAGACCTGCTGACGATGGTCAGATAACAGCACGAACCATCACTACTAAGGGCGCGATTTCGCGCCCTTTCTTTTTGTTACCACTGCTTAAAAAGTAATGTTTTACCCGCCCTCTCCTGCCACTTAAAATAGACATAAATTACCCCAAAGATTTCCAGATGAAGGGTATCCCCGCATTGAGGTAGTAATGAACGATAATAAAATGACCCCGGTCGAGCTGCGTGCGACATGGGGTTTAGGAACGGTCTTTTCCCTGCGCATGCTGGGAATGTTTATGGTATTACCCGTTCTCACCACTTATGGCATGGCATTGCAGGGAGCAAGTGAAGCACTGATCGGACTGGCTATTGGCATTTACGGCTTAGCGCAGGCCATTTTTCAAATTCCATTCGGGCTGCTGTCCGACCGCATTGGGCGTAAGCCGCTCATCGTTGGCGGCCTGCTGATCTTTGTTATTGGCAGCGTGATTGCCGCGATGACCACCTCTATCTGGGGGGTGATCCTTGGCCGCGCACTGCAGGGATCCGGCGCCATTGCTGCTGCCGTGATGGCGCTGCTGTCCGACCTGACGCGCGAGCAGAACCGCACTAAAGCGATGGCGTTTATCGGCATCAGCTTCGGGATTACCTTCGCGATTGCCATGGTTCTTGGCCCGATTATCACCAACGCGCTTGGCCTGCATGCGCTGTTCTGGATGATTGCCCTGCTGGCAAGCGCGGGTATTGTTATTACGCTGTTGGTGGTTCCTTCAGCTTCGAACCACGTCCTGAACCGCGAATCCGGCATTGTGAAAGGCAGTATACGTGACGTGCTGGCCAACAGCCGTCTGGTCAAACTGAATATCGGTATTCTCTGCCTGCACATCCTGCTGATGTCGAGCTTCGTTGCCCTGCCCGGCCAGTTTGAGCAGGCCGGCCTGCCCGCCGCCGAGCACTGGAAAGTCTATCTGGTCACTATGCTGGTGGCTTTCGCTGCCGTACTGCCGTTTATTATCTACGCCGAAGTGAAACGCCGCATGAAGCGGGTATTTGTCGGCTGCGTGGCGCTGGTGCTGGTGGCTGAAGTGGTGCTGTGGGGCGCAGGTAACCATTTCTGGACGCTGGTGATTGGCGTTCAGCTGTTCTTTATTGGCTTTAACCTGATGGAAGCCATCCTGCCTTCGCTGGTCAGTAAAGAGTCCCCTCCAGGCTACAAAGGGACGGCGATGGGCCTCTACTCCACCAGCCAGTTCCTCGGCGTGGCCATTGGCGGCAGTATGGGAGGCTGGGTGTATGGTCATATCGATGCACAAAGCGTGTTCCTGGTCGGGGCGCTGGTGGCGTTCGTCTGGCTGCTGGTGAGCCTGACTATGCAGGAACCGCCCTATGTCAGCAGTCTGCGCATTACGCTGGAAGGAAGTTCTTTGGATAAAAGCGAGCTGGAGCGCCAGCTAAAGGCTCAGCCAGGCGTTTCCGCGGTGTTTATCGTGGCGGAAGAGAAAAGTGCCTACATCAAAATCGACAGCAAAGTGACCAACCGTGCCGAGATTGAGAAACTCATCGCGACAGCAGCTTAATTAACAGGCGGGCAGAAAGCAGGGGCCGATGGTTTTCCAACCGGCCCCTGGAAGTTAGTCGCGGAAGTTCTTGAACTGGAACGGCTGGCCCAGATCGGCTTTGCGCACAATCGCCATCGCACTCTGCAAATCATCACGTGATTTACCGGTGACGCGCAGTTCATCACCCTGAATCTGCGTCTGCACCTTCACTTTGCTGTCTTTAATCTGCTTCACCAGCTTTTTAGCGATGTCAGATTCGATGCCTTTTTTCATTTTGGCTTCGACGCTCCAGCTTTTACCGCTGTGTACGATCTGCTCCGGCACATCAAGCGCTGCACCTTCGATGCCACGCTTCAGCAGCTTCTCGCGCAGAATGTCCACCAGCTGCTTAACCTGAAAATCAGATTCGCTCAGCACCTTGATGGATTCGTTCTTATCATTCAGCTCAAAGCTGGCTTCCACGCCGCGAAAGTCAAAGCGGGTAGCGATTTCACGGTTAGCAGTATCTACTGCGTTACGCACTTCCTGCATATCAATTTCAGAAACGATATCGAAAGATGGCATGATCTATTCTCCTGATACTAAAGTGACAGGCATAATACCTGCTTGCCGCGGGTAAATAAAATGACAGGCGCTGATAGCTATAATAATGAGCAGGCGGGCTGCACGGCAATGAACATAACCCGCACGCGGGAGGAACAATGAAAATTACCGTACTCGGATGCGGCGCTTTAGGGCAGATCTGGCTGGCTGCTCTTGATAAACAGGGACACGAGGTACAGGGCTGGCTGCGGGTTCCGCAACCTTACTGCTCGGTGAATGTGGTTGACCTTGACGGTCACACCGTCAACAAAACCTTTATTGCCAACGATCCGGCTTTTCTCGCCGCCAGCGAACTGCTGATTGTGACGCTGAAAGCCTGGCAGGTTTCTGAATCGGTTAAAAACCTGCAGGCTATTCTGCCGGAAAATTGCCCGGTGCTGCTGCTGCACAACGGTATGGGTACGTTGGATGAGTTGAGAGGCCTGCCCCAGCCGCTGCTGCGCGGCGTGACCACGCATGCGGCTAAGCGCGACGGCACGGTGATCGTCCATGTTGCTTCCGGCATTACTCATATTGGCCCAACATCGCCCGCGAGCGAAGCGATGAGCGATCTGGCAGAAATGCTGCATCTCGCCCTGCCCGACGTTGCGTGGCATAACAACGTGGCTTCCGCCGCGTGGCAGAAGCTGGCGGTTAACTGCGTGATAAACCCGCTCACAGTGCTGTACAACTGCACCAACGGCGAGCTGGCGCACAGGCGTGCGGAGATTGAGGCGCTGTGCGACGAAGTCGCCAGCGTGATGGAGCGTGAAGGTCAGCATATTTCACGCGAATGGCTGGTCGACTATGTACTGGAAGTCATTCGCACCACCGCGGGTAATACCTCATCAATGCTGCAGGATATCCGCGCCCAGCGCCGCAGCGAAATCGACTATATCAACGGCTACGTCATCCGCCGCGCCCGTGCTCAGGGCATCGCCACGCCGGAAAACAACCGTCTTTATGAATTTATTAAACGAAAGGAACATGATTATGACCGCGAATCCATCGGTTCTGGTTTGCCTGGCACCTGGCAGTGAAGAGACAGAGGCCGTCACCACCATCGATTTGCTGGTCCGTGCCGGGCTGAGGGTGGTCACCGCCAGCGTTGCCGATGACGGCAGCTGCGAAATCGTCTGTTCACGCGGCGTGCGCCTGCTGGCCGACGCGCCGCTGGTTGAAGTTGCCGACGATGACTACGCCGCCATCGTGCTGCCCGGTGGCCTCAAAGGCGCCGAGTGTTTTCGCGACAGCCCGCTGCTGGTGGAGACCGTGCGCCAGTTCAACCTGGCAGGACGCATTGTTGCCGCTATCTGCGCTGCGCCCGGCACCGTACTGATCCCCCACAATCTGTTCCCGGTCGGCAATATGACCGGCTTTCCGGCTCTGAAAGAGACCATTCCGGAAGAGAAGTGGATGGACCGCCGCGTGGTATGGGACCGCCGCGTCAATCTGCTGACCAGCCAGGGGCCGGGCACGGCGATCGATTTCGCACTGAAGCTGATTGATTTAGTGGCAGGGAAAGAGAAAGCGCGTGAAGTGGCTGAACAGATGGTGCTGGCGGCGGGAATTTACGATTATCGCGATTAATGGCGCGAGGCCGGATTTGCATGCGGGCGGACCGAAAAAAGGTCCGCCCCTACAGGTTATGGGCGATAAACCTTGACGTTTTTAAAGCCCTGCTCGTGCAGATAGAGTGCCTGCAGGCGGCTCATCACCCCACGCTCACAGTACAGCAGCCAGGTTTTGCTCTGATCGAGGTCGCCAAACTGCGTACCCAGCTTGTAAAACGGCAGGGATTTAACCTCGACGCCGTCTACGCTCAGCGGGCGGGCTTCCTGCTCGTCGTTCGAGCGAATATCCAGCACCACATCGTTTTCCGCAAACGAAGCCACCGTTTCGACTTCCACCACTTCCTCTTCGGTTTTCTCTGCAATCTCGCGGATATCCACGTTAGTTGCCTGCTCAACCATGCGGTCGAGAATAGAGAAATCAAAGTTCTGCTCTTCGGCCTCAATTTTCGCCTTCACCGCTTTCACGGTCGGGCTTTTTGAGATCACGCCGCAGTATTCCGGCATGGTGCGGGCAAAATCTTCGGTGCCAATCTCACGCGCAATCTTAATGATGTGCTCTTTATCGTGGGAGATCAGCGGGCGCAGGATCAGGGTATCGCTGGCATTGTCGATCAGGCGCAGGTTAGTCAGCGTCTGGCTGGAGACCTGCCCCAGCGCTTCGCCTGTCACCAGTGCCTGCACGCCGTAACGCTCAGCAATTTGTGACGCGGCACGCACCATCATACGCTTCAGCACCACGCCCATCTGGCCGTCATCCACTTTTTCCAGAATCTCACCGACTACCGGCTCAAAGTCGATAGCGACAAAGCGCACGCGGTGCGAGCTACCGTAGCGCTTCCACAGATAGTGGGCCACCTGACGAACGCCAATCTCATGAGCAGCACCGCCAAGGTTAAAGAAGCAGTAGTGCACGCGACAGCCGCGGCGCATCAGCATATAGCTGGAAACCCCGGAGTCAAAGCCGCCAGAAATCAGCGATAGCACATCTTCCTGGGTGCCGATCGGATAGCCGCCGATGCCTTCGTAACGTGCGGTCACCAGCACCAGCTTGTCATCTTCAATTTCAAGATTGACCGTCACTTCCGGGCGGTTGAGCTGCACCTGGGCGCTGGCCACGTGCTGATTTAGCCCGCCACCCACATAGCGTTCCACGTCCTGCGAGCTGAACTCGTGCTTCCCGCGGCGCTTAACGCGCACGCAGAAGGTTTTGCCTTCAATGCGCTCGCGATTCATCTCCAGCACCTGCTCAAAGATATTATGCACATCGGTATACGGACGATCTTCTACCGCCAGCACATGGTGGATACCGGGAATGCGCGTCAGCTCGGCGATAATCGCCGCACGCTGGCTTTCATCTTTTGCACGCACTTCAATGTTGTCCCAGTGGCGCACCACGGCAAGGGTTTCATCGAAAGGTTTTAGGACGTTGCGAATATTTCCGGTCAGGATTTTGATAAAACGCAGGCGAACTGACTGACTTTTAATCGTAATTTCAGGGAATAACTTAATGATAAACTTCATGGCGGTATATATTCGTCAGGTAATTAAGTGCTGAAAAGAGGGGCGCTTAACTGATAAAATCAGAGTCTTGCAACGGGCTTGCGCTCTTTGCATCCAGGAAAAACAGTATATCATCTTTGACCGGTGGCTGCTGCCGATATCACCCTTCCCCGCCGCGTGAAAAATGCAGGGGATATTTTGCTAATCATTTAGAGTCGGCTACCATGAGCGCTTGCTGATGAAAAATGATAAGTCAGGATCTAAAAATGCCGAAAAAAGCCGAACCGCCTGCCAGTTTTGAAACATCGCTACAGCAGCTGGAGCAGATCGTCACCCGTCTGGAAAGCGGCAACCTTCCGCTGGAAGAGGCGCTGAATGAGTTTGAGCGTGGTGTGCAGCTGGCACGTGCCGGGCAGCAGACGCTACAGCAGGCCGAGCAGCGGGTACAGATATTACTCAGCGATGATAAGAACGCCAATCTGACGCCTTTCACGCCGGAAAATGAGTGATGGATTTTAACCTGATCCTTAGCGCGCACTTTCAGCGGGTTAATGCTGCGCTTCAGCGCTTTATCTCCGGGCAACCATTTCAGAGTTCTCCTCTGGTGAATGCCATGGAATATGGTGCATTATTAGGGGGTAAAAGGCTGCGCCCTTTCCTGGTTTACGCCACTGGCACCATGCTACACGCTGACGATGCAGCGCTGGATGCCCCGGCGGCTGCGGTTGAATGTATTCATGCGTATTCCCTGATCCATGACGATTTACCGGCCATGGATAACGACAGCCTGCGGCGTGGCCAGCCCACCTGCCATATTAAGTTTGGCGAAGACACGGCGATTCTTGCCGGTGATGCCCTGCAGACTCTGGCTTTCTCCATCCTTGCCGATACCCCGATGCCAGGCGTCACGGCTGAGGCGCGTATTGCAATGCTGTCCGAACTGGCCCAGGCTAGCGGCGTAGCGGGCATGTGCGGAGGACAAGCACTGGACCTTGCCGCTGAAGGCCAGCAGGTTGATTTAGCCGCGCTGGAGCAGATCCACCGCCACAAAACCGGGGCATTAATCCGCTCGGCGGTGCGTCTCGGTGCATTCACCGCTGGCGAACGCGGGCGCGATGCCCTCCCTGCGCTTGACCGCTACGCCAACGCGATTGGCCTGGCTTTCCAGGTGCAGGACGATATTCTGGACGTTATTGGTGATACCGCCATTATCGGTAAGCGGCAGGGAGCCGATCAACAGTTAGGCAAGAGTACCTACCCGGCATTAATGGGGCTTGACAGTGCGAAGGCAAAAGCATGGGATTTGTATCAGGAATCCCTCAGCGCATTAGAAACGCTGGCCGCGCAGTCGTATGACACTACCCCACTGCGGGCGCTGGCAGGCTTTATAATTGAACGCGATAAATAACTTCCAAATGAGTCTCCGATGAGCTTTGAACCTGCAAAATACCCGACGCTTGCCCTCGCAAGCACGGTGCAAGAATTACGTTTGCTACCGAAAGAGAGTCTGCCAAAACTCTGTGACGAGCTGCGCCAGTATCTGCTCGACAGCGTTAGCCGCTCCAGCGGTCATTTTGCTTCCGGCCTCGGCGTGGTTGAGCTCACCGTTGCGCTGCATTATGTCTACAACACGCCGTTCGATCATCTGGTGTGGGACGTCGGCCACCAGGCCTATCCGCATAAAATCCTGACCGGCCGCCGCGACCGTATCGGCACCATCCGCCAGAAAAATGGCCTGCACCCGTTCCCGTGGCGTGATGAGAGCGAGTTCGACGTGCTGAACGTCGGCCACTCCTCAACCTCCATCAGCGCCGGTCTGGGCATGGCAGTGGCCGCCGGCAAAGAAGGCAAAGGCCGCCGCACCGCCTGCGTGATTGGCGATGGGGCGATTACTGCCGGGATGGCGTTCGAAGCGATGAACCACGCAGGCGATATTAAAGCCGACCTGCTGGTGGTACTGAACGACAACGAGATGTCGATTTCCGAAAACGTCGGGGCGCTTAACAACCGTCTGGCGCAGATCCTCTCCGGCAAGACCTATTCCCGCCTGCGTGAAGGGGGCAAAAAGGTGCTCGGTGGCCTGCCGCCGATCAAAGAGCTGGTGAAGCGCACCGAAGAGCACCTGAAAGGCATGGTGGTGCCGGGAACGCTGTTTGAGGAGCTGGGCTTTAACTATATCGGCCCGGTCGACGGCCATGACGTGCTGGCGCTGGTGCAGACCTTAAGCAATATGCGCGCGCTCAAAGGCCCGCAGTTCCTGCATATCATGACCAAAAAAGGCAAGGGCTATGCCCCGGCCGAAAAAGATCCGATTAGCTGGCACGCGGTACCTAAATTTGACCCGGCCAGCGGCCTGCTGCCAAAAAGCGCCGACGGTCTGCCAAGCTACTCTAAAATTTTCGGCCAGTGGCTGAGTGAAACCGCCGCGGAAGACAGCAAGCTGATGGCGGTCACCCCGGCGATGCGCGAAGGTTCCGGTATGGTGAGCTTCTCGCGCGACTATCCGCAGCAATATTTCGACGTCGCCATTGCCGAGCAGCATGCGGTGACGTTCGCTGCGGGCCTGGCAATTGGCGGCTACAAGCCGGTAGTGGCGATCTACTCCACCTTCCTGCAGCGCGCCTACGATCAGCTGATCCACGATGTGGCGATCCAGAAACTGCCGGTGCTGTTTGCCATTGACCGCGGCGGCATCGTCGGCGCCGACGGGCAGACGCACCAGGGTGCCTTCGACATCGCGTTCCTGCGCTGCATTCCGAACATGGTGATCATGACGCCAAGCGATGAGAACGAGTGCCGCCAGATGCTGTTCACCGGTTACCACCACAGCAGCGGGCCAAGCGCAGTGCGCTATCCGCGTGGCACCGGCACCGGGGCCCCCCTCGAACCGCTGGCATCATTGCCGCTGGGTAAAGGCCGCGTGCTGAGCCGCGGTGAAAAACTGGCGATCCTCAACTTCGGTACGCTGCTGCCTGAGGCCCGCGCGGCGGCTGAAGCCCTGAATGCCACGCTGGTGGATATGCGCTTTGTTAAGCCGCTCGACGAGGCGTTAATCCTTGAGCTGGCTGGCAGTCATGAAGCCCTGATCACCCTGGAAGAAGGGGCGATCAAAGGCGGTGCCGGTAGCGGCGTCAATGAACTGCTGATGGCAAAACGTCGGCCGGTTCCGGTATTGAATATCGGCCTGCCGGATGCGTTTATTCCCCAGGGCACCCAGGAAGAGATCCGCGTGGATTATCAACTGGATGCCGCCGGTATCCAGCAGCAGATTGCCGACTGGCTGGCGCAGTAACTCCCCTTCGGCTCCCCCGCGGGGGAGCCTGTCACCTGCTATGCTTAGGGTAAATAACCAGCAGGAGCGACCCGAATGAAAACCCTTACGTTAGCCAATACCGACCTGACCGTCTCCCGCCTGTGCCTCGGTTGCATGACCTATGGTGAGCCCGATCGCGGCCGCCATGCCTGGACACTGCCGGAAGAGAGCAGCCGCCCGCTGATTAAGCAGGCGCTGGAAGCCGGGATCAATTTTTTCGACACCGCCAACAGCTACTCGGACGGCAGCAGCGAGGAGATCGTCGGCCGCGCCCTGCGTGACTTCGCCCGCCGTGATGAGGTCGTCGTCGCCACTAAGGTCTATTTCCCGATGAGCAATCTTTCCGGCGGGCTGTCGCGCGCCAATATTTTGCAGTCGATAGACGACAGCCTTGAACGTCTCGGTATGGATCATGTCGACCTGTTACAAATACACCGCTGGGACTACGACACGCCGCTGGAAGAGACGCTGGAGGCGCTGCATGACGTAGTGCAGTCCGGCAAAGCGCGCTATATCGGTGCCTCTTCCATGCATCCCGAGCAGTTTGCCCGCGCACTGCATACGGCGGACAACAACGGCTGGACGCGGTTTGTCAGCATGCAGGATCAGTACAACCTGATCCAGCGCGAGGAGGAGCGGGAAATGCACCCTCTGTGCCTGAAAGAGAACATTGCGGTGCTGCCGTGGAGCCCGCTGGCGCGAGGTCGCCTGACGCGCCCGTGGGGGGAAACCACCGCCCGCTCCGTCTCTGACGAATATGGCGCCACGCTTTACAGCCAAAGTGAACAGAATGACGCTGAGATTGCCGAACGGCTGGCCAATATCGCCAGCGATAAAGGCGTCAGCCGGGCGCAGGTTGCACTCGCCTGGCTGCTGAGCAAACCGGCCGTCACCGCGCCGATTATCGGCGCATCGCGCAGCGAACAGCTGGCCGACCTGGTGAAAGCGGTAGAGGTGGCGTTAACGCAGGAAGAGATTTTCGAGCTGGAGAGCGTGTATCAGCCGCACAGCGTGGTGGGATTCGAGTAACGGATAACGGCGTATCGCGTGAGGGTCGGGCATGCCCGACCCGGAACATTTAGAGCGGCCAGTAGTGCGCGGCCGCAAACAAAATTCCTGCAGAGATCACCCCGGCGATAATATCATCCACCATGATCCCCATACCGCCGTGCACGTTACGGTCGAACCAGCGGATCGGCCACGGCTTCCAGATATCCAGCACGCGGAAAACCACAAAACCGGCCAGTACCCACTGCCAGCTGTTAACCGGGATCGCCATCAGCGTGATCCACATGCCGATAAACTCATCCCAGACAATGCTCCCGTGATCGTGCACGCCCATATCTTTCGCCGTGCGGTGACACAGGTAGACACCAATGCAGATCCCCAGCAGTACCGCCAGCGAATAGAGGTCCTGTGGCAGGAAGCTCATCAGATACCAGAGCGGTATTGCGGCAACGGAACCCACGGTGCCCGGCATCCACGGGCTTAAACCGCTGCCAAACCCGGTCGCCAGCAGGTGCCACGGGTTACTCATCTTCAGGCGACTTTTCGCCACATCCTTAGCGCGTGCCAAAATGGTCAAATCCTTTCAGGTTGAACTCTACCGGCTTGTCGTTCTGCAACAGCGTCAGGCCTTCCGACTGCGGAGCAATCTGACCGATGCAGGTGAACGGCACGCCATGATAGCCCAGCGCCACGTCCAGCGCGCCGCGGTTAATTTCCGGTACCGTGAAGCACAGCTCATAATCCTCGCCACCGCTCAGCGCCCAGCGGATGGCCTGCTGCGGCTCGAAGTGCTGCTTCATCGCCGCAGAGAGCGGCAGCGCGTCCAGATTAAGGCGTGCGCCACAGTCGCTGGCTTTGAGAATATGGCCGAGATCGGAGATCAGCCCATCAGAAAGATCGATAGCCGAGCTGGCGAGATCGCGCAGCGCCTGGCCCTGCAAAATGCGCGGCATCGGGCGCAGATGGCGCTTGATCAACGCTTCGTGCGCCGCCGGATCGTTAATTTTCACGTGGTGCTGCAGCAGTTCCAGCCCCGCCGCGCTGTCACCCAGCGTGCCGGTCACGTAGATCCAGTCACCGACGCGTGCGCCGCTGCGCTTCAGCGCTCTGCCCTGCGGCACCAGGCCGTGGATGCCCAGCGTCATGCTGAGTGGGCCACGCGTGGTGTCACCGCCGACCAGCTGCATATCGTAGTAGTCGAGCAGTTCAAACAGGCTGTCGCTGAAATCCTTGAGCCACTCTTCGTTAATTTCCGGTAGCGTCAGTGCCAGCGTTAACCAGGCAGGATCGGCCCCCATCGCCGCGAGATCGCTTAAATTGACGGCCAGGGCTTTGTAACCGAGATCGGCGGGGTGGATGTCGCGCAGGAAGTGAACCCCTTCCACCAGCGTGTCGGTGCTGATAGCCAGGGTCTGTTTTTCAGGTACGCTGAGTAGCGCACAGTCATCGCCGATGCCTTTTTCCACATCGCGACGGGAGCTTGTCACGCGGTCAAAGTAACGCGCGATCAGTTCAAATTCGCCACATGCCATAGTGCATTCCGGGAGTATAAAAGAAGAGGCCGGGTTAGCGGCCTCAGAGAATTATTTGCGGTTTGGGCGGATCTGCGGAGCGGCTTTATCCAGCACGCCGTTGACAAACTTATGGCTGTCTTCAGCGCCGAACACTTTGGCCAGCTCGATCCCCTCATTGATCGCCACTTTATAGGGAACGTCTGCACGCTTGCTGAGTTCAAACAGTGAGATACGCAGAACGGCCAGTTCAACCTGTCCCAGCTCTTCCAGCTGACGCGACAGGTAAGGTTTCATCAGGCCGTCGAGGTATGCACTGTTAGTTGCAACGCCGCCGACCAGCTCACGGAAGTAAGTAATATCGACGTCTTTGACGTCCTGTTCCGCCAGAAACTGGTATTCGACATCAGCGATGTCGTTTTTGGAGATTTGCCAGGAGTAAAGTGCCTGAACAGCACATTCACGGGCGCGGCGACGAGCAGCAGGTTTCACGAAATTCCCCTTAAAATCAGGCTTTGATGGCTTTCAATACGTTAATCATTTCCAGAGCGGTCAGGGCTGCTTCAGCACCTTTATTACCCGCTTTGGTTCCGGCGCGTTCAATGGCCTGCTCGATGCTTTCCGTCGTCAGCACGCCAAAGGCAACCGGGATATCGCTGTTCATGGCAACGCTGGCCAGGCCAGAACTGGCCTCACCTGCCACATATTCGAAATGAGCAGTACCGCCGCGGATCACCGTGCCCAGTGCCACAATCGCATCATGCTTACCGGCTTTCGCCACGGCACGTGCAGTCATTGGCAGTTCGTAAGCGCCCGGAACCCAGATGACGGTGATGTTTTCATCTTTCACCTGGCCGATACGCTTCAGGGCATCGATGGCACCGCTCAGCAGGCTGTCGTTGATAAAGTTGTTGAAACGCGCAATAACCAGGGCAACGCGCGCGTCAGGGGTAGCAACAGCAGCTTCAATAACGTTCATAATCTTCCTTTCAGGGTTCTGTTTGGCCCCGCAGGGGGGCGGATTCTATCACACTCTTCGGCGCTCTGCTTGTTTTTGCAGAAACCGTCATAACGGGCTCAGCGTGAGGCGTAAATCAGGCCCCAGCTGACGAATATCACTAAAGGTAAAGGCCGGGGCGGCGGCCAGCTGCTGCAAGCCCGGCAGGTGGCACAGGCCACGCCCGGCATCGCCCAGCAGCTTCGGCGCCAGGTAGACGATCAGCTCGTCTACCACGCCGGCCTGCAGCAGCGCCCCGGCAAACTGTGCTCCGGCCTCCACCCAGACGCTGTTAATCTGTTTTCTGCCGAGCAGCATCATCATCGACACCAGATCGAGGCGATCGTGATGACGCGGCACGCAAAACTGCGTTACGTTCTCCGGCCAGCTTTGCTCGTCACACTGCGTGCGTGCCAGCCAGGTTTCCCCCGATTGTGCAATCAATCGGTGCCCGGGCATGACGCGATTCTGGCTGTCGACGATAATTCTCACCGGCTGACGCAGCAGTTCGGGCGGGTATTCCGCCTGCGTGCCGCTGTCCAGCTCGTCGTATCGCACGGTCAGGGACGGATTATCCGCCAGCACCGTGGCGCTGGTGCTGAGGATAGCCGAGCTCTGCGCGCGCAGCCGCTGCACATCGCGCCGCGCCTCGGGTGAGGTGATCCACTGACTTTCGCCGCTGGCCATTGCCGTACGGCCATCCAGCGATGCCCCCAGCTTAAGCTGCACCCACGGGAACCCGGTGCGCATGCGCTTGAGAAAGCCACGGTTCAGCGCTTCCGCTTCCTGCATCATCAACCCGTGGCTGACTTCAATACCCGCCTGCTGCAAACGATAAAGACCGCGGCCCGCCACTTCCGGGTTTGGGTCCTGCATGGCGGCAACCACCCGGCTGACGCCCGCGGCAATCAGGGCATCACAGCACGGCGGCGTGCGTCCGTGGTGACTGCACGGTTCCAGCGTGACGTAAGCGGTGGCCCCTCTGGCACGCTCTCCAGCCATACGCAGGGCATGCACCTCCGCGTGCGGTTCACCGGCGCGCAGGTGATAGCCCTCGCCGACGATGGCGCCGTCGCGCACGATCACGCAGCCGACGTTAGGGTTCGGCGTGGTGGTAAAGCGGCCGCGACGCGCCAGTTCCAGCGCGCGCGCCATGTAGATTTCATCACGCATCGCGTCAGTCCTGTAAGCGGGCAATCTCTTCGCCAAATTCACGAATGTCTTCGAAGCTGCGGTAAACCGAAGCAAAGCGGATATAGGCAACTTTATCCAGTTTTTTCAGCTCATCCATTACCAGCCCACCGATAAGCTTGCTGGCCACTTCGCGTTCACCGGTGGCGCGCAGCTGGCTTTTAATGTGGCTGAGGGCGGTTTCTACCGCGTCGGAATTGACCGGGCGCTTCTCCAGCGCCTTCATCAGCCCGCTGCGCAGCTTGTCTTCGTTGAACGGTTCGCGCACATCATTGCTCTTGACCACGCGCGGCATCACCAGCTCCGCCACTTCAAACGTGGTAAAGCGCTCGTGACACACCAGGCACTGACGGCGGCGGCGCACGGAGGTGCCTTCCCCGACCAGGCGGGAATCGATCACTTTGGTATCGACGGCGGAACAGAATGGGCAATGCATGTCGCGTCCTGATAATCCTGAAAATTAGCGGTTAGTGTACCGCGATCGTGTCCTGCTGCCAAAGCCGGCTCGGTAATTACGCACCAATTTTATCGGTCTTGCGCAACAAAACAGAGGATTTATCTGCGGGCGGTTAAGACCCGTTTGCTCTAAGATAAAGTGAATCGGTTTAATCACAAGGAAATGAACAATGACAACGGCTTATCTCAGACTTTCGCTGGTCAGTTCTCTGCTGCTTTTGGCAGGTTGTGCCGCTACCCCGCCGCAGCCGAAAATCAGCCAGCTGCATAATGAGGTCGGAAAGCTGAGCCAAGAGATGCGCCAGCTGACGACTCAGGCCAGCGCACTGGAAAGGCAGGGTAATCTCAATAGCGGCTCAGCGCAGGGTGCCTGGCTGTTACCCGCAGCAAAAACCGGCGTGGTGCTGAAAAGCCAGGCCGGTGACCTCAAGCTGTCGCTAAGCCATGTGGAGGCGGAAGCCAACGGCACGCGCGCGATCCTGCAAATTCATGCTACCAATGACGCCCCGCTCCCTGCCTTCACTGCCGAAGTGGAATGGGGCGAGCTGGACGCCGCCACCGGCAAACCCCTCACCGTCAACAGCCAGTCACAGCAGATTCAGGTCGACAGCGCGCTGCTGCCTAAGAGTGAAGAAACTGTCTCGCTGCGCCTGAGCAACCTGCCGCCGGAGCAGCTGGGCTATGTGCGCATCCATGATGTGGTGGTGAAAACCGCGCCATAAAAAAAGCCGCATCATCCGATGCGGCTTTTTTGTCGGGGCGGACCTCTTTTTCGGTCCGCCCGCTCTGGCTCCTAACCCGTCTGGTTAAGGCAGAATTGAAGGCTGATCTGCGCCCTCTTTTTCCACTTTCTGCTGCAGCATGTGTTCACGTTTCATACCCAACTTCAATGCCAGCGCCGAAGCCACATAGATTGAAGAAACGGTACCAATGGAAACACCGATCAGCATGGTCAGCGAGAAGCCTTCCAGCAGCGCACCGCCGAAGATAAATAGCATCAGCACCACAACCAGCGTGGTGGCAGAGGTCATGATGGTACGGCTCAGCGTCTGCGTCAGCGAGACGTTGACGATATCGTAAGGCGTACCGCGACGGATCTTGCGGAAGTTCTCACGAATACGGTCCGATACCACGATACTGTCGTTCAGCGAGTAGCCGATAACCGACATCAGCGACGCCACGATGGTCAGGTCAATCTCAATGTGGAACAGTGAGAGTATCCCCATGGTGATCACCACGTCGTGCGCCAGGGCCAGTACCGCCCCCAGTGCCAGACGCCATTCGAAGCGGAAGCCAACGTAAATCAGGATGGCAATCAAAGCCACCAGCAGCGCCATACCGCCCGCCTGCGCCAGATCGCTACCCACGCTCGGGCCGACGAACTCAATACGCTTAACGGTGGCATTCTGCTGGCTGGCCTGGTTGATGATAGTCACCACCTTGTTGCCCAGCTCCTGACCGGCATTGCCTTCGTTTGGCGACATGCGAACCAGCACGTCGCGGCTGCTGCCGAAGTTCTGCACCTGCGGGTCGACGAAGCCGGATTTCTCCAGCGCGCCGCGCAGCTGCTCGATATCAGCCGGTTTTTCCAGGGTAATTTCAATCACCGTACCACCGGTGAAGTCCAGACCCCAGTTAAACCCCTTCAGGCCCATAATCAGGCAGGAAGCAATCAGCAGCAGCCCCGAAAGAGTAAAGGCCACTTTGTCCCAGCGCATAAAGTCATGGACTTTACGGCCGTAGTTCAGTTGTTCAACGCTATAGTCCTGTGCCACATCGCACTCCTCAGATAGACAGCTTGTTGATGCGTTTGCCGCCGTACAACAGGTTTACGATGGCGCGGGTACCGACAATGGCAGTAAACATTGAGGTCACAACGCCGATGGCGGTGGTGATCGCAAAGCCTTTAATCGAGCCGGTGCCCACAGCGTACAGAATGATCGCGGTAATCAGCGTCGTGACGTTGGCATCAATAATACTGGAGAACGCGCCTTTATAGCCTTCATGGATCGCCTGCTGAATGGATCGCCCATTCTTCAGCTCTTCCTTGATACGTTCGTTAATCAGTACGTTGGCATCAACGGCTACCGCCAGCGTTAACACGATACCGGCAATACCCGGCATGGTCAGCGTTGCGCCCGGCAGCAGTGACATGATTCCGACAATCAATACCAGGTTCGCCACCAGTGCAGAGGTCGCAATCACACCGAACTTACGGTAGTAAACCACCATAAAGACGATGGAAGCGATCAGGCCCCACAGGCAGGCTTCCAGACCCTGAGTGATGTTCTGCGCACCCATGGTTGGACCAATGGTACGTTCTTCCACAATCTGGATTGGCGCAATCAACGCACCGGCACGCAGCAGCAGCGACAGCTGACGGGCCTCATTCGGGTTGTTGATACCGGTAATACGGAAGCTGTTACCCAGTCGGGACTGGATGTTCGCCACGTTAATCACCTCTTCCTGCTTCGCCAGAATGGCACGGCCGTTGGCATCTTTCTTCCCGCTGTCTTTGTACTCAACAAACAGGGTTGCCATCGCTTTGCCGACGCTGTCCTTGGTGAAGTTGGACATGATGTTACCGCCAGCGCTGTCCAGGGAGATATTAACCTGAGGCTGGTTGTATTCATCGGTGCTTGAGGTGGAGTCGGTAATATGGTCACCGGTGAGGATCACACGCTTGTACAGCACCACTGGCTGACCATCACGCGTGTCTTTCACTTCAGAGTCACCCGGTACGCGGCCGTTAGCTGCAGCGGTGGCATCCACGCTGGTGTTAACCAGACGGAATTCCAGCGTCGCTGTCGCGCCGAGGATCTCTTTAGCACGTGCCGTATCCTGAATACCCGGCAGTTCAACCACGATACGGTCAGAACCCTGACGCTGTACCAGTGGTTCCGCTACGCCAAGCTGATTAACACGGTTACGCAGAATGTTAATGTTCTGCTGAACCGCATATTCACGCGCTTCACGCATACGCTCATCGCTCATTACCGCCGTCAGGGCATTGCTGCCGCTGCTGTTGATAACCATATCGCGATGGCGGCCGGTCAGATAACTCACCGCTTCGTCACGTGCGCCTGCGTCGCGGAAACGAATTTCCAGACCGTAGTTGTCGGTCTTGCGCACGTTAACGTAAGGAATATTTTTATCACGCAGGTCGCTACGCAGGTTGTCGATGTTCTGCTCCTGGAGTTTACCCAGAGCGGTATCCATATCGACTTCCATCAGGAAGTGAACGCCGCCGCGCAGATCGAGACCGAGTTTCATCGGCTCTGCGGCCAGCATCGCGAGCCAGGTTGGAGTAGCCGGGGCGAGGTTAAGCGCCACTACGTAATTCTCGCCAAGAGCCTGCATAATCGCTTCACGCGCGCGCAGCTGCACGTCGGTATTCGCAAAACGCGCCAGAATAGCGCCATTTTCCAGTGCCAGTGATTTGCTCTGGATATTATCTTGTTTTAATGCATTCTGGATCTGAACCAGCGTTTGCTCACTGGCGGCGCTTCCGCGCGCACCAGTGACCTGAACAGCCGGATCCTCACCATACAGGTTGGGCAGTGCATACAGCAGACCGACGAGTAATACGACGATCAGCATGATGTACTTCCACAAAGGATAACGGTTTAACACGGCAGTTCCCTTAGGGAAATCAAAAGATTACAGCGCCTTCATGGTACCTTTCGGCAGAACGGCAGCTACGAAGTCACGTTTGACTACAACTTCAGTGGACTCGTTCAGTGCGATAGCAACATAGCCAGTTTCAGCTACTTTGGTCACGCGACCGACCAGGCCACCGGTCGTCAGCACTTCATCGCCCTTAGAGATAGAGTCCATCAGTTTCTTGTGCTCTTTCGCACGTTTCTGCTGTGGGCGCAGGATCATGAAGTAGAAAATCAGGCCAAATACCACCAGCATGATCACCAGAGAATAAGGACTTCCCTGAGATGGAGCTGCGGCTGCCACGGCATCAGAAGTGAAAAAGCTCATTAAATTTCCCTCATTGTTTAATTATCAGACGGCAATGGCGGAACCGCCAGCCCCGTCCGTTGGTAGAATTCGGTCACGAAGTGCTCTAACTTACCTTCTTCGATAGCCTGGCGTAAACCGGCCATCAGGCGCTGATAGTAACGCAGATTGTGGATGGTGTTCAGACGCGCACCCAAAATTTCGTTACAGCGATCAAGATGATACAGGTATGCACGGCTGTAATTGCGACAGGTGTAGCAATCACACTCAGCATCCAGCGGCGACGTGTCATCTTTGTACTTCGCGTTGCGGATTTTTACCACCCCGTCGGTCACAAACAGATGGCCGTTACGCGCATTACGCGTCGGCATCACACAGTCAAACATATCAATACCGCGACGGACGCCTTCCACCAGATCCTGTGGCTTACCGACGCCCATCAGATAGCGCGGTTTATCCTGCGGAAGCTGCGGGCAGACGTGCTCGAGAATTCGGTGCATATCTTCCTTTGGCTCACCGACCGCCAGGCCGCCCACAGCGTACCCATCAAAGCCAATCTCTACCAGTCCTTTAACTGACACATCTCGTAAATCTTCGTAAACACTGCCCTGGATTATGCCAAATAAGGCATTTTTATTCCCTAAGGAATCAAAGCGATCGCGGCTACGTTGCGCCCAGCGCAGCGACATCTCCATTGAACGCTTAGCGTAATCCCAGTCGGCCGGGTACGGTGTACATTCATCGAAAATCATTACGATATCAGAGCCGAGATCGTACTGAATTTCCATCGATTTTTCAGGATCGAGGAAGATCGCATCGCCGTTAATCGGGTTGCGGAAGTGCACGCCCTTTTCGGTGATCTTACGAATGTCGCCCAGGCTGAAGACCTGGAAGCCGCCGGAGTCAGTCAGGATCGGCCCTTTCCACTGCATAAAGTCGTGCAGGTCGCCGTGCAATTTCATGATCTCCTGGCCCGGACGCAACCATAAATGGAAGGTGTTGCCGAGGATGATCTGCGCACCGGTATCCTGCACTTCTTCCGGCGTCATGCCTTTTACGGTGCCGTAAGTGCCCACGGGCATAAATGCCGGGGTCTCTACCACGCCACGGTCAAAGACCAGGCGGCCACGACGCGCGCGGCCGTCGGTTGTGTCTAATTCAAACTTCACATTGCCTCCACCGGATAAACAGTCCGATGCAAATGGTTATAAAGGACGGGAGTGTCCCGTCCGGGGAGATTACTGGCCCGGGATCTCGGCGTAAGCCTCAGGATTTCGGGTGATAAACATGGCATCGCCATAGCTGAAGAAACGGTACTGCTCTGCCACCGCCTGCTGATAAGCATGCATGGTGTGGCGATAGCCGGCAAACGCCGATACCAGCATAATCAGCGTTGATTCTGGCAGGTGGAAATTGGTCACCAGCGCATCAATCACCTGATAGTGATAGCCCGGGTAGATAAAGATTTTGGTATCGCCGAAGAACGGGGCAATCAGCGCGTCTTCTGCCGCCTGCGCCGCGCTCTCCAGCGAGCGTACTGAGGTGGTGCCAACCGCGATCACCTTGTTGCCGCGCGCCTTGCAGGCCAGCACCGCATCAACCACCTCCTGCGGCACTTCGGCATACTCGGCATGCATGATGTGATCTTTTATGCTGTCGACGCGCACCGGCTGGAAGGTCCCCGCCCCGACGTGCAGGGTGACGAAAGCCGTCTCGATCCCCTTCTCACGCAGCGCTTCCAAGAGCGGCTCATCAAAGTGCAGGCCGGCGGTTGGGGCAGCGACCGCCCCCGGCTTCTGGCTGTAAACCGTCTGGTACAGTTCGCGGTCGGCATCTTCATCCGGCCGATCAATATACGGCGGCAGCGGCATATGGCCGATGGCGTTAAGGATATCCAGCACCGGGCGAGCATCGTTAAATTCTATTTCAAACAGCGCATCGTGACGTGCCACCATCGTCGCCTGCACGCTCTCATCGTCGCCCAGCAGCAGCGCTGTGCCCGGCTTCGGCGCTTTCGAGGAGCGCACGTGGGCCAGCACGCGGGTGTCATCGAGCATGCGTTCGATCAGCACTTCAATCTTGCCGCCGCTGGCCTTGCGGCCAAAAATACGCGCCGGGATCACCCGCGTATTATTAAATACCAGCAGGTCGCCTGGATTGAGTTTGTGCAATAAATCGGTGAAAACCCCGTGCGACAGCGCACCGTCCGGGCCGTTAAGGCTCAGCAGGCGGCATCCGCTGCGCTGAGCCTGCGGGTAGTGGGCAATCAAAGATTCAGGTAACTCAAAGGTAAAATCGGCAACGCGCATGATCATTCACAGTCTGGGAAATCAGGGCGCACATTCTAGCTGAAAACTGACCATAGCTAAACAATCTGCGTAAACTCTGCAAAAAGTGGGATAGAATCATCGCATGAACTATCTTGCACACCTTCACCTCGCCCACCTGGCCGACAGCTCGCTGCTGGGCAATCTGATGGCCGATTGCGTTCGCGGCAACCCCTATCCGCAGTGGCCAGCACCGATCGCTGACGGCATCGCGATGCATCGCCGCGTCGATGTGATGACCGACTCTCTGCCGGAGGTACGTGCGGCGCGCCAGTTTTTCCGCACGGAAACCCGCCGCGTCGCGCCGATTACCCTGGATGTCATCTGGGACCATTTTCTGTCATTACACTGGGATAAACTGGTGCCGGAAATTTCCCTGCCAGATTTTTTGCGTGATGCCAGAAATGTGATCGCCCCGAAATTAGCCAGCACGCCTGAGTCGTTCCAGAATCTTAACCGCTATTTATGGCAGCAGCGCTGGATGGAGCGCTACGCGGAGGCCGCTTATCTGCAAAATGTGCTGCGCGGCATGGCCAGCCGTCGCCCACGTTTGGCAGCACTGGCAGAGAGCTACCAGGATTTCATCGATAACTATCAACAGCTTGAAGAGTTTTTCTGGCAGTTCTATCCGCGCATGATGGCGCAGGCAGTGCAGAAAGCGCTGTAAACAGGCGAGCGCAGTTTTACACCTTGCCCTTTTTGTAAAAAAGGTTATTGTATGAAACTGCTTTATTATTCAAAGATTTTTGATAGGTACAACCTATCTCAATAATCGGCGTTTAGCGCTGGTTAGCACTGTGACGCAGATCATATACTGCCTGCGTCTTGTCCCCTTATTTCAACTTACTTCTACAGGAGTGAACATGGTCCTGGTAACTCGTCCAGCCCCTGATTTTACCGCCGCAGCTGTGCTGGGCAACGGTGAGATCGTAGAAAACTTCAACTTTAAAAAACACACCGCTGGTAAAGCCACCGTTGTGTTCTTTTGGCCAATGGACTTCACCTTCGTCTGCCCTTCTGAGCTGATCGCTTTCGACAAGCGTTATGCAGAATTCCAGAAGCGCGGCGTGGAAGTAGTCGGCGTTTCCTTCGACTCAGAGTTCGTGCACAACGCATGGCGCAAAACGCCAGTTGATAAAGGCGGCATCGGCGAAGTTCAGTACGCGATGGTTGCTGACATCAAACGTGAAATCCAGAAAGCTTACGGCATCGAGCACCCGGATGCGGGCGTTGCTCTGCGTGGTTCTTTCCTGATCGACAAAGCCGGTGTGGTTCGCCACCAGGTTGTTAACGATCTGCCACTGGGCCGTAACGTTGATGAAATGCTGCGCATGGTTGACGCGCTGCAGTTCCACGAAGAGCACGGCGAAGTGTGCCCGGCTCAGTGGGAAAAAGGAAAAGAAGGTATGGGCGCATCTCCAGAAGGTGTGGCTAAGTACCTGTCCGAGAACGCAACTAAGCTGTAATTGCTGCCGTTTTCAAAAAAAGCTCGCTTCGGCGGGCTTTTTTTTCGCCCGTGCTTTACTCTCTCCCCACCTCTTATGTCCCTTTTGATGCTGAAAATTTGCCATCATATCTGTCGAATAGCGCGTTCCCTGCAAGGATGACCTGATGAAAAAATCCCTCCGCACTCTCTCACTCGCCGCCTGCTGCCTTACCGCCAGCCTGAACGCCGGGGCAGAACCTCACTACGTGCTGGAAAAGGTGGTGGAGGTCAGCCGCCACGGCGTGCGCCCACCGACCGCCGGCAACCGTAAAGAGATGGAAGCGGCCAGCGGTCGGGCGTGGGCAAGCTGGCTGACTGCTGACGGCCAGCTGACCGGGCACGGTTACACTGCTGCCTGGCTGAAAGGCAAGTATCAGGCCGAGAGCTATCGCCAGCATGGCTTACTGGGCGCTGGCTGCCCGAGCGCAAAAGAGGTCTACGTCTGGTCCAGCCCGCTCAAGCGCACTCTGGCCACGGCGGAGGCGCTGACTGACGCCGCCTTCCCCGGCTGCGGTATCCGCGTGCATCACTCGGCACAACATAACGACCCGCTGTTCCAGAATGACAGCCCGGGCTATGCCACGCTGGATGAAGAGACGCAGCGCAAGGGTGCGCTCAATGCGCTGGGCGGCAGCCTGGCTGCGGCGCAGCAGCGGTTTAAACCCGAAATAGACCTGCTGAAAAATGCCGTATGTCAGGCCGGTTCGCCTTGCCCGGTGTTTGATCAAGCCTGGGAGATTAAATTTGCCCGCGATGGCCGCATTATGATTAGCGGGCTGGATACGCTGGCTGCGATGGCAGAAACGCTGCGGCTGGAGTGGAGTGAGAATAAACCGCTGAGTGAAGTGGCCTTTGGGCATGCCGCCAGTGCGGCGCAGATCGGCAAACTGATGGCGATGCAGACGCCAAAATATGATGCCACTAACGATCAGCCCTATGTTGCACAGCGCGGCGGCTCACTGTTAATGGACCAGATAGCCAAAGCGTTGCAGAGCGGCGTCACGCTGCAGGAGAATGCGCCACCTGACACCCGCTGGCTGCTGTTTGTGGCGCACGACGTCAATATCGCCTACCTGCGCACCCTGCTCGACTTCAGCTGGACCCAGGGCGATTACCCGCGCGGCAGCGTGCCACCGGCGGGCAGCCTGATTTTCCAGCGCTGGCAGGATAATAGCAGCGGTAAGCGCTACCTGCGTGTTCTGTTCCAGGCCCAGAGCCTCGATCAGATCCGCAACCTGACGCCGCTCAGCGCTCAGCAGCCACCTTTGCTGACCGAACTGACCTTTAACGGCTGTAAGATGACGCCAGTGGGTACGCTCTGCCCGTATCAGGCCACGCTGCAGCGTATCAGGCAGCATATCGACCCTGCGCTGGCGATCCCGGTAAATTACCCGCAATAAACAGAAAGGGCCGACGCAAACAGCGATCGGCCCGCAGAGTATCAATGAATCCGGCGCTTCACCCACTGCCAGCTAATCACCAGCAGCGCTATCCACGCGATGCCGACATACAGCGACACGCGAGTATCCGGGAAGTAGCCAATCAGGCAGATCACAAAGGCCAGGAAGATAATTCCCACCACCGCCGTGAACGGCCCCCCGGGCAGCGTAAACTTCAGCTGCTGGCGCTGTTCCGGCGTCAGCGTGCGGCGGAAACCTATCTGCGAAAACAGGATCATAATCCACACCCAGACGGTGGCAAAGGTAGCCAGCGAGGCGATGACCAGGAACACTTTTTCCGGCATCAGATAGTTGAGATAAACCGCAATTAACATTGCCGCCATCATTGCCAGCACCGTGACCCACGGAATGCCCCGGTTAGAAACGGTGGAAAATATCTTCGGTGCATGCCCCTGCTGCGCCATACCATGCAGCATGCGCCCAACGCCAAACACATCGCTATTAATCGCCGACAGGGAGGCGGTAATCACCACAAAGTTGAGGATCGCTGCCGC
Organism: Erwinia aphidicola; assembly: GCF_024169515.1. Taxonomy (NCBI): domain Bacteria; kingdom Pseudomonadati; phylum Pseudomonadota; class Gammaproteobacteria; order Enterobacterales; family Erwiniaceae; genus Erwinia; species Erwinia aphidicola. The sequence continues at coordinate 2,884,539 of NZ_JAMKCQ010000001.1, read as the reverse complement.
AGCCGCAATCCCCATATGCTGGAAAGTCAGCACAAACGGACTGCCGTTGGTCCCTACCTGGTTCCACGGATAGATCGACATAATGACAAACAGCGTGCCGATGTAGAACACCAGGATGCGCAGCGGAACGGTGTTGATCGCCTGCGGAATCGACACCTGGGGATTTTTCGCTTCGCCAGCGGTAATGCCAATAATCTCAATACCGCCGAAGGCAAACATCACCACCTGCAGCGACAGCACCACGCCAATCCAGCCATTGGGCACAAAGCCGCCGTTGGTCCACAGATTGCTGATACCCGTTGCCTGGCCGCCGTTACCGATGCCCCAGAAGATAATGCCAAGACCCGCGAGGATCATCACAATTATCGTGGCCACTTTAAACAGCGACAGCCAGAACTCCACCTCACCAAACACCTTTACCGTCGCCAGATTGATAGCACCAATAATCAGCACCACGCTCAGCACCCAGATCCAGTGCGGCACATCCGGGAACCAGACGCCCATATAGATACCAAATGCGGTCACATCAGCAATGGCTACAATTAGGATTTCAAAGCAGTAGGTCCAGCCTGTAATATAGCCGGCGAGTGGACCGAGATAGTCTTGTGCATAGCGAGAGAAAGAGCTGGCTTGAGGGTTATTGACCGACATTTCGCCGAGGGCACGCATAATAATATACGCGGCGATACCGCCAATAACATAAGCAAGAAGAACGGCGGGACCGGCCATTTTGATGGCATCTGCCGAGCCATAAAACAGCCCGGTGCCGATAGCCGAACCCAGAGCCATAAAACGAATATGGCGGGTACTCAGTCCCTTTTTGAGTGTTGTACTTGTCATATTTCCACCTGTCGATTCCCCTTTTCCAAAGGGGAAAAGGGGAAAGTTTACAACGCTATTGCTGATGCGCAGTAACTGACTGGCGGCCAGAAATACGATCGTACACGGCTACCAATACCAGCATCACCAGTGAAGGCGGCAACCATGCCAGACCCTGATCGGCCAGCGGCAGATTTTGGGTAAAGGCAGGAAGCACGTCTTTAAAGTGGGTGGTTTTAATTGCATCAACGATACCGAACAGCAGGCTGACCAGCATGGTTGGCGCAATAATTCTCGTACTCTTATTCCACCAGCGCAGCGTAAAGCTCAAGAGTACCAGCACAATGCACGGCGGATAAATCGCAGTTAACACTGGAATTGAGAATTGGATTAGCTGGCTGAGGCCGAGGTTGGATACCACCATCGAGAACAAGCCAAGAATAAACACCAGTTGGCGATAGGTGAGTGGCAAATGATGCTCAAAGAACTCAGCACAGGCACAGGTCAGACCCACGGCGGTGACCATGCAGGCGACAAAGATAAGCGCCGCAAGGAAGAAACTGCCCATATCACCGAAGGTGTGCTGCACGTAGGCATGCAGAATAGCGGCACCATTGGCGCTCTGATCGACGATAGCCGCGCTGTCTGAGCCAAGTTTAAACAGCGCCAGATAGACCAGCGTCAGGCCCACGCCGGCAATCAGACCGGCAATCACCGTGTAGCGGGTCAGCAGTTTCGCCTCGCTGATACCGCGCGAACGGGCGGCATTAACAATCACGATGCCAAACACCAGCGCGCCCAGGGTATCCATGGTCAGGTAACCATTGACGAAACCGCTGGAGAACGCCGCACGCTGGTAGTCAGCGGTTGCCGGTGCAAGACCGCCCGCAGGCCACAGCAGCGCCGCAACGCCAAGGATAGCCAGCGCGACAATTTTCAGCGGCGCCAGCACGTGGCCAACGGTATCCAGCAGTTTGCCCGGGTAGAGTGAAATGCCAATCACCAGCACGAAGTAAATCAGGCTGTAAATAAACAGCGGCAGCGGGCCGTCGCCGGTCAGCGGGGCAATACCCACTTCAAACGACACGGTGGCAGTACGCGGCGTGGCGAACAGCGGGCCAACGGCGAGGTAGCAGACGGTAGCCAGCACCAGGCCCGCAGCTTTACCGATTGGTGAGCTGAGAGCATCAATACCGCCCCCGACGCGCGCCAGCGCAATCACGGTGATCACCGGCAGGCCTACCGCGGTAATCAGGAAGCCAAGGGCGGCAATCCAGACGTGTTCGCCGGACTGAATCCCGACCATTGGCGGGAAAATAATGTTTCCGGCGCCGACAAACAGGGCAAAAGTCATAAAGCCCAGCGCCAGAATGTCTTTAGAAGTTAAACGATGCGTCATAAGAATCGTGTTGCCTGTGGTGATGTTAAAAGTCGTGATGCTGTAATACATCTGCCCCGCTTGCTCTAAAAACGTCGTCAGATCATAACAATGCAGTGAATTACACCGTTTATTGTTCGAACAGGCAGCGATTCTGAGCAGGTTATTCTCTGTATGCAGGGGATTGCGAAAAAACGGGGCTAAGTAGAACGTTTATAGGGGAGAAAGGCAATACGGGATCGGAAAAGCAGGATGATATAGCGCAAAAAACTGCATAAGCAGTGCATATCTTTATCTTCTGCAAAAAAGGCGTTACATGATTTGTATGTTTTTTACTCCCATCGCGCTTATTTTCTGCATTAACATCGCCTCATATGCACAAAAGGCGCGCAAATACGCGCCCTGTACACATTTTGATGCAGGCGTTACCAGACGCGATTAGCGATATCCACCACCAGGCGCAGCTTGGCCCACTGCTGCGCTTCCGTCAGGCTGTTGCCCTCTTCGGTCGAGGCAAAACCGCACTGCGGGCTCAGGCAAATCTGGTCAAGGCTGACGAACTGTGCGGCCTCTTTGATCCGCTGCTCCACGGTTTCCGCCGCTTCCAGCTCGCCGGTCTTAGTGGTGATCAGGCCCAGCACTACCTGCTGCTCTCCCTTTTTGATAAAGCGCAGCGGCTCAAAGCCCCCCGAGCGCTCATTATCATATTCAAGGAAAAACGCATCGATATTGACGCCGCCAAACAGGATTTCCGCCACCGGCTCGTAGCCGCCTTCAGAGATCCAGGTCGAGCGGAAATTACCGCGGCAGACGTGCAGACCGATAGTCAGGTCATCCGGCTTACCTGCGATAGCCTGATTCAGCACGCGAGCATAGGTGCGCGCCAGCGCTTCCGGGTCATCTCCACGTTCGCGGATCTGCTGCTTTTGATCGTCCGAGCACAGGTAAGCCCACACGGTGTCGTCAAGCTGCAGATAGCGGCAACCGGCATCGTAGAAGGCTTTGATCGCATCGCGGTACGTTTGCGCCAGGTCGTCGAAATAGGCATCCAGCGTCGGATAAACCTGCGCATCTATCATTTTGCGCCCGCCGCGGAAGTGCAGCACGCTCGGGCTTGGGATGGTCATTTTCGCCACAGCATCGCCGCTGATGCTCTTGAGGAAGCGGAAATCCTCCAGCATCGGGTGGTTGCTGAAGCCCAGCTTGCCGGTCACTTTTACGCCGCGCGCCTTGGTCTGCACGCCGTTAAACTGAATACCCTGCTCGGCTTCATAGCGCTCAACGCCGTCCAGACCATCGAAGAAGTCGAAGTGCCACCAGGCGCGGCGGAATTCGCCGTCCGTCACCACCTGCAAACCGCTGGCACGCTGCTGCGCCACCACCTGGCGGATCGCCTCATCTTCTACGCTGCGCAGCGCTGCGGCGTCAATTTCACCCGCTTCAAACTGCTTGCGCGCCTGCTTGATGGCGGCCGGACGTAAAAAGCTGCCAACGACTTCAGCACGGTAATGAATAGGATGAGTCATGAGTTTGCTCCTGGCTGCGCCACGGCGGGCGCGTAATTTAGTGACGTAACAATTACGTGAAGTTATTTATAGACTTCTGGACGTCTATATGTCTGTCACTAAGAGTGTCATGAGAGGCCTGCCACGGCAAACGAGGAAATTTCATCACGCATGAAATAAATTCATTATGCGGAAATGACAACGGGGCAGGCATGCCTGCCCCCTACGCCAGAGCGTATGTAGGGGCGAGGCATGCCTCACCTGTCAGGCGGGGAATCAGGGTGCCAACATCGCTCTGGCCTGGGCCATCTGTGCATCCGACAGCGGCAGATACCCGGCCTGGCTGACCAGCGCCTGCCCCTGCGGCGACAGCGCTAAGCGCAGAAACGCGGCGGTTAACGGCTCCATCGGTTTGCCGGGCGCCTTGTTCACGTAGATATAGAGCGGGCGGGCATACGGGTAGCGGCCGCTGCGAATATTCTCCGCGCTCGGCGCGATCCAGTCGTGACCTTCACGCGCCACCGGCACAATCTTCACCCCGCTGATATGAAAGCCGGCGCTGGCGTAGCCAATCCCATTCAGGGATGCGGCCACCGCCTGCACCACCGCAGCAGAACCCGGGTACTCACCGACATCATTGCGGAAATCACCGTTGCACAGCGCCTGCTGCTTAAAGAAACCCCAGGTGCCGGACGCAGAGTTGCGGCCAAAGCGCTGCAGCCCGCGCTGCGCCCATCCCGGCTGATTCAGCTGCAGATCGCCCCAGGTTTGCGGCACCGACCGCGCGCCGCAGCGGCGGGTAATGGAGAAAATGGCATCCAGCTGCTGCGCGTTCAGCCCGATCAGCGGATTGTCCTGATTCACCACCACCACCAGCGCATCCATCGCCACCGGCACGGCCAGCGGCGGGTAGCCGTAGCTGTCCTCAAACAGCTGGCGCTCCACCGTCTGCATCGGGCGGCTCATCGCCCCCAGCTGGGCGGCGCCCGCTGCCAGCGCGGTCGGTGCCGTTGACGATCCCGCCGCCTGGATCTGCACATTCACCCCAGGATAGAGGCGGTTAAAATTCTCGCCCCACAGCGCCATCAGGTTGCCCAGCGTGTCCGAGCCGACGCTGGTCAGATTGCCCGCCAGCATCCCCTCTTTGGCGTGGGAGCAGGCAGCCACCAGCAGAAGTGCCAGGGCGAATAGCTTTTTCATTACGTCAGATCCGGTTGTCTTATCGCAGGGCATTCTCAGCCAGTTCGGCAGTGACAATCAACCTCGGCGGCAGATGAAAGCTGAAACAGGTCTCACGATGCGGCACGCTGCTGATCTCCAGCCGCGCATTATGGTGGCTGAGCGCATGTTTGACGATCGCCAGCCCCAGCCCGCTGCCGCCGGTCTGCCTTGAGCGGGCTTTATCCACCCGATAGAAGCGTTCGGTCAGGCGCGGCAGGTGCTCAGCGGCAATTCCCGGCCCGTTATCCTTCACCCTGAACTCGGCGCCGTGGCTGCTGCGCAGCCAGCTGATATCGATGCGCGTGCCGTTCGGGGTGTGATTCACCGCGTTGTAAACCAGGTTAGAGATGGCGCTGCGCAGCTGCTCGTCATTGCCGTATACGCGCAGCTGAGGGTCGGTATTGAAGTGGATCTCATGGCGACCATTGCTGAGGGTTTCCGCCTCGCGCTGCAGCACGCGCAGCATCATCGGCACGTCGACTTTTTCCTGCAGATCCAGCGCCGGCGCCGCCTCAATGCGCGACAGCGTCAGCAGCTGTTTCACCAGGCTGTCCATACGCCGGGTCTGCTCCTGCATGGTGTGCAGCGCCTTATCGCGCAGCGTACCCTCCAGCACCGAGTCGTTCATCATCTCCAGGTAGCCCTGCAGCACCGTCAGCGGGGTGCGCAGTTCATGGCTGACGTTGGCGAAGAAGTTACGGCGCGCCCCTTCCAGCTGGTGCATCTGCGTGACGTCGCGCGCCACCAGCAGCCACTGCCCTTCGCTGTAGGGCATTACGCGGAATTCGAGGTGGCGGTGGCTGTTAAGCACCAGCGTCAGCGGGCGGGAAAAATCGCGCTGGCGCAGATAGCGGGTAAATTCCGGGTAGCGCAGCAGGTTAAGGATGTTCTGACCGTTATCTTCCGGCCAGCGCAGGCCAAGCATCTGCTGAGCCAGGCCATTACACCAGAATATCGTCCCCTCTTCGGTGGTCAGCACCACCGCATCCGGCAGCGATTCGGCGCCGCTGCGAAAACGTTTGATCAGGTGGCCAAGCTCACGGCGGCGGCGGCGGTTACGCGCCTGCATCTGGTACAGGCCGTAGAACAGCGGCTCCCAGCTGCCGCGCCCGCTGGGTGGCGTCATGCTGCGGTCAACCCACAGCCAGTGGGAGAGGCGCAATAAATTGTTGAAGTGAAAACCCAGCACGCAGAGCACTGAGACTAACAGCAGCCAGGGTAGCCAGCCCACCAGCAGCCCGAGAATAAGCGCGGGCAGAGCGGCAAGCAGCAGTTCCAGCAGTAATCTCTTCCAGGAGAGGCGTTCCAGCACGGTTCAGACTCCAGCGTGAACGATCAGTAGCGTGCAGAGAAACGATAACCTGTTCCGCGAACCGTCTGCACCATGCGATCGTGCCCGGTCAGTTCCAGCGCCTTACGCAGGCGGCGAATGTGGACGTCGACGGTACGATCTTCGACGTATACGTTAGTGCCCCACACATGGTTTAGCAACTGCTCGCGGCTGTAAACGCGCTCGGGGTGCGTCATAAAGAAGTGCAGCAGTTTATATTCGGTCGGCCCCATCTCCAGCGGCTGCGTATCGGACATCACGCGGTGCGATGACGGGTCCAGGCTCAGCCCCTGCATCTCAATCACCTCTTCCACCGCCATCGGGGAGATGCGGCGCATCACCGCTTTGATGCGTGCCACCAGCTCTTTCGGTGAGAACGGCTTGGTAATATAGTCGTCAGCGCCCACTTCCAGGCCGCGCACGCGATCTTCCTCTTCACCCCGGGCCGTCAGCATCATCACCGGAATATCGCGGGTCATCGCTTCGCGCTTCAGGTGTTTAATAAACTGGATGCCGGAACCGCCGGGTAACATCCAGTCCAGCAGAATTAAATCCGGCCAGGGTTCGATCAACAGATTGACCGCACTGTCATAATCCTCGGCCTCGATCGGCTGGTAGTCATTTTGTTCAAGGACGAAACATAACATCTCACGGATTGGGGCTTCATCTTCCACGACCAGAATGCGCTTAGGCATTATTACTCCTGCTGCTGTTGACGGCTTTCACGGGGATATGCGGCGCCATTATGCGTCAGTTTTATGACACTTTTATGAAAAAAGCACCCCCTGAAATTGTGCGCGATTTAAAAAAAACAGGCCGATCGGTTTAGCCTGTTTATAATCGGGTTCACGTTTTTCTGCTGACAGGACGTTATATGCGCATCCTCCATACCGCTGACTGGCATCTCGGCCAGTTTTTCTACACCAAAAGCCGGGCGGCCGAGCACCAGGCTTTTCTCGACTGGCTGCTGGAGCAGGCGGAGGCGCAGCAGGCCGATGCGATCATTGTCGCCGGGGATATTTTCGATACCGGCTCGCCGCCGAGCTACGCGCGCGAGCTGTATAACCGCTTTGTAGTGAAGTTGCAGCAGACCGGCTGCCAGCTGGTGGTGCTCGGCGGTAATCACGACTCGGTGGCGACGCTCAACGAATCGCGCGAGCTGCTGGCCTGCCTGAATACCCGGGTGATCGCCGCCGCCAGCGACGATATCCGCCAGCAGGTGCTGATGCTGAATAAGCGCGACGGATCGCCGGGTGCGCTGCTGTGCGCCATCCCGTTTTTGCGCCCGCGCGATATCCTGCGCAGCCAGAGCGGCCAGTCGGGGCGCGAGAAACAGCAAAGCCTGCTGGAAGCGATTACCGAACACTACCAGCGCTGCTGGCAGGAAGCGTTAAGCCAGCGCCAGGCGCTGGACCTGCCGCTGCCGATTATTGCCACCGGCCATCTGACCACCATGGGCGTAACCAAAAGCGATGCGGTGCGCGATATCTATATCGGCACGCTGGATGCGTTTCCGGCCGACTGCTTCCCGCCCGCCGACTATATCGCCCTTGGCCATATTCACCGCGCCCAGCGCATTGCCGACAGCGACCATATTCGCTACAGCGGCTCGCCGATCCCGCTCAGCTTTGACGAGCTGGGCAAGGCGAAAAGCGTGTTTATGGTCGACTTTATCGACGGCAAATTCGCCTCAGCCGAAGCGCTGCCGATCCCGCTGTTCCAGCCGATGCAGATGATTAAAGGCTCGCTGGAGCAGATTGAGCAGCAGCTGGCGGCGCTGCCTGAGGCTGGCGACGGCAAAATCATCTGGCTGGATATTGAGATCGTCACCGACTCCTGGCTCAGCGAGCTGCAGCGCCGCATTCAGGAGCTGACCGCCGCGCTGCCGGTAGACGTGGTGCTGCTGCGCCGCAGCCGCGAGCAGCGCGAACAGACCCTCGCCCGACAGAATAACGAAACCCTGAGCGAGCTGAGCGTGGAGGAGGTGTTCAGCCGCCGCCTGGCGCTGGAAAGCGAGCAGCCGGAGAAACTGCAGCGCGCCAGCCTGCTGTTTGCGCAGACGCTGGAAGCGGTGCGCCATGAGGAGCAGCCACAGTGAAAATCCTGACCCTGCGCTTTAAAAATCTCAACTCGCTGAAGGGCGAGTGGAAAATCGACTTCAGCGCGGAACCCTTTGCCAGCAACGGACTGTTCGCGATCACCGGCCCGACCGGCGCCGGTAAAACCACCCTGCTCGACGCCATCTGCCTCGCGCTGTATCACGAAACCCCGCGCCTGAAGGGCATCACCCAGTCGCAGAATGAACTGATGACGCGCGATACCGCCGAGTGCCTGGCAGAAGTGGAGTTCGAGGTCAAAGGCGTGGCGTGGCGCGCTTTCTGGAGCCAGAACCGCGCGCGCGGCGCCGCCGACGGCAACCTGCAGGCCCCGCGCGTCGAGCTGGCGCGCTGTGATGACAATCAGATTGTCGCCGACAAGGTGAAGGACAAGCTGGAGATGATCGCCAGCCTGACCGGGCTGGACTTCGAGCGCTTCACCAAATCGATGATGCTGTCACAGGGGCAGTTCGCCGCTTTCCTCAACGCCGATGCCAACAAGCGCGCCGAGCTGCTGGAAGAGCTGACCGGCACCGAGATCTACGGTCGGCTTTCTGCGGCGGTGTTTGAGCGCCACAAAGAGGCCAGGGTGGCCGTGGAGACGCTGCGCGCTCAGGCGGGCGGCATGTCACTGCTGAATGAAGAACAGCAGCAGGCGCTCAACGCCCAGCTGGAACAGCTGCTTGCCGATGAGCAGGTACTCACTTCCAGGCAGCAACAACAGCAGCAAAAGGTGCAGGAACTGCAGCAGCTGGAGCGATTACAGCAGGAGAAACAGCAGCTGACGGGCAACATCCGCCAGCTTGACGAGCAGCTGGCACAGGCGCAGCAGTCCCTGAGCGCCGCCGCTCAGCAACAGCAGCAGGCGGTGGCGGCGCAGGAGCAGCACCAGGCGCAGCGCCAGCAGCAGGAAACGCTGATCGCCGAACAGGTATTGCCGCTCGATTTACAGCTCGCCAGCCTGCAACAGCAGCTGCAACAGCTGACGCAAGAGCGAAGTGAGTACCAACAAGCGCTTAAGCTTCGCCAGCAGGAAAGCGTCAAAAACCAGCAGCTTCAGCAGGATAAGCAGGCGCAGCAGCAGCAGCTCGACGCCTGGCGCAGCGCGCATCCCCAGCTTGAGCACTACGGCGAGCATCTGCCGCTGTGGCGCGAACGCTTCCGCCAGCAGCAGGAAAGTGAGCAGTCACTGACCTCGCTACACCAGCGCGTGCAGGCCCAGCAGCAGCAGGTGCAGCAGCTGGAACAGGCCGGTTTGCAGCTGCAGCAGCAGCAGGCGCCACAGCAGCAAAACCTGGCCACGGCGCAGCACAACCTGACGCAGGCCGAGCAGCAGCTGGCCCCGTTACAGCAGCAGCACCCGGAAGCCGCGCTGCGCAGCGCGCTGGCGCAGTTTGCCCGGCAGCGGCCACAGCGGCTGCGGCTGGCGACGCTGATCCCGCTGTGGCAGCAGATGCAGGCGCGCAGCACGCGCCTGCAGCAGGAGAGAGAGCAGCTGGCGCAGCAGATCCAGCAAAGCAGTGAGCAGTTACACACCCTGCGCACCCAGTGGGCAGAGAAGCATCAGCATCAAAAGGATTTAGATCAGCGCTGCAAGCTGGAGCAGCAGATTGCCGATCTCGAGCAGCATCGCGCGCGGCTGGAACAGGGGCAGCCCTGCCCGCTGTGCGGATCCACTGCGCATCCGGCGGTGGAGCAGTATCAGGCGCTGGTGCTGTCCGAAAACCAGCAGCGGCTGGAGGCGTTAAAGCGCGAAGTTGACGAGCTGAAAGATAAGGGCAGCGCCCTCGCCGCGCAGCTGAAGCAGCAACAGCTGCTGCAGGAGCGCCAGCAGCAGGAAGCCGACGAGCTGCAGCGCCAGGCCGCAGAGCTGGAGCAGCAGTGGCAAAGCGCCGCGCAGCCGCTGGCGCTTCACTTCAGCCCGCAGCAGCACCCGGAGGCCAGCGACTGGCTGGCACAGCAGGAGCAGGAAGAAGTCACCCTGCAGCAGCAGTGGCAGCAGCTGGAGCAGGCGCTGCGCCACTGCCAGCAGCAGAAAGAGGCCTTACAGCTGCAGCAGCAGGCAGCGCAGGATTTGCAGCAGAAGAGCCAGCTGCAGCAGCAGCAAATGGCTCAGGCAGCGCAAACCCTGCAAGAACAGCAGCAGCAGCTGGAGCAGGATCGGCAGCGCGCCCGGCAGCTGCGCGGGGAACTGGCCGACGCACTGGCGCCGCTGGGGCTGACGCTGCCGCAGGATGGCGACTGGCAGGGCTGGCTAACGCTGCGCGAACAGCAGTGGCAGCAGTGGCGTAGCAACAGTGACGCGCTGGCCGCGCTGGTGCCGGAGCTGGCGACGCTCAGCAGCCGCCTGCAGGCGCTGGACGAAGAGCTACAGCAGCAGCAGGAGCGCCTGAACGCGCTCGATCGGCGGGTTCAACAGCAGCAGGCCACGCTAAGCGAACAGCAGCAGCTGCGCCAGGCGCTGTTCGGCGATCGCCAGGTTGCCGCCGTCCAGCAGCAGTTACGCGCAGAGGCAGAACAGCATCTGCAGGCGGTACGTGAAGTTCAACAAAAGTGGCAACAGCAGCAGGACCGGATAAATACTCTGACCGGACAGCATAAATCACTAAGTGAGCAGTTGATTAATCTGCAGTCGCGTTTAGATGAAGCCTTAGCCAAATACGGCCATGATGACGACCTGCCCGCGCAACGGGCGCTGCTGGAGAGCCAGCTCGGCACGCTTAATCAGCAGCTGCGCGAGCTGGCCAGTCAGCAGGGGCAGCTGCGCCAGCAGTTAGATCACGACAGCCGCCAGCGCAGCCAGCAGCAAACGCTGCTGGCGCAGATTGTCGCCGGAGAGCAGCAGCTGGAAGACTGGGGCTACCTCAACCAGCTGATTGGCTCTAAAGAGGGTGATAAATTCCGCCGCTTTGCCCAGGGGCTGACGCTCGATCACCTGGTATGGCTGGCAAACAACCAGCTCAACCGCCTGCACGGCCGCTATCTGCTGCAGCGTAAATCGCAGGAGGCGCTGGAGCTGGAAGTGGTCGATACCTGGCAGGCCGATGCGCGGCGCGATACGCGCACGCTGTCGGGCGGCGAAAGCTTCCTCGTCAGCCTGGCGCTGGCGCTGGCGCTTTCCGATCTGGTGAGCCATAAAACGCGCATCGAATCGCTGTTCCTGGATGAAGGCTTCGGCACGCTCGACGCCGAAACCCTCGACAGCGCGCTGGACGCGCTCGATGCGCTGAATGCCAGCGGCAAAACCATCGGGGTGATCAGCCACGTTGAGGCGATGAAGGAGCGCATCCCGGTGCAGATCAAGGTGCGGAAGATTAACGGGCTGGGCTACAGCAGGCTGGATCTCCCGACGGGGTAACCTTAAACCCGGTATGCAGCACGTGGGTGCCTGAGGGCGTTAAGCCCACGTGCTGGGGGTTGCGCATGGGCTGGGCTAGTGTTCGCCAGCGCTGAGAACAGTGGCAAACTTCCGCTCTTCGCTGAGATCGGAGGGTGTTTAATCAGCTGTGTGCTTTGTGCCAGAAGCGGACCTTACTAAGTTCACACATCATTGATTGTTGAAGATTAGGCCAGAAATAAATAAGTTATTTTGATAATTTAGTTACGTTATAACACTACACTGCACAAAGTAAAAAATGAGGAATTATATGACTCGGAGTGAAATAAACGTCTGGGATGTGAGACGAGGCACCAATAATCCTCGAGTGGAAGAGATTCGATCTGAAGCTCAGCGCGATCTTTCTCGATTGATTCACTCGTCTCCTTTCAGACGATTGCAATCCAAAACACAGGTTCTTGGTCTGGGTGAAAGTGATTTCTACCGCACACGGCTGACTCATTCTATGGAAGTCGCACAAATCGGTTCAGGTCTTCTTGCTAAGCTGAAAATAAAATATAAAGGTAAAGAGGAAGAGCAATTTTTACCAGATAACGATCTGATGCAGGCAGTATGTCTCGCACATGATATTGGACATCCTCCATTTGGTCACGGCGGTGAGGTAGCTCTTAACTACTGTATGCTGGATTACGGTGGTTTTGAAGGAAACGGCCAGACACTTCGCATTCTCTCGAAACTAGATAAGTATACCTTAGAACACGGACTCGATCCTACCCGCAGACTTCTGCTAGGCATACTGAAATATCCGGTTAAATACTCGGATCTAGTGGTTAAAAAAGACAGTATCCCGGCCACTATCGGATCGCCGAACTGGCTCTTTAAGTCATCTGATTTTAAACCTCCAAAATGCTATTTAGATTCAGAAAGCGATATTGTAGAATTTGCTCTCTCACCATTTACTGAACAGGATCGGAGGCTTTTTACTTCCGTTGAAGATGGTCAAAAAAAATCCGATCATAAAAAAGCTTCTTATAAAGCTCTCGATACAACAATCATGGATCTTGCCGATGAAATTTCGTATTCTCTGCACGATTTGGAGGATGCTATTTCTCTCGGAATGGTGACACGAGCAATGTGGATGGAGCATTTTAGTGGACATGAAACCCTATTTACTGACTGCTACGGAAAAACATTTACCGGAACATGCGAATCTGTCGCCGATAGCCTTTTTGGTAAAAGTTACAAGAGAAAAGAGTGCATCGGGATGCTGGTTCACCTGATGATTACAAGTGTTGAGCTTATTAAAAAGAATGCAGCATTCGAATGTGGCATGCTCAAATATAATGCGGTCCTTCCGGAAGCGGTCGAAGCACTACGGCTGAAAATTTTCAAACTGGTCAAAAACAAGGTAATTATGCATGAAAATGTACAGCAGCTTGAATTCAAGGGACAAAAGTTGATCGTCGAGCTTTTCGGTGTGCTGGCTAATGATCCGTGTCGGTTTCTACCTGCCTCAACGAGGGAAATTTACGAGCAGCAGATTAGATTAGATGAGAAGGCAGGTATGCGAGCCATTTGCGACTATGTTTCAGGGATGACCGATGACTATGCAACAAAGCTTTATGAGAAAATCCTTATTCCACGTAAAGGGTCTATTTTTGACCATCTCTGACGAGCCAAGAATGATGCTCTGAGTTCAATTAACCTATAAACATTCACCAAAGCATCTATCAGGGGGATATCAAATCCCCCCATTCTGAATTTTTTCGTGCAGAATCGGTGAATGTTCTCATCTGAGCGTCAAGCACCAGTAATCGTTGATCTACACTGTTCATTAATACACCCTAATACTAGCAGCGCCTTACTCAGTTAAGAGAACAATAGCGAACTTCCGCTAGTCGCTCCACTGCATTCAGATAAGTTAGCTGTCCTCTCCGTGCCACAAGCGGAAGTTGAAGAGTAGATGCAAAAATTAAAAACCTCTTAAATTGTTCAGCTGATACAGTTCATCTGTACAATTGCAATTAATGGTAGGATGGAATCCATTCATTATTAGTCATTCTAAAATCGCAAAAACATTCTTATTATTTCTAGCTAAAGCTACGTAGCAGCCTCAGTGTTAATCTGTGACTGCCTGATTATTAATTAAATACAATATTAGCAATGTCTGAGTACGCATTTAGCGAACCACGACGATCACTTCCTGTTTTAGGAAGAACATAAGTATAGCGCGGATCATCTTTATAAGTTAATTTTAAATGCTTACCTTCATCATTAATAGAGAAACCAATTTTTTCAAGTGCTCCTTGAAGTTTTGGTGTCATGGAACGATAACCCACCATAGCTTGTTTCAAATCTTTATCATGGGATTCAATTAGTCCATCAGATTGATTGGCATTGATAACTGATGATATTACATCATGGAAGCGACTTTTTTCATGCATTGTTGAAAGTGATTTTTTTAGTACCATAAGTATAATTTCCATTATTTCGTCGGGAAAAAGGTCATATTCAACCCCAACATTAATCCTCAAGTCTCCTTGCACAGCAGCTTTTTCTGAAAATAATCTTATTCTTGATTCTAGATGTTGTATTTTGGAACCTAATTCCTTCACTTCCTCTTGTAAGGAAGTATTCTCATCTTCGTATAAAGAGATAAGCTCTACAGAGGTTTTCCCCTCCTCTTTAAAATTTTGTATTGCTTTCCTGGTTTTTGCATTATGTATTTCGACCCATCCGTTACGTTGCATTGGTGTTAGGGAGGTAATTGCTTTTATTATTTCATCGGAAATCAAATTCTCTAATTCAACTGCTGACATTTCACCTCGTTTATAAATATTTATCCCTTGCCCGTTTGGCCAATAAATACCTATAGCACCTCCATAGGCATTTTTCGAAGAAACAAGGTGCTTGAGTTTATGTGAAAATGTTGTAGATTCTGGTTCAATCATCACATGTGCCATGCCGGCTAATTTTCTAGCCAATCTTGAGGGGATAATTATGTGAGGGTGTTCTTTAAAAAAATATTTTGCACTTACATAAACAACTGGGAGTCTATTCTTAGTCTCTGCATTAATAACCGAAGAAACATGAGATAAACACTCTTCGTTATTGTCAAGTGTAAAGGGCTCAATTCCTATAGTAAAACAGTCATCTTTACCTCCTGAAAACTTATCAAGGAGCTTCATAACAATTAATGGTCTTTTTGTTTCAGGGGTTTTGTAAGCGGCCTGTTGCGCATAAACGTTTGACTCTACATGAATCCATACGCTTCCATCTTTATCATACTCATTAGCTGATATATCTGTAACCCACTTATGTGGCCCATCTATTTTTGAGTATCTAAAACATGACATATTAACGTCATTTTCTGACGAGTTAACTAGTTCTATCTTCTCCTTTTCTGTCTCAATTTCAAATGCTTCAAGTCCTCTTTGCATATCTAGAACGGCAGGGGAAAAGGTGGTGTAAGGAGAACCAGCTATCCATGTCATACATTCATTGATAACATCCTGTGATTTAGTTCCTGACTTCAAGTAAAAACCAGTAGAAAAATACTTCATTTTTTCAGTTCTCCATATTGAATTGGTGAAACATCAACGCCAAGTTGATTCTTAATTAATATAATCAAAGTGTGAAACCGATTAGGATGGCCTATATATGCTGGTTTTTCGTCCTTCTTCATAGATTATCCAGTATCTTGAGTATTTGCGGGAGGTCTTATAAATTATCATGCCTATGGTTTTCCACAGACACCATTACGTCCCTGTAAATCAAAAAAATTTATCTCAGTGGATTTTCGGCAGTTTTAACTAAAACTTTAACAAAATTTTAATCTAATCTTAGACAGCATCGCAAAGTCCGCTTATCGCTGTGAGTTCAATGGGTCGAAGCAACGCTATCCTAAAACGAGGGGGGACGTTGCCATGAAACGAAGAACGCGCATTTACTACACGCCAGAACAGAAAGCGATTATCTGGGACACATATAACCAAGGGAATTCCCTGCATGATATCGCCAGAATGTTTGACAGATACCATTCTTCGATCATGCCCACTATCCATCAGACTGGTGGATACCGTCCCCTGTCCGAAAGCGGCACCGGTTAGCGCTTTCGCTTGATGAAAGAGAGGAGATATCCAGAGGGCTGGTAGCAAAACGGAGCATCAGGAACATCGCTGACAAATTATCAAGAGCCCCCTCAAAGATTAGCCGCGAGATCAAGAGGCACGGAGGTGCAAAACAATACCGTGCAGCAAAGGCGGATACGGCTGCATGGGAACATGCTCTGAGACCAAAACCTTGCAAGCTAATTGAAAGCCCCACATTGTGTAAAATCATTGCAGAGAAGATGCATCAGGACTGGTCGCCGGAACAAATCGCCGGTTGGTTAAAACGCTGTTATCCAGATAATCAGGAAATGCATGTGTCACACGAAACGATTTATAAAACGCTTTTTATACAAACCCGGGGAGCATTAAAAAAAGAACTGCAGCAAGGCCTCAGAAGCGGAAGAGTAGTGCTTAGATCCAGAACGTCATCGCTAAAAGGGAAAGGATTAGGGTCAATCCCTGATGCGATACCTATCAGCGAAAGACCACCTGAAATTGCAGGACATGACCGTAATATTTCTCGCATAAACCATCCTTAAAGAATAGGAATTACACTATTATCAAGCACGAGTGTTGGCTACCTTTTGATGCCCAGCAGTATATGGTGTGACATGGAATACAAATGCTAAGAAAGACTATGCTTGTTTTTCGTGAACCTAGCTTACTTATACAACCTCCACTCAATTTAGAGCAACGCAATCTATTCTTCAAATTATATTATATGTTAATTTTTCTTAATAACATAATAACAACCTATTGTTTATAGTGTGTTTTCTTATTAAAAAAATTTATTTTCACTTTATTGAAGTTAGGCCTGCATTTCATTTTTTAGTGATAATTACCAGTGTTCTATTTTTAGAACAACCCTTCTGTTTTTATGAGGTTAATCTTGCTTAAATGTCTTATTGTGGCATATCGCCATTAGGGTGCTAATTTTCTGTTCTGGTACATTTTCGATCGGTAGAGTTTTATGCGGAATCCTGACTCAATTAATAACCTTTACAGGCGATAAGTTTTTTCAGCTTAATACTGTGACACACATCAAAATATAACACTTGACTATATATCAATTAGCTTAACGATTTTTTTGTATAATAATCAACATTTTTGCTATATACCATAGTTTGGCTTAACAAGGAGAAAGCGATGCGTACACAAAAAAGATGTCTTGGTTACGTGGCGGTGGTAGTGGATGATTATGACAGAGCCATCAGTTATTACACTGATAAACTCGGATTTACCCTTGTGGAAGATACGCCTCAGCCCGGCAAGCGCTGGGTTGTCGTTACCCCCTCGCCCGGCAGCGACTGCAATCTGCTGCTTGCCCGGGCTTCTAGTGATCGGCAGACCGGATTCATTGGCGATCAGGCCGGAGGCCGCGTTTTCCTGTTCCTGCAGACTGACGACTTCTGGCGCGATTATACGTCCATGAAGGAGAAGGGCGTGCATTTCTGTGAAGAACCCCGTGAGGAAGAGTACGGAACCGTCGTGGTGTTTGAGGATCTATACGGTAACCGGTGGGATCTTTTCCAGAACGGGATCTGCTAACTCAGCCCCCTCTTCGCGTCAGATATTTCCTGCGAAGAGGGCCCCGTCCGCGTATCGGGCATTTTTTGCAATAATCCTTACATTACTGTGGTGCAATCAGGCAGGTTTAACTCTGTCTACACAGGGTATTAAGTCCGGGACTATTTAGAGCAGTAGCATTCCGAACATGTTGCATTTTCTTCTTTATCACTCAACATCTACGCTTTTTTGGTGCGTCCAGTTTTCAATCACGGTTCCAGAAATCATTCCTGCCTGCATTTATGGCTCACTTTTTCAGCCTGACTTGAATGAAAGCTAAGTGTGGCTATTCAGAAAACTAATTTATGCAAAACTTCCCCTCATCGCTCAAAGCATCCCACAAGAATCAGCACAACCCTAACCCTGCCTGCTGCAGTCACGTCCTATAGGCTATTACTGCTCCCCAGTAAAAGGTTTCACGCGCGGTCGGTCCTGGCGGCATATCGCTCCTTCCAACATCTGAAGCCAAAGCCAAAATGCCCCCTCTCTGACCCCGCTCACCGGCCTATTTTGCCGCCATCACGCCTCTGCTCGAACTGCATAACAAGACTCAGTGCGGCAGGTAATACCGTAAGCGTGACGAAGGTGGCCACGAGAAGTCCGCCGATAATCGCGTAGGCCATGGGCCCCCAGAAGACCTGCTCAGCAATCGGGATCATTCCCAGTATGGCAGCGCAGGCCGTGAGCAAGATAGGCCGGGCCCGGTGTTTTGCCGCAGCTTCGATCGCCTCATCGCACTCAAGCCCCTGCCTGACGTTGCTGTCCACTTCCGCGATCAGGATCACCGCGTTGCGGATAATCATGCCGGCTAAGGCGATGATACCGAGCAAGGCAACAAACCCCATCGGCGTCCCCGTCGGCAACATCGCCAGCACAATGCCAATAAGGCCAAACGGCGCCATAAACAGGGCGATAAGCATGCGCGAGAATCGCTGCAGCTGCACCATCAGCAGGATAAGCATAATAATAAGGGTAACCGGCAGCACGGCAAATACCGAACTGTTGCCTTTGTCCGACTCTGCCACCTCGCCCCCCTCCTCTATCGCATACTCCGCCGGTAAGGTGGTTCGGATACGGGCAATTAAGGGAGCAAGCCGCTGTGAAACGGCCTCAGCCCGTAAACCTGCGGCCAGATCGGTCTGCACGGTGATAAACGGCAGCCGTTGTCGGCGCCAGATAACCGGGTCATCCACTCCCCAGGCGGGCGTCGCCACCTGGCTTAAGGGGATTTTTTTGCCTTCTGCTGTCGCGATCGTCAGCCCGGACAGCGTGGTTAAGTCCTGACTCTCACGCTGGTTAGCGCGCAGCACCACATCAATCAGCCGGTTTTTATCCCTGACGGTGGTCACCACGCTGCCAGACCAGACCGTGTTGAGTAAGGTTGCCAGACTTTCGGAAGAGACGCCCGCCGCACGTGCGGCGGTCTGATTGACCTGCAAAGCGATCGCTCTTTCAGGTTCACCGGCGGTCAGGTTAACCTCCCGGGTTGCCGGACTGTTGCCGAGCACGCTGGCAAGATGCTGCGCAATCTGCCTGACTTTGCGGTAGTTCGGCCCGCTGACGCGATATTTTATTGGCCAGCCTACCGGCGGGCCCAGCTCAAGCGGTGAGACGCGCGTAGTGATATCACTGAAATCCCGGGCTAAAATAGTTTGCAGCTGCGCGCGCAGTTTATCCCTCTCCTTCAGGCCCCTGGCGACCACCACCAGCTGCGCCGTGTTCTCATCATCCAGTAATACGTCCATCGGCAGATAAAACCGCACGGCTCCTGACCCCACGTAGGTGGAAAAATGGTCGATGTTCGGATTGCCTTGCAGGGCCTGCTCCAGACGCCCGGCCTGCCGCCCCGTGTCGCGCTGGGAAGCGTTGCCGGGAAGCGTCAGGCTGACCAGCAGTTCCGGGCGATCGGAGGCGGGGAAAAACTCGCCCTGCATCAGCGTGGTGGCATAAGAGGCTAACGCTAATAACAGGCAGGCAAGGCAAAGGGTGGCAGCCCGTCTCTGAAGAACCAGATTGAGCAGGCGCTGATAGACGCGCATCAGCCTTCCCTGCTGCTCAGCGTGTGAGGCAAGCTTCTCGGGTAACAGCCAGGTTCCGACCAGCGGTGAAAAAAGAATCGCCACTACCCATGAACAGAGCAGCGCGATCAGCACCACGGCGAACAGCGAATAGCAGTACTCTCCGGCGCTTGAGGCGGCAAATCCCACCGGAATAAAGCCCGCTATCATCACCAGGGTGCCGGTCAGCATCGGGAAGGCGGTGGTCTCGAAGGCGTAAGTCGCGGCGCGCCATTTGGTATCACCGGCCTCGATACGCGACACCATCGCTTCAACGGTTATCATCGCATCGTCTACCAGCAGCCCCAGCGCGATGATTAATGCGCCCAGCGAGATACGCTGTAACCCGATGCCGGCAAGCATCATGCCGGTAAAGGTCATTGCCAGCACGATGGGAATAGCCGCGGCCACCACCAGCCCGGCACGGGTCCCCAGCGAGACGAAGGAGACCGCCAGAACAATCACCACGGCCTCAATCAGTACCCGGATAAATCCGCTCACGGCCTGCGCCACCACGGCAGACTGGTCCGCCACCCTGACCATTTCAATGCCGTGCGGAAGATGGGCACTAATCACCGCCATCCGCGCTTTCAGCGCGTGGCCGAAAGTGAGCATGTTGCCCGTGGCGGCCATGGAGATGGCAAGACCGATGGCGGGCTGGCCGTTGACCCGAAACGCGGGTGACGGGGGCTCTGCATCCTCACGGCTGATGGTCGCAATATCCGTCAGGGGGATGTAGCGCGAGGCAACGTGGAGCGTCACGGCGCGTAGACTTTGCTCAGAGGTCAGTGCCCCGCTAACGCGCAGCGCAATGTTCTCACGGTCACTGCGCAGGATCCCTGAAGGCTCCACCGCGTTCTGCGCCTTGAGCGCATCGGTTATTTGCTGTAAATCCAGCCCCATTCCGGCCAGCTGGGCCGGTGAAAAGGCGAGCACAATATTCTCCTCCTGCACGCCCAGCAGGCTGATTTTGCCCATGTCCGGCAGCGACATCAGGCTGCGGCTGATATCATCAACCCTGTCACGAAGCTCACGCGCCGTGAAACCCTCTGCCGTAAAGCCATAAAGGGTGCCGAAGGTGTCATCAAACTCGTCGTTGACGGACGGGCCCTGCACACCGGCAGGCAGCGATGGCGCGATATCCTGCATCTTTTTACGCACCTGATACCATATGCCCGCCACTTTTGAGGGCGGCGTGTCATCGCGAAGATTGACAAAAATCACCGATTTTCCGGCATGGGTTTCGCTCTGCACGTAGTCGAGACAGGGCGTTTCCTGCAGTTTTTTCTCCAGCGCATCGGTGACCAGATTAGCCGTATCCGTCATGCTGGCACCCGGCCAGCCTGCCGATACCACGGCCGTTTTTATGGTAAACGCCGGGTCTTCATTACGGGGGAGTTGCTGATAGCTGACGATCCCCGCCGCCATTAACAGCAGCATAAAAAAGGTGACCAGCGACTGATGGTTCAGCGCCCAGGCGGAAAGGTTGAACGCCCCGGCAGCGGATGACGGTTTCATTCGCTCTCCTCCCCGGGCTGCACTTTTTCACCTTCCCGCAGTTTACTGACCCCCGCCACGACCACCTTTTCGCCAGGACGTATACCGTCGCAGATAAATATTTCGGAGGTACTGTAGCGCCCCAGGACAACCGGCCGTAAGTGCAGCGACTGCGTCTTTTCGTCAACGACAAAAATGGCCGGCTGTTCGCCGACACGGGTCAGCGCAGAGGCTGGCAGGGCCGTCATGCGCGGGCCTGAGGCGTTGAGTGCCAGCTGAACCGTGGCACCGAGAGCCATAGCCGCAGGCGGGTTATCCAGCGTGATGCGCACGCGCCAGGTGCGGGTTTGCGGGTCGGCCTGCGGGCTGACGTCGCGGAAATGCCCCACAGCCATCGTGGAAGGGGCTGATAGTAACGAGACGCTAAACGGCCCGTCAGCGTGTTGAGCAACAGACTGGGGGTCCGCCACATCAAATACCGCATCGCGCCCGCTGCCGCTGGCCAGGGTGAAGACGCTCTGTCCCGCACTGACTACCTGCCCTGCCGACGCGCTGACTTGAGTGATCACTCCGTCAGCCGGGGCCGTGAGTTTTGACCAGGAGAGGTTTTCCTGCGCATTTTTCAGCGCATCGTCGCTGCTCTGTCGCTTCGCTCGTGCGCTCTGCCAGTCCGCCCTGGCGCTGTCCAGCTGCGCGCGGGCAATAGCCCCGGAGGGCATCAGCTGCTGCATCCGCCTGAGGTTGAGAGCGGCAACCTGCTCTGCCGCGCGGGCGCTCTCCAGGTCAGCCTGCGCGCTGCTGAGCTGATTATGGCTGGTCACGCTTTCCTGCGTGGCCAGGACCTGCCCGGCGCTCACCCGGTCCCCTACCTCAGCCTGGCGCGTCAGAATACGTCCATCCAGCCGGAACCCGAGCGCGACCTCCTCATGGGCACGGATCTCTCCGGTCTGGATCCGCGAGCCAGCGGCAGCAGGAAACGGTGCAGAGATCGTGCGCACCGGCCTGATGACCGGGGCTTCCTTAGGGTCTTTCTCACCACACCCTGTCAGCACAATGACCATAACAAGCACACAGACGGCGGGGATCAACGGGAGTAGCCGGCCTGCTGCGTGTAAATGACGAACGCCGTGGCGCGCGAAGTCGGTGAAGGTAACAGCCATGACAGTTATCCTGAATTGAGATATCGCTATTCAATACAATCACTGTCCAGATTCCGGCAATAAACCATCAAGAGACCGTCAAGATAAGCACTTTTTTCATTACCGGCCGTTCAGGTAAGGCTGAGGGTGATAATCAGCCCTCCCTGCGCTTTCTGTTCCGCCCTGATGCTTCCGCCGTGCGCTTCGCACACCGCGCGGGCAATAGACAGCCCTAAACCACTGCCGCCGGAATGGCGCGCGCGCGAGGCCTCTTCCCGGGTAAAGCGTTCAAACATCAGCGGTAAAAATTCGCTGTCCACACCTGGGCCAAAATCTTCAAAGATGACGTCGTAACCCTCGTGTCTCTTAACCAGATTAATCTCCAGGCGCTGGCCTTCTGCGGCATAGCGCAAGGCATTTTCCATCAGGATGGTGAACACCTGTCCAAGACGGAAGGGATCGCCGGTGTAGCTGCAGACACTCGACTGCCCAAGGCGGATATCAAATCCGATCGGGGTCGTCTGAGGGGTGAGCCAGGCTGCACGCTCACGCAACAGTTCGGTCAGATCGACCGGAGTTTTATCAAGATTAAGCTGCCCGGCATCCGCCAGTGAAAGCAGGTGAAGCTCATCTATCAACCGGTTTAAGTGCAACAGCTGTTTCATGACCATTTGCAGCTGTCGCGGCTCGGGCTGAAACACCTCGTCCAGCATGCCCTGCAGCCTTCCCACCGCCGCGGTCAGAGGTGACCGTAATTCATGTGCCATGGCCACGTGTGACGCCCGCAGTTCCCGCTCATAGCGCGACAGCTGCAGCATCATGGCATTAAAGTCATCCGTAAACTGAACCAGTTCAGACGGGGCATACTTAACGGCTCTGGCACGCGTGCTGAAATCCCCCCTAGCCACGGCCTTCGCCACCTGTGCCAGTTCGCTGAACTGCGAGGAGAGCGGGCGTGCCGCTTTTAAGCCGAAAAAGACAATAAAAGGAATGACCACCACCACCAGGATGCCGACCATAATCCAGTCAGCGCTGGCGATCGACGGATCGGAGTAGCGCGCTCCCCAGCCTGCATCAACAATCTGATGAAAGCGCGCCAGATTAAGTTCCGGATTATCACGCAGCACGTAAAATTCGGCCCTGAGCGCAGGAGACATATGGTGTAGCACCCAGAGGTTTTCAATGGCAAAACGCAGCCACATACAAACCGCAATAACGATAACGCTGCCAATGGCCAGCGCCAGTATACGGATACAAATCCAGCGCCAAAGTGACGGATAGTGTTTTGAATTCATGGCTGTCTGAACCGGTAACCGACGCCGCGCACATTAACCAGTACGTTAACAATACCCGCCGCTTCGAGCTTTTTACGTAAGTTATAGATATGCGTGTCCACCACGCGCTCAAGCGCCTCGCTTTCCGGCAGGCAACTTTCCAGCAGGTGCTGACGGGAAAACGGGCGGGTCGGCGTGCGCATCAGCGTGGTGAGCACGGAAAACTCCGTCGGCGTCAGTTCGAGCCAGGCAAGCCCGCCAGCGGGGGTCCTGACACCAGCAGTGAGGGCCTCAGCATTCACTTCAAGCTCCTGCCACCGGAGGACCGGAGCGGATTTTTCAGCTGACGACATGCGGCGCATCACCGCCTGCACCCGTGCCACAACTTCGGCAGGATTATAAGGTTTAACAATATAATCATCGGCACCGAAACGTAGCGCACCGATTTTATCGGGCATGTCCCCCATTGCCGTGACCATGATAACCGGAACGGTACTTTCCCGGCGCAGGGCGACCAGCACCTCCGTTCCCTTCATGGCGGGAAGCATCACATCCAGCAGAATCAGATCCGGCTTCCACACCTGGGCGGCTGCCAGCCCGGCAAGGCCGTCATCCGCAATCTTTACCTCATAGCCTTCACGTTTTAAATAGGCATCGAGCACGTCCGCCGCATCGGCGTCGTCTTCAATAATCAGGATCCGCTTTGTCTGCATTTTTTCGCCTTGACCGTTTCTTCATAAATCCCTGACAGTTTATTGACACTGCCTCTTCATAATTCGGGTTTCAGTCGCGGCTGCAATCCGCTACCAACCATACGTTTGGGTGATGAGGAATGACATGATATCCAGAAAATTACTACTGCACATTACCTGTTTCGGGCTGTCCGCAACAGTGCTCCCGGCGCTGGCTGACGCGGCCTCACCGGCCCCCACGTTGACTATCGGTATGGGCGCACAAAGCGCACCGCGCTACAGCGGTTCGGATCAGCGCCACTGGCTGGCGGGCCCGATCGTTCAGGCACGCGACGGGGCATTTTTCTTTGATACGCTCAAAGGCGTGGGGTACGACCTGCAGGCGGATAACGGCCTGTATCTGGAACACACGCTGGGCTATACCCTTGGCCGCACGGACAAAAACTCCAGCTGGCGCGATGGCTCGAATACCCTCAAAGGCATGGGAAATATCGATGCGACCATCAATACCGCTCTCGCCGTGGGCTGGTCAGCAACGCCGTGGCTGTCGTTTGAGGCCAGGGCTACTCTGCCGCTGACGGATGGTCAGGGGGGGCATTATCAGACCTCCGTCACCCTGCTTCCGCTTCAAAACGACAGCGACACCGTTGCACTTCAGTCGGCAGCACTCTTTGGCGACCGGCGCTATATGAACACCTTTTATGGCGTCAGCCGCGAGCAGAGTAACCGCACTGACTTTGCACCCTATCAGTCCGCCGGGGGTTTCTATGGCATGGACAGCAGCCTCACCTGGAGCCACCAGTTCACGCAACACTGGGGCGGCGTGGTCAGTGCCGATTACACCTGGCTTGACGACAAGGCCAGTAACAGCCCGATTGTGATCAAGCACGGCGGCCTGACGTACAATCTGGGGGTGCTGTATACCTTCTGATGGGCTGAATTACATGCGTGGCACGTCGTCTGCAAAGACGACCTGTCTAACACCGGTTAAAGAAGGCGGTTCAGATGAAATTACAGCACTTAGCTGCCTGTCCGTATAGAGAGCAGCGATAAGTGAATAGCGAACATTTATAATTAATGCACGCTCTGAAAAAGCATGAAAATAATCATACCGTCACTATTCTCACGACATATCAGACGTCTCAGGAAGATTTGAGCACTAGCACGGCATAGCGGCATATTTCATCTGTATCATTTCTGAAAACACAATCGGCGGGATAGCCAAGCTCCAGACAATCACCAGAATGCATCTCGAATGTATGGGCTCCTTCCTCAAATGTCAGACTGCCTTTCAATACCCATATAAGCTGGCGTCGAGAGAGATATGACATGGCCGGCATCGGCACGGCGGTGTTAGCGGGAAGTTCCACGCTGACCAGGTCTACAGGGATTTGTCCCGGTGAAACATGCCGACGAATGTAACCCGTTTCAGGATCCTGTCAGACGGGCTGTTTTTCATATCTTTGAGTACAGTAATTTTTCCGACCTCGGTTAGCCCACGTAGCTTGATTAAAGCGCTCCCTTCATGCTGACGTTCATGGATTAAAGAAACTTCGAATATGCCCGAATAAATCATACGCTCCGAAGAGCATTCGGGTTTATAAGTCAACTTCCTTTTTTTGAACACAACTCTGATGGCTTAGCTTTTGAAATGATGCTCAGATTAAGATCATTAAATGGCCTTATCGTACGTTTCCGTAGGTTTAGTCTATGAATAACCAGAGCCATGGTCGCAGCGGAAACCGCCTCCTGCAAGCGTCACTGACTGAGATGGCGCTGAGTATCATCCGGGAACACTATTCCGATTTTAGACCGGCGGAACGCCAAAACGTGGTAGATGCGGTGCTTCAAAAAGTCTGACAACGCTGCAACATGATGCGTTACGGGTATAACGGCCGATCGCTGATTACGAGAAAAGCGGTGGGTTACCGCCAAACACATCATAAAACCAATACCGGAGGCTCTAATACGGTATTGGTTTTAGTTAACTAAGTTAGTCGATAGCTTTAAAAAAGTTCTATGAGCGCGATTTCAATACTTCCCCATCATTCAGGATAAACGTTAAACGTCCACTCCAAAACTCTGCGATAAAGATATCCTCATAATCAAGTGAGGCTTTTTTCATTTCAACTTCAAGCCACTGTACATTTTTTTCAATTTCACTGAGTGCATGCTCACGGACTTTGCCATCTTTCATAATGATAACAGACGGCATCTCTGAACCCTCGCAGACTGCCGTTATTTGCCCGTTGGGTTCAATCTGAGCGTAATAGATCTCCTGAAAGGAATGAATGCCCTTCGCATGAAGTTGAGATGACACGTTCAAAATATCAATTTTATTCTTGTTATCAGATATATTTTCGACTAAAAACCTGCCTTTCTTAATAATAGGTATTGGTTGGCCTATGGCCATACTTCGAAAAAAATTTACATGCTTGCTTATTGCATTCAGTAATGAAATCAGAAACACCCCAATAAGGAGCACGATCAGATACTGATACAAAGGTATGGAGTCGCTGTAAATGACGCCTCCGATTATTCCACCCAGTACGAAGTTCCCGATAAAATCTATCGGCGTCATCTGCGACAGTTGGGTTTTTCCTGAAAGGTTGAGGTGAGTAATGACGATCACAAACCCAATTATGAACTTGACCAACACAAATCCGTAGTATTCCATATGACGCTACTCCCACACACGGTTTCTTGAAAACGAGGCACGGCATTGTAAGTTTATTGGTAACAATTTTACGATAGCAACTTCCGAAGTGCCAGAAAGAAGCAGTTATTACATATAATATTTTTCATAAAATTATCTGATTGATAATTTCCTTCAACTCTCTGAAAGATGTTGGAAAAGTAGTTTTCACTATTTCTCTTGGTATTAAGAATATCAGATTCTGATAACTACTTAAGATTTAAGATTATAGCTGGGAAACCACTTTCTTTTAATATAAGGATGTTTTGTTTATAGCTTGCTCAGCGATGATTTACAATTATTTATTTGACATTTGATGAGTTATAACTTTCTTAGTTAAATTAAAGAAAACAAAAAAACCAGATGTTATGTAATTGCAATTAATTTGTTGCATATTGGTTAACTAACGAAATATATTGTATTTATGTTAGTACTTCTAAAATTTTTATCTATCCCTTATGATAAACTTTATGCATTCTCATTAGGGCAAGGTATAAATATGAACTTTTCTGATAAATTAATCCACGAGATTGACAGCGTAAAAGGTCTTCTCTACAGAACCATAATTTTTTATACGGCATTTTCTACCGGATTGGTGTTCTTTCTGGGAGCAGATAAAATCATCTCATCACATATTACTATTTACCTTTTTTTAAATTTATTGACAATAATTATCCTGACATGGTTTATAAGAAAGTCATTCAAAATAGAGATACACGGGAAAAATTTAATTACATTTCGCGTCGGGCTTTTTTTACTCTTAAACTCTACTATCGTCACTATGGTCGGTGGCTTGAAAATTATTGATAATGATATTACTTCTCTTGTCTCTGCCGTATTGTATGTACCTGCAATGATGTTTATCATCTACTCTTTCAATAATTTTATCAATTATGTTAATGGCAGGTATAAATCTGTAGTAGAGCTCTCTTTAACAGATGAACTTACCGGACTTCCTAATAGAAGATATCTAAACCTCAAACTTAGAGACCTGGAGGATAAGTCAGGTGCAATATGCATTATAGATATTGATGACTTTAAGATGATTAACGATAACTATGGTCATGAAATGGGGGACAAAGTGCTTAAAAAATCGGGACTTATACTAAAGAAATTTGCATGTGAAAATATATTAGTGGCCCGTTCAGGTGGAGAGGAATTTGCCATTGTGTTAAAAGAGGGGGCGGCTGTAAACATTCTGGCAGAAAGGATAAAGAAATCCCTATCTTTAAGCAGCGCTGATGGCATCCCGACTACAGTCAGCATTGGCGTAGCATTGAAAACAGAGAATCAGACATCTTCATCGTGCCTCGCTTCTGCAGACGCAGCACTATATAGATCCAAAAGGAATGGTAAAAACAAAGTTACTTATTCCAACGATCATAATGAATAAAAGATCAGTCAGGCGCAGTGTTAATTAACAATATTCCACTTAGAATACAAAAAAACCAGCCATGTACTATGCATTTTATGTATTCAAAGAATCTAAACGCTATGAAAATAAAGTTATCGTCGCATCATAAGATAATTACTTTTTAACAAACCCTGTATTTATTTTTAATAATAGTTGTTAAATTGGAGTTTATGCCAATCTATTTATACTTTTTTTTTAAAAACCTCAACCTAGCCGAATAGACAGAATGTTATACAAAAAATCAGTTAAACTTTACTTTTAGGATATTGTAACGGTACTCCCCTCAGACAGAGATAAAATCCCCAGCAGCTCTAGATTAGAAGTACTCCTTCTTCAGGGTATTAATGGATAAAATGACACTGAGAATAAAAATCCTCCGAAGAGAATGACAGGAAAAATCTTAAGCGGCGTGACGTCCTGCTATCTGCTGGCGCCGGAAGTAAGCGCCCTGCTCCACTACATGCCTGACTGCAAACACCATTTTCTTTTCTGCACCCTGTGTAACACCGGTACGCGCATCGGGAAGCCTGCAGCAGGAGTCAATCGTACTAAACGGTCCCCGCCCCTTTGTTCGTATTCTTTCGAAGAAGGTCAGAAGCCAACGTAGCCGCCCGTCGAAAGATGCCGTCACCAGGTCCCGCTCACCGATCGCGACTACGTGCATCAGGTTCTGACCTGGTTAGCCACCGAACGTCCGAAGCGGCGAGAGCCGCTATTGTCGGTTACCGATGAGACCCTGCGCGGCTGTCTTAAGGCGACAGTAAGCCGTGCGGCCGCTGGCTTGATCTCACCTTCATGCAATTGCGGTTAGATTCGCGGGAATGCCCCCGCAAGGCTGATTACGCGCTTTCGACCGCAATACGCTTTCTAATACTGGCAATAAAATTATCGCGAATGACATTCTCCTTGTCGGCATTCCAGGCAATGCCAACTTTCCAGCTTATTGACTTGCCTGTTAACGGAATAATAACCCGTTCCGGTGGCGCGATATGCAGAACGCTGTAGGGCAAAATGGCAACACCGGTACCCGCGATCACCAACGCGACAATGGTATGTATATCATCAGCCAGCTGGGTGGAGGAGATAAAAAGACCGTTATCATGCAGAAAGCGGTCAATCTGCGCATTTAATCCCTGCCCGCGTTCAGCATGAAGACGTAACAAAGGAGATTTTTTTAGCCAGTCAGCAGCAGACAATGATAACGACGGCGTTGCGGGCGCCATCAGAACCAGCCGATCGGTAAATAATGGCAGGTAATCAAGCGCTATCGGTGGTGGAACCCTGACAAATCCTACCTGAAGCTCATCATTTTGCAGCAGCTCGTACTGGAGGAAGGAGGGAAGATCCGTCAAAGACATCTCTATTCCCGGATAGTCTCTGCGAAATTCAGCAATACAGCGTGGTGCCAGATAAAAGCTGGAGAGACCAAATCCAACGGCGATATGCCCCTCAATTCCGGCCGATACCCGCCCTGCGTGATCCATAAACACCTGGGCTTGCCTGACTACTTTTTCAGCCTCTGGCAATAAGCATCTTCCCCCGGCGGTCAGTGTTGCGCCGTGACGCCCGCGTGAAAAAAGTGGCACCTTCACCGTCGACTCAAGAAGATTGATCTGCTTGGTCAATGCGGGTTGCGAGATAAACAGTGCCCGGGCCGCGTCGGCATAATTTCCTTTTTCGGCCAGAATCAAAAAGGCCTTTAGCAACCGGATATTCAATTTTTCATTCCAAAAGGTTATCGAAAATGGAAATCATTTGATTATACAGTTATTGCCAATCGTTATGTAATTCAGTTTCGATAACAACTGGAGAATCATCATGCACGCGCTGACGTCCTTAAAGGCTGCAACCGTACAGTTTCAGCATCAGGCAAATAACAAAAAATATAATCTGCTGATAATGGAGAAGTTTATTGAACAGGCGGCCATCCAGCAGGTGAAGATCCTGACGTTTCCGGAAATGTGTATCACCGGCTATTGGCATGTCCCTAAGCTCACCGCAGCGGAGGTTTCCGCACTTGCAGAACCGATCGCCACCAGCCCTTCCCTGATGTTAATTCGCGCTCTGTCGATAAAACATCAAATGCTTATTGGCGCCGGTCTGATTGAACGCGCCGATGATGGCCGCCTTTATAATGCGTACGTTGCCTGTATGCCAGACGGCTCAATGCAGACGCATCGAAAACTTCATGCCTTTGAGCATCCGGCCATCAGCAGCGGTGACAGGTTTACCGTTTTTGATACTCCCTGGGGAGTAAAAGTAGGGATCTTGATTTGCTGGGACAATAATCTGGTGGAAAATGTGCGCGCTACGGCATTGCTGGGTGCCGATATCCTTCTCGCGCCACATCAAACAGGCGGCACCGATTCCCGCAGCCCTTATGCGATGAAACCCATTCCGCTGTCGCTGTGGGCGGAACGGGAAACGCGCAAGGAAGAAATTACTGCTGCATTCAAGGGGGCAAGCGGTCGGGAATGGCTGATGCGATGGTTACCTGCCCGTGCGCACGACAACGGGTTATTTCTTCTCTTTAGTAACGGCGTAGGCGCAGATGATGACGAAGTCCGCACGGGCAATGCCATGATCCTCGATCCTTACGGGAGGATCATTAATGAAACCTGGGCTGCTGAAGATTTTATGGTGAGCGCTGAACTGGATTTAAGCCTGCTTGCCATGAGTACCGGACGTCGCTGGATCCACGGCCGCCGTCCTGATTTATACCAGATTCTGACACAACCGCAGGGTTATGAACGGGATGCGATCAGCGCACGATTTTCAGATGAGATACCGTAATCTGATAGGTGAGTGAAAAGAACACAGGGTCGTTATTGAAGGTAAGGCCGTGACGTTTATGAAGGCGCAGATTTGCATGCCAGACTAGCTTATCAGGGCCGCAGGGGGATCCCCGCGGCCCTGACCGTTACAGTGCGGACACCGGAAGCGCGCGCGGGCCAGGCAAAATACTGCCGTTAACGCCATCAGCGGTCAGCATCCCGGCAGCGGCCAGAATTGCAACGTCATGGCTTTTGTCGCTCACGCTGCTGGCAATCTGCTTGATGGCCGCACTGATGAGCATGCCGAGTGGACCCGCGTTGTTATTGTCCTGAGCATCAGTGGCATAGCCAGTACCGGACCAGATCTGCTTACCGCTGCGCAGGTCAACCAGGCGCGCAGCCGCTTTGACCTCGGTCACGCTATCCACCAGCATAAATTTGGTGCCGTAGCTGCTGACATCAATATACAGCGCCGCGTCCGCGTTGAAAATTTCACGCAGTTTGGCGGGGCTAACACTCTGCGCATCGGCGGCGCTGCTCAGGCCGTTCTGCTCGAAGGTTTTATCCACCACCGCCACCGGGAACACGTAGTAACCGGACTCGGCCAGCGGCGCAGTGACGACCGACACCACGCTATGAGCCGCATTCACATCCGGGCTGCTATTCGTCGCGGGCAGAACCACAATCGAAGCCGGCTTACTGGCGCGAAAAGCGCTGTAGTCATAGGGCTTAGGTTTGGCACAGCCGGATAACAGCACAGCGCCGGCAACAATCATCAGAGACCAGAGCTTCATTATTTTTTCACCTTATTACGCATCAGAAAATCCATATAGGCCGCAGATTCCGGGAACTGGGTTTTCTCGGCGTTGAACTGCTGGAAAGCCAGGTCAGTACGGCTGGTATCGACGTATAACAGGCCAAGCTGGGCGTGCAGGCCAGGGGGAACCGGTTTATTTTTCGCCTTTGCCTGCTCGACAATCGCATTCAGCGATTCAATTTGCTGCTCGGGTGATTTATCGTGCTGATAATAGCTGTATAAAGTGGATTGATAATCGCCCCAGTAATAGACGCTCTGTTTCTTTTGCGCGCAGCCGACAACGATCAGCGCAGCACAGGCCACGCCGAGGGTTTTTAAAACGCTCATGATTATTCCCTTATTATTATTTCGCCGGGCGCCATGCGCCGGACTCAATTCCATTGACCAGATGATTGACCGCTTCGCGAATGGCTAAATCCATCACCTTACCATTCAGCGTGGAGTCATAGCTGGAGGTGCCGCCGAAGCCGATAATTTCACGGTTAGACAGGCTGTATTCGCCGGCGCCCTGAACGGCATAGACCACTTCAGAGGTGGTCACATCGACGACGTTAAGATTCACTTTAGCGTAAGCCACCTGAGACTTGCCGCGGCCCAGGATGCCCCACAGCTGGTGGTCGCCCACTTCTTTACGGCCAAATTCGGTAATATCACCGGTGATAATATAGTTCGCGCCTTTAATAGACTGCGTGCTGCCTTTATAGCCCGCTTCCGCCTTGAGTTCTTCCAGGTTGGTGCGGTCCATGACGTTAAAGCGCCCGGTCTGCTGCAGGTGGGTAATCAGAATGGTTTTCGACTGGCTTCCCAGGCGGTCCACGCCGTCAGAGAACACCCCATTCATATAGGCGGACCGATTATCGAATTTGCCCACGGCAATCGGGCTTTTTACTCCCTGATATTGCGGCTGAGCGGCGGCAGCCACCTGAGGGGCTTCAATAGAGCGTGAGGATTCGGTGGCACAACCGGTTAACAGTACGGTGCCGAATAAGCTAACAACAGCAAGACGGGTAGGTTTCATTTTAATCCCTGAATGAAAAATGCAGCGAAAATCCCGCACCAGACAAATTAATATCATCTGGAAATAATAAACGCGAGAATTACAGATAAAGGTGAGAATGCGGCGCCAGAATAACACAGGCAGTTCTTGCAAATAAACCGAAATAGTCAATTAATTTAATTGATTAACGGTAATATATACAGCCGAACTAAACCGCCACAACCCCTTAAGGCAAATTTAAGAGAAAATTCTGTAAATCACTTTGCCAGAATGATTTTTGTTTGCTGTCTGCGCGGGTCCGGTACAATGCGACATTATTTATCGCTTTAATTCTGGGGCAAAGCGCAATGTATAAACCTTATTTGACTCTGGGCCTGCTAATCGTCGGCGTTATATTAAGCGGATGTCACGCCACTGCGCGCAAAAACGATCGCTATCTCGCCGCGATGCAGCAAGGCATACAGCGCCATTTCACCGATGCCCACCGCTATCAGGGTAAGGTTTGCCGCGTGACGCTAAAGTACGGTGCGAACCAGCGCTATCAGGTGCTGCGCACCGAAGGTGATGAGTTGCTCTGCCTGAAAACGTGGAGCCTGGTGGCCAGCGCGCCCGATCTGCCCGCGCCGCCGCCTGAACTGGCTGACGGCGTGGCGATTGATTTTCGCCCTTAGCCCGCCAGCTCGTCCTGTCGCCACTGGCGCGGGCTGATGCCGAACCAGCGGCGAAAGGCGCGCGAAAAGGCGCTGACTTCGGAGTAGCCCAGCAGCAGCGCCATCTCGGAAATCGGCAGCTGGCGCTGCTGTAGATAGTGTTTCGCCATCTCACAGCGCACGGCATCCACCAGCGCGGTAAAGCTCAGCCCCTCTTCGCGCAGGCGGCGCTGCAGTGACCAGCTCGACAGCCCCATCTTATCCGCGACCTCTTCCAGCACCGGCTCGCCCTGCAGCATCACCCGGTGCACCTGCGCACGCGCCTGGTCGACAATATTCTGCTGCGGCGTGGCGCTGTTCAGGCGGCGGATCGCATCCTGCATTACGCCAAGCAGCAGCGGATCGCTGTCGGGCATCGCGCGGGCGAGATCGCGTTTCGGTATCAGCAAGGAGTTAAACGGCTGGTCGAAATAGACCGGGGCATCAAAGGCTTTGCAGTGTTCGTGCCACTGCGCCGGGCGCGGATGTTCAAAGTGAACCTCACGCGGCGCCCAGTGTTTACCGGCCACGTGGCGGATCAGGTTCATAAACATCCCCAACGTCAGCTCGGCATCCTGACGGCGGCAGAGAATGGCGCCGTGGCGCACCTGATAATCCAGCCGCCAGCAGTCCCCCTTGTCCACCAGCCGGGTCAGCGTATCGTGCTGGTGCCAGGGAAAAGCATGCGCGACGTTTTGCAGCGCCTGCTCCAGCGTGGCGCTGCACAGGCCAATGTAGCCAATCAGACCTAATGACTGTGGTTTAAACTGCCTGCCGTAGTGTAAACCGAAGTTATCACAGCCTGAACTGCGCGCCGCCTCTTCCATCACCCGGCAGTAGTTGATTAAGCCAAGGCTGAGGGTGGGCTGCGCCAGCAGCTCCGGGTCAATACCGCTGACGCCAAAGATACGATCGACATCGCCGCCGCTGTGGCTGATAAAGTCGCTCAGGCCGCTGGCGGCGGCGGCGAGCACGCCACGGTTGGCGGCATTGCCGCTGTGCAAGACGTGGCTGATTTCAGGGCGTGCCAGTTGAGTATGTAACATGTGATTGTCTCCTGCTGCCTGGGGTACTCCCCTCTCCCCGTATACAGAGCAAATTGCGTACCAACCGCAACATCAGACAATTCGCGTGCTTGCGTATGGCTATCCGTGCGAAAAGAGCACCGTGGCAGCACAAAGTGCCCGTCCACGGTGCAACGTGGCGGGTTTATGCGCCGACCGGCAGCTGCGACGTTTCCAGATAACGGCGACACAGGCGCACTGAATGATCCGCCCACTGCGGGCCGAGGCTGTGCGCCATCTCCGTTTCCGCGTGCGATCCCGCCCAGGCCAGCAGCTGAATGCGGCGCTGGATCAGCAGCGTCGGCACCCGATCCATCTCCGCATCGCTGATATGCGCCACCTGCTCATAGCCGGTGATCCAGTTGTCGACCCACTCTGCGGCGCGCGGATGGTGCTCAACAAAGCTGATTGCAGCCGCCAGGTCGTGCAGATACCAGCCGAAGCCGCAATCGTCAAAGTCGATCACCCGGGTTTCGCCCTTGTGCAGCAGCAGGTTGGTCAGGCGCAGATCGGCGTGGATCAGGCCGTAGTTGTGCGGCGCTTTGCCAAACTCCGCCAGCTCGGATCCCACTCTGGCGATCGCCTGCTCAACGATCGCCCGGTCGCCGATGCGCAGATTGGGGGCATCGCGCCAGTCGCCCCAGTGGCTTTGCGCACTGACCATGGTGTGATGATCCCAGATAATGCGCTGGAACCCGGCCGGCTGTTGCCAGCGGCGGCTGTGCTGATGCAGGCGCGCGGTGATATTGCCGAGCTGGCGAAAGGCGCGCGGGTCGACATCGGTGCCCGGCATCTCGCCCTCAATCCAGTGGAACAGTACCGCGTGGCGCACCGTTCCCTCTTCCAGCACCAGCGTTTGCACCGTTTCCCCTGTGCTATCCGCCACCGCCTGCGGCACCTCGATGCCGGTTTCGCGCAGAGCGTCCAGCCACTTCAGCTCGCTGACGATATCGGCGTATTGGTGATAGTCGGGACGGTGCAGGCGCAGCGCATAGCGTTTACCGCCCGCTTCCAGCAGGAAAGTGGCGTTTTCCGAGCGGCACAGCAGGCTCAGCTTGCCCTGCAGAGCGGCGGGATAGCGGGCCAGCGTGCGTTCGGCCAGGCGCTGCAGCGCGTCATTGTTCAGGGTGTCATTTTGTTTGGCAGTCATTATCTGGCTCCGCAATCGAGGTTGAACGATGTCTCTGTGATAACCAGCATCCGATCGCCCGCCCATTTCGGCTTGACCGCAGACGACCCTGTTTTGACCGTAGCGTACATCTGGCGCTTTTTTTGCAGCGTAGTTGACCGCAGCGCGCAGAAATCATCACGCCCGCGTCAAGTTTCCCCCCTCGGGGAGCTGCATTATCGGCCCACTAACACAATAATGACGGGGATAACGGTATGACGAGCACACTCAAACCCACGCTGGGCACCATCCATTTGTGGGGGATTGCGGTAGGTCTGGTGATTTCCGGGGAATATTTTGGCTGGAGCTACGGCTGGGGCGTAGCGGGTACGCTGGGCTTCCTGTTGACCACGCTGATGATCGCCCTGATGTACACCTGCTTTATTTTCAGCTTTACCGAACTCACCACCGCTATTCCCCATGCCGGCGGCCCTTTCGCCTACAGCCGCCGCGCCTTTGGCGAAACCGGTGGCCTGATTGCCGGGATGGCAACGCTGATTGAGTTTGTCTTCGCGCCCCCGGCTATCGCCATGGCGATCGGTGCCTATCTCAACGTGCAGTACCCGGAGCTGAACCCGAAATATGCGGCGGTCGGCGCCTATATCGTCTTTATGACGCTGAATATTCTTGGCGTAAAGCTGGCAGCGATGTTTGAACTGGTGGTGACCGTGCTGGCGGTGCTTGAGCTGCTGGTATTTATGGGCGTGGTGGCGCCGGGCTTCAGCATTGCCAACTTCGCCGCCAACGGCTGGGCGGGCGGCGAGCACTTCGGCATGCCTGCGCTGTCGGGGATCTTCGCGGCGATCCCGTTTGCTATCTGGTTCTTCCTCGCGATTGAGGGGGCTGCCATGGCCGCCGAAGAGGCGAAAGATCCGAAGCGCACCATCCCACGTGCCTATGTGGCCGGGATCCTGACGCTGGTGGTGCTGGCGATCGGCGTGATGCTGATGGCGGGCGGTGCAGGCGACTGGCGCACGCTGTCTAACATCAATGACCCGCTGCCGCAGGCGATGAAAATGATCGTCGGCAACCATTCCAACTGGATGCATATGCTGGTGTGGATTGGCCTGTTCGGCCTGATTGCCAGCTTCCACGGCATCATTCTTGGCTACTCGCGCCAGTTCTTTGCGCTGTCGCGCGCCGGATATCTGCCAAGCGGTCTGGCGAAGCTGTCACGCTTTCAAACTCCGCACCGCGCAATTATTGCCGGTGGAGCGATCGGCATTGTCGCCATCTTCAGCGACGGCTGGATTAACCTGCAGGGCATGTCGCTGACGGCGGCGATGATCACCATGGCGGTGTTTGGTGCCATCGTGATGTACATCATGAGCATGCTGAGCCTGTTCCGCCTGCGCCGCACGGCGCCAGAGCTGGAGCGCACCTTCCGCGCGCCGGGTTACCCGGTGGTGCCGATGATTGCGCTGGTGCTGGCGGTGGTATGCCTGATCGCGATGCTGTGGTTTAACGCGCTGATTGGCGCTGTTTTTGTCGGCCTGATGGCGATCGGCTATCTGTGGTTCCTGATGACCAAAAGCCACCGCGATAATGCCCCGCACGACGTGATGCTGCAGGGCGAATAACGGTTTCGGCGATGTTAACCGGCCTTACGGGCGGACCGGAAAAGAGGGTCCGCCCCTACATTGCTGTAGGGGCCCCGTCAGATCACAACGGCCACAGCCACGCCGCCCCGCGCACGCCGCTGGAATCACCGTGGACGGCGCGGCGGATCGGGGTGGCAAACTCGCCGCCGAACACCCAGTTTTTCACCAGCTGCGGCACCGTCTGATACAGGCGCTCAACGTTGCTCATCCCACCGCCCAGCACGATCATATCCGGGTCGAGGATGTTCACCACGTGCGCCAGCGACTTCGCCAGCCGCATCTCGTAGCGGCTCATCGCCAGCTCGGCCACCGGGTCCTGCTGCTCCAGCCGCTTGATAATCTCCGCGCCTTTGAGATCGATGCCGCTCAGCCGCTGGTAATCCGTGGCAAAGCCGGTGCCGGAGATAAAGGTTTCGATGCAGCCCTGCTTACCGCAGTAGCACGGCACCTCTTCGCGGTAGCGCAGCTCGTCTTCATCCATCCACGGCAGCGGGTTGTGCCCCCACTCGCCGGCGTTGCCGTTTCCGCCGCTGTGCGCCTGGCCGTTCAGCGCCACGCCTGCGCCGCAGCCGGTGCCGATTATTACCGCAAACACCGTCTGCTTACCGGCAGCGGCACCGTCGACCGCTTCCGACACCGCCAGGCAGTTGGCATCATTGGCAATGCGCACTTCGCGCCCCAGCCGCTGCTGCAGGTCTTTATCCAGCGGCTGACCGTTCAGCCAGGTGGAGTTGGCGTTTTTTACCCGCCGCGTAAACGGCGACAGCGTGCCGGGAATGCCCAGCCCAACGCTGCCCTGCTGCCCGGTCTCCTGCTCTGCCCGCTTTACCAGCCCGATGATGTTCTCCACGGTCTTGTCATAGTCGTCACGCGGCGTGGGGACGCGGTAGCGGAACAGTTCTTCGCCGTGGTCAGATAAGGCAATCACTTCTGTTTTGGTGCCACCTAAATCAATACCAATACGCACTTGTTATTCCTCATTATTTGACGGTGAGATCACTACCTTAGAAGGCGGCAGGCGGAAAGGCAATGAAACCCCGCCGCCGATTCGCTATCATGCGCCCTGACTTTGAACTCGCGCGCCTTCTTGCGCGCACAGAGAGGGAATGCAGCATGCTGTGGTTTAAAAATTTGATGGTCTATCGTCTTAGTCGCGACATTCCGCTGGTAGCAGACGAGATGGAAAAACAGCTCGATGCTTTCTCTTTCACCCCGTGCGGCAGCCAGGATATGTCGAAAACTGGCTGGGTCTCGCCGATCGGTCCGCGCAGCGAAGATCTGACCCACGTCACTAACGGCCAGATCCTGATCTGCGCGCGCAAAGAAGAGAAAATGCTGCCTTCGCCGGTGATCAAACAGGCGCTGGAAGCGAAAATCAGCAAGCTGGAAGCCGAGCAGTCGCGCAAGCTGAAAAAAACCGAGAAAGACTCACTGAAGGATGAAGTGCTGCACAGCCTGCTGCCGCGTGCCTTCAGCCGCTTCAGCCAGACGTATGTCTGGATCGATACCGTGAACAACCTGATTATGGTTGACTGTGCCAGCGCGAAAAAAGCCGAGGATACGCTGGCGCTGCTGCGTAAGAGCCTGGGGTCACTGCCGGTGGTGCCGCTGACGCTGGAAAGCCCGATTGAGCTGACCATGACCGAGTGGGTGCGCTCTGGCGAGCTGCCTGCCGGTTTCGCGCTGATGGATGAAGCCGAGCTGAAAGCGATTCTGGAAGATGGCGGCGTGATCCGCTGTAAGAAGCAGGACCTGGTGTGCGATGAGATCGCCAACCATATCGAAGCGGGCAAGCTGGTCACCAAGCTGGCACTGGACTGGCAGGAGCGCATCCAGATGGTGCTCTCCGATGACGGTTCTATCAAACGCCTGAAGTTCGCCGATATTCTGCGCGAGCAGAATGACGACATTGACCGCGAAGACGTGACCGGGCGTTTTGATGCTGACTTTATTCTGATGACCGGCGAACTGGCCGCGCTAATCAGCAATACGGTGGAAGCGCTGGGCGGGGAAGCCGAACGTTAATTGACCTTGCTGGCGACGCATGCGTCGCCAGTACGCGCAGGGGCCGGGCATGCCCGACCCGCTACATTATCAATCTTTCAGATAACGACACAGATAGGCAGACGGCTCAGCCACCTGAAGATGGAATTCACTGTGGCCCGGCACGTTAAATACCTCACCCGGCGCATATCTTTTCCACTCGGCTTCACCCGGCAGCAGCACTTTCAGCGAGCCGCTGACCACCGTCATCTCTTCCGCCTGAGCGGTACCAAAGGTGTATTCACCTTCCGCCATCACGCCAACGCTGGCGCGGCCGGTCGTGGCGCTCTCGAAGCCAATTGACTTCACTTTACCGTCAAAATACTCACTAACATTGAGCATATAAATTCCTTAAAATCAGAGACAAAGGTAAGCTGGCAGTGTAGTGGCATAATTGAGCGGCTGTCACGCACTATTGCGCATCAGCCGCTGCAATCGTGACTCAGACCAGTAATTCTGCCGCCAGTTTGGCGACCAGCACGTTCGAAAGTAGTACCGGAATACCCAACAGTTTTTGCAGGAAATCACGGTGACGCTGGTGATAACCGATACAGTCCAGCACCACCACATCTGCCCCTTGCTCCTGCAGCGACAGCGCAGCATCAATCAGCGTCTCATCGCTGGCCAGATACGGGCTGGCAACGGCGAAACAGGGTGGCTGCGTCAGGTTTTTCCACTTGTTGGCCTGCTCCTGAATCTGTTCGGCCACCGGCACCACAATCCCCACCTGATGACCATCGACAATCGCCTCGATCAGCGGCGGGATAATACGGTCCGGCTCCAGCAGTATCGCCTCACTGGCGTACAGTTTGCCGAACTCACCGGTGCATAACAGCAGGATAGTGCTAAACCCCTCATCTTCCAGCTGCAGGATGCGTTTATGCAAACCGCGCTCCACTTTACTCGCCGCCAGCGTCACCTGGCTGCCGTCGGTCAGCCTGGAGACCAGCACCTTCTCGCCGTCTGACGGCGCGTACTGCTCAGCAATTTGCCCGGGCGTGAGGCCATCCAGCAGCCCGGAGTGGGCAATCTGTTCTTCGGGCAGGTACTCCAGCAGCAGCGGCATAATATCCGTGCGCGGGGACTGCCCAATCGTCAACGTCACCAGAGAGGGATTCATAAGCTTAATTCCGCGAGCTAAGATGGCTCAGGCTGCCGTACAGCGCCAGCAGGCGCGCATACTCTTCGGCGTCGTAAAACGCGCAGCTGCCCCGTCCGAACTCTTTTGCCACTTCCACCGCGAACTTCACGGCCAGCGCGATATCGACTTCATGGCTGGCGCCGGTACCACAACCGGGAACCACCGACTCGCTACAGATTGCCACCCCCACCACCGGCACATCGGTTGCCGTTGCTGGCTGGAGGATGCTGTTGAGGTGATACACACCGTTGCCGTACGGCGTAATATCCTGCGTGGTGATCGGGAAAGTCACTGCCGGACGGCCGCTGGTCATCTCCATAATGCGCAGTAAGTCTTCCGATACGCGCAGGATATAACCCTGCTTAACCGTCGGCGACAGCGCATACCCTTTGTGGTTGAGGATGCGGTTGCCCTTGGTGGTATCTATGGAAAGAATAGCATCTGTGCCGGGCACCACTTCATTATCGTTCATGGTGACGTCGTCGATCGGCGAGTCCATAAAGTCGACCGGCTCGTGCGGGCGGGTTGGCGCATTCGGGCAGATATGGGTGGTGATGATGACGTCACCCGCCAGAAAATCGCCTTTACGCTGCATCTCGGCCAGCTTCAGCGCACTGCTGACGGCAGCGACCGCACCATCGGCGTCCGACACCATGCCGATACGCGTTGGCCGTGCGCCAATGCCGCCCAGACGGCCGATAATCCCCAGCGTGGGAGCAGCCCCCCCCCGGCTCTTCCCTGCGCTGCCGGTCAGGGTGATGCTCACGAAATCGGTCTGCCCTTTCGGGCCGCTGACGCGCTTAACGCTGGCGCAAACGCCCGGGTAGCCGCTGAACAGATCCGCGACATCCTGCCCGCTGACGCTGGCGCTATCCAGTAGCTCAAAAACCTGCAAAGTCTGCTGCAAACTCATGTCGTTACCTTAATTATCGTTTGGTGCCGCTGCTGAAAAGGGAGTTAAAAAAGCTGTAAAGCGCATCACCGGCAATAAATCACTTCCATCGGCGTACGCCCGCGATCGCCCCAGATACGGGTAATGATCAGGCGCAGCACGATACCCGTGACCACAGCCCAGCCGGCCATTGCGTTGAAGATCAGCAGGCCGGTCGCCAGCAGAACGCCGAGCTGACGCTTCGGCCCGCCGATCAGCTGGATCACTGCGCCAGGGATCGCCCAGATCAGTAAGTTATGCGCGATACCCGGTTCCGCTCCGGCCTGAATGGTTTTGGCATACACCCGCGCCACCGGCGGGATCAGATCCTGACTAAAGAAGCTGGCATGGGCGAACCACACCACGGGGATCGAGACGACAAAGGCGATCAGCGCGGCAAACAGCTGTATGCGCCGGCCCCACAGCTCCTGCTGCAGATCGCGACCCTGCCCGCGCAGCACAAAGCCGGCTTTCAGGTCATAACCCATATCAGCAAACGCCGGTCCGGTGGCGGCGGTGAAGCCGGTAAGCACGCAGAGCGCCAGCGGCGGGAAGCCGATCAGGATACCGATGATCAGGGTGATCAGGGCCACGGCAAAAGCCGGGAACCAGCCGGAATGCATCGCCGCAATGCCCACCAGCAGCTCGTGAACAAAGGCCGCAAAGGCGGCATAGATGATGAAGGCGAGCAGCATCGGCAGTGACATCTGCGCCCACAGCCCGGCGCTCAGCGCCAGCAGGGCAGCAATCGCCAGGTAGCCCACCGTTCCCAGTCCCAGCGCTTTGCGCACCTCTGTATCCGGGCTGGAGTAAACCGTGGTGTCGCTCTTTTTGCTGCGGATCACCTGTACCACCTGAATCAGCGCCACCAGCCCGGCACCGACCATCACGCCGTGCGGAATATAGTTAGCGTTGATATCAATCCCGGCAATCGGCTGGGCGTAGGCGCGTAACAGTAAGCCGATGCCAAACATGCTCAGCGCCCAGATATTGCCGATAAACGCGGTACCAAAGGCCGCCATCGGGATTTTCAGCACTGAGCCGACGATGCCGCCGAGCACGCCGACCAGCAGCAGCCAGGCGTGGCTGCCGCCTTTATCGCCCGCTTTAATCGCTTCCGCCGCCGCCACGCCCGGTGGCCATGCATTGCTGGCCGGGAAAACGCGGGTATCAAACAGGCGATACAGCAGGTAAGCATCCAGCAGCATCGCCGCACTCACGCCGACAAACATCGGCAGGATAAGCTGTGGCTGCCCCATAACCCACGGCACGGCAATCGGCATCAGCAGGCTATTCGCGGCGCCGAAGGTGGCAGAAGAGATCGCCGTCTGCGCAAGGTTTTGGGTATGAATCGATCGATAGCGCTGGAAGGCTTTGAGTGGAATACGTGCCAGCAGCATCGCCAGCAGGGCGCCGATAATAGAGGTGTTAGGCGTCACGCCCAGCGTGGTTAACAGCTGCACGCCAATAATGGCGCCGAGCACTGAAAGTAGAAGCAGCACCACAATGGTGCCAGCATCCTTTAAAGGATTATCCTGCCGCATATTTTCCCCGGTAAAGACCCTGTCCGATGGTGATGGAATGATGTTTTTTGCCCGTGGCAAAATAGTCCCCCGATACTGCGGGGGGATATTTTGCTTATTATCACTGGTCTCTGAGGACCTTATTAGAATGTTGTATTATTGACGGTACTGCTAATGCCCTGGTGAGGCGTACTTGATATCCATAAGGAGATATCAGGTGAGTATTACACGGTGGCGGAAATAACCATCGTATTGGCGAGGTCGCCATAATTCCCTGCCAGCTGACGCGTGACCATCTGCAGCGCATCCAGCGTGGCGGAGGAGTATGGCGGCTCCTGATTTTGTGAAGGGAACGACAGGCACAGCGCCACGGTTTCTCCCCGATGTTTGTTAGTAATCGTGGTGGCAAGCGAGCT
The DNA here is from genome assembly GCF_024169515.1 of Erwinia aphidicola. NCBI lineage: Bacteria > Pseudomonadati > Pseudomonadota > Gammaproteobacteria > Enterobacterales > Erwiniaceae > Erwinia > Erwinia aphidicola. The sequence goes on along the minus strand of NZ_JAMKCQ010000001.1, from coordinate 2,841,243 downwards.
GATGCCCTGCAGGGTCTCATTGCGTGCCAGCGCATAACCCTGTTCACGAATGCGCGCCAGTTCGGCCAGCAGCTGCTCCAGCGTTTGCGGCGAATTAGGGGAACTCACCTGCCAGGCTCCGGCATAGAGCTTACGCACGAAGTCATCGCTGTAGCGTGCCAGAATGGCGCGGCCGACCGAGGTTTCCGCAGCCGGTAACCGGCTGCCCGGCGGGGTCACTACCTGAATAAACATCCGCCCCTGGAACATACGCATCACCATAATCTCGCGCCCTTCCAGCACCGAGATATAGCCGGTACAGCTGGACTCTGCGGCCAGCCGCGCCATCATGGATGAGGCACCATCGACCAGCGGCGTGGAGAGATAATGGCTGGCCAGCGACAGCAGCATGCGCCCGACATGGAAACAGCGGGTTTCCGCATCGCGCTCCAGCAGCCCTTCGTTTTCCATCGTCGACAACAGGCGCGAAACGGTACTTTTTGGCAACCCTAATGCCTCAACCACATCAGTAAACGTCAACCCTGGCTGGCCCTGAGTCAGGCCGCTGCGGTTAAACAGTTTGAGTACGGCGGAAGCATTTTCAAGCGTGCTCATCGGGTAGTTCCACTATTAGGAACTGCTGTTCCTGTTTGTGATAAAATTAACCTACGGCGCGCACGCCTGGCGGTCAAGGATTAATTTCATTCGGCTTTAAGGGGAGGGAAAAGGATAATCAGGTGCCGCGGGGCGATGAGAATTTATTATCCCTGATGCAGATTAAAAAATAAAAATATATGGCGGGATCCCGGGCGTGACCAGCGAAATATGCTGCGATGCATATTGAGAAAAATTAGCGGAAGTGCGGGTAAAGAAATAATTAATAACGCCAGGTGATAATGTGCCAGCCGCTGGCGTCCCTGCCAGGGCGGAGTGAGGATTACTCTTTTTCAGCATCCTCATAGCGCTCTTTAGCATCCAGCGCCTCCTGATGACTCTCATGCTCGCTGATCAGCGAGTCAGGTTTCGGATGGTCAGAACGCAGCTCATACCAGACAACGGATTTGCCGGGTGCGCCCTTTTCAACCTCTACAATATGTGCTTCGCGTGGATATGGCGGTCTTCCTGGCATACTCATCCCCTCTTGGCTGTCAGAAAAAGCACGCGAAAGAGATCCCTTTCACGGCGTGGCCAGCAAACCGGCCACTGTCAAAGTATAGACAAGCACAGCGCTTTATCGCGCAGGAGGGGGAGAAAAAGGCGAAGTTAACTGGCGCGAGCGAGGGAGAGTGCGCTGACGATCTGGCTGACAACCGCTTCTGGCGACTGCATCGCATCGATAATATGGTGCGCCGCCTGCTGATAAAGCGCATCACGCGCCGCCAGCACTTCGACCATCTCTTCGGCAATCGGGCGCCCGGTCAGCGTCGGGCGCTGTTCGGCTTCCGGGTAGGCTTCCAGCCGCGCCGCCAGCACCGCTGCATCCGCATTAAGATAGACCACCTGCCCCTGCTCGCGCATGAACTGGCGATTCTCTTCGGCCAGCACCATCCCCCCGCCGGTGGCAATCACCGTCCCCGGCTGCGTAACGGATTTCACAGCGAGGGTTTCACGACGGCGAAATCCTTCCCACCCTTCGGCGCTGACAATGTCCGATACGCTCTGGCCGCTGGAGAGCTGGAGGTAATGGTCGGTGTCGCAGAAAGCGTACCCTAATGCCAGAGCAAGAGCCTGACCCACGGTGGTTTTACCGCAGCCACGTGCGCCGATCAGATAAATGGGTAATGACATAACAGGCACTTCCTTAACGATTCCTACGCGGGTCATCGCGCACCGAGGGGCAAACATTGAAAAACGTTGACGCATGATACCGGACATTATTCACCGGGACCAGCAGTAACGTTTTCTGTACAGCAAGCAGGGAGGAAAACCTCAATAACACGATGTTTTGAAAAGAAAATTACAGTTGTATCATTTACTTTACACAATAAATAAGCCGCGTAAGGGGGTGCAACATTTCCTTACTCCGATAGCATTTACTTTCACCGGCGGATAGTCAGAATTAACCTATCGCCCGTTTTCGGAGGAACCCCATGCAGAGCGAAGAACAACAACTGATCGAAAGCCTGTTTACCCGCTTAAAACAGGCAGAGTCACAGTCCGGCCCGCGCGACGCCGCGGCGGAAAAACTGATCCAGCAGCAGGTGCAAGCGCAACCCGGCGCGCCCTACTACATGGCGCAGGCCATCCTGATCCAGGAAGCGGCAATGAAGCAGCTTAACAGCCGGGTGAGTGAGCTGGAAGCGAAGCTGGCACAGGCCCAGCAGCCCCAGCAGAACAGCGGCGGTTTCCTCTCCGGGCTGTTTGGCGGCGGCAGCCGTTCGCAGCCGCAGCCGGTCCAGCAGCCTGCGCAATCAGCGTGGGGAAATGCGCCCGCCCAGCCACAGCAGCAGCCCGCCTATGCCCAGGCGCCCGCGGCCCCTGCTGCCGGGCGTGGTTTCCTTGGCGGCGCCCTGCAAACGGCGGTCGGCGTTGCCGGCGGCGTAGTGATGGCGGATATGCTGACCAGCATGTTCCACCACTCGCAGCCGGAAGAGATTGTAAATATCATTAACGAACCGGCGATGCCGGACCCGCAGTTTGATAATAATCTCGATACCTTTAACGGCGGGGATAATCAGTCCTTCCTCAGCCAGGATAACGGCCTGCAGCAGGATTACGCCAGCGATAACGACTTCAGCAATGATGCGTTTGGCGATGATTTTGATGACGACAACTTTGTCTGACCGCTAATACCCTCTCCCGCCCGGCGGGAGAGGGTCTCGCCACTACTTACGCTGCTGTTGTAACCATTTATCCAGTTCATTGGCAAACTGCTGACGATCGCGCTGGTTGAGCGCCGGCGGCCCACCGGTCTGCACCCCGCTGGCACGCATGGTATCCATAAAGTCACGCATGGTTAGCCGCTCGCGAATGGTGGCTTCGCTGTAGCGTTCACCGCGCGGATTCAGCGCAATCGCGCCCTTCTCCATCACTTCGGCCGCCAGCGGAATATCGGCGGTGATCACCAGATCGCCCGCTTCCGCACGGCGCACAATTTCGTTGTCGGCCACGTCAAAGCCCGCCGGAACGCGCAGCGTGCGCACAAAGCGCGATGGCGGCACGCTCAGCCCCTGATTCGCCACCAGCGTCACCATCATCTGCTCACGCTCGGCTGCACGGTACAGCACTTCTTTGATCACTTTCGGGCACGCATCGGCATCCACCCAGATTGGCATCGCCATTTCCTTATAATATTGAGTCGGGAATAGCGCGATCTTCCCATTCTTTTGCCGAATGGCAAACTTAATCTGATCCAGTTAAGGTGTGGGGATGGCATCACGCCAACTTCGTAAACAGAATTAGCAGGGAGAATCTCATGGACAAGAAAATTGGCTTCATTGGCTGCGGTAATATGTCGAAGGCGATTATAGCCGGCCTGGTCGCCGCCGGGCAGGTCAGAGCGGAGAATATCTGGGTATTTGACCACAAGCCCGAAACCAACCTGGCGATGCAGAAACAGTATGGCATCACCCCGGCAGAGAGCGCAGCCGAAGTGGCCGGGCAGGCCGATATTCTGTTCGGCGCGGTAAAACCTAATGCGATCCTGTCGGTGATGAAAGATATTGCGGGCAGCCTGAATAAAGAGACGCTGGTGGTTTCGATTGCCGCGGGCGTGACGCTGGACTCGCTGGCCTCGGTGCTTGGCCACGACCGTAAAATCGTGCGCGTTATGCCGAACACCCCCGCGCTGGTCAACGAGGGCATGACCTCGGTCACCCCCAATGTACTGGTGACCAAAGAAGAGGCCGATGCGGTAGTGGAGATTTTTAGCGGCTTTGGTAAAGCGGCGCTGGTGCCGGAGTACCTGATCCACGCGGTGGTCGGCGTCAGCGGTTCTGCCCCGGCCTATGTATTTATGTTTATTGAGGCGATGGCCGATGCGGCCGTGCTGGGCGGGATGCCGCGCGCTCAGGCTTACCAGTTTGCCGCACAGGCGGTGAAAGGCGCAGCGGAAATGGTGCTGGAGACCGGCAAGCATCCGGGCGAACTGAAAGATATGGTGTGCTCACCGGGCGGCACCACCATTGAAGCAGTAAGAGTGCTGGAGCAGAAAGGCTTCCGCTCGGCGGTGATGGAAGCGATGCAGCAGTGCATGGCGAAATCCGAGCAGATGAGCAAGCAGTAAAAAAACGCAGCCAGCGGGGTTACCCGCTGGCTGCGCTGTTCAGGCTGAGAGATGCGCCCGGCTGAGCTGCTCCGCCGCGTCCAGCGTCATCGGCTGCTGCATTCGCTGCACCAGTTCGGCGGTAAAGGTATAGCACCCGCAGGAGGCCACCGCCGCCAGCTTGCCTTTCTGCCCGTAAAGCATGACGAACGTTTTATCGCTTAACGAGCCGATCAGCCGCTCTTCATCCCATTTTTCCGCGTGACCAAGATATTCGTAGCGCGTGCCAAACTGGGCCGTCCAGAAGAACGGGACGCGGTCGAACGCCTCGCCGGCACCCAGCATATTTTTGGCAGCAATCCTTCCCTGCTGCTGCGCCACGCGCCAGTGCTCAATGCGCTGTAGGCCCTCCTCCGCCGGATAGCTGGCGATATCACCTGCCGCCCAGACATTTTTAGCGGCCTGAAGCGCTTCATCGGTTGCCAGACTGCCATCGTCCTGCAGAGCGATATCGTGGATAAAACCGCAGCCCGGCGTAACGCCGGTCGCCAGCACCACCACGCTGCTGGCAATCTGCTGGCCGCTTTTCAGCCGCACGCCGCTGACGTGTCCGTTCTCGGCGGTCAGCTCAGCCACTTCGTCAGTGATAAACTCCACGCCGTTCTGCTGATGCAGATCGCGGAAAAAGCGTGCCAGCTGCTCGCCAAACTGGGCTTTGAACGGCAGCGGCTGCGGGGCGACGATCTGCACCGCGATATCCTGGGCGCGCAGTGCGGACGCCAGCTCCATGCCGATAAAGCTGTTGCCAATAATCACCAGCTTACGCTGCTGCTCCACGGCCTTCATCACCGCGGCGCACTGTTCAATGCTGCGCAGAACGTGAACCCCTGCCAGCGCGTTACCGGGAATGTCGGGGCGCTGAGGAAGACCACCGCTGGCCAATAGCAGTTTGTCATACTGCAGCGTGCTGCCATCTGCAAAGCGCAGCAGCTGCTGGCGGCTGTCGAGCTGTTCGACATTACCCTGCAACCTTTCTGCATACTGGAAAAAGTCGTCATCGAGCATCGCAGGAACTTCGCTGATTTTCATTTTTCCGGACGGCACAAATTTGGTCAGCGCGGTGCGGTCATAGGGCGCCTCTGATTCGCGGTCCACCAGTACCAGGCGCCCATCAAACCCTTCACGGCGCAGCGTCCAGGCGGCGGCACTGCCCGCCGCGCCCGTCCCCAGAATCACAAAGACCGGCTTGCTGTCACCCGCGCTGAAAGTGGCGAGCGGCGGCATCGGTTGCGGATCCACCTGGATCATGCCGTTCTCCACCCGCACCGGATAGCGTTTCAGATCGCTGAGCGCCAGCGGTTCACACAGCGCACCGTCAAGCAGGGAGAAAGTGGCTTTGTGCCACGGGCAGGTCAGGGTGCCCTGATAGACCGCACCCTCCTCGAGCGGGGCGCCGGAGTGGGGGCACTCGCTCTGATACGCTTTGACCTCATCGCCCTGGCGAATCAGCAAAATGTCGGTGTCGCCAACCGGCGCTTTCAGCGGTTTATTCTCTGCCAGATCTTTTAATACCAGAACGTTTTGATAACTCACCCAGCTCTCCTTTTGCTATATCCACACAAAATGTATCAATATCTTAAGTCTGGCAGGCAGGGGCTGGTTGGCAACTGTTCGAACGTTAAGGTATAAAAAAAAGCGGCTAACTCACTGGTTAGCCGCCTTTTTTAAATGTTTAACCAAATATGTCGATGCGCCTACATCAGAACGCTCGGAATGATAATCAGCGCAAAAATCAGCACGATCAGCGTGCGCTTGATCCCATAATAGAGCGCGCGGTTGCGCTTTTTCAGGTTCTGCCCGGCATCACGCACCGCGTTAACGTACTTAAAGATGCGGTTAATGCCACCCACGCGGTCGTTATCATCATTGGGAGAGGCCGCCGCCGACATCAGCGCCGTGCCAACCCAGTGGTTCACCGCCTGCGCCCAGCGCCACTTCATCGGCCGTTCAATATCGCAGAACAGGATGATACGCGTCTGCTCGCTGGCATTTTGTGCCCAGTGGACATAGGTTTCATCGAAGATCACCGCTTCACCATCGCGCCAGCTGTGTACCTGACCGTCCACATCAATAAAGCAGCGATCGTCATTCGGTGTCTGTAGCCCCAGGTGGTAACGCACCGATCCGGCATAGGGATCGCGATGTTTACCCAGATGGCTTCCGGCAGGCAGCTCGGCAAACATGGCCGCTTTGACCGACGGGATCTGACTCAGCAGCTCACTGGTCACCGGGCACAGCTCGCGTGCCGAGGGGTGAGCATCGCCATACCATTTCAGATAAAAACGCTTCCAGCCGCGCTTAAAAAAGGTGTTAAAACCGGCATCATTATGCGACTGCGCAGCTTTAATATGGTCCTGAAGGCGCACCGCTTCTTCGCGAATAACCTGCCAGTTATCGGTAATTTTCTGTAATTCGGGAAATTCAGCGCTATCGAAATAGGGTTGTTTCGCCGGCAGTGAGGACAGGCCGGTCATAAACATATTTACCGGTGCCATAAAAGTAGAGTGGTCAAATAGTTGGCGCGACAGCTTTTGTTTAACCACTCCGCGCGAGTGGGCGTAAATCACGCTAATAATAAAGATGCCGATAATGATTAAAGCCACCATACAACGAATCCTTAGGTTGCACGCGACACGATCCAAGACAGTCTGACTGACTCATGAGGGTGTCGAAAAAAAGATCCGAATATTTTAGTGCAAAAATGGGATTTTTCTTAACTCAGCGTGCCGAAAGCAGCAATAAGCGTGCTTAACCCGCTGCGGTTTAGGATTAGTTTAGTTAAAGCGCGGGAGAAAATCGGGCGACCGTTCGCTCGCCCGCATAAGTTAACTTTTTTTCAGGCAGCTGCTCATAAAGGTTTTACGCTCGTCACCCTTCAACATTTTTTCGCCGGCCTGGGCATTACAGGTTTTCATCTTCATCTGTTGCGGCGTCATGCCATCCATTTTGCTGTCCTTCTTCAGGCAGCCGCTCATAAAGGTTTTACGCTCATCCCCTTTCAGGGATTTTTCACCCGCCTGCTGATTACACACCGTCATTTTTTGCTGTTGTGCGGTTTTTTCGGCCGCGCTGGCATAGCCTGCCGCCGTCAGTGACAGCAGAGCCGCCGCCAGCATTAATTGAACTTTCATGCGTATCCCATCCCATTATTGTTATATCGACACAATAAAGTGTGGCATGAGTTTTGTTTTCGGCGAGGGATTTTTGCGTAAATTTTAAGGGAAATGAATAAGACGAAGGCTTTATTTCTCGCCCGTTGCCCGCTGCCACAGACCTGTGAGCACCGCGTGCATAAAGAAGATTACTGGCGGGGGTGGTTAAGCAGGCGCTGAATGTAATTTTCCAGCAGTGACATATCTTCAGAAAGCTCAGGTTCGACCGTGACGGACGCGGTCTGCATCGCTTCGGAGATGCTGTCATTGATCTGCTGAAGCTGGCCGCCGTCCATTTTGCGTAACAGTGCAGTGACGACAATCTCAAGCGCTTCGACCTGAGCGACCAGTTCTTTCGATTCCTGCTCTTTTTGCGCCAGTCTGACCAGCAATTCTGCAATGAGGTTTTTCATGCGACTGTCTCAGCAAGTTAAAGCAAGACGGTATCACCAGATTTGAAAAAAGAAAACCTGTATTCGCGTTATTTTTTCGCGACTTAAGCGCAGATCAAAGGGAGGAAAGTTGTTAAATAATGGCGAAACGTTTCGCTCATTGTGACGCGTTATTTTTCGGCTGCTGGCCCTAAAAAAACGGGGGCCAAAACAGGCCCCCGATAAAGTTAGCCGCGCGGGCCGCTGAAACCACCATGAGGTCCGCCGCCGCCGCCAGGTCCGCCCCAGCCACCACCACCGCCACCGCCGCCCGGAGGCGGGAACAGACATCCACTCAGTGCCGCCACCAGCGCCACAATACTCACTGCTCTAATAATACTCACCATCATCAAACCTCAATACGACGTTAAGGACCCTTTGCGCTGATAGTAAGCGCCGCTCAGGCCCGCCACAATGCAGAATTCTCTGCTTACACGCGCTATTAACAGGGCGTTTCTACACTTAACGTTTTGCTGTGGTTTTCCTGCCGCAACCCTGCATCAGTGGCAACATTAACGGATTTTCTTCAGTGATAAATCTTGCGATCGCTCTCGCATCGCCCCGCCTTTTATCTTTACAAAATCGTCATGCGCCCTCAATGTGAGCGCATAACATTTTAGAGGTTAACGCCATGACAGAATGCGCCCCGCTCTCTCTGCAACAGCTGCTTTCGCAGCGCCATTGGGAAAATCCGGCAGTGACTCAGCTGCACCGCCTGCCCGCCCATCCGCCTTTTGCCAGCTGGCGCAGCGTGGAGTCGGCGCGTGACGAGGAGGTTAGCCCGTCGCTGCAGTCGCTAAATGGCGAGTGGTGTTTTAGCTATTTTGCCTGCCCTGAGGCGGTACCGGATGAGTGGACGCTCGGCGATCTGCCGTCGGCCGACCGCCAGCAGGTTCCCTCCAACTGGCAGCTCTCAGGCTATGACGCCCCGATCTACACCAATGTGCAGTATCCGATTGCGGTCAATCCGCCTTTTGTGCCCCGCGACAACCCGACCGGCTGCTACTCCACCACCTTTGAGTGCTCTGCTGAGTGGCTCAGCGGCGGCCAGACGCGCATCATCTTTGACGGCGTCAACTCTGCTTTCTACCTGTGGTGCAACGGTGAGTTTATCGGTTATTCGCAGGACAGCCGCCTGCCCGCCGAGTTTGACCTCAGCCGGGCGCTGCACGCCGGGGAAAACCGCCTTGCGGTGCTGGTACTGCGCTGGTGCGACGGCAGCTACCTGGAAGATCAGGATATGTGGCGCATGAGCGGGATTTTCCGCGACGTTAGCCTGCTGCATAAGCCCGTTGTACAGCTCAGCGGCGTACAGATCGATACGCCGCTAAGCGCTGAGCAGCGATCCGCGCAGCTGCAGGTGCTGGCGGTCGCTTCGCTGAATGACGCCAGTGCCTGTCAGGTCCAGGTGACGCTGTGGCGCGGCGAGCAGCTGATTGCGCAGCAGCAGCAGGCGTTTGGCAGCGCGGTGATTGATGAACGCGGGCGCTACCTCGATCGCACCCGGCTGTCGCTGCAGGTAGAACAGCCGCTGCTGTGGAGCGCTGAAACTCCGCATCTTTACCGCGCGGTGGTGGCCCTGCTGGATGCCAGCGGTGCGCTGCTGGAAGCCGAAGCTTACGATGTGGGCTTCCGCAAGGTGGAAGTCAGCGGCGGGCTGCTGAAGCTCAACGGCAAGCCGCTGCTGATCCGCGGCACCAACCGCCATGAACATCATCCGCTAAATGGCCAGGTGATGGATGAGGCCACCATGGTTAAGGATATCCTGCTGATGAAGCAGCACAACTTCAACGCGGTGCGCTGCTCTCACTACCCCAACCACCCGCTGTGGTATCGCCTGTGCGATCGCTACGGCCTTTACGTGGTGGATGAGGCCAATATCGAAACGCACGGCATGCAGCCGATGAACCGGCTGTCGGACGATCCCAGCTGGTTTAACGCCTTCAGCGAACGCGTCACGCGCATGGTGCAGCGCGACCGCAATCACCCCTGCATTATCATCTGGTCGCTGGGCAATGAATCGGGCCACGGCAGCACGCACGACGCGCTCTATCGCTGGATCAAAAGTCACGATCCCAGCCGCCCGGTGCAGTATGAAGGCGGCGGAGCCGACACGGCGGCGACCGATATCCTCTGCCCGATGTACGCGCGCGTCGATCAGGATCAGCCGTTTGAAGCCGTCCCCAAATGGTCGATTAAGAAATGGATCGGCCTGCCGCAAGAGACGCGCCCGCTGATCCTGTGCGAATACGCCCATGCGATGGGCAACAGCTTTGGTGGTTTCGACCGCTACTGGCAGGCGTTTCGTCAGTATCCGCGGCTGCAGGGGGGCTTCGTCTGGGACTGGGTGGACCAGAGCCTGACGCGCACCGATGCCGACGGCCAGCAGTGGCAGGCTTACGGCGGTGATTTTGGCGATACGCCTAACGACCGCCAGTTCTGCATGAACGGGCTGGTTTTCGCCGATCGCACGCCGCATCCGGCGCTGTATGAAGCGCAGCGCGCCCAGCAGTTTTTCCAGTTCACGCTGGAGAGCACGGCCCCGCTCAGCGTGGGTATTCGCAGCGAATATCTGTTCCGTCACAGCGACAACGAGCGGCTGCGCTGGCGTATTGAGCATCAGGGCAGCGCGGTGGCTGAAGGAGAAGTGGCCCTCGAGCTGGCCGCAGAGGGCAGCACCACCCTGACGCTGGCAGAGCTGCCGCCGCTGGCTGGTGAACTGTGGCTGCGGGTGGAGGTTATCCAGCCTGCTGCTACGGCCTGGTCTCCGGCCGGGCAGCGCGTCGCATGGGACGGCTGGCGTCTGCCCGCCGCGCTGGCACTCCCGCCGCTCCCGGTCACGGGTGAAGTGCCGCGCGTTGAACAGCATGCGCTGCTGACGGAAGTCGCGCACGGCGAGCAGCGCTGGCAGTTCAGCCAGGAGAGCGGGGAGCTGCTACAGTGGCTGCGCGGCGGCCAGCCGATGCTGCTCTTCCCGCTGCAGGATCTGTTCGCGCGTGCGCCGCTGGATAACGATATCGGCATCAGCGAAGTGACCCGCATCGATCCTCATGCGTGGGTAGAGCGCTGGAAACGCGCCGGGCACTATCAGCTGGAGAGCCAGCTCCTGCAGATGCAGGTCGATGCCCTGAGCGATGGCGTGCAGATCCGCACGCAGCACGCCTGGCAGGCTGCCGGGGAACTCTGTTTCCTCAGCCGCAAGTGCTACCGCATTAACCTTCAGGGGGAGATGCAGGTGGAGGTAGAAGTGGATATCGCCGCCGGGCAGCCGCAGCCAGCGCGCATTGGCTTACGCTGCCAGCTGGCCACGGTGACGGAGAGCGTCAGCTGGCTCGGCCTTGGCCCGCATGAAAACTATCCCGACCGCAGGCTCGCCGCCGAGTTCTCGCGCTGGACGCTGCCGTTAGAGCAGCTCAGTACCGCGTATGTTTTCCCGGGCGAAAACGGCCTGCGCGGCGGTACGCAGCAGCTGGATTACGGCGACTGGCATCTCAGCGGGGAGTTTCACTTCTCGCTCAGCCGTCACAGCATGGAGCAGCTGCGCGATACCTCGCACCGTCACCGGCTGCGCGACGAGCCGGGCAGCTGGCTGATTGTCGATGGTTTCCATATGGGGGTCGGCGGTGATGACTCCTGGAGCCCGAGCGTCAGCCCGGACTTCCTGCTGTCTGCCCGCCAGTATCGCTATCAGGTCAGTTTTAAACTCACGGACTAAGGCGAACTGCCCGGCGTGATTTTGCGCCGGGCAGATTTCCGATAGACCCAAATCAGCTGCACGCTGTTAATCAGCACCACCAGCGCCGTCGCCGCAAACACCCAGCGAAAACCGCCAATCGCCGAGATCCCCGAGCCCATCAGCGGCCCCACGACGTTACCAAGGTACATAAACGACTGGTTATAGCCAAAGATTCGCCCCGTCACCTGGTCGCTGGAGTAACGCAGCAGCAGCGTCTGTACCGCTGGCATCATGGCACCATCGGCAAAGCCCAGCAGGAAGCGCAGGATCCCCAGCTCAACCGCGCTGTTCGCCCAGGACATGGCGACAAACAGCAGCACCGAGAAGATCAGGGCGGCAAACAGGATGCGCTGCGCGCCAATGCGGTCCCCCAGCTTGCCGAGCGTTGGCGCGGAGAGCAGCGCAGATACCCCTGGAATAGCCGCAACCACCCCGCTGATAAAGGCAATGTTCTGCACGTTGGGCTCCAGCTCGCGCACGAACAGCGTCAGAATGGGGCTGACTGAACCGTTACACAGCTGGATCACCAGCGTAGTGAAAAACAGGCTGATCACCAGGCCGGGACGGCTGAGGGTATGAAATACCATGCTGCCGCTCAGCTTATTCTCTTTTTTCACCCGCGGCTGGCCGTTCTCTTTAATCAGGTACAGCGTAATCAGGAAACTCACCAGCAGCAGTGCGGAGGTGATCAGGAACACTGCGCGTAAACCCACCCAGTCCGCCAGCAGCCCGCCCATCAGCGGCCCCATTATCACCCCGCAGATTTGTGCCGTGGTCACCATGCTGAGCGCCCAGCCGCTGCGCTCACGCGGCACCTGCCCCGCCACCAGCGCCATCGCATTCGGAATGTAACCGGAGGTCAACCCCATCAGCGCTCGCAGCGCCAGCAGCTGCCAGACACTGGTGACAAACGCCTGCAGCAAAATGACGATACCCATTCCCAGCGAGGCGCGCAGCAGCATCAGCTTGCGGCCTTTACGGTCGGCAAGGCTGCCCCACATCGGTGAGACGATGGCAGAAACGAGGAAGGTAATACTGAAAATCAGGCCGGACCACAGCGTCAGCGCGCTGGGATCGGTGACGCCAAGTTGCTCAACGTAGAGCGGAAGAAAAGGGATAATCTGGCTGATCGCCAGCCCGGTAAATAAACACCCGAACCAGACAGAGATGAGGTTAATCTTCCAGGATTCCATCGTGCTGTGTGAACGACCTGTAGTGGCGAGAAGCGAAACACAAGTGTAACAACACTCACGGCAGGCGTCAGTCACTTATCCAGCGGGCAGCAGCAGAATAGTGTTAGCAAACGACTCTATTGGCGGGGTCAAAACGCAAAAAACCCGCCACTGGGGCGGGTTTTCTTTACTTCGAACTAAGTTCTGTTACCGCCGGAGCGGAAAGAGGACTTAGGCAACAGTTACGTTAGCAGCTGCTGGGCCTTTCTGGCCGTTTTCGATAGTAAAGTTAACTTTCTGGCCTTCTTCCAGGGTTTTGAAACCTGAATCCTGGATTGCAGAGAAGTGTACGAACACATCTTTGCTGCCGTCAGTTGGGGAAATGAAGCCGAAACCTTTCTCAGCGTTAAACCATTTTACTAAACCAGTCTGGGACATGGGTCTTTCCTTCAAAATTGTAGTAAGCCACAGTGGGCACAGGGTTCGTCAACAGGGATTACTATGAGGCACTCAGAAGGAAGTCAGGAAGAAGCTTGAAATAACGCTTGAACTGAAGACTGCTTTACTAAAATTGCTCGCATACGTGGGTCTGTATCAAAACCGACAGGTGCATTTACTCATAACCGCGCCCCCAGTACAAGCGTCGGCATGATAAAAAAGCCATGAAAATTCTAACTCTCTAATTTAAAACAAAAAATATTTTAACGTATTGTTAACCTGCGCTGCAGGCTCACGAATAGTCTTATCGCTAAGTGAGTCAATTCCCCATCTTAAGGTAAATCTTACGCTGGTGACCTGGTTATTCTTCGCTTCCCCATGAGGTTAAGGCATGATGGCTTCGCCTCTTTTGTGTGCAAAGGATCCCACCTGATGTTTGAACTGATGAAGGCCATAGGCCTTGGGCTAGTGGTAATTTTGCCGCTGGCTAACCCGCTAACCACCGTGGCGCTGTTCCTTGGCCTGGCGGGCGATATGAACTACCAGGAGCGCAACCGCCAGTCGGCGCAGGCTTCGCTGTACGTATTTATCATTATGACCGTGGCGTACTACGCCGGTAACGTGGTGATGGATACCTTTGGTATCTCCATTCCCGGCTTACGCATCGCCGGGGGGCTGATTGTCGCCTTTATCGGTTTCCGCATGCTATTCCCCCAGCAGCAGGCCGGAACGTCGGTGGAAGCGGACCACAAGCTGGATGAGATGAGCGAACGTAAGGTGGTTAATATCGCCTTCGTGCCGCTGGCAATGCCGAGCACGGCAGGCCCCGGCACCATTGCGATGATCATCAGCACCGCCTCAACTATCCACAGCGGCACCACCTTTGCGCCATGGATTATCACGGTGGCCCCGGTGCTGACCTTCATCGCCGTTAGCCTGATCCTGTGGGGATGCCTGCGCAGTTCCGGCGCAATCATGCGCCTGGTCGGTAAAGGCGGCATCGAAGCTATCTCACGCCTGATGGGCTTCCTGCTGGTGTGCATGGGGGTGCAGTTTATGATCAACGGTATTCTCGAAGTGATTGGCACTTACCACCCTGCCTGAGTTTGTCGCAGCATGAGTAAAAATATTTCTGTTTGTTACTGGCATTCCCGCCGGCGCCATCTACAGTATTAAAAATCTCCACCTGTTTATTTTTCAGGCAAGTGGCGGGCCGCTGTTCTGGCGGCCCGGATCAACGTCTATCGCTTAAATACCTGATCCTGTCAGTGGCCGTGCGGCCACCGATGGCGCTTTTGCGGAGGTTTACCATGAGTCATCAGCTACACGGCGCCGGGCGCGCCATCACTGACTACTTCAACAGCCCATCGTTTCATGCGCCAAAAGAGAGTGAGTTGCTGGAAGTGATCATGATGGAACTGATGCAGTCCGGAAAATCGCCCAGTAATAAAGCCATCATAGCGAATGTGATTGCGCGCCTGGAGAGGGAAGCCGACGAGTCCGTTTTGCAGGGTTACCGCAACCTGCTGGCAAAAATACTGGAAGGCCATGAGTAGTTTTTTTGCCCTATACGTATGTTTACATGCCAGACGATTGCCATTCACTCTCGCCCCGTTAAGATAAGCGCCGGATGCAGGCGGAGACGGCAATGAGTAACTGGCACAGCAAATTGATCAATAAATTTAAGAAGTTCAGCCTGTTTATACTGCTGCCGGTACTGATGTTGATCCTGCTCATCCGCCTGATTGATGTTTTACGGGCGCCCGAGCTACCAGCGGATTTTGCTCAGCAGCTGCTGCACACCGTTGACGGCCGCGACCTGACGCCTGGCGAGCTAAGCGAGAAGAAACCTCTGCTGGTGTGGTTCTGGAGCACCGGCTGCAGCGCCTGTCATGACACCGTCCCGATGATGATGTGGCTAAACGGCAAACGCACCAATGTGCTGACCGTCGCCAGCCGCTCCGGCAATGACATCAGCATCGTGCGCTATCTCAATGGGCATCATCTGACGCTGCCGGTGGTGAACGACAGCAGCGGCGTGCTGGCAACGCACTGGCAGGTCAGCAGTACGCCTACCCTGATCCTCGTGGCGAAAGGCCAGGTGGTAAGCACCACCAGCGGCTGGACCAGCTCGGCGGGCATCTGGCTGCGCTTATGGTGGGTAAGGAAGTGGCACTACTGAGTCGGGGTGCAGGCTAACAGGGCTGACGCGCGCGGCGGCCAGCCCGGAGCGAAGAATTAACCGCAGTAAACGCGGCTGATAGTCCCGTTTTTATCGCCCATAAAATTGATACGGTTCAGGTTAAAGTCCATCGTCACCGCTGAGTTATACGGAATGGCGCGCACCGCATTTTCAAAACGCAGCGACTCAATGGCCGACAGCGGTTTACCGACATACTGCTGATACTGCGATGCACCACAGCGATCCATCTCCGGGTCTACAGGCGCACCTGCGTCTGCGCTTTTATGCCCAGCGGACTGGCATCCCGACAGCGCAACCAGCGCTGCTATCACGGCAACTTTTCCATAAAATTTCACTGTTTCTGCTCCTCTTTTTGCTTAGATAACCGGCATTTCTGCTGAAAGATTAACAGATTGCGCCGCAAATGAGCAGTGCGTGGTGGCATAAAGCTGCCAGGTGATAGCGTGATATTGCGCACGAATCGTTCACAATTTAGCCAGCCTTACATGATAATTTTAGGACTAATCCCACAGAGGAGAATCTTATGGAACTGGCTATTTTTATCACTTTTGCCGTCATTATGACGCTGGTTGCGGTACGCGTCCGCTAAACCTCACGCGCCTCTGCCCTGACGCAGAGGCGCGTGTCAGCTGACGGTTTTATCCATCAATCCACGCAATGCTTGCAGCGCCATCGGCTTACCCAGTAAATATCCCTGCCCCTGCTGACAGTCAATCAGCCTGAGCTGCGCCAGCTGCTCTTCCGTTTCAATACCTTCCGCCGTCACAATCAGTGAAAATGCGCGCCCCAGACCAATAATTCCCTCGACTATCGACTGCGCCTGGCGCGAATGCGGGTAGCCATCAAGATACGAACGGTCCATTTTCATGGCGTCAAACGGGAATTTTTTCAGATAGCCGAGCGATGCGAAGCCCGCGCCGAAATCATCCACGGCAATTTTTACCCCCAGCCCTTTCAGCTGGTGCATGATCTCCAGCGCGCTTTCCGGGTGCTCCATGGTGATATTTTCGGTAATTTCCAGCTCCAGCCGCGCTGCCGCTAAGCCGCTCTGCTCAAGCGCCGCCGCGACGCGCAGCGGCAGGCTGCCGTTGCGCAACTATTTTGGCGAGATGTTCACAGAGACGCACAGCTCGCCGGGCCAACTGGCGGCGTCCCGACAGGCGCGATTCAGCACCCAGTCACTGATATCCATAATCAGCCCGGTCTCTTCTGCCAGAGGAATAAAGCTGTCCGGCAGGATGAGCTGCCCGGGTTGATGCTGCCAGCGCACCAGCGCCTCGGCCCCTTCCAGCCGCCCGCTTTGCAGATGATAGCGCGGCTGATAGTGCAGGCGCAGTTCATCCCCACCAATGCCCCGGCGCAGATTGCGCTCCATTTCACTGCGCTGCGCCAGGTGCTGCGACATATCGCCGGTATAAAATACCCAGCGGTTACGCCCCTGCTGTTTCGACTGATAGAGCGCGATATCCGCCAGCCGCAGGAGTTCATCCGGCTGCATGGCATCGTCCGGCGCCATGGCGATGCCGAGGCTGGTGCCGATATACAGCTCCTGCGAATCAACGTGGAACGGCTGGTGCAGGCAGTCGAGCAGGCGCTGGCAGCAGCTCTTAATTTCGGCCCGGGTCAGCAGCCCGGTGGTTGCCAGAATAAACTCATCGCCGCCAAGCCGTGCAACCAGATCCCCCGCACTCATGCAGCTGCGCAGACGGCGGGCCACCTCCACCAGCACGCTGTCGCCCGCCGCGTGTCCCCAGGTATCATTGATCGGTTTGAAATGGTCAAGGTCGAGGCTGATCATCACCAGCGGATAGTCCAGCCCCGGCAACGCCTGCAGCTGCTCCTGCAGAAACTCCTGCATAAAAAGCCGATTCGGTAAGCCGGTTAACACATCATGCTGTGAGAGATAGTGAACCCGCGCCTGCGCTTCCACTTCCAGAGTGATATCGGACACCGTGCCGCGATAGCCCAGCAGCTTGCCGTGCAGCATGATCGGCTTCGCGACCAGACTACAGATACGTCGCCCGCGATGCTGAGAATGCAGATAGCAGCGTAACTGGCTGCGCGCGCCGCCAGCCTGCTGCTGCTTCACCCACGTACTGACCGGCAACTCTGCGTGCTGGAGGATCTCATCCAGCTGCCGCCCGATGGAGGTTAGCAGACCAAACCCGGTGACCACGGTGAAGCGCTTTGACAGATAGGTCAGACGCCCGGCGGCATCGGTTTCCCAAATCCAGTCTGAGGCCGCTTCCGCCACGTCACGGAAGCGCGCCTCGCTGGCGGCCAGTTCACGCTGGCTGTACATCAACTGCAGGAAACGCGTATCCGATAGCAGGGCATTATCCATCGCATTATTGATCACCCGGCGCGTTACCACGCCGAGGATCAGCGCAACAAAGGCGAGCAGCGGCAGCAAATACATCAGGAGCTTGCGCCCCGGCTGGCTGGGATCCCAGCGCAGAACCAGTGCCGGTCCGGTTTTAGCCTCCTGGCTGATAAATGGCGTGGTGTAGCGATCCTGCTGATCCTGCGGCACGCGGGCATTATCGACCCCAACCGCATGGCCGAATGCTGTTAGCTTATCGGGCGTAAACAGGTAAACAAACACCATGACGGAAGGCGTGGCGGAGAGCGTGGCCTCATGCGGCATTTTGCCACGGGTGATCGGTGCGGCAGCCACCAGCGCCGGCGTATCGCCAATCATGATACTTTCGCTGATGACATGCTGGTGGCGCTGCTGCAAGCGCGCCTGCTCCACCAGCGGCTGAGCCTGGCTTCCCAGCCACTGTTCCAGCGTAAATGTGGAGAGCTGGCCATCCACTACGGCATAGCGCGTGCGATCGTCCACGTCGATAACAAAGACGCCATCATACTGATGTTCGCGAAACAGGCCGGGGCCAAGGTTCTGCTGGTTCCACGCCCAGTCAGGATCAATCGTCAGGTACATATGCAGCCAGGCTTCCTGCCAGAAAGCGTAGTCGCGCAGGTGAGTTTCCAGCGACTGGCGCTGCTGCTGCCAGGCATCACGCAGCAGCGCTCCTTCCTGATCGACCGATTCCTGATTTTGCTGCCACGCTACGCCAACAACCATCAGCATGGCTAAAAACAGCGCACTGCTCAGCAGCAGCGCCAGCGCCATCAACGTGCGCCGCGTTGCCGATGCCGCTTTTTGCCCATCCGCTAATTCCCCCGTCAGTACCGGTGGATGATTCATAGTCATGCCCCTTAATAATACGGCTTACGAACGCTTCCCTGTCCGTTTGTTACTGCTGGGGCGCTGTCAGTGTGACGTCAGTGCCTGTTTCCCAAAAAGTTCCAATAACGGATATCGGCAGTAACACTGAACAATTGAGAAAATTTTATGCAATGGTGAATAATCACGCGGCTCGACAGCCTAAAAGTCGCTTGTTAACATGGCGGGATCCGTGCCAGTAGCAGGTCCCTCATGACATCATCGACCGACAGAGTCACTCACACCCTGCTGTGTGCCGGGGTGTTTATTCTCTGGTATGCGATTACTTTGCTGGTCGCTCACTTCCCCAATCTGCAGGCGCTGAAAAGCCGCGGGCTACTGATGCCGGTGCTGTGCCTGTTGGAGTTTGCCGTATTGGTGCCGGTTTATCGCTGGTATAACCGCCATTACCATGACATCCCGCACGGCAGACTTCAGCCGCGGCAAGTGCTGCTGTTCGCCGTGCTGCTGCTGGCTCTTATTGCCAGCCAGTCGCTGTATATGCAGCAGGAGAGCTGGACCGCCAGCCAGTTAAGCCAGGGTAATCTGAGCATGCTGTGGTTCACCCTGGCGGTGGTTTTACTGGCCCCGGTGTTTGAGGAGATCCTGTTTCGCGGTTTTATTCTGCAGGGCTTCCTGCTGTGGGCTCCGCGCCAGCGCCTGGCCTGCGCCCTGCTGACGTCCATTATCTTTGCGGCGATGCATACCCAGTACGCCCATCTGCAAACGGTGATTGCCTTGATTGCGCTATCCCTGCTGCTGTGCGCCGCCCGCCTGGTCTCCTCTGGCCTGAAGCTGCCGATTTTCCTGCATATGCTGAATAACCTGCTCGGCGTCGCGCCCTGGATTTGGGCCACGCTCGGTCGTTAGGCATTGTTCAGTTTTATAACCGTTTCATCATCCTTATAACTTTCACGCATAACGATAGTGAATAATCTACTATTGTTCTTATCGGTTGTTCACTTACACTCGCGAAAAAACGTAAGGCAAGGAAACGTCATGAAATTTGCAGTTCCCTCTGTTATCGCTCTGGCCCTGGCGGCGTCCTTCGCCGCAGCGGCCGCGACCCCCAAAGACACGCTGGTTATTGCGCAGTCTATTGATGATGCCAGCAGCTTCGACCCGGCTGACGGCTTCGAACTCACCTCAGTACAGGCATTTACTAACCTCTATCAGCGCCTGGTGCAGTCCGACCCGCAAAATCCGACCGACCTGAAACCCACGCTGGCCACCAGCTGGACGCCGGGTAAAGATAACCGCAGCATGACCTTTACCCTGCGTGAAGGCGCTAAGTTCGCCTCCGGCAACCCACTGCGCCCGGAAGATGTAATCTTCTCGCTGTCGCGCGTGATCAAACTGAACCTCGACCCGTCATTTATTCTGTCGCAGCTCGGCTGGACCAAAGATAACGTCGACGCTCAGCTGAAGAAAATTGATGATAACCACGTCCAGCTGAGCTGGAGCGCCGACGTCAGCCCGACCTACGTGCTAAGCCTGCTGGCCGCGCCGGTCTCCTCCATCGTGGATGAAAAAACCGTGATGGCCAACGAACAAAAAGGCGATTTCGGCAACAAATGGCTGGCCACGCATTCGGCGGGCAGCGGTCCGTATCAGATCCGTAAAGTCATCCCGCATGAAGTGGTGCTGTTCAGCGCCAACCCGACCTCGCCAGCCGGTGCGCCTAAACTTAAAAACGTGCTGATCAAGAACGTGCCGGAGCCGGCTGCACGCCGCCTGCTGCTGGAACAGGGCGACGCGGATATTGCCCGTAACCTCGGCGCCGATCAGATGGCCGCGCTGAAAGACAAAGCAGGCGTGAAAACCCTTGCGGTACCGATGGCCTCGCTCTATTACATTCAGTTTAATATCGATGCCAACCCGGTTCTGAAAAACCCGGCGCTGTGGGAAGCTTCGCGCTATCTGTTCGATTACAAGGGCATTGCCAACGACCTGCTGAAAGGCCAGTTCTCGGTGCATCAGTCCTTCCTGCCGCAAGGCTTCCTCGGCGCGCTGAACGACAACCCGTTTACCTATGACCCGGAGAAGGCCAAAGCCATTCTGAAGAAAGCCGGCCTGAGCAACGTCAGCTTCAAGCTGTCGACCAGCAACCAGCCGCCGTACCTGGATATCGCTCAGGCACTGCAGGCCAGCTTCGCGAAGGGCGGCATCAAAGTGGACGTGCAGCCAGGCATCAGTTCAGAAGTCGCCACGCGGGTAAAAGCGCATCAGTATGAAGCCACGCTGAACGCCTGGGGCGCCGACTACTTCGATCCAAACACCAACGCTGCCGCCTTTGCCTATAACCCGGAAGACGGCAGCAAAACCCTGGCCTGGCGCTCTAACTGGCACATTCCTGAGCTGAGCAAGCAGACGCTGGCTGCCACCGCGGAAACCGATAAGGCGAAACGCGTTGAGCTGTACCAGAACATGCAGCGTGAAGTGCAGCAGCACTCACCGTATGTCATCGGCATGCAGGCAAAGAATCTGGTGGCGCTGCGCGATAACCTGAAAGGGTACGTGCAGGGTATTAACCCGGATATGGTTTATTACAGCCAGGTCACCAAGTAATGGCGTCATCAGTCTCACAAGCCGGGCCTTCCGCCCGGCTGTTGTTGCGCCGCAGCGGCGGGGTGCTCAGCGCCCTGCTCTCGCTGGTGGTTACCCTGCTTGGGCTACTGGTGTTTACCTTTGCCCTGTCTCATCTTTCGCCGGTTGACCCGGTGCTGCAGATCGCTGGCGACCACGCCAGCGAGTCAACCTACGCCCAGGTGCGCGCCAGTCTCGGCCTGGATCAGCCGCTGCCGGTCCAGTTCTGGCACTATCTGGAACATCTGCTGCGCGGCGATCTCGGCGTTTCCAGCATTACCAATCAGCCGGTTGCCAGCGATCTGCTGCGCACCTTCCCCGCCACCATTGAGCTGGCGACCTGTGCGATGATTTTTGGTGCCGTGTTTGGCATCCTGCTGGCACTGCTGGCGGCGTGGAAACCGGGCAGCCTGCTGGACAATATTGCCCGCATGATCTCGCTGCTCGGCTATTCGGTGCCGGTGTTCTGGCTCGGCCTGCTCGGGCTGCTGCTGTTTTACGCCGTGCTGCACTGGTCAGCCGGGCCGGGGCGGCTGGACGATATCTGGATCTACACCCTCGAACCGAAAACCGGGCTGGTACTGATTGATAGCTGGCTCTCCGGCGACCCGGAAATGTTCCGCAATGCGATTGCGCATCTGTGGCTGCCGGTGGTGGTGCTTGGCCTGCTGTCGATGGCGACCATTACCCGCCTGTTGCGCGCCGCGCTGCTGGAAGAGAGCAGCAAAGAGTATGTGACGCTGGCGCGCGCTAAAGGGGCCGGACGCACGCGCATTCTGCTGCTGCATATCTTCCCTAACGTGCGCGGCACGCTGATCACCGTGCTGGCCCTCTCCTATGCCACGCTGCTGGAAGGGTCGGTGCTGACCGAAACCGTGTTTGCCTGGCCGGGCGTAGGGCGCTATATGACCACGGCGCTGTTCGCTTCGGATACCCCGGCTATCCTCGGCTCCACCCTGCTGATTGGCGGCTGTTTTATTGCCATCAATGCGCTGGCGGATGCACTCACTTACCTGACCGACCCGAGAACCCGATGACGCACTCTCTTCCCGATGCTGAAAGCGTCCAGCCGCGCGTAGTGAAAACGCGGCGCAATATTACGCTCATGGTCGGCCTGAGCCTGGTTGGCCTGCTGATCTTCGCCGCGCTGTTTGCTCCGCTGCTGGCACCGTTCGACCCGAACGCGCAGGAGATGGCGGTGCGCCTGATGCCGCCTTCCGCCAGCCACTGGCTCGGCACCGATGGCTTTGGCCGCGACCTGCTGTCGCGCGTGATCTACGGTGCGCGCCCGACCCTGCTGCTGGTCGCGCTCATCCTGGTGCTGACTATTCCGGTGGGGATGCTGATCGGCATCAGCGCTGGCTATCTTGGTGGCTGGAGCGAACGCGTGCTGATGCGCATTACCGATATCTTCCTTTCGTTGCCGAATCTGGTGATTGCGCTGGCGCTGGTGGCGATGATGGGCCCCGGCCTGATGAACGGTGCGCTGGCGCTGGCGCTGACCAGCTGGCCGCCGTTCGCCCGCCAGGCGCGTGCCGAAACCCTGGCCCTGCGCCGCAGTGATTATCTGGCCGCCGCACGGATGCAGGGCATCAACGGCCTGCGCCTGATGTTCGGCCATATCCTGCCGCTCTGCCTGCCCACTGCCGTGGTGCGCGCCGCGCTTAGCCTCGGCGGCATTATCCTTTCGGCTGCCGGACTGGGCTTCCTCGGCATGGGCATTCAGCCGCCTACCGCCGAATGGGGTTCGATGGTGGCCGAAGGCAGCAAGGTGATTTTTGACCAGTGGTGGGTCGCCGCCGTTCCCGGTGGCGCCATCCTGTTTGCCAGCCTGGCTTTTAATCTGACAGGCGACGGCCTGCGTGACCGACTGGATACCCGAAATGGCAACTGATTCTTCTGCGCAAATCGTGGCTGAAAGCCTGAAAATTAGCGCGGCCAGCGGTGCTGAGCTGGTGAAAAACATCAGCTTTACGCTGGGGCGCGAACGCGTGGCGCTGGTCGGCGAATCCGGCTCCGGCAAATCCCTCACCGCCCGCGCGCTGATGGGGCTGCTGGCCCCTTCCCTGCAATTGCAGGCGCGCACGCTCAGCATCGCCGGCGAAAATGGCCTGACGCTAAATGAGCGCCGCTGGAGCCAGCTGCGCGGCAGCAGCCTCGGCATGGTGATGCAGGACCCCAAATACGCCCTCAACCCGATGCGCACCATTGGCTGGCAGGTGGCGGAACCGCTCAGGCTGCATGGCCGTTTTTCCCGCGCTGAGATCAAAGAGAAAGTGTGTGAAATGCTGGCCGCCGTGGGGCTGCCGCAGCCTGCCGAGCAGATGAAGCGCTATCCGCATCAGCTTTCCGGCGGCATGGGCCAGCGCGTGATGCTGGCGATCGCGCTGATCGCCGAGCCGCAGTTTCTGATTGCTGATGAACCGACCTCCGCGCTCGATCACGCGATGCGCGATCAGGTGCTGGCGCTGATCCGCAATCTGGTCGAGCAGCGCAATATGGGCCTGCTGCTGATCAGCCACGATCTGCAGCAGGTCTCGGAGCACTGCGAGCGGGTGATGGTGATGTATCAGGGTGAGATCCTCGATACGCTGCCCGCTGCAGAGCTGCCGCACGCCACGCATCCCTACACCCGCACGCTGTGGTCCTGCCGCCCGAATAAGTCAACGCACGGCAAACCGCTGCCGGTACTGGATCGCGCCGCGCTGGCGCAGGGGCGTTCCCATGATTGAATTATCCCAGCTGAGCGTGTCCCATAAGCAGGGCTACGAACTGCGCACCGTGGTGCATGATGTTTCGCTCTCGGTCACGCCGGGTGAGTGTTTTGGTCTGGTTGGCCCTTCCGGCTGCGGCAAGTCGTCGCTGCTGTGGGTGCTGGCCGGGCTGAATCCGCACTGGCGCGGTGAGATGCAGCTGGCCGGGCATCACGCCCAGCCTGGCAAAGCCTTCAGCGGACAGCTGCGCCGCGACGTGCAGATGGTGTTTCAGGATCCCTATGCCTCGCTGCATCCCCGGCACCGCCTGCGCCGCACGCTGGCAGAGCCGTTGAAACTGCTGAAAAGCGATAATATTGACGATCGTATCGATCAGGGGTTCCGCCACGTCGGGCTGGATCCGGCGATGGCCGATCGTTATCCGCATCAGCTCTCCGGCGGCCAGCGCCAGCGCGTAGCGATTGTACGCGCGCTGCTGCTGCAGCCGAAGATCCTGCTGCTGGATGAGCCGACATCGGCGCTGGATATGTCGGTGCAGGCGGAGATCCTCAATCTGCTTAATCAGCTCAAGCAGCAGGATAACCTGACGATGGTGCTGGTCAGCCACGATCCGGATGTTATCGACCACATGTGCGATCGCGCAGTGCATATGGATCAGGGCCGTATTGTCGGCTGACCCCGACTCACGTACTGGCCGGGCATGCCCGGCCCCTACTGAAGGATATTGTGGTAAACAACTAACCATAGTCAGATCCGGCATTTCTGAAGCGCGCAGTGAACCTCTATAGTCCTGATATCTCAACCGATTCAGGACTTTTTTATGCGCCAATTACTGCCGCTGTTATTCACTACCGCCCTGTTGCTCAGCCCCGGTTCCCAGGCCGCCACGCCAGCCGATACGCTGATCGTTGCCATCTCGCTTGACGGGATTATCAGCTTTGATCCGGCGGAGAGTTTTGAAACCGTCAGCACCAGCAGCCTGCGTAACGTCTACCAAACGCTGGTCACGCCGGATATCAGCGACCCTCGTCAGCTCAGGCCGCAGCTGGCCAGCAGCTGGCAGCCGGGGAGCAGCGAGCACAGCCTGCTGATTACCCTGCAAGCGGACGCGAAGTTTGCCAGCGGCAATCCCGTCACTGCCGACGATGTCATTTACTCGCTGACGCGTGCGGTGAAGCTGAATAAAACCCCGGTGTTTATCCTCGGGGAGTTTGGCTGGACGCCAGACAATGTGGATGCGCAGTTTACCCGGCGCGGCGACCATCAGCTGGAGATCCGCTGGCAGTCGGCAATTGGGCGCGATCTGGCTCTGCGCCTGCTGACCTCACCCGTCGCCTCGGTAGTGGACAGCAAGCTGGTGCAGCAGCACGTGACGGATCGGGACGCTGGCAACGGCTGGCTGCGCACCCACTCGGCAGGTAGCGCGGCCTACAGCATCCGCAACTACGTGCCCCAGCAGGCGCTGGTGCTGGAGCAGAACCCGCACGCTCAGCCAGCCCCCCCTCTCAAGCGGGTGATCCTGAAGAACGTCAGCGATGCCGGTTCACGCCGCCTGCTGCTGGAGAGCGGCGATGCCGACGTCGCCTATAATTTGGGCGCCGACCAGTTCGCCACGCTGCAAAAGCAGGGCAAGGTGCAGGTCGCCAGCTTCCCCTCCAGCCTGATCTATTACCTCGGCTTCAATACCCAGGATAAGCAGCAACCGGCGCTGGGCAACCCCGCGCTGTGGCAGGCTGCCCGCTGGCTGGTGGATTACAACAGCCTTTCTCAGCAGCTGTTGAAAGGCCAGTATCAGGTGCATCAAACGTTCCTGCCTGCCGGTTTTGAGGGCGCGCTGACCAACCAGCCGTTCCACTACGATGTGGCGAAAGCCAAAGCGATCCTGGCGAAGGGCGGGATCAAGCCCGGCACGCGCTTTGCGCTGACCGTCGTCAGCCAGCCGCCGTACAGCGATATTGCCCAGGCGCTGCAGGCGAGCTTTGCTAAAGCGGATATTCAGATTGATATTCAGCCGGTCGCCGAGTCCGAGCTGTGGAGCAAAATGCGCAGCCGCAATTTCCAGTCGATCTTTATCTACTGGGGCGCGGATTACGTTGATGCCAACAGCAATGCCAGCACCTTCGCCTATAACGTCGCGGGCGGCCCGAAAACGCTGGCGTGGCGCGTTGGCTGGAATATCCCGGAATTGAGTGCCAAAACGCGCGCGGCGGCGGCGGAAAGTGATACGCAAAAACGCACGGCGCTTTATCAGCAGCTGCAAACAGACATCCAGCAAAATTCACCGTTTGTGGTCTCGTTACAGGGGCAACAACTTGTCGGGCTGGGGAAAAATATTCAGGGGGCACATCAGGGCATTGGTATCAGCCTGCTGTACTTTGACCGCGTTAGTAAGCAATGAGGGAATAACTCGTCATCTCCGTCAGCTACGGAGCACCCCGTAGCTGACCGCATCAAAGCTGAAGATCAGGAGATGGCTGAACCCGAGGCGTGTTTCTGTTTATCCGCTTCAAAATGCGTTTTAAACTGCTCGTAGATAGAGATCATATTTGATGCATCTCCCTGCAGCGGGCTGAGCTTCCCCGCACGTACCAGTTCAATCACCAGCTGTAAGGCAGCCTGCTTCGGGCTGCTGGACGGATGGGCAATTTCGTTCGACATAATCATTTCCGCTAAAACAGTAAAAACGCACTCTAGCAAGTTTGGCCCCTTTTCGTCACGCTTTTTACCCCGCCGGACAAAGTTGTACAAAGAAAAATAAACTTGTACAAGTTTGGCGAAGCGGCTAAAGTAACTCCTGTAACGAATTATGCATTTGCATGGCCTCAGGAAGTGTTGCTGGGTTTCCCACTTCCCGAGGCTTATTTTTCTCCCCCCCTTTCCCCCCTCTTTTTCTGCCGCTTCGATTAACCTTTCGTGCCAAAAGATAAATTTTCTTGATCCCTGACAGGATAAACGGGCAAAAATCAGCTTAAATTTTAACCTTACCGATGATAAAAGGAGGTTGAAATGAAACGACAGACCGTTGCATCATCCGCAATTCATTCAGTGGGTTACGATGCAGATAAGCGCATACTGGAAGTTGAAACTCTGGGCCACGGTACCTGGACCTATTGCGATGTTCCTCTGACAACATGGCACTTCTTTATGGCCTCCCCGTCTAAGGGGTCTTTCTTCTATCAGCACATTAAGCATCAGTTTTCCCAGCATTAATGCCGTAGCCCACGGGCGGAAGCAGCAGCGCTTCCGCCATCGTATTGCTACCACTCAAAATAAGAGTTATCCCATAGAGTCGCCGGGCGGTTAACGCCGATATTGCCAGACGTTTATCTTCATTGATGGTGTTGCGCTCTGGATCCTCGCCTCCAGCGCCAGCCCTATTGACAGCCTGCGCTCACGGAGGGCACCCATGTTGCTATCGGAAAGTAAATTAAAGCTCACTAAAGCCCGGTTGATTTGCGCCACGCTGGCGCTGTACGCCGCGTTGATAGCCGTTTCCAGCGCGCAAACCCTTTCGATATCCCTGTCGCAGGAGCAGGATGGCGGTGATGCGGGGCGCGCCTGTATCTACGTGCATCAGGGCAAAGCAGAATTCCGCGTGGTCAAACCCGGTGAAAGCTGCGCGGCGCAAATTACCGTAGAAACGCATCCCAGCTAAACAGACGGCAAATTTTGCGGGTAAACACAGCAGGATTTTACCAAGGTATGTTACATTTACCCTAAGTTGAAGCCTGTAGAGACTTTGCAGTGCTGCCCTAGCAAAGGAATCTGTTGTTGAAAACCCTCAATATTAAATTACTTACGCTGATTGCGACCTTTTTGGTGATCCTGCTGCACACCGCAGAGATCCCCTACGGCTCATTTCATAACGGCTGGTCGGTTGCAGTGATGTATGACACGCTGGGGCGAATTTCATTTCCGCTTTTCCTGCTGATTGCGGGCTATATCTCTCTAAATAAAAATGAATCCCTGCTCAGCACGCTAAAAACGCGCGTGCTGGATTTGCTGATCCCGCTGGTGGCCTGGACAATTATCTATTTTGTCTACGACCGCACGGTGAATGACAGCCCAAAACCCTTTAGCCTGCTGGATTTACTCAGCACCCCGGCCTACAGCCATCTGTGGTTCATTTACACGCTAATTCTGCTCTACCTGGTCACTCCGCTGCTTAATACCTTTATTCAACACGGCAGCCAGCAGCGCATCAACTATATTCTCGCCGTCTGGTTCGCGCTGGCATCGGTCTATATGCTGTTTGATAACTTCAAAGAGAGCGTGCTGGAAAATCACCTTCTACAGAACCCCAGTAATATCGATATGGTGGTCTACCTTTCCGGCTTTTATATTATTGGTGGCGTAGTAAGGCGTTATAAGCTCGCGCCAAAAGTGACTATCGCCTCGGTGATATTCGTGCTCAGCGCGGTGCTGACTGCGGTGATGGAGTACTCGCTGTCGCGCAGTATCGGCAGGCCGGACGGAATTTTTCTGTTCTATTCTGCGCCGACGGTCGTTACGCTGGCGCTGGCCTGTTTCTTTATGCTGCTGAATGCGCCATTACAATTTACCCGGCGCGTTAATCTGGCGATTCGCGGTCAGGCAAAGCTCAGCGTAGGTATCTTCTTTGTGCATATGCTGGTGCTGGAGAGCGTGCTGCGCCTGGTGGCAGTGGAGTTCAATGGTTACTACTCGGCGTTCACCATCCCAGCCGTAGCGCTGGCAGTGTTTATACTCTCTTCGCTGATTATTGCACTGGTGATGCGCGTGCCGTGGCTGCGCAAGCTGGTGTAGCTCGATGGCCGCCCAGCATATCACTGAACGGCCGCGTATTTCCGGGGGCAGCAGCCCCGGCTACAGGCAGGTAGTCAGTACCTTGCCTCCGCAAATTTGTGCGGTTGATTGATGGCCCTGCGGGCAATCCAGTAGAGTAAAATACGTTCGTCATCGCTATCCTGATCGGCCATTGCCAGCAGCTTCAGGCCCAGCGTGGCTTTGTTGACCGGTTGTCCCGTGATGCTGAGGTCAACCACGGCTTTACCGATGATATTGCACACTTCTTCCTCGTTCGTAACCGGCACTTCTGTTTCACTGCTCATCTTCTCCTCCTCTTTGGCTAAAGGTTAAGCATAGCAAATCTGACACAATTGCCAGGCAGAGTAGGAACATTCGCATTAGCGAGCCGCGCTGGCCCAGGGTAAGCGGGTTAGTGAGTGCCCACGATACACCCATGCAGGCGGCAGGTTAGCCAGCACGCGCGTGCGGTTCCAGGCGAAGTATTCAGAGAGCAGCGGCTCGGATAATGAGGTGTACTGGAACTGAACAAACACGCCGTTTTCACTCAGCTGTTCGGCGGCACGCTGCAGAATGCGGTGGCGCACCCCGTGGGGCAGCGACAGCAGCGGCAGGCCGGAAAATATCGCATCAAACTCCCCCTCCAGCGTTTCCGCCGACTCGCCGCTCACCTGTAAACGATTGTCATGCAGGGATGCCAGGCGCGGATGAAAGCGCGGGTTGGTTTCGAAAGCCAGCAGGCTGGCATCCGCCCGCATTCTGCTTAGCAGATGGCGGGTTAACACGCCCTCCCCGGCACCTAATTCCGCTACGCGCAGGCACTGCTGCCATTCGACGGCGTCTGACATGGTTTTACACAGCGTTTGGGAAGAGGGAGCAATGGTCCCGGTTTTGCGCGGATCGGCGATAAACTCTTGTAAGTAACCGGTTTTATCTTTGATATACGACAGTGCGGTCAACAACATCTTTCATCCCCTGGCCAATTTGACTTAGTCCAGTAGGCCATAACTTGGTTAACAAGTTCTTAAAACCTGCAGGATCCCCCTAAAACCAGGATAAATCGCAAAAATTGCACACTTTTCAGCCAGATCGAGAGCATCAGAGGATATTCTGAAAAATAGCGTGGATTTCCAGCTTATTACGGCCATCTTTCACAGCCAGGGTTAACCGCGCAGGCGACGGGAAAAATCTCACTATTGCATTGCCGCCGTGTTATCACGCGTGGCATACAGGGATAGATGACACAACAGGTCCGGTTATTAATGGATCTTTTTAGCATCCAGCGGTACTGGAGTGCGGCTATTTTTGCCGTTGTTCACCCATTTCACCTCGCCATAAATCTCATTATGCTTCCTCTGCAGCACCAGAATCTCAACGCCCGAGGATAATAATATGAAACGCGTCAAATCACTTTTATTGCTGGCATTACTGGCAGGCAGCAGCAGTACCTGGGCCGTGACCGGAGCGGGTGAAGCAGCAGGCAGCAGCGCATCGTCAATGTCTGATGGCACCTCTAATGCCGTTGGCGTTGGCGCCGTTGCCGCGCTGCTGGGTATCGCTCTCGCGACGTCCAGCGGCGGCGATGGCTCGAACACCGGCACCACCACAACGACAACCTCAACGGTTGCGCACTGATTAAATTTTAGAACGCACAGCAGCTCATGGCCTTGCATGCAGCGCAAGGCCATTCATCCGTTAGCGCCTCAGATTTTATCCAACAGTGCGTTCAGCACCTGTTCGATCTCCTGCCGCTCTGCCCGATCCAGTCCCAGTAACGGACGGGGTAACACAGGCTGGCAAATCCCCAGAATCTCTACAGCGGCATACATCACCCGCAGGCTGCTGAGACGCTGGAACAGCTGCCACATCGGCGCCAGTATCTGATTCAGCTCGGCCACCTGCTCTGCATCCCCCGCCTGAGCCGCCCGCATCAGTGCCTGTGCGTGCTGCGGCAGTAGCCCACCCAGCACGCTGAACCACAGATCGCCCCCTGCCAGCAAGGCATTGCCCGCATTCCAGTCACCGCTAAAACCCACGGCAAAACCCGGGGCAAAGCGGGCGCGCAGTTCATTGACATCATCGCGACGGGTCGCGGGCTGAGCAGGCTGTTTCAGCGCCTGAATCTGCGGAAGGGTTCCCAGGCGCTGCAGCAGTTCAGGTGAAAAGGTAAAGTGCGTGGTGCCCGGGTTATGGTAGATACAGATCGGCAGATCGCTGGCCTGCGCCACGGCGGCATAGTGCTGGAATACCTCTTCGTCAGACAGCGGCGTATAGGAGACCGGAGCCAGCAAAATACCGCGTGCGCCCGCTTGTGCGGCATCGGCAGCCAGCTGGCAGGCATCATCGGTACGCAACGCCCCGGCGCTGGCAATCACCGGAATATCCCCCAGACAGGCCACCGCCGCTTCAATAGCGCGCTGCTTTTGCTCACGGCGGAGATAAGCGTAAAGACCGGTGCTACCGAGTAAACCGACAGAATCGACCCGGGCATGTTTCAGGCGCAGCAGCAGTTTTTCCAGCGCGCGGATATCCACTACGCCAGCGGCGTCAGTCGGGGTGATGGGAAAAGCAGAAAGTCCTTGAAACAGTGCCACAGAAACTCCTTATTACACCGCCTGACGGTGAACAACGACAGATAGCAGAAACTTCAACCGCTCAGCACGTGTGGAACAGGCTGGTACTGAGCTTGTCACCTATACTGATAAGCAAACCGGATTATCAAAGGAGTGAAAGATGTTAATTGGCTTCGTTTTACTCGTCAGCGCCTGTGGGCATGACGCCTGTGATGCACTTCCGGTATCTGAGCATATCTTTCCCAGCCGCTACGCCTGCGAACAGATGGCTGAACGCATTCATCAGCGCCGCCCCAACGTGGTGCTGCTGTGCGGTGAGGTCTACCGATAATGCGTGATGATTAACCGTCTGCGGCAGGCGCCGCTTCATCCACATAGCGCGTCACCGCCAGCAGGCGGTTTACATGGGTCAACAGCAGGTCAACGTCCGTTTGCAGGAAACCGTCTCCGCTCTGGGAGGCGGTCAGAATGGCATTCTGGATATTGTCTGAAATAGAGGAAGAGGTCCCCTTACCCACGGTCAGCAGCAGTGCCGCAATCAGCAGCGACTGCGCCTCAACCTGAGCGGTTAGCTCTTTGTTATCCACATCCATTTTGGCCATTTTCATCAGAATATCGATCACCAACTGCTTCATCGTACTTTTATCCTCTCAGTTTATTCGTAAGAAATTACCATTCCCCCCGAAACGGGTAAACAGGATTTGATCACCTTATTGCCCCTGTTTGCCCATAAATGCGCTTTCCTCCTATAGCGGGATCGGCTGCCTGCTGCCAGGCTTGGCAGATAAGTTAAGGAGAGCCCATGTTTCGTTATATCACGTCCCTGTTTTCCAGCCCGGAGTACCTGCTACAGGTGATGAGCCAGAATGACATCGCCGAATCAATTGAAGAGGGTGAGCGCATCCTGATCGACGAAGATGGCAGTGCAATGGTCAATATTTCCAGCCCGGAAGTGCGCGCCGATTTTGCCCGCCACGTAGCGATACTGAAGAGGGCATAAAATGGGAACGGCCATTTTTATGGTGCTGATGGTCTGCGGTTACTGGTATACCAGCCGCGACCTTTCCACCCGCTTCAAAATCAAACGGTCGTTTGGCTGGGATGTTTACTTCCTGGTTGCTCTGTACGGCTGTATTTTCGTCCTGCAAGGGGTGATCGCCACCGCGCTTATCTGGCTGCTGCTGCTGCTGGTCTCGGCTATTTTCAATGCTATCCCGCAGCTGGCTGATGGCCTGCATCATCAGTGGCAAGTTGAATTTATGACCTGGAGCTTTTTAGGCATTCAGGCCCCCGTTGTGGTCATGCTGACCTTCGCCGTCGCCTTCTGTTTTTATCGCTCCAACTGGTCCGGCAGCGCACGCCTTAACAGCTCTGACCGCAAAAAATTGTATAAGAAGCTCTCGCGCTCCAATGGCGTCGAGGGGCTGCTGTTTCAGTGTATGGAGGAAGGCGAGCTGGCATGGGTGACATTGAAATCACGGCGCATCTATATCGGCATGATCCACACGGCGTCGTTTGAGCCTGAGATAACCGCCAATGTGGTGCTGATCCCGATGCTGAGCGGCTATCGTGATGGAAAGACCTTAAATCTCAATATTGAGCATAACTACAGCCGCTGGTATGCCGAGCATGGCATTACGCTGGAGTCAGAGCCTAAGTCGGCAATGGCGTTTCGCAAGGTGATCATGCTGGACCAGATTGAGAGTTTTTCGCTGTTTGATGCGGCCAGCGCCAGCGCGCTGGCGTTAAAAGATGAAGAGCAGCCCTCAGAAAAGCAGCGAGACCAGCCAGAATCCGGCGATGGTCATCAGCAGTGAACCCAGCACGTGGATCATCACCGAAGCAATAGCCCACAGATAGTTGCCGGCCTGCATCAACGTCACGACCTCCAGCGAGAATGTGGAAAAGGTGGTCAGGCCGCCGCACATGCCGGTAATAATCAGCAAGCGCCAGGTCGGATCGACCTGCGGATGGCGCAGGAACCATGCCATCGCTAAGCCGATAATCAGCCCGCCCACCAGATTGACCAGCAGCGTGCCGGGCGGCAGGTTGGGAAACAGCGCGTTGAGACGCAACGACAGCAGCCAGCGTAACGCACAGCCAAAGGCACCGCCCAACATGACAGCAAGTAAAGGTTTCAGCATAAGTTCCTCAGCGAATTTCGAGGCGGGTGCCAGCAGGCAAATAAACAGATAGCCTGATACACCCGCCTCTGGTTGAACAGAGTCAGGGTTATCAGGCGTCATCAGCCCCTTACGGACGAGGCGGTTGGGAAAGGTGGAACACCATCACCTTATAGCGATTAAGATAATCAGCGAACCCTCGTTTTGCAAGTGGCCTATACAGCAGGAGTTAATATCCTGCGTACACTAATTTCTTAGCGCTTATCCACCACCATCTTCACCGCCAGGCCCGCCAGCACGGTGCCCATCAGCCAGCGCTGCAGTTTCTGCCAGCCGGGGCGCGTCGCGAGGAAGGCGGCAATCGTTCCCGCAGCAAAAATGATCGTTCCGTTGACCAGCATACTGGTGACGATCTGCGTGATGCCCAGCGTCAGCGACTGTGCCAGCACGTGGCCCTGTTCGGGGTGGATAAACTGCGGCAGCAGCGTCAGATAGATTATCGCGGTTTTCGGGTTAAGCAGGTTGGTGAGCAGCCCCATGCTGAACAGCTTGCGCGGGCTGTCCGGCGGCAGGTCGCGCAGCTGGAAAGGCGACCTCCCGCCGAAAATCGCCTGCCACGCCATCCACAGCAGATAGGCTGCCCCGGCAAATCGCAGCGCGTCATACGCCAGTGGCACCGCCATCAGCAGCGCGGTAATCCCCAGCGCGGCACAGACCATATAAAACATAAAACCGAGCGCCACGCCGCACAGTGAAATATACCCTGCCCTGCGCCCCTGGCAGAGCGAGCGCGAGATCAGATAGATCATATTCGGACCGGGCGTTAACACCATGCCGAGGGCAATGGCGGCAAAGGGAATAATCTGCGCGAGCGTGACCATTTAAACCGCCTTACTCTCTGTTAACCGCGAATCGTATCGTCGCCGTAGGCCACCCACTTGTAGGTGGTTAGCGCTTCCAGCCCCATCGGGCCGCGGGCGTGCAGCTTCTGGGTGCTGACCGCCACTTCCGCGCCCAGGCCAAACTGCCCACCGTCGGTAAAGCGCGTGCTGGCGTTGACATATACCGCTGAGGAGTCCACTTCGTTAACGAAGCGGTCAGCATGCTGAATGGTGCGCGTCAGAATAGCGTCCGAATGCTGAGTGCCATACTCGCGAATGTGGGCAATGCCCTCGTCGAGGTCATCCACCAGCTTGACGTTAAGATCCAGCGCCAGCCACTCATCGCGATACTGCTGTTCCGTCACGGCGCTGACCGCCGCCGGGCCGCTGCTGAGCAGCGGCAGAGAGCGTGCGTCGGCATGCAGGGTGATACCTTCTGCGGCCATGCGCGCGCTCAGCGCAGGCAGGAAGCTGTCGGCAATTTGCGCATCAATCAGCAGCGTTTCCACCGAGTTACAGGCGCTCGGGCGCTGTTTCTTGGCGTTAACGATCACCTTCAGCGCGGCTTCCAGCTCAATACTCTTATCCACATAGATATGGCAAACGCCGATCCCACCGGTGATCACCGGGATGGTCGACTGTTCGCGACACAGCTTGTGCAGCCCTGCCCCGCCGCGTGGGATCAGCATATCGACATAGCGATCCAGCTTCAGCAGCTGATTCACCAGCTCCCGATCCGGGCTTTCAATCGCCTGAATCGCACCCGCTGGCAGGCCATGCTGCTGCAGGGCATCCTGGATCACCCGCACGGTAGCGGCGTTGGTGCGGTATGTCTCTTTACCGCCGCGCAGGATCGCCGCATTACCGGTTTTCAGGCACAGCGTGGCGACGTCCACGGTCACATTCGGGCGCGCTTCGTAGATCACCCCAACCACGCCAAGCGGCACGCGGCGGCGCTCAATGCGCAGCCCGCTGTCGAGCTTGCCGCCGTCGATCACTACCCCAACAGGATCGGCCAGGCGGCACACCTGACGAACGTCGTCGGCAATCCCCTTCAGCCGCGCCGGGTTCAGCATCAGGCGGTCGAGCAGCGCTTCACTCATGCCGTGGCTGCGCGCATCGGCAAGGTCAAGCTGGTTGGCCGCAAGGATAGGCGCACTCTGCGCTTCCAGGCGATCGGCAATGGTCATCAGGACCTGATTTTTCTCGGCGGTGGAGAGCACCGACAGCTGGTACGAGGCGGCCTTAGCGGCCTTACCCATTTGTTCAAGCATGCGCGTTCCTTAAGAAACAATCATATCGTCGCGGTGCACGGCAACCGGACCATATTCATAACCTAAAATTTCGCCGATCTGCTGGGAGTGGTGCCCGGCAATCATGCGCATTGCATCGCTGTTATAGCGCGATACGCCGTGGGCAACGTCGCGCCCCTGCAGGCTGCGAATACGGATCACTTCGCCACGCGAGAAGTTACCGCTGATTTCGCGGATGCCTTTCGGCAGCAGAGAGCTGCCGCGTTCGAGGATCGCCGACAGCGCGCCGTCATCGACCACCAGCTCACCGGCGGGCGGCGCACCAAAGATCCAGCGTTTGCGGTTCTCCAGCGGCGTTTCAAAGGCGTGGAAACGCGTACCGACCGGGTTGCAGGCGATGACATCGGCAATCACGCCGGGGCGGCTACCGGCGGCGATAATGGTGTCGATGCCCGCCCGGCAGGCGACGTCGGCGGCCTGCAGTTTGGTCGCCATGCCACCGGTGCCGAGGCCGGACACGCTATCCCCGGCCAGTGCACGCAGCGCATCATCAATGCCGTGGACGTTGCTGATCAGTTCTGCTTGCGGGTTATTACGCGGATCGGCGGTAAACAGCCCCGGCTGATCGGTCAGCAGCAGCAGCTTGTCGGCACCGGCCAGAATCGCCGCCAGCGCCGACAGATTGTCGTTATCACCCACTTTGATTTCCGCGGTAGCAACGGCGTCATTTTCATTAATCACTGGCACGATATGGTTGTCGAGCAGCGCACGCATGGTGTCGCGGGCGTTGAGAAACCGCTCGCGATCTTCAAGGTCTGCGCGGGTCAGCAGCATCTGGCCGATGTGGATGCCGTAAATTGAGAACAACTGTTCCCACAGCTGGATCAGGCGGCTCTGCCCCACCGCAGCCAGCAGCTGCTTAGAGGCGATGGTCGGGGGCAGTTCGGGGTAGCCAAGATGCTCACGCCCGGCCGCCATCGCGCCCGAGGTAACAATGACAATCCGGTGGCCCGCCGCGTGCTGCTGCGCGCACTGACGCACCAGCTCAACGATGTGTGCCCGATTCAGCCGACGCGATCCGCCGGTCAGTACGCTGGTCCCCAGTTTGACTACCAGGGTCTGACTGCTGCTCATTAAATTCCTGCCATTCGTAAAAAAGAGTACAGAGAAACGTTTTAGCAGGTGTGGTGGCTGAAGCCAACAGCCATCAAGGGAAAACGGCGAAAAAGGCCTGACCACTCGCTAGACCAAAAGTTCGCAATTAACAAGAAATGTTGAAAACTGTAATAAATCTTTAATGGAGAAAGGGTAAAAAGTCCGTGCTTTCAGCAGAGCCTTCGGGCCACTTAAAAATTTTACTCTTTCGGGATTGATTGAAAATGATGAAGAAAAGCGCACTGGCAATCTTAACCGCGGCTCTGGCTCTGTCCACCGCTGCACAAGCCGCAGAAGTCTATAACAAAGACGGCAATAAGCTGGATTTCTACGGCAAAGTTAAAGCAATGCGTTATATGAGCGATGCGGATACTAACGCCAGCAACAATGCTGACAAGTCTTATACCCGTATCGGCTTCAAAGGTCAGACCCAGATTAACGACCAGCTGACCGGCTACGGCCAGTGGGAATATAACTTCAGCCTGAGCAACTCCGAAGGGGGTTCTGACGCACAGTCTGGCAACAAAACCCGTCTGGGCTTTGCCGGTCTGAAACTGAAGGATTACGGCTCAATCGACTACGGCCGTAACTACGGCGTGATCTACGACGTTGAAGCCTTCACCGATATGATGCCAGAGTTCGGCGCAACGGCTTATACCCGCGCTGACACCTACATGCTGACCCGTGGTAACGGCATGCTGACCTACCGTAACAATGACTTCTTCGGTCTGGTTGATGGTTTGAAGTTTGCCTTACAGTACCAGGGCAAAAACGACGCATCCTCTACCCGTAATGCCAACGTCTCTAACGGCGACGGCTATGGCGCATCACTGTCGTACAGAATTATTGAAGGTCTGACCGTCAACGGGGCAGTCTCTTCTTCTAACCGTCTTATCCAGACGCAGAAAGAGTCAACTTACGGTGCAGGTGAGAAAGCGGAAGCCTGGGCAACCGGGGTGAAATATGACAACAACGGGGTTTATCTGGCCGGTACTTACGCTGAAACGCGTAACATGAATCCCATTAACAGCGGCGCCACCTTCACGCAGAACGGCACCACCACGGCAGTTTCTGGCTACGTGAACAAACTGCAGAACATTGAATTGGTTGCGCAGTATCAGTTTGATTTCGGCCTGCGCCCGTCACTGGCCTACGTGCAGACCAAAGGCAAAGATATGGAAAACGGGATTGGCGATGCTGACCTGTACAAATTTGTTGATATCGGCGCCACCTACTACTTCAACAAAAACATGTCGACCTTCGTAGATTACAAAGTCAACCTGCTGAACGACGACAATAAACTCGGTCTCAACACCGACGATATCGTTGCTGTCGGCGTGATGTATCAGTTCTAACGCTGTCAACACTGTGACAACGCCACTGCCACAGTGAGCCTTACCCCTCGTTATGTGTCTATAAAAAAGGCTGGAGTTATCCAGCCTTTTCTTTTATTTCAGATTTTACGCGGTGAGC
Source organism: Erwinia aphidicola (assembly GCF_024169515.1). Taxonomy (NCBI): domain Bacteria; kingdom Pseudomonadati; phylum Pseudomonadota; class Gammaproteobacteria; order Enterobacterales; family Erwiniaceae; genus Erwinia; species Erwinia aphidicola. Next base: position 2,803,096 of record NZ_JAMKCQ010000001.1, on the reverse strand, counting down.
TTCACCGGTTCGTCGGCGAAATCTGCCGCCGGAACCAGCCCTAACTTCAGCTCTGCCAGCTGGGCTTTCAAACGTTCGTGGAAATTACGCAACGTCTCTTCGAGCCGGGCATTATTATCCTTACCTTTCACCGTCGATGGCTTCCAGTTGCCTTCTTTATCGAACAGGCCAAAGTGATACTCATAGGTAAAATGGTCGGACTGAGCTTCAAGCTCCATCCACCAGCCCCAGAACTCACGCAGCTCGGGTGCGGGTTTCACATTGACGCAAACTGCCAGACAGTCAAAGAAGAAACGGTCACCCTCACATTTTCCTTCTCTGATATAAGGACCTAAAGAGTGAAAGCGCTTAATCAGCTTACTCCTCGGGTGTCCACTCGGTAACGTCATCGCTTAACCTCCTTCATTGGGCCTATAGTTGTAGCGCAAAACCATGAATTATGGCAACTCATGCGCGTAAACGCTCCGATATCCAGTCGCAAATATCGCGAACTGCCTTATCGAAGTTGCCCATCGCCGGGGTGGGATTGATTTTTAACAGCCGCCCGGCGCTGGAAGAGCTGACGATTAAGCGCGACTCCTCTTCCGGGCTGAAAGGATCGTGCGGCCAGTAACCGGACAGCATGGGCACCGGGCAGCGGCGTCCCAGCAGTCCCTGAATTTTTAGCGAGAAGCGGCTCAGTTCAGTGCGCAGAGCGCTGTCCGAGGTGCTCGACATGCCAAGACGGCTGGCGAGCATATCCATATACATCTCCGGCACGCGGTCCTGTAGGTTAGTGTCGCTCAGCAGGCTATGCACCACCGGCCCCAGGCAGGCCACGGCGCGCAGGTGCTGGCTTTCCAGATACGCCAGCCGTACCGCGACGTTGGCGCCGAAGCGAAAGCCAAACGCCGCCACGCGCGTATGGTCGACCCACGGCACGGTATTCAGCTGGCGCAGCACCTGCTGATGCAGGAAGCTGGAGTCCTGCGTCAGCTTCCATTTCGCGGAGAACCCGACCGACGGCATATCCAGCGTCAGCATCGCAATGCCGCGCGGCGCCAGGTAGTCATGGAACAGGCGATAATGGTCGCTCTGCAGCGCGTCGAGGCTGCCGCACATGATGACCGTAGGATACGGCGCTTTCACATCGGCAGGCATATGCAGGAAGCCGATCACCGGGCTACCGCCGGGAATGGCAAACTCCAGCTCTTTCAGCTCGCCAGACAAGCGGTTGGTGGCTTCTTCATAGGCACGGCTGGCCAGCAGCTGCGCCTGCTCCGCCAGCTCATCCTCTTTAAGATGCGGGTAAGCCGCCACGCTGTAGAGGTTGGCGGCATGCAGCCAGTGTTGACCTGCCTGCGCATCGTCGCTGCACTCGCTGGCTTTCTGCTGCCACTGTGCGCCCTGCTTCGACCACTCGTAAATCCAGTTGCCGCCGCGATAGCCAATCACCGTATCCAGCAGTTTGTCATCGGTATGCTCCACGTTGCTGGCGGCAATGCGCGCCAGCACTTCGCTAATCTCCTGCGGAGAGATGCCGCGCCAGCTCCACAGCAGGCGGTTAATCATGCGATACCAGCCAGCATGATTCTCCCCGTCCAGCGCGGAGTGAATACTTAGCGGATTATGGTGGGCGAGACGGCGCACCAGCGATGAAGTTTCCGGGTGCTTGAAGCGCGGCTTGAACAGTTCTTCGCTGAGATTTTTCGGCGACATAACAGGGAGGTCCTCCGGCGTGCTAGTAGTGTTTTAGTCTACCGTAGGCCGGGGATTGACGCGAAGAGTAAAAACAGATGCGCCCGGCATAACCGGGCGCACTTTGATCTCACGCAGCGCTGAGAGAGCCAGCGTGGCGGGATCAGCCTTTAACCAGCGGTGGAAGATAAACCACGCCCATGTCCCAGGGCTGCTCAATCCAGGTGTTCTGCGGGATGTCGATAATGTAGTCGTCAACCAGTGGACGACCGGCAGGCTTGGCGAAAATCGTCACGAAGTGCGCTTTCGGGTACATATCGCGGATCGCCTGGGCAGTGCCGCCAGTGTCGACCAGGTCATCAATCACAATAAAGCCTTCGCCATCGCCTTCGGCACGCTTCAGCACTTTCATTTCGCGCTGATTATCGTGGTCATAACTGGAGATGCAAACGGTATCCACATGGCGGATGCACAGCTCGCGCGCCAGCAGCGCAGCAGGCACCAGGCCCCCACGGCTCACGGCGATAATGCCTTTCCACTGTTCAGCAGGCAGCAGGCGCTGGGCAAGTTTACGGGCATGGATTTGCAGCATGTCCCAGGTGACGACGTATTTTTCACTCATAAAAGAATCCCGACCAGTAAACCTGGCTTAAAAATTGTGCAATGGGAGCGGTTGCGCGAAATTATAGTGATCTGAGGCGCTAAAAACCAGCACCAGTGGCCCTCCAGACCCTTTTTTCCTGGGGCGAAAGAAGCATGAGGCGATAATCGGTGATATTCTTTTGCCATCGCGCCGGATCCGCTGGCGGGAATCGTCTAACCGATATCACTGCATGCCCCCTGCCAGCGCGGCAGGTCGGTGATGCTGACACAGGAGAGTTATCGTGTCTGAATTGTCTCAATTATCCCCGCAGCCGCTGTGGGATATTTTTGCCAAAATCTGCTCCATTCCGCATCCTTCCTATCATGAAGAGCAGCTGGCTGCCCATATCATGTCGTGGGCGAGCGAGCAGGGTCTGTGGAACGAACGTGACCAGGTTGGCAACATCCTGATCCGCAAACCAGCAACCCCAGGTTATGAGAACCGCCAGCCGGTGGCGTTGCAGGCGCACCTTGACATGGTGCCGCAGAAAAATAACGACACGGTACATGACTTCACCAAAGATCCGATTCAGCCATGGGTCGATGGTGAGTGGGTGAAAGCGCGCGGCACCACGCTGGGCGCGGATAACGGCATCGGCATGGCGTCTGCGCTGGCCGTGCTGGCCGATAACAGCCTGCAGCATGGACCGCTGGAAGTGCTGCTAACCATGACCGAAGAGACCGGCATGGCCGGTGCATTCGGCCTCAAGGCTGGCTGGCTGCAGGCCGATATTCTGATCAACACCGACTCCGAAGAGGAAGGTGAGATCTATATGGGCTGCGCCGGCGGTATCGACTTTACCAGCACCCTGCCCCTGAGCCGTGAAGCTATCCCTTCAGGTTTCCAGACGCTGAAGCTCACCCTAAAAGGTCTGAAAGGCGGCCACTCCGGCTGTGATATTCACGTCGGTTTGGGTAATGCCAACAAATTGCTGGCGCGCTTCCTGTTTACTCACGCCAAGGATCTCGACCTGCGGCTGGTGGACTTCACCGGCGGCACGCTGCGTAACGCCATCCCGCGTGAAGCTTTTGCCACCCTGGCCGTTGCGCCGGAGCAGGTCGACAAGCTGAAATCGCTGGCGGCGGGCTACCTGCTGACGCTGCAAAACGAGCTGAGCCTGAAAGAGAAAAATATCACCATCGTGACGGAAGACGTTGCCAGCACCGGGCAGGCGTTAAACGCCAGCAGCCGCGATGCCTTTATTGCCCTGCTGAACGCCACGCCGAACGGGGTGATCCGCAACTCTGACGTGATGAAAGGCGTGGTGGAAACCTCGCTGAACGTCGGCGTGGTGAGCTTTGACGGTAATGAAGCGAAAATCAACTGCCTGATCCGCTCGCTGATCGACAGCGGCAAGGATTACGTGGTGGAAATGCTAACTGCGCTCGGCGAACTGGCCGGTGCTAAAACGCTGGCGAAAGGCAGCTACCCTGGCTGGCAGCCGGATGCCACCTCACCAGTGATGGCGCTGGTGCGTGAAACCTATGAAAAGCTGTTTGATAAAACGCCGAATATTCAGGTGATCCACGCCGGCCTGGAGTGCGGGCTGTTTAAAGAGCCGTACCCGCAGATGGATATGGTGTCGATTGGGCCAACCATTACCGGGCCACACTCGCCGGATGAGCAGGTACATATTAAGAGCGTTGGCCTGTACTGGCAGCTGCTGACCGCGTTACTGCAGGCGATTCCGGTTAAATAACCCGGCGCATCGGGCGGACCGAAAAAGAGGGTCCGCCCCTACTGTAGGGGCCGATCATTTTTTTCGATCGGCCCGTGTTTTCAAGGCCGATCATTTTTTTCGATCGGCCCGTGTTTTCAGGACCGACCATTTTTTTCGATCGGCCCGAGTTTCTTTTTACAACCCCAGCAACAGCTGCCGCTCAATCTGCGGATCCAGCATGGTGACATGCAGCCCCACCAGCCTGACTCCGCGCCCGCCGCGCCGTTCATCCCAGCTTTTGCGCGCTATCGCAATCAAATCGGCTTTATTCAGTTCCGGCCAGACGTGCTCCTGGGTGGTCAGCTGGAAATCATTGAACTTCAGCTTGACGCCCTGGCGAGCAATCTGCCGATCCGGGCGAATATTGCTCAAGCGCCTTTCCAGCTCGTCGTATAAGCGGTCGATAATCTCCAGGCAGTCTTCCCAGTCGTGGATATCCTGCGACAGCGTGCGCTCCACGCCGAGGGATTTACGCTGGCGCTCGGTGACCACTTCGCGCTCGTCAATACCGTTGCAGCGCTCCCACAGTACGCGCCCGAACTTACCGAAGCGCTTCAAAAGCAGCGTCAGATCGGTTTTTTGCACGTCGCCGCAGGTCGTCAGCCCCAGCTCCTCCAGCTTGCGCGCGGTGACTTTCCCCACGCCTGGGATCTTTGCCAGCGGCAGCGTCAGCAGGAACGGCGCCATTTCATCGGGGGTGATGACAAACTGGCCGTTGGGCTTGTTTAAATCGGAGGCGATTTTAGCCAGAAACTTGACCGGCGCCACGCCTGCCGAAGCGGTGAGATTAAGCTCCTGCTGAATAGTGTCGCGGATCTGGCGGGCGATCAGGGTGGCGGAGCCGTGGCAGTGCACACTGTCGGAGACATCGAGATAGGCTTCATCCAGCGACAGCGGCTCAATCAGCGGGGTAAAACGTGAGAAGATGTCGCGAATATGCGCGCTGGCTTCTTTATAAGCTTCATAGCGGCCGGGGATCACCGTCAGGTGGGGGCAGAGCTTCAGCGCCATCGCAGTGGACATCGCGCTGTGTACGCCATATTTACGTGCCGGGTAGTTCGCGGTGCTGATCACGCCGCGCTGTTTTTCGCTGCCGCCAATGGCGATGGGAATGTCGCGCAGGGACGGATTATCGCGCATTTCCACTGCGGCGAAAAAGCAGTCCATATCCACGTGAATAATTTTACGCATAACCCCCCTCCGACGATACTGGATAAGTATACAGTCAATTTTGCAGAGTTCAATGCAGCGCATAAACGTCGGTCATCACTAAATTGCCGCTTTTTATCCTTCACTATCTTGCTAAAAAAATAGACAATGCTAATGTGACGCAGCGATAGTGGATTCGTCCTATATTGTCAGTTAACAGACGCCTTCCGGCGTTGCTTTCCACCCCTACTTTTCAAGGGAAACAGAATGGGCAAAATCGCACTGCTGTTTGCGATGATTTTTCTGCCAGCCGTTGTCTTCGCCAGCGTACCCGATGCGGTTACCCCTCTGGCGCCGGTAAGCAAAGAGTTAAAGAAACAATTACTCGGCACCCCCGTGTATCTGCAAATTTTCAAAGAAGAGCGCACGCTTGAGCTTTACGGCAAGATCGGCAACGAATATCGCCTGCTCAACAGTTATCGCATCTGTAATTTCTCCGGCGGCCTTGGGCCAAAACGCGTGCAGGGTGACTTCAAAAGCCCGGAAGGTTTCTACAGCGTGGGGCTCTCCCAGCTGAAGCCTGATAGCCGCTTCTACCGGGCAATTAACGTCGGTTTCCCGAACGAGTACGATCGTCAGCAGGGTTATCAGGGGAAATATCTGATGATCCACGGCAACTGCGTGTCGATTGGCTGCTATGCCATGACCGATGCCTATATGGATGAGATTTATCACTATGTGGAAGCCGCACTGCGCAATGGCCAGCCGCGTGTTGAGGTGAGCATCTATCCATTCCGCATGACGGAAAGTAATATGCAGCGCCACCGCTACTCAACCTATTACAATTTCTGGAAACAGCTACAGCCGGGATATGCGCAGTTCGTGCAGACGAAGCAGCCGCCGTTTGTCAGCGTCAGCGATGGCAAATATGTGTTGAGCCGCCCAATGTCGAACGGCACAACGGCACCTGACTCAGCGCTCGCGCTCACCCAGGCAAAATAACGCCCACTCGCCTGGCGCAATCTTGTGCCAGGTTTCATTCGCCGTTAGCGGCTGGGTGGCGACCACGGTGACCACATCGTTCGGTGTGGTCTGCTTCTGAAAATCAATCTCCACATCCTGATCCAGCAGCTTGGCTTTGCCAAACGGCGCGCGCCGGGTGATCCAGAACAGATTGGTCGAGCAGAACGCCATCAGATAGCGCCCGTCCGACAGCAGCATATTAAATACCCCCTTCCCACGCAGTTCACCCGCCAGTTCGGCGATATAGCGGAATACCGCCGGCCAGTTGCCTGGCGTGCGCGGATAGCGCGTGGTCAGCTTGTGCAGTAGCCAGCAGAATGCCAGTTCACTGTCGGTTTCACCAATCGGACGATGGGGGCCGGTATCGAGGTTTTTATACCCCTTCAGCTGCCCGTTGTGGGCATAGGTCCAGTTGCGGCCCCACAGCTCACGGGTAAACGGATGGGTGTTTTCCAGCGACACTTCCCCGCGGTTGGCCTGGCGAATATGCGCCACGACCGAACAGGATTTTATCGGGTACTCCTGCACCAGGCGCGCAATCGGCGACTGGAAGCTGGGCTGTGGATCTTTAAATGTGCGGCAGCCCTTTCCTTCATAAAAGGTAATGCCCCAGCCATCTTTATGCGGACCCGTTCCCCCCCCGCGCTGCACCAGCCCGGTAAAGCTAAAACAGATGTCCGTCGGGACATTGGCGCTCATCCCGAGCAGTTCGCACATAGAATTACCTCAGTGAAAATTAGAAGCAGACCCAATCCCCTCACTATTTCGCGCTGCAGGCAGGCGGCAAGCAAGTGAATCCCCGGAAGCTTACATCAGTAAGTAACCGGGGTTCGCGAGAGCAGCCCACGCACTGGCGGCGTGAAAGATAACGAGGATTATTTGACCATCTCTTTTTCGATCAACAGCATCAGGATATGAATCACCTTAATGTGGATCTCCTGAATGCGGTCGGCATAGCCAAAGTGCGGTACGCGGATTTCTACGTCGGCCACGCCGTCCATTTTACCGCCATCTTTACCGGTCAGGGTGATCACTTTCATCCCCTGCGCACGCGCCGCTTCAACCGCTTTGATGATGTTGGCCGAGTTGCCGGAAGTGGAGATCCCCAGCAGTACATCCCCCGCGCGCCCTACCGCTTCAACATAGCGCGAGAAGACAAAATCGTAGCCAAAATCGTTGCTGACGCAGGAGAGGTGGCTGACATCTGAAATGGCGATCGCCGGGTAGCCCGGACGGTTTTCGCGGTAGCGGCCGGTCAGCTCTTCGGCGAAGTGCATCGCGTCACAGTGGGAACCGCCGTTACCGCAGGAGAGCACTTTCCCGCCCGCTTTGAATGAGTCAGCCAGTAAAACCGCCGCACGCTGAATCGACTCGATATTTGCATCTTCGCTTAGAAATTTATTCAGCGTGTCTGCCGCTTCGTTCAGCTCGGCGCGAATGAGGTCCTGGTACATAGGGGATGTCCTTTTTAGGAAAGAGTTACCGCCGGAGTTTATCAAGTTGCCCGTTAAGCGGGAAGCGATCTCCCCGACAGCCTGGGGGATTAACGCTTTGTGCCGCCGCTTTGTGAGCCAGGTTGTAATTATTATGTAAACAGATTGCGGCCGCAGTGATGATAATCTAAACATATAACCAACAGGTCGGACCTCTTACTACTTACGGAGCACACGTTATGATGGTTCTCAGCATTGTGGCGACGATCGTACTGATCGGCGCGCTATTTTATCACCGCGTCAACCTGCTGGCAGGTAGCGCTATCCTGCTGATATGGACCGCAGCTCTCGGTTTTTCCGGGCTGTGGAGCCTGTGGCTGCTGCTGCCACTGGCGCTTATCCTGCTGCCGTTCAATCTCCTGCCGATGCGCCGTGCGCTGTTTAGCAAACCGACGCTAAAAACCTTCCAGAAAGTGATGCCGCCAATGTCACGCACGGAGAAAGAAGCCATCGACGCCGGGACCACCTGGTGGGAAGGCGATCTGTTCCGCGGCGCGCCGGACTGGAAAAAACTGCATAACTATCCGCAACCTAAGCTGACGGCGGAAGAGCAGGCATTTATCGATGGCCCGGTGGAAGAAGCCTGCCGCATGGCGAATGATTTCCAGATCACTCACGAAATGGCCGACCTGCCGCCGGAGCTGTGGGCTTACCTGAAGCAGCACCGCTTCTTCGCGATGATCATCAAGAAAGAGTACGGCGGGCTGGAGTTCTCGGCTTACGCTCAGGCGCGGGTGCTGCAAAAGCTGGCCGGGGTTTCCGGTATCCTGGCGATTACCGTCGGCGTGCCAAACTCCCTTGGCCCAGGCGAGCTGCTGCAGCACTACGGCACCGAACAGCAGAAAGATCACTATCTGCCACGCCTGGCACGCGGTCAGGAGATCCCCTGCTTTGCCCTGACCAGCCCGGAAGCGGGTTCTGATGCCGGTGCTATCCCGGACGTTGGCGTAGTGTGCATGGGTGACTGGCAGGGTCAACAGGTGCTGGGTATGCGCCTGACCTGGAATAAACGCTATATCACCCTCGCGCCTATCGCCACCGTGCTCGGCCTGGCGTTTAAACTCTCGGATCCGGAGCGCCTGCTGGGGGATACGGTTGAACTGGGTATCACCTGTGCGCTGATCCCAACCCAGACGCCAGGCGTCGAAATTGGCCAGCGCCACTTCCCGCTTAACGTGCCGTTCCAGAACGGCCCGACGCGCGGTCAGGATATCTTTGTCCCCATCGATTTTATTATCGGCGGGCCGTCAATGGCGGGTCAGGGCTGGCGCATGCTGGTTGAGTGCCTGTCCGTCGGGCGCGGTATCACCCTGCCGTCGAACTCCACCGGCAGCCTGAAAAGCATTGCGATGGCGATTGGGGCTTACTCCCATATTCGCCGTCAGTTCCGCCTGCCGATTGGCAAGATGGAAGGGATTGAAGAGCCGCTGGCGCGCATTGCCGGTAATGCTTACGTGATGGATGCTGCTGCCTCATTGATCACCAGTGGGATTATGCTCGGCGAAAAACCGGCGGTGCTGTCGGCCATCGTGAAATATCACTGTACCCACCGCGGCCAGCGGGCAATCGTCGATGCGATGGATATTGCTGGCGGTAAAGGCATTATGCTCGGTAACAGCAACTTCCTCGCCCGCGCTTATCAGGGCGCACCGATTGCCATTACCGTGGAAGGCGCCAACATTCTGACCCGCAGCATGATTATCTTCGGCCAGGGGGCGATTCGCTGCCATCCTTACGTGCTGGACGAGATGGCTGCGGCGCAGAGCAACAACGTGGTGGCCTTTGATAAGGCGCTGTTCAGCCATATCGGCCACGTCGGCAGCAACAAAATGCGCAGCTTCTGGCTGGGCCTGACCGGCGGCCTGACCAGCGCCACGCCAACCCGTGACGCTACGCGCCGCTACTATCAGCATCTTAACCGCATCAGCGCCAACCTCGCCCTGCTGTCGGATGTGTCGATGTCGGTGCTGGGCGGTAGCCTGAAACGCCGCGAACGGATCTCGGCGCGCCTGGGCGATGTGCTGAGCCAGCTTTATCTGGCCTCTGCCGCGCTGAAACGCTATGAGGATGAGGGCCGTAACGAAGCCGATCTGCCGCTGCTGCACTGGGGCGTGCAGGATGCGCTGAATCAGGCAGAAGGGGCGATTGACGACCTGCTGCGTAACTTCCCTAACCGCCTGGTGGCCGGACTGATGCGCGTGGTGGTGTTCCCGACCGGGCGCCACTGCCGGGCGCCGTCGGACCGTCTCGATCACCAGCTGGCACGCATTCTGCAAATTCCTTCCGCCACCCGTAGCCGCCTCGGTCGCGGTCAGTATCTGACGCCGAGCGAGCATAATCCGGCAGGCCAGCTGGAAGAGGCGCTGCAGCATGTGATGGCGGCGGAAGTTATCCATGACCGCCTGTGTAAACAGCAGAAAAAACACCTCTCCTTTACCCGCCTTGATGCACTGGCGGCCGAAGGATTAGAGAAAGGATGGGTGACTCAGGAGGAGGCCGACGTGCTGATCCGCGCCGAAGCCAGCCGCCTGCGTTCGATTAACGTCGATGAGTTTGCTGCCGATGCGCTGGCAACCCAGCCGGTGAAAGAGGAGCAGCCGCAGCGAAAGATTGAAGCGGCGTAATTAAACGGGGCGACCATCTGGTCGCCCCGTCTATTTGCATTACCCGTTCTGGCGAATGCGCGCAATCAGCGCATCAATATCCGCCACGTGGTCAGCCAGCAGGATCAGGCTACGGCCCAGCGTGATCGCCTGACGCACGCACTCGACGCGCATCCCTTCATCGCTAATCTGCTTAATATCCGCCACCTGCGACATGCCGACGGTACGGCGGATCACTTCGGTGCCACAGTAGCCAATGGTGTCACGCCACACTTTATCGAGGAACGCCTGCGCATACCCCGGGACGGCCAGCGCGCGGTCACGGCTCTTCTCCGCCGCCAGCGCCAGGAAGCGCCCGGCAAAGCTCAGCCACACTTCACGCACGTCTTTCAGCCGATTTTCACGCGCAGCGGCCGCTTCACGCGGGGCCAGCAGGCCAGGGGCCGCGCAGTAGCTGATAAGCAGATTGCCCAGCGCGCTGCCGATATCAAAGCCCATCGGGCCGTAGAAGCCGAACTCGGCATCAATCACCTTGAGGCGCCCTTCTGCCACGAAGATCGAACCACTGTGCACATCCCCGTGCAGCAGCGCTTCGGCATGGCAGTAGAAGCGGTGCTTCAGCCCACCCACCGCCACGCGCAGCTCGGCATCATCACGCAGCGCCTGTGCCAGCGGCTCCAGCGTGCGCGGATAGGCGTTGCGCTCGTGCACTTCATACGGTTCGTTGAAGAACAGCTCTTCTGTGATGTCGCACAGCTCCGGGTTAGTGAAGCGCACCACGTCAGCTTTTTTCTGGTAAGGATGCTGGAAGAAATCGGAAGTGTGGAACAGCGTCTGCGCGAGGTATTCGCCCAGCTGCCCTGCCGCCTGCGGATACTCCACGCCTTTGACCAGCTCGCCGCGCCAGATGGCATGATCGGAGAGATCTTCCATCACCATCACCGCCAGCTCGGCATCGTAATGCAGAATATTCACCGTGTGCAGCGGGCAGAATTTGCCGTGTTCGATCAGCACTTCCGCTTCCAGCCGCGCGCGGTCAAGGGTTAAAGGCCAGGACTCGCCGACGCAGCGCACGTAAGGCAGCGCCTGCTTGACGATGACGCGGCTGATGCCATTCGTATCGAAAATCTTAAATACCAGATTAAGATTTCCATCGCCCACTTCCAGCGAATCAACCAGACTGTTGGGATTATCCACGCCGCCGAACTGGCGAGCATATTCCACGGCATCCGCTGCGGTGAACGTACGATATTGCGACATTGACCTGACCCTCAAAATAAGACACGTTTCGTTGTAATAAGCCGTTCAGACGTCTATACATCCGTTATGCATGTTGGCACAATATGACGCATTAAAGCAACCAGGATTTAACCATGCAGACACTCAGCACCACCAGCTTACAGGTTCGTGATAATCAGCTCTGGATCCTTGACCAGCAGGCTCTGCCGCAGCAAAAGATCTGGTGCCCAACGCCGGACGTTGCCACGCTGGTTGGCCATATCAAAGCGCTGCGCGTGCGCGGTGCGCCGCTGATTGGCCTGTCGGCCAGCCTGCTGCTGGCGCTGCTGGCGGAAAACGGCATGGCGCAGGCCGAGCTGGCAACCTCACTGGAGGTCCTGCGGGCTGCGCGCCCGACGGCGGTTAACCTGATGAACAATCTCGACCGCATGAAGCTGGCGCTGGCACAGCCTGATTTTGTCAGCGCGCTGAGTGCGGAGGCGCTTCGCCTGGTGGAAGAGGATAAAGCGCTGTGTGACAGCATTGCCCTCGCGGGTAGTGCGCTGATTACTCCCGGCAGCCGCCTGCTGACCCACTGCAACACCGGCGGCCTGGCGACAGCAGGCGTTGGCACCGCGCTGGGCGTGATTGCCCGCGGCTGGCAGCAGGGGCTGGTGAGCAGCGTCTGGGTGGATGAAACCCGCCCACTGCTGCAGGGTGGCCGCCTGACGGCGTGGGAACTGGGCGAGCTGGGCGTGCCCTATCATCTGATCTGCGATTCCATGGCGGCCAGCCTGATGGCGCAGAACAGAGTTGATGCCATCTGGGTTGGCGCGGACCGCATTGCCGCCAATGGGGACGTAGCGAACAAGATTGGCACCTACAGCCTCGCCGTGCTGGCCCACTATCACAACGTGCCGTTTTACGTCGCCGCACCGCACACCACGCTGGATCGCGAATGCCCGGACGGCTCTGCCATTCCTATTGAGCAGCGCGCCGCCAGTGAAGTGACCGGCGTGGCGGGCAGTTTTGGCGAGGTGCAGTGGGCGCCGGAAAATGCGCAGGTGTATAACCCGGCGTTTGATGTGACGCCAGCGTCATTGATCAGCGGTTGGGTGCTGGATACCGGGGTGGTAACACCAGAAGATGTGAAAGCGGGCGTGTTTCAGCCACGCGGTTGAATGACGGCATGGGTCGACCGGAAAAAAGGTCTCCATTGCAATACTGCAAATCATCAACTCGGGTCGACCGGAAAAAAGGTCGACCCCTACGGTTTTGTAGGGGCGGACCCTCTTTTTCGGTCCGCCCGCAGCAGTTACGGGGCAGCCCGCATCAACCACCCGTATTAAGGTAAGCGCGGATAGGCATCTGCAATATTGTCACCGGTGAACTTCGCGATCCAACCTTCCTGATTATCAAAAATTCGGATCGCGGTAAAGTTCGGCGACGATCCCATATCAAACCAGTGCGGCGTGCCTGCGGGAACCGAGATCAGATCGTTCTTCTCGCACAGGATCTGGTAGATATGCCCGTCGAGATGCAGGCAGAACAGCCCCGCGCCCTCGACAAAAAAACGCACTTCATCTTCACCGTGAGTGTGCTCAGAGAGAAACTTGCTGCGCAGCACCTCTTTCTGCGGATTATCCGCGCGCATGCTGATCACATCCCAGCTCTGATAGCCCTTCTCTGCCACCAGCCGATCGATCGCGTGCTGATACGCCTCGATCACCGTATCGGCATCCGGGTTTTCACCCAGATCGCGGTCGGCTTCCCAGCGCTCAAAGCGTACTTCTTTGGCATTGAGCTTTTGCGCAATCTCTGCCGCCTCGGTGCTGTGCCAGACCGGGGTGGTGGCTTCGGTTTCGGTAAAAATAGTCAGTGCGCTCATGAGTTTTACAGTTCCTGGTTAATCTGATCAAAACCGGCGACCTGACGATGACGGCTCTCGCTGTCATGTGCGCCGCGTATTAACTGCACGGTATTCCAGCCCGCTTCCTGTGCGGCATCCAGCTCCTGATGAATATCGGATAAAAACAGCAATTCCTGCGGCGGCAGCCCGATCTGGCTGGCGATATTGCGGTACGACTGCACCTCGCGCTTGGCGCCGACGTGGGTATCAAAATAGCCGCTGAACAGTCCAGTGATATCACCCGCGTCGCTGTAGCCAAATAACAATTTCTGCGCTGCTACGGATCCGGATGAATAAACATACAGCGCGATACCCTGCTGCTGCCAGCGTTTTAAGGCGGGCAATACATCGTCATACAGATGGCCGGTAAAGCTGCCGTTCTCATAGCCGGCACGCCAGATCATGCCCTGCAATGCTTTCAGCGCGGTGGATTTACGATCCTGATCCATAAAACCGAACAGCACCTCCACCAGCTCTTCGCTGCTGGCCTGCGGCCGATCCACTTCGGCTCGCAGATCGTCAAGCGCCTGCGCCACGGCTGGCTGATGCTGGTTGGCGGCGATAAAGCCGGGCAGGTTTTCACGCGCGAAGGGGAATAACACGTTGTGCACAAAGCGAATATCGCTGGTGGTGCCTTCAATATCGGTGATGATGGCGCGGATCATGTTCTCTCCAGTACGCGGCGTTGTAATTCACACTGGAACAAAAACTCCAGCCCTTCAAGATGTCGACGCGCTTCATTCACGTCTTTGCCCCAGCAGGTCAGCCCGTGGCCGCGCAGCAGGAAGCCGTAGCGCAGCGGCGTGGTGGCGGCGAACTGCTCAATGCGCTGCGCCAGCCCGTCGATATCCTGATCGTTGTCGAACAGGGCAATCGGCACGCAGTCGAGGTGCGAACTCTGCCCGGCGAGGGTTTTCTGCATCTCGTAGCCCTGCAGCGCCAGCGCCGCGCCTTTCTCCACGCGCGACAGCACGGTGGAGTTCACCGTATGCGTATGCAGCACCGCGCCTGCCTGCGGGAACAGGCGATAGATTAAGGTATGCAGCCCGGTTTCCGCCGAGGGTTTGCGCCCGGACGGTACGTGATTAGTGGCGATCTCTACCTGGATAAAGTCGTCACGCGTCAGGCTGCCTTTGTCTTTGCCCGACTCACTCAGCAGGCAGTGCTGCGCATCCTGGCGCACAGACATATTGCCCCCGGTGGCGGGCGCCCAGCCGCGCGCGCCAATCCAGTGACAGGCAGCAACTAATTGATCTAACTGAGAGCTTTGCGTCATCTCTTTCCTTAGTGTGAAAGATGATAAGGATGGTTATAGACGTCTAAGCGTCTTGATTGCCAAATACTATCACCGTGTTATATTCGGAGTCCAACATCATAAAACCGCACTGTAAGGGTTGAGATCCATGAGCCAGACGTCGTTCACCCCAGAGAGCAAGCTGCCCGCGCTGGGCACCACTATATTCACGCAGATGAGCGCGCTGGCGCAGCAGCACAACGCCATTAATCTGTCGCAGGGATTCCCCGATTTTGACGGCCCGCAATATCTGCAGCAGCGCCTGGCCCACCACGTCAGCCAGGGGGCGAACCAGTATGCGCCAATGACTGGCGTTGCCCCGCTGCGCGAGGCGATTGCGAAAAAAACCGCCGAGCTGTACGGCTACCAGCCGGACGCCAATAGCGAAATTACCGTCACCTCCGGCGCGACCGAAGCTCTGTTTGCTGCCATCACCGCGCTGGTGCGCCCGGGCGATGAAGTGATCTGTTTTGACCCTAGCTACGACAGTTATGCCCCGGCAGTGACGCTGGCAGGCGGCGTAATGAAGCGCATTGCGCTGCAGCCGCCGGGCTTTCGCGTTGACTGGGCGCAGTTCACGGCCCTGCTGTCGGATAAAACCCGGCTGGTGATCCTCAACACGCCGCACAACCCGTCGGCCACCGTCTGGCAGCGAGCGGATTTTGCCGCGCTGTGGCAGGCTATTGCGCAGCGGGAAATCTACGTGCTGAGCGATGAAGTGTACGAGCATATCTGTTTTGATCAGCACGGCCATGCCAGCGTGCTGGCGCATCCGCAGCTGCGCGCGCGGGCGATTGCGGTCTCCTCATTTGGCAAAACCTTCCATATGACCGGCTGGAAAGTCGGCTACTGCGTGGCTCCGGCGGCGTTAAGTGCGGAAGTGCGCAAGGTGCATCAGTATCTGACCTTTTCGGTGAACACCCCGGCACAGCTGGCGATTGCCGATATGCTGGAGCAGGAGCCGCAGCACTACCGCGAGCTGTCGGCATTCTACCGCGCGCGTCGCGATCGCTTCGTGCAGGCGCTGGCGACCAGCCGCTTTGAGATCCTGCCGTGCGAGGGCACCTACTTCCTGCTGGCAGACTACAGCGCTATCTCCGATCTCGACGATGTGGCATTCTGCCAGTGGCTGACAAAAGAAGTGGGCGTCGCGGCAATTCCCCTGTCGGTATTCTGCGCCGACGCCTTCCCCCATAAACTGATCCGCCTGTGCTTCGCTAAACAGGAAGCCACGCTGGATGCTGCTGCGGAGCGCCTGTGTCAACTTTGAAAATTACCGTACTTCAGCAACCGCTGGAGTGGATGGACGGCGCAGCCAACCTGCGCTTTTTCGACGAACTGCTGGCCGGAATCGACGGCCGTGACCTGATTATCCTGCCGGAGATGTTTACCACCGGTTTTGCGATGGAGGCGGCGAAAAGCTCGCTGCCGGAAGCGCAGGTGGTGAGCTGGCTGCAGGCCAAAGCCAAAGCGGCCCACGCGATGGTGGCGGGCAGCGCCGCACTGCAGACGGAAAAAGGCGCGGTTAACCGCTTTTTACTGGTCGAGCCAAACGGTACGGTGCATCACTACGACAAGCGTCATCTGTTCCGCATGGCGGGCGAGCACCAGCACTACCTGGCGGGCGAGCGGCGTGAAGTTATCGAGTGGCGCGGCTGGCGCATTCTGCCACAGGTGTGTTACGACCTGCGCTTCCCGGTCTTCTCGCGTAATCAGAACGATTATGACCTGGCGCTCTACGTCGCTAACTGGCCGGCACCGCGCGCGCTGCACTGGCAGGCGCTGTTGCAGGCGCGGGCGATTGAGAATCAGGCGTATGTTGCCGGCTGTAACCGCGTCGGCACGGACGGCAACGGTCATCAGTACAGCGGGGACAGCCGGATTATCAGCCCGCTGGGTGAGATACTCGCTGCCGGTGAACCGCATCAGCCAGCGCGGCTCGATGCCGATCTGTCGCTGGAGAAGGTGCGCGAATACCGTGAGACGTTCCCGGCATGGCGCGATGCGGACAGCTTTAGTTTCTAGTTCAGGTTTTATAGGGGACGACCGTTTTTTCCGGTCGTTCCAGTACCACCCGGTTAAACAGCAGGTTCAATGTGACCGATACCAGGCATGCGGCGCTGATGCCTGAATGGAAAAGGGTACGTACCCAGCCGGGGAACTGGTCGTAGAACGACGGCATCACAATCGGGATCATGCCAAAGGCAATCGAGGTGGCAACAATCACCAGGTTCATATTGTCCTTGTAGTCCACCTTCGCCAGCGTACGAATCCCGCTGGCCGCCACGGTACCAAACAGCACCACGCCTGCCCCACCCAGCACCGGCAGCGGTATCGCCGCCACCACCCTACCCAGCAGCGGAAAGAAGCCGAGCAGCACCAGGATCACCCCGCCCGCCGCAACGACAAAGCGACTTTTCACCCCGGTCATTGCCACCAGCCCGATATTTTGCGCAAAGGCACTCTGCGGGAAGGAGTTGAACAGCGGTGCCAGCGCGCTGGTCAGCATATCGGCACGCAGGCCGCGAGCGATGCGCTTGCCGTCCACATCCGTGCCGACAATCTCGCCAATGGCGATCAGCCCCGCCGTGGTTTCCGTTAGCAGCACCAGCACAATCAGCGTCATCGACACTATCGCCGCCAGGTCAAACACCGGCATGCCGAAGCTGAGTATTCCCGGCAGCGCCAGCCAGTCGCCCTGCGCCACCCGACTGAAATCGGCCTGGCCGGTAAACAGCGCAATGCCGGTGCCTGCCGCCATGGCCAGCAGCACCGCCAGCCGTTTAACCGCCGCATTGCCGACGCGGTTAAGCAGCAGCACCATGACCAGCGTCACCGCCGCCAGCCCGATATTGTTGGTCGAACCCCAGCCTGCGCTCTGCGGATTTCCGCCCATCGCCCAGCGGGCCGCCACCGGCATCAGCGACAGGCCGATCGCCGTAATGACGGTCCCGGTCACCACCGGGGGGAAGAAGCGGATGATGTGAGCAAACAGCGGGGCGATGAGCAGGCCGATCAGCGAGGAGGCGATCACCGCGCCAAACACCACCGGCAGCCCACCGCCACCGGTCACCAGCGTCACCATCGTCGCCACACCGGCAAAGGAGACCCCCTGTACCAGCGGCAGGCGCGAACCGAAGCCCGGCACGCCCAGCGCCTGCAGCAGCGTGGCGCAGCCGCTGACGAACAGTGCAGCCGTCACCAGCACGCCCAGCTGTGCGGCGTTCAGCCCGGCAGCGGCGCCGATAATCAGCGGCGGCGCAATAATGCCGCCGTACATGGTGAGAACATGTTGTAAACCCCAGGCAAAAGCCTTGCCTGCCGGATAACGCGTATCTTCTGGCCTGACGCTCATAATAGTGCCTTTTGTATTTGCTGTAAGACGGGTCAGGCATGCCTGCCCCCTACGAAAAACACGTCCTGACAGACGTTGTAGGGGCGATGGCTTGCCTCGCCCGGGATTTAACTACCGCGGTAGGTGGACCACGACCACGGGGTGATCACAAAGGGTAAGTGGTAATGGCTGCCGGTGGCGGCAATCACGAAATTGATCTGCGCATTGACGTACAGGGTTTCACGCCCGCCGGCGGCAAAATAGTCACCAATCTCTGCCGTCAGGCGGTAGTGGCCCGGCGCCAGCGGCTGCGGAGTCAGGTCGCTGAGGCGGCCATCACCATTGGTGACGCCACTGGCCAGCGGCTGCCAGCCTTCGCTGCCCTGCTGTTCAAGGGCGATGGTCACCCCTGCCGCCGGTTTGCCCAGCGCGGTATCCAGGATATGTGTGGTAATGGTGCTCACTGAAACGCCTCCTGCAGTCGTAAAAGGGTAATTTCACTCAGCTGGGCAAGGGCTTCGCGCTCCTCCTGCTCTGCATTGTTGTTCAGGCGGCGCTGCAGCTCGGCGAGGATCTGCTCACCGCTGCGCCCTTTGGCACGGATCAGGAACACCCGGCCAAAGCGCTGTTCATAGGCCGCATTCCCCGCGCGTAATGCCTCTGCCAGCCGGGCATCCGCGCTGTTGACCTGGCTCTGCTCGCTGCCGGACATCGCGGCTTCTTTCCCGCCGCCTGCCGCACGCTCGCCGATGCGCGGGTGCGCTGAGAGCGCCTGATTGAGTGCGGCGCCATCCCACTCCTGCGCCAGCAGCTCGCCCCCGGCCAGCAGCTCATCAAGCGACGAGTACGGCCGCCCATTCACCAGCGCGGCGGACCAGTCTGGCAGCGCCACGCAGTGTGCAATACTGTGCCGGGCAGCGGCGGCGCTGGCCTGGTTGAACTCTGTTAACTTCATCATTCGCCTCCGTTATGGCGGTCGCGGCACGCCTCGACCCTACGCTGACTGGCTACAGGCCAGCGCATTCACCGCCTGTACATAGGCCTGCACCGCCTGCGCCACATCTTGCGTGGTCACCGACTCTGCCGGATGATGACTGATGCCACGGTCGCAGCGCACAAAGAGCATGCCCACCGGCCAGCGCTCGGCGATGGCGATGGCATCGTGACCTGCACCGCTCGGCAGTGACAGGCTGCGCCCCTGCACGCTGTTGACCGCCTGGGTTAACGCGGCCTGCAAAGCATCATCACAGCGCGTTGCCGGGATCTGGTAATACTCTTCGGCACTGAAGCTCAGGCCACGGCGCAGGGCAATGGCTTCACCCTGGGTAAGCAGCTCGGAGAGCAGCTCACTCAGCGCCTGGTCTTCCGGGCCGCGCACATCAAGCGTCAGCGCCACCTCACCGGGAATGACGTTCACCGCCCCCGGATGGCACTGCAGTGTGCCGACCGTCGCCACCAGCTGCGGGTTGTGCTGCGGCGGGCACTGTTCGATAAACACCATCCATTCGGCTGCAGCGGCCAGCGCATCTTTGCGATGGCTCATCGGCACCGTCCCGGCGTGCCCGGCTTCGCCGGTAAAGCGGCAGTTAAGGCGGCGTGCGCCGTTAATCGCCGTCACCACCCCCAGCGCCAGCTGCTCTTGCTCAAGACATGGCCCCTGCTCGATATGCAGTTCGAGATAGGCGACGAAATCTTCCGCGTCGCGCGCGGCCTGCCAGATGCGATCGGGATTGAGGCCGATATCGCGCATCGCCTGGCCGACGGTAATGCTGTTACCGTCCGGATGCGTAACCCAGCTTTCCGGCCAGGTCCCGGTCAGGCCACGGCTGCCGAGCAGGGTGATGCCGAAGCGCGTGCCCTCTTCGTCGGCGAAGCCGATAATCTCAATGGCTAACGGCAGGCGCTCACCGCGATCGTGCAGATACTGCACGGTCTCAATCGCCGTCAGCACGCCGAGCATGCCGTCGTAGCGCCCGGCATTGCGCACGGTATCCAGGTGTGAGCCGAGCAGCAGCGCTTTAGCGCCCGTCTCCTGCCCTTCATAGCGGCCGCAGATATTGCCGACGCTGTCCTGCCACACCTGCATGCCCGCTGCCTTCATCCACTTGCCGACCAGCGCGTTGGCGCGCAGATGCTCCGGCGACAGATAGACGCGGGTGAGGTATTCCGGGGTTTCACTGATTTCAGCCAGCGCATCGCAGCGGGACATAACGCGCTCGGCGGCAATCGCTGCCGCCGGGGCATTCATCAGGCAGGCGTTCATTAGCGGCTCCCGCTGTAGTGATCCCAGGCGGCCTGCATGGCAGCGCCCTGGGGAGTACGGAAACCAAGGTGGGTCAGCACCGATTCCAGCGCGCTCAGGGTCTGCATCACGCAGTCTTTACGGGCGTTATAGCCCATGGTGCCGATGCGCCACACTTTGCCAATCAGCGGGCCAAATGAGGTGCCGATCTCAATACCGAAATCTTCCAGCATCAGCTTGCGCACCTGGTCGCCGTTGACGCCCTGCGGGATCATCACGCCGAGCACATTATTCATCTTGTGCTGCAGGTTGCCGAAGGTTTCCAGCCCCATGCCCTGAATACCTTTTAACAGCGCGTCACCGTGCAGCTTGTGGCGGGCGATGCCGTTATCCAGCCCCTCTTCGAGGATCAGGCGGGCGCACTCGCGCGCGCCAAACAGCGCAGAAGTGGCTTCGGTGTGATGGTTCAGGCGCTCCGGCCCCCAGTAATCCATGATCATGCCGAGATCGAAATAGTTGGAGTAGATCATCTCGTCAACGCCGTCCTGATGGGCGTCGGTGCGGATCCCCTCTTCCACGCATTTGCGCTTGCGGATCGCTTCTTCCATCGCCGGGCTAAGGGTAATGGGCGAGGTGCCGGACGGCCCGCAAAGGCATTTCTGCATCCCGGCAGAGACGGCATCCAGCCCCCAGGCATCGGTTTCCAGCGCGTTACCGGCCAGCGAGGCGGTGGCATCGGTGTAGAACAGCACGCCATATTTTTTACAGATGGCGCCCAACTCTTCCAGCGGCTGCAGCATGGTGGTGGAGGTATCGCCCTGGACCGTCAGCAGCAGGCGCGGCTGCACTTTTTTGATCGCATCTTCAATCTGGTCCGGGGTGAACACTTCGCCCCACGGCACTTCAATGGTGTGCACTTCCGCACGGCAGCGGCGGGCGATCTCACACAGCAGGTGGCCAAAGCGGCCAAACACCGGCACCAGCACCTTATCGCCAGGGCGGATCGCCGACAGCAGGATTGCTTCAATCCCGGCGCGCGAGGTACCGTCGATCAGCATCGTCCAGCGGTTTTCGCTGCGGAACACGCCACGGTACAGCGCCATCACTTCGTTCATATACTGCGTCATCGCCGGATCGTACTGGCCCAGCAGCTGGCTGGACATGGCGCGCAGCACGCGCGGGTCGGCGTTAATCGGTCCCGGCCCCATCAGCAGGCGCTGCGGCGGGTTGATCTGGCTAAATTTAGATAAATCCATCATCGATTCCTATATGTAGATAACGCTTTGGGCGTTACTGGTGCAGGCAGTTTGCACACGGACAGCGCGCAAGAACCGGAGCGTACACGTAGTACGTGAGGATTCTGAGCACTGCCCAGGTGCAAAATGGCAAACAAAGTAGCCTAAAGACCGCGCACCGAGGAGATAAATTGTTTAAGTTCATTAGTTTGCGGGTTGGAGAACACCGTTTTGCTGTCGCCCTGCTCCCAGACGCGCCCCTGGTGCATAAACACCACGCGGTCACCCACTTCACGGGCAAAGTTCATTTCGTGCGTCACCAGAATCAGCGTCATGCCCTCTTGTGCCAGCTGCTCCAGCACTTTCAGCACCTCACCCACCAGCTCCGGGTCGAGCGCCGAGGTGATTTCATCACATAACAGCACTTTCGGCGACATCGCCAGCGCGCGGGCAATCGCCACGCGCTGCTGCTGGCCGCCGGAAAGGTTGGCCGGGTAGTAATCGACACGGTCAGCGAGGCCGACTTTTTCCAGCATCTGGGTAGCCAGCAGGCGGCACTCGGCTTCGCTTTTTTTCAGTACCCGGCGCGGCGCCAGCATCACGTTTTCCAGCGCGGTCATATGCGGGAACAGATTGAAGTTCTGGAACACCATGCCGATTGAGCGGCTGATGTCACGCGCCTGGGAATCGCGGTCGGTGATGGTCATGCCGCCGAGTTTGATGCTGCCTTCCTGATAGCCTTCCAGACCGTTGACGCAGCGCAGCAGGGTACTTTTCCCCGAGCCGCTGCGGCCGATAATCGAGATCACTTCACCCATTTCGATGTCGAGATCCACGCCTTTCAGTACGTGGTTGTCGCCATAATATTTTTGCACCTGATTAATGGTGATGAGCGGCATTGAATTTCTTCTCCAGATACTGGCTGTAGCGCGACAGCGGATAACACATCAGGAAGTAGCCCAGCGCTACCAGCCCGAAGACTTTAAACGGTTGATAGGTGACGTTATTCAGAATGGTGCCCGCCTTGGTCAGTTCGATAAAGCCGATTATCGAAGCCAGCGCGGTGCCTTTCACCACCTGCACGGCAAAGCCCACGGTCGGGGCCAGCCCGATGCGCAGCGCCTGCGGCAGCACCACGCGCAGCAGCGTCTGACCGAAGCTTAACCCCAGGCAGCGGCTGGCTTCCCACTGCCCCTTTGGCAGCGCTTTGATGCTGCCGTGCCAGATATCCACCAAAAAGGCGCTGGTGTAAAAGGTCAGGGCCAGCGAGGCGGCGGTCCACGGCGACACATCGATGCCGAACAGCGCCACGCCGAAAAAGGCGAGGAACAGCTGCATCAGCAGCGGCGTGCCCTGGAACAGCTCAATATAGCCACGGATGAAACGGTTAGGCCAGACGCGCCCGCCGAGGCGCACCAGCACCAGCGGCAGCGCCACCAGCGTGCCGCCGAAAAAGGCGGTTAATGACAGCGCGATAGTCCAGCGCGCCGCCAGCAGCAGGTTGCGCAGAATGTCCCAGTCGGTAAAGGTGTTCATTTATGGCTGCTCCCCAAACCATTTCCGTCCCGCTGCCAGCAGCAGCTGACGCATGGCAATCGACAGCGCCAGATACATCAGCGTGGTCACCAGGTAGACTTCAAAACTCAAAAAGGTGCGCGACTGGATCAGGTTGGCGGCGAAGGTCAGCTCTTCATAAGAGACCTGCGACACCACCGACGAACCGAGCATCACGATAATGCACTGACTAACCAGCGCCGGATAAATGCGTTTCAACGACGGCGGCAGCACGATGCGGATAAAGGTCTGCGTGCGGCTCAGGCCAAGCACGCGCCCCGCTTCCCACTGGCCTTTCGGCGTCACCTGAATGCCGGCGCGGATAATTTCCGTACTGTAAGCGCCAAGGTTAATCAGCATCGCCAGCAGTGCGGCTTCGCCCGCCGTCAGTTTCAGGCCGAGATTGGGCAAGCCAAACACGATAAAAAATAGCTGCACCACAAACGGCGTGTTGCGGATCAGCTCAACGTAGACACCCCAAATGCGGTTGAGCACCGTCGGTTTGCCGCTGCGCAGCGCAGCGCCAAAGATCCCCAGCGTCACGCCGCCTACCGTTGCCATTACCGTAAGCTGGATAGTCACCCACAGGCCGGAAATCAGTTCCGGCCAGTAGGGCCACAGTGCAGGAAAATTCAGTTG
Organism: Erwinia aphidicola; assembly: GCF_024169515.1. Taxonomy (NCBI): domain Bacteria; kingdom Pseudomonadati; phylum Pseudomonadota; class Gammaproteobacteria; order Enterobacterales; family Erwiniaceae; genus Erwinia; species Erwinia aphidicola. The sequence goes on along the minus strand of NZ_JAMKCQ010000001.1, from coordinate 2,779,363 downwards.
CCCCATCATCAGTCTGCCCTTACGCGCCGAGGTCAGCCGGCAGCGGTGCTTTCAACCACTGTTCAGAGAGGCCGTTCAGAGTTTTGTCCTGAATCGCCTGCTCGATCAGCGCATCAACTTTGGCCTTCAGGGCCGGTTCTTCTTTCTTCATGCCAATAAAGCACGGTGAGTCTTTCAGCATAAATTTTGCCACCGGCGCTTTGTCGGCGTTCTGGCGGGAAATCGCGGCCACCACCAGGTTACCGGTCGCCACGTACTGCACCTGCCCTGACAGATAAGCGGAGAGCGTGGTGTTGTTATCTTCATAACGCTTCACCTCAGCGTCTTTCGGCGCAATACCGGTCAGCACCATATCTTCCACCGCGCCACGCGTCACACCGATGGATTTGCCGCTCAGCTCGGCGGCATCTTTCAACGTGCCATCTTTCGGGCCAAATACGCCCAGGAAGAACGGCGCATAGGCGCGGCTGAAGTCGATCACTTTCTCGCGCTCCGGGTTTTTACCAAGGCTGGAGATGACCAAATCCACCTTATTCGTTTGCAGATAGGGAACGCGGTTAGCGCTGGTGACCGGCACCAGCTGCAACTTAAGTTTCATCTGCTTCGCCAGATACTTCGCCATATCAATGTCGTAGCCCTGCGGCTGTAAATCGGTACCGACCGAACCAAACGGTGGGAAGTCCTGCGGCACGGCGATACGAATAACGCCGCGCTTTTCAATATCCTGCAGCTGGTCGGCATGCGCCACGGTGGTCTGAGTGAACAGCACGGCGCCAGCCAGTAATGCGAGTAAACCTTTTTTCATCTTCACTTCCCCGGTTAATACATCATGAAACGAAAGATTCTTAAAGAATTTATTTGCAACTAATGTGCCAGCGCGCGGCACACTGCATAAATTTTTGGTCTTAAGCGATAAGCGGAGAGGGAAAAGCGTTTATTCGCCTGCAATTAGCCAACAAAAACACGGAAGACACGGCGGATTAACAGGTGGGCAGAGGCAGGAGATGGGGAATAAAATGGGGCGCGATGGCGCGCCCCAAAATCATGCAAAGCACCAAAACAGTGCCCCATTAGCGCTGTTCCAGTTCATCCAGCTGGCTGTAGAGGTCGGCGATCTGATGAATGCGCTGGCGGCCATCGCTTAACAGTTCATGCAGCACCGCATTCGCCAGCAGGTTGATCAGGCTGTTGGCCGCGGCGTAGCTGTCAAACGCCGAAACGCTGTCGAGCGGGGCGCAGAGCTGCCAGCGCGCCAGAGCAATGACGCCCTGCGCCTGCGGCTCGCACAGCGCCAGCGTTGGGATGCCGCTCTGCTGCAGCTGCTGCAGCAGCGGGCGGATGATGCGCGGACGGCGGCGGAAAGCCATCACCACCACCAGATCGTCGGGCGTGAGATCCACCAGCTCCTCGGCAAGCGTCTGGCCCGGCTGCGGCAGTAAGTGCACCTGAGCGCGGGCCTGAAGCAGCTGCTGTCGCAGGTGCAACGCCACCGGATACGCGTTACGTAAGCCAATGATAAAAATGCGTTTACTGTTGGACAACGCCTGCACCACCTCTCCCAACTGCCCGGTATCGATAGCGTTAACCCACTGGGTGAGGTTGGCCATCTCCTGCTTGTAGTGGCGCGCCAGCAGCGTGTTGCCCTGCACTGCATCGCGGTTGTCGGTCAGCGGCATCCCACTCTGGCGCAGGGTACGCAGCTCGTCGCGCATATCCTTATATTTTTCATAGCCCAAGCGCTTAAACAGGCGGCTGACCGTAGCCTTCGAGACCCCACTCAGGCGCGCCAGCTCCGCGCTGTTATAGCTGATCAGATCGTCGAAATGGTCAAAGGCAAAATCGGCGATACGCTGTTCCTGCGGCGACAGCTGTGCGTAATGGCTGCGCAGGCGTTCATCAAGCTGCTTCATGGCTTCTGCCCTGTAACTTTTGTTTCACGGTCTGGATGATATACAAATAACGTGCCCGTCTGTAGCGCGGCGCACTAAACATTTATTGTTAAAACCGGTGCTGACCGACAGTTTTTCAATTCCCTGCGTCCATCATCCGGCAAACTGGAACGGCTATTGCTTATATTAAGCTATCAGTAATCTGGACGACGAGAATGGAATGAATCAAAGCAATATCGCGCCGCTGGGTATGGCGGTCACCCCTCACCACCTGGCATCAGAAAGCGCACTGGGTGTATTACGCGAAGGCGGCAATGCCATTGAAGCGATGGTTGCTGCGGCTGCCACTATCGCCGTGGTCTACCCGCATATGAACGGTTTGGGCGGTGATGGTTTTTGGTTGATCCTGCCGCCAAACGGCGAGCCGATCGCCATTGACGCCAGCGGTGCCGCCGGTTCGCTGGCCTCAATCGATTTCTACCACGGCCACGCCACCATCCCGCATCGCGGTCCTGAATCGGCACTTACCGTAGCGGGAACTGTCAGCGGCTGGCAGGAAGCGCTGGCGGTATCCAAAGAGCTGGGCGGCCAGCAGCGCCCGCTGCCGCGCCTGCTGGCCGATGCCATCCGCTATGCTGCTGACGGAATTCCAGTGACGGAATCCCAGGCGGCGGCCACCGCCAGTAAACATGCCGAGCTGGCTAATCAGCCCGGCTTTGCCGCGACCTTTCTGCCCGATGGCGAAGTGCCCCGCCCCGGTAGCCGCTTCACCCAGCCTGAACTGGCGGCGACCTTAATCCACCTGGCAGAAGCCGGGCTGGAGAGCTTCTATCGCGGTCCGCTGGCGCGCCAGATTGCCAGCGAGATGTCACGCCTTGGCATGCCGGTAACGCTGGAAGATCTCAACCGCCAGCAGGCAAAACGCCGCAGGGCGCTGCGCATCCGCCATCAGTACGGCGACGTATTCAATATGCCGCCGCCCACTCAGGGCCTGGTTTCGCTGGCGATCCTCGGCATTACCGACCATCTGGCAATGGCAGATGCTGACGAAGCGCAAACCATTCACCGCATTGTCGAAGCCACTAAGCTGGCCTTTGGCCTGCGCGACCAGCACATCACCGACCCGCTGCATATGCGGGAAGAGATGCAGGCGCTGCTCGACAGCGCTCGATTGCAGCAGCTGGCTGCATGCGTCGATGTGGATCGCGCCGCGCCGTGGGGCACCGGCAAAGGCCCGGGCGACACGGTGTGGATGGGGGTGATGGACAGCAGCGGGCTGGCGGTGAGCTTTATTCAGAGCATCTACCATGAATTCGGTAGCGGCGTGGTGATCCCGGGTACCGGCATCACCTGGCAGAACCGCGGTGCCTCTTTCAGCCTCGATCCTGAGCATCTGCTGGCGCTGGTACCGGGCAAACAGCCTTTCCATACCCTGAATCCGGCGGCGGCGCGCCTGACGGATGGCCGCACCATGGTGTATGGCTCGATGGGCGGGGACGGCCAGCCGCAAACTCAGGCGGCGATTTTTACCCGCCATGTGATTCAGGGGATGGCGCTGCAACAGGCTATCGGTGCTCCGCGCTGGCTGCTGGGCCGGACCTGGGGCCAGGCATCGGATTCGTTAAAGCTGGAGGGGCGCTTCAGCGCAGAGATCGTTGCCACGCTGCGCGAGCTGGGGCATGAGGTGGAGATGTTAGCGGATTTCAGCGAGGCCGTCGGCCATGCCGGAGCGATTGTGCGCCACATCAACGGCATGCTGGAAGGCGCCTTCGACCCACGCAGCAACGGCAGCGCGGCCGGGTTTTAACCGAGTTGAAAATTTAAAGAGACAGGGGAGAGATCATGAAACAAGACACACCCGACTGGGCAGCCTACGTGGCACAGATGGAGCAGGTGCTGGCGCTGGAGCTGGACGAGACTCGCCGCGCCGAACTGCTGACTCAGTTTAGCCGCATTGCCGCGATGGCGGCGCCGCTGATGGCGTTCCCGCTCGACGATCGCCTTGAAGTGGCGGGGGTATATAAAGCATGAATCTGGCGTCCTTATCGATTGCAGAACTGAAACGCGCGCTGGCGGCGGGTGAGCTGAGCGCGCGCGATATCGCCAGCCAGACGCTGGCAAATATTGAGCGCCATAATCCCGCGCTGAACGCCTGGACCCACGTCACTCAGGAGCGCATGTTACAGGAGGCTGACCGCCTCGATCGTCTGAAGCGTGAAGGCCAGCCGCTGCCCGCGCTGGCTGCCGTACCCTATGCCGTGAAAAATCTGTTCGACGTGGCCGGTCACAGCACCCTGGCGGGAGCCAGCCTGTTCAGCAACCGCACGGCGGCGCGTCAGGATGCCTGGGCGGTCCACAAGCTGGCCGCCAGCGGTGGCCTGCTTTCCGGTATGCTCAATATGGATGCTTACGCCTATGGTTTTACCACCGAAAACAGCCACTACGGGGCAACCCATAACCCGCACGATCTGACGCGCATTGCCGGAGGCTCTTCCGGCGGTTCTGCCGCCGCCGTCGCTGCCGGAGTGGTCCACTTTTCTCTCGGCACCGATACCAATGGGTCGATTCGCGTGCCCGCTTCGCTGTGCGGCATCTTCGGCCTGAAACCGACCTTTGGCCGCCTGTCGCGCAGCGGCAGCCATCCTTTTGTTGCCAGCCTCGACCATATCGGCCCCTTTGCGCGCCGCGTCAGCGACCTGACGCAGGTCTACGATGCGCTTCAGGGGCGTGATGCGCAGGACAGTTTCCAGGCGGAGAAAGCCATGCAGCCAGTCGCCCCGCTGCTGGAGCGCGGGATGGAAGGCTTGCGCTGCGGCGTGCTGGGCGGCTATTTCCAGCAGTGGTGTGACGACGATGCACGGCTGGCGGTGGCTCAGGCGGCGAAAGCGCTCAACGTCAATGATGAGATAGTGCTGCCGGAAGCCGAACTGGCGCGCGCGGCGGCTTTTATTATTACGGCGTCCGAGGGCGGCAATCACTACCTGCCCGCACTGCGCCATTCGCCAGAGCGCTTCGAGCCGCTGTCGCGCGAGCGCCTGCTGGCCGGGGCGATGATCCCCTCCGCATGGTATGTGCAGGCCCAGCGCTTCCGCCGTCATTTCCAGCAGCAGGTGCTGGCACGCTTTGCCGAGGTCGATGTGCTGATCGCCCCGGCCACGCCGACCAGCGCTACGCTGATTGGTCAGGAAACCATGCGCATTAACGGCAGCGATCTGCCGGTGCGCGCCAGCATGGGGATGCTGACGCAGCCGATCTCATTCCTGGGCCTGCCCGTCACCACCGTACCACTGCGCACTTCCTCGGGGCTGCCAATCGGATTACAGTTGATCGCAGCCCCCTTTAAAGAGGAAGCCTGCCTGCGAGCTGCACGCGTGCTTGAGCAGATGGGCATTGCGCAGGCCGCGCCTGCCAGCATGGAGTCATAACATGAAAAGTGAATATATCGATCGCCCGGGCATTCTTGCCGAGGTCACCGCCGCGTTTTACCGCTATGAAGAGGCGTTAATCAGCAACAATGTTGCGGTACTGGATGAACTGTTCTGGCATGACGAGCGTACGGTGCGCCTGGGGGCCGGGGAGAATCTGTACGGTATTGATGCCATCAGAGAGTTCCGCGCATCACGCCCGTCTGCCGGCTTAGACCGCCAGCTACAGAACACCGTAATAACCAGCTACGGCGAGGACTTTGCGGTCTGCAGCACCGAGTTTACCCGTGAAGGCAGCGAACGAATAGGTCGCCAGCAGCAGACCTGGGTCAGGTTACCCTGCGGCTGGCGGATTGTTGCAGCCCAGGTCAGCCTGATGAGCTAAATTGCGTTTTTCAGGGGCCGCTCACGGCCCCTTACGATCCGTACTTTACACGGTGGCAACGTCCCCCTGCTGATGATAAAACTCCCTTTCCAACGATGTGAAAAGGAGAGACACATGACCACCACCCGCCCCAGCCTCGCTGCCAGAGCAAAACCGCTTAATGAAGACTGGCATCGCGAAGAGATAAAATGCGCTATACGTCTTAAAGGCTACTCTATTGCCTCGCTGTCCCGTGCATACGGTCTGGCGGGCGGCACGCTGGCGAATGCCCTAACGCGACCGTGGCCAAAAGGAGAGAAAATTATTGCGCTGACGCTGGGTATCAAGCCTGAAGTGATCTGGCCCACGCGTTATGAGATGCGCCGCAAGGCGAAGGTGAAAATGCAGAAAAGATATGATGGGGAAGCGTGATTTGCTCCCCCTTTTGAGAAGGCTATTGTTCAAATGGCATAATTGAATCACTGCTTTGGAAAATACTTTGCGGAATAAAATTATTAAAGCCGTGCTCAATACAGTAATCAATCAGGCCTCGTTTATTACCAACACCAGATTTTTTATAAATACGACATAAGATATCCTCCACCGTACGGTTGGGAACGCCAATAGCGGCTTCGATCATTTTCGGTGTAAATGACTGACAGGTGTAGAAAATAATCTCCCACTCCTTATCGGTGAACAGTTCTGTAGGTGGGGTGAAAACCAGGGAGGTTGGGACCTTTATCTTTGCCAGACGAGTAATAAATATGGCTTCAACTGGACGACAGTGAGGGATTACCCCCAGAACATTGCCAACCTCATCCATTAATGGAACTTTCTCCGTATACCAGGCTTGCAGGTAATCGTGACCATCAAAACGTTGGATGCCTATAGAAGTCACTCTATCTTTGACTTTCTCAACCATGCGATCGTGAGCCTGAAAAGGTTTTTCAAATTCACTGACAGGGACGGGTAATTCACCATCATAACGGCCCAGTAAATCATACCCTGCTGGTAAACCGATGAAATCTCGCATCCTCTTATTCGCATAAACAAACTGAGACTTACTGTTCTTCACCCACCAGGGTTCATTACTTCCTTCCCAAAAAGAGATGAAAGGCTTAATAATTCGCTCTATTGCCGAATCCTTTTCCTTGATATTCATATCAATTACCTTTTTTTGGAATGCAGAGATCGGAGGCTTAGCGTTATTCAAACGGCATAATTGAACCGCTGCTTTGGAAAATACTTTGCGGAATAAAATTATTAAAGCCGTGCTCAATGCAGTAATCAATCAGGCCTCGTTTATTGCCCACGCCAGATTTTTTATAGATACGACACAGAGTATCTTCCACCGTACGGTTGGAAACACCAATCGCAGCTTCGATCATTTTTGGTGTAAACGACTGACAGGTGTAGAAAATGATCTCCCACTCTTTGTCGGTGAACAGTTCAGTGGGTGGAGTGAACATCAACGAAGTAGGAATTTTTATTTTCGCCAGGCGCGTAATGAAAACAGACTCAACTGGGCGACAGTGTGCGATGACGCCTAAAGGTGTGCCATCTTCATCCAAAATTGGGAGTTTTTCGCAGTACCATGGTTGAAGATAATCTAAATCATCGAACTTATGCACTTCAATAGAAGTAACACGGTCTTTTTCATATTCAACTTTGCGATCGTGTGCCTGAAATTCTGGTTCAAACTCATGCATCGCTAAAGGAAGCTCGCCATCATAACGGCCCTCCATATCGAAACTTTCCGGCACGCCTATAAATTTACGCAAACGGATATTTGTATAAACAAATTGGGACTGATTATTTCTTACTATCCAAGGCTCTTTACTTCCCTCCCAAAAGCGAATAAGTGGAGCAATAATTTTATCGATTTTGGCATTAACTTCTTTCTGATTCATATAGTTCATCCTTCTATAAAAATGAAAAACTGCATCCCGCAATAACTATATGCTCAATATCGCGATAATTAAGAGCCGACAGCAGATATCCGCACTTTTTGAATTAGTAATTCAGCCAATTTCTAAATAATGCGATCTAAAAGGGCGAGGAGACACTCATGAGTGCCCCCATGAATTATTTCCCTCGCTAAACGTCCGCAAACCGGTCTGAGCACGCCGGAACGGCAAAAGAGACTCCCTGCGCGCCTCGGCACGCGTCATCCCTGCCGCGTGACGTCCGGCTTACCTCAGGCCTAGCTCATCCCCCTGCTAACATTGTGCTCGCTGTGGGTTTTCAAATCGCGACGCTGAGGCTTTGGGTGCAAGGAGAGAGGACTGATTGCAGCAGGCTCACGGCCCCAAAAAGAGATGAAAGGCTTAATAACTCGCTCTATTGCTGAATCCTTTTCTTTGATATTCATATCAATTATCCTTTCTTTTGGAATGCAGAGTTCGGAGGTCAAAGGTTATTCAAATGGCATAATTGAACCGCTGCTTTGGAAAATACTTTGCGGAATAAAATTATTAAAGCCGTGCTCAATGCAGTAATCAATCAGGCCTCGTTTATTACCCACGCCAGATTTTTTATAGATACGACACAGAGTATCTTCCACCGTGCGATTAGAAACACCAATCGCAGCTTCGATCATTTTTGGTGTAAACGACTGACAGGTGTAGAAAATAACCTCCCACTCTTTATCGGTAAATAGTTCGTCAGGAGGGGTAAACATCAGCGAGGTGGGCATTTTAATTTTCGCCAGACGAGTGATGAATATCGATTCAACCGGGCGACAGTGTACTATGACGCCTAATGGTGTCCCATCCTCATCTAAAATGGGGAATTTTTCAGAGTACCAGGGTTGTAGATAATCTAGCTGGTCAAAATGATGCACTTCTACAGATGTTACGCGATCCTTGACACTTTCTACTTTACGATCGTGGGCCTGAAACTCAGGTTCAAATTCATGGATCGCCAAGGGTAGCTCACGATCGTAAAGACCTTCCATGTTAAAGCCCTTTGGAAGCCCGAGAAAACCTTGCAGTCGTTTATTACTGTAAACGAACTGCGACACATTACTTTTGACCATCCAAGGCTCGTTACTCCCCTCCCAAAAGCGAATGAGCGGAGTAATGATTTTATCTATTTTGGTATTAACTTCTTTCTGATTCATATAGTCCATCCTTATATAAAAATGAAAACTGCATCCCGCAGTAACTATATGCTCAATATTTAGATAATTAAGCGCCGACGGCAAATATCCGCACTTTTTGAATTAGTAATTCAGCCAATCTATAAATTATGCGATCTGAAAGGGCGAGGAGAACCTCGCCCGCAATCGATTAAATTTCCGGTGCCGGGTGTTTTGCCACCCAGTGCTCGGCAATCTGCTGACGGGTGCAGATCCACACTCTGTCGTGCTGCTGGATATGATCGAGGAAGCGCTGCAGGGCGCGGAAGCGGCCGGGGCGCCCCAGCAGGCGGCAGTGCATGCCAATCGACAACATCTTCGGCGCGCTGTCGCCCTCTTCATACAGCACGTCAAAGCTGTCGCGCAGGTAAGTATAAAACTGCTCGGCGGTATTAAAGCCCTGCGGCGTGGCGAAGCGCATATCGTTAGTCTCCAGCGTGTACGGGATCACCAGATGCGGCTTCACGGTGCCATCCTGGCAGGTGACCTGGGTCCAGAACGGCAGATCGTCACCGTAATAGTCACTGTCGTAGGTCAGCCCGCCCTGCTCAACCACCAGACGCCGCGTGTTCGGGCTGTCGCGCCCGGTGTACCAGCCGGTCGGCGTTTTGCCGAACAGGTCGGTCAGGGTATCCAGCGCCTGCTGCATATGCTGACGTTCGGTTTTAGCATCCATGCTCTGATAGTGGATCCAGCGCCAGCCGTGGCTGACCACGTCATAATCGGCGGCTTTAATCGCTGCGACTATCTCCGGGTGGCGCGCCAGCGCCATTGCCACGCCAAACACCGTCAGCGGCAGACCGCGCTTCTGGAACTCGTTATGAATGCGCCAGAAACCGGCACGCGAACCGTACTCATACAGCGAGTCCATCGACATATGGCGCTCAGGATAGCTGGCTGCGCCAATAATATCGGACAGGAACTGTTCGGAACCGGCGTCACCGTGCAGAACGTTGTTTTCCGCGCCCTCTTCATAATTGAGGACGAACTGCACCGCGATCTTCGCCTTGCCAGGCCAGGCGGCATGGGGAGGATTCCCGGCGTAACCGCGCAGGTCACGCGGATAGTTTTTATTAAAGCTGTATTCTTTCTTTTCCGGTACATCACTCATGGTTTGACTCCCTGGTCGCGGAAAGGTATTGCCTTAGTTTAGGCGCTCAAACTGGCCCGACAGATTTTTTCGTATCGGGTAATCAAGATCGCCGTGTTTGCTGGTGTTTAACCCTAGCGCCAGCAGCGACTCGACCATTTTGACCGCGGCTGTTACGCCGTCGATCACCGGGATCCCCAGCTCACGCGTCAGCGTCTGCGCCAGATCGGCCATGCCGCCGCAGCCCAGCACAATCGCCCCGCTGCCATCTTCGCGCTTCGCCTGTATACAGCGCTGGCGTACTTTCTCCTGGGCGATACCGCTACCATCTTCCAGCGACAGCACCGGCAGATCGATAGCGTGCAGCGCCGCGCAGTGATGCTCAAAACCGTACTGCTGCAGCAGATGACGGGCAATGACCAGCGTGCGCGGCAGTGTGGTGACAACCGAAAAGCGCGTCGCCACCAGCGTAGCCATATGCATCGCCGCCTCGGCAATGCCCACCACCGGCCCCTGCGCCAGCTCGCGCGCGGCCAGCAGCCCCGGATCGCCAAAACAGGCGATAACATGGCCGCTAACGCCCTGCTCACGCCCGGCTTTCACCTGCTCCAGTACGCCAATCGCCGCAATGGCCTCATCAAAATGACCTTCGATAGAGGGCACGCCCTGCGTCGGGCAGACCGCGAGGATCTCAGTATTGGCGCCTGCAACCGCACGCGCAGCCGCGCCGATAGTTTCCGTCATCGCCTGGCTGGTGTTGGGGTTGATGACCTGGATGACCTGCTTGTTCATGATCGTGCTCCTGTGGCGGCGAAGAGCCGGGCAAAGTCCGGCAGTGTCTCGCCACTGCGTTCAAAGCGCAGACTGGCGACAATATGATCGAAATGTTGCCGTAGTGAGTCAGTCAGGCGGGTAAGGGATTTCTCGCGCAGCAGCTCGACCAGCCGATCGTGATCGTCACAACGGCAGCCCTGTTGCCACGGTGCGCCCCAGGCAGCGACCACCAGCGAAGAGCGTTGAGTCAGGCGCGTCACCATTTCGGTCAGTACCTGATTGCCGGAGATAGCCTGAAGCTGAATATGGAAGGCGGCAGAGAGGCGGATGGCGGCGGCACCGTCATGATCCTCATGCGCCTGCTGCTCCTGGCGATTGAGCTTTTCCAGCGCTGCCAGATGCGGTGCCTGGCAGTGCGCCAGCACGGCAGGCAGATTGGCGCACTCAATCAGGCTGCGGGTGCGGAAGATATCCTGCGCCTCTTCCACCGTTGGCGTGGCAACCTGTGCACCACGTTTGGGCGTTAGCGTGATCATTTGCACTGCGGCGAGGCGTTGCAGCACTTTGCGGATGCCGGTCCGGCTAACGCCAAAGACTTCGGAGAGCGCCTCTTCAGGTAATTTGCTCCCCGGTGGTAACTGATGTTCAACGATGGCGGTCATCAGCGCCTGATAGATGGGTTCGTCCCTGTCACCCAGGTCGGAGGCCGTTTTCAGCCCGCTTTCACTCTTCATCCCCTACTCCGGTCAACATCATTTCTGTCAAGAAGCGTACACAGGAATCACAACTTTTGTATACACGAAATTACAATCTGGCCTGGATCCTGCAATGTCTCCTGCAACCCGGTTTATTGATAACTGTATTCAGAGGAGCAGGTTTCATGCCAAATAGTGAAGTGTCTTCCCAGGCAGCAGCTGCTGAAGCCAATGCCAACTACAGCCCAAGGCTGTGCAATGAGGATCTGGCGCCGACGCGAGACCAGAACTGGAGCTGGTACAACATCTTTTCTTTCTGGATGTCCGATGTACACAGCATGGGCGGTTATGTGGTGGCGGCCAGCTTCTTTACGCTCGGGCTCGCCAGCTGGCAGGTTCTGCTTTGCCTGCTGGCCGGTATCTGCATTGTGCAGCTGTGCGCCAATCTGGTGGCGAAACCGAGTCAGATGGCTGGCGTGCCTTATGCGGTGATCTGCCGCCAGGCGTTTGGCGTCTTTGGCGCTAATATCCCGGCGGTGATCCGCGGTCTGATCGCTTTTGCCTGGTACGGTATTCAGACCTACCTGGCGGCGAATGCGCTGATGCTGGTCTCCCTTAAGTTCTGGCCGGCGCTGAGCACCCTGACACAATCTTCGTGGCTGGGCCTGTCGCAGCTGGGCTGGATTTGCTTCGGGATTATGTGGTTCCTGCAGGCGATGGTGTTCTGGCATGGAATGAACGCCATCAAGCGCTTCATCGATATCGCCGGTCCGGCGGTGTACGTGGTGATGGTGGCGCTGGCGGGATGGATTGTATACAAAACGGGTTTCAGCGGTATCTCTCTGACGCTGGCGAGTAAATCGCTGACCGGCGGGGAGCAAGCCTGGCAGATGATCACCGCCACTGCGCTTGTGGTCTCTTACTTCTCCGGCCCGCTGCTTAATTTTGGTGACTTCTCGCGCTACGGTAAAAGCCTGAGCGAGATCCGCCGTGGCAACCGCTGGGGCCTGCCGTTCAACTTCCTGCTGTTTTCGATCGTTACCGTGGTGATTGTCTCCGGCACGCAGTCGCTGTTTGGCCGCATGATTACTGACCCGATTGAAACCGTCAGCATGGTGGGTAACGATCTGGCCGTGGCAATTGGGCTGCTGACGATGATCATCGCGACCATCGGTATTAATATTGTGGCGAACTTCGTTTCCCCGGCGTTCGACTTCTCTAACTGTTCTCCGCAGAAAATCAGCTTCCGCACCGGCGGGATGATTGCGGCAGTCGGATCGGTACTGCTGACGCCGTGGAATCTGTTCCAGTCACCGGAGCTGATCCACTATACGCTGGACGTGCTGGGCGCGTTTATCGGGCCGCTGTTCGGGATTCTGCTGGCGGATTTCTACCTGATTAAGCGCAGCCAGATTTCGGTTGATGACCTGTTTGATGATACGCCGAAGGGGATTTACTGGTACAAGGGCGGCTTTAACCCGAAAGCGATTGCTGCTCTGCTGCCGTCGGTGGCGATTGGGCTGGTGATTAGCTTTATCCCTTCGCTGCATGCCGTGGCGAACTTTAGCTGGTTTATCGGTGTGGCGCTGGGTGCCGGGAGCTATCGCTGGATTGCACGCGGTGACCTGGCGGCGACCGTGGCGAAAGGCTATAACGCCAAAGTGGCGATGCAGAAAGAGTAGTGCAGCGTAGAAACGAAAAAGGCCGACTCTTATGAGTCGGCCTTTCTCTGAATGTTTGGCGGAACGGACGGGGCTCGAACCCGCGACCCCCTGCGTGACAGGCAGGTATTCTAACCAACTGAACTACCGCTCCACCGATGTTCCCCGTCGGGAACGAGGCGGATATTACGGGGCAGTCAGATGTTCGTCAACGCTTTTTCTGTGGATTAATATCAACTGCTGCGTTTTTCACCATCACGCGGTTTTATTATGCAAATTTAAAGCGTTATACCTCGTCAGCCTCTTCCTGAGGGCGCCATAAGCAGCTGCCACCCTTTTTCTGCACCAGGTCAAGACGCGCCTCGTGTGCCGCCACTTCGGCTTCACTGGCGCGCACTACCCGCAGCCCGGAGGCGGGGCGTTCGATGCGGTAGATGGTTTCACCGTCGCTCTGCTCTTCACGATCCCCTTCCATCGAGAAGGCCAGCGAGGTTTGCCCGCCGGTCATGATCAGGAAGACTTCTGCAAGAATTTCGGAGTCAAGCAGTGCGCCGTGCAGGACGCGCTTGCTGTTGTCTATCTCATAGCGTGAGCAGATGGCATCAAGGCTGTTACGCTTGCCGGGGAACATCTTGCGCGCCATCGCCAGGCTGTCGGTGATCTGGCAGAAGGTTTCGGTCTTCGGAATGCCGCGCTGCAGCTTGGAGAATTCGTAATCCATAAAGCCGATATCGAACGAGGCGTTATGGATGACTAACTCCGCCCCCTTTATATAGGCAAGGAAGTCGTCGGCAATGTCAGCGAAGGTGGGTTTATCCAGCAGAAACTCGTCGGCGATACCGTGAACGCCGAACGCTTCCGGGTCCACCAGGCGGTCGGGCTTGAGGTAAACGTGGAAGTTGTTGCCGGTCAGGCGGCGGTTGATCACCTCTACCGCACCAATCTCAATGATGCGGTGCCCTTCATAATGGACGCCGATCATGTTCATACCGGTGGTTTCGGTATCGAGTACGATCTGACGCGTTGTATTTACTGTGCTCATAGGACCCGTTTATGTCAGACTTGGCGTTTTTCTACGGAGAGTCTACCAGAGATGCTTAAGCAGGTAGAAATTTTCACCGATGGTTCGTGCCTCGGTAATCCAGGCCCCGGCGGTTATGGCGCGATTATGCGCTACGGCTCGCATGAAAAAACATTCAGTGCGGGTTTCCATCTCACCACCAATAATCGCATGGAGATGATGGCGGCGATTGTGGCGCTGGAAGCACTGACTCAGCCGTGTAACGTCACGCTGAGTACCGACAGCCAGTATGTGCGCCAGGGGATCACCAGCTGGATCCACAACTGGAAGAAGCGCGGCTGGAAGACTGCCGATAAGAAGCCGGTTAAAAATGTCGATTTATGGCAACGGCTGGACAGCGCGCTCAGCACGCACGAGATCCACTGGAAGTGGGTTAAGGGGCATGCCGGCCACGTAGAAAACGAGCGCTGCGATGAGCTGGCGCGCGCGGCTGCCGGCAATCCGACATTTGATGATGTGGGTTATCAGGCCGGCGCGTAACGCAAAAGGAATGAACGGGATAGAAGGCGTCCCGTTATGCCATTCAGCCTCTGCGCCCTTCCCGGTACTGGCTGGTAGCACCCACGGCGTGCAGCTGGCGCTTGCTGGCACTCTTTTTCGCCGGGTTCATGGTCAGTGGGAAGGTACGCTTACGCGCGACGATCAGGTTTAAACAGCCGAGCGCGGGCAGGTGGGTGCTAATTACTTTCCCCCCCTGGCGGTTCCACGGCAGTACCTGGAAGCGCGAGCGGTGTATCACCTCATAGTTCAGCAGGCTCAGCCAGTCCATCAGGCGCATCTGGGTGAACATCCGGCTATTCCACGGCACCTTACGGTGCAGGCCGGGGATGAGCTTGCCGACTCCCAGGGCGCTGAAAATATTGAAGCCGCTGATGATCATCCAGCCGTCGTCGATCAACACCCTGTCCACCTCACGCAACACGCGGTGCGGATCGCTGCTCCATGCCAGCGTATGGGCCAGCAGGCAGGCATCAACCGATTTAGACTCAAAGGGCAGGCTTAGTGGGTCGGCGTGAACCTGCAGATTATCCCCGCTCAACCCAACGTTAACCTGATGCGAAATCGCACAGCTTTCAGTATCGATTTCCGCGCTCAGACTGCCTACCTTCAGCAGATGAAAACCATATAATTTAGCCAGGCTGGGGCGCAGCTGATGCGACAGCGCATCGCGATAATACTCACCGCAGGGGATTTGCGACCATGACTCTGGCACATGGCGAATATGACGTGTTTTAGCGGGCTTCATGCTTTACCATCTTCTTTCCATTGCGAGCATACGGGAGCGATCATATGAATCTTACCAGCATTCCAGCCCTTCAGGATAACTACATCTGGACGTTAAACGACGCGGCAGGCCGCTGTCTGATTGTCGACCCTGGCGAGGCCGCTCCGGTGCTGCGTGCCCTGGCAAAAAACCGCTGGCAGCCGGTGGCGATATTGCTTACGCACCATCATCACGATCACGTTGGCGGTGTGCCGGAGCTGCTGGCTCATTACCCCGACCTGACGGTTTATGGGCCGGAAGAAACCCGAGATAAAGGGGCAAATGCGATCGTCAACGAGGGTGATAGCGTCGATGTTTTAGGCTGTAACTTCACCATTTATGCTACGCCGGGCCACACTTTAGGACATATCTCATATTTCAGCTTCCCTTACCTTTTCTGCGGAGACACACTCTTTTCCGCCGGCTGCGGGAGACTGTTTGAAGGCACTGCTGAACAGATGTTTCAGTCATTTCAAAAGCTTAATCAGCTGCCAGCTGACACTCTGGTTTGTTGCGCCCATGAATATACGTTATCGAATTTAACCTTTGCGCAGGCCATTTTCCCGCAAGATGCGGAGATAAGCCGCTACTATCGAGAAATTAAGGAGTTACGCGCAAAAAATGGGGTAAGTTTGCCTACAAAACTGGGTTTTGAGCGAAAAATTAATCTTTTTTTAAGAACGCAACATGTTGAATTACAACGCACTATTGGATTAGAAACAACTCCGCAACATGAGTGGCAGGTATTTGCGGCTCTACGCGAGAAGAAAGACCGTTTTTGATAATTTAGGTTGTGCTGAGGGGACCTACCACGTATTATTGCTCGTCTTTTAAGCGGAACCAATGACACACACATGAAGGCTAAAGCGATATTACTCGCCTCGGTCTTGCTGGTAGGGTGCCAGGCATCAAGGCATGATGCTAACATCCCTGAACAGCATGCACAGAGTTTGTCTTCGGCAGGTCAAGGTGAAAATGGACAGTACTCAGATAGTATGTTGTCGCCGCGCTGGCAGGATGATGGAACATCGCTTGCGCAGGACAAAGATCTGTGGAATTTCATTAGCGACGAGCTGAAGATGAAGGTTCCGGATAATTACCGGATACGCGAACAAAAACAGAAATACCTGAAGAACAAGAGCTATCTCCACGATGTAACATTACGGGCAGAGCCGTATATGTACTGGATTGTCGAGCAAATTAAGCAACGCAAAATGCCGATGGAACTGGTACTACTACCCATAGTGGAGAGCGCTTTTGACCCTCATGCAACATCATCTGCGAATGCCGCTGGCATCTGGCAGATTGTGCCGCAGACGGGTAAAAATTATGGTCTTAAGCAGACCCAGTGGTATGACGGACGACGCGATGTTGTGGCATCGACCAAAGTTGCCCTGGATATGATGCAGCGCCTTAACGGTATGTTTGACGGTGACTGGTTACTGACGGTTGCGGCCTACAACAGCGGTGAAGGACGCGTGCTGAAAGCGATGAAAGCCAATAAAGCCCGTGGACGACCTACGGATTTCTGGTCTTTAGCGCTGCCAAAAGAAACGACGGTCTATGTGCCAAAAATGCTGGCTCTGGGGCAACTGCTCAAGAACAGTAAGCGATATGGCATACGTCTGCCCGCTCCCAACGAATCTCGTGCTCTGGCACGCGTTGAAGTGGGTCAGCAGATTGAATTGACGCAGGCAGCCGAAATGGCTGGCATGTCGCTAAGCAAGATGAAGACGTTTAACTCCGGCTACACGCGTGGAAAAACGGCCCCTAATGGTCCTCACTACATTATGGTACCGAAGTCCAACGTGGCTAAGCTTCGTAACTCACTGGCGACCGGTGATATCGCAGCGGTGCAGCCGACTTCACTTGCGAACAACAGCGTTTCATCCGGCTCCTATAAGGTGCGCAACGGTGACACGCTGTCCGGCATTGCCAAGCGTCTTGGCGTTCCGGTAAAAGATCTGCAGCGGGCAAACAATTTGCGCGGTGCCAGCATCAAACCGGGGCAGACGCTGAGCGTAAGCAGCAGTAACAGACTGGCAGATAACGGCGACAGCATCACCTATCAGGTACGTAAGGGTGATTCTCTGGCCAGTATCGCAAAACGTCACGGCGTAAACATCAAAGATGTGGTGCGCTGGAATAGCGTCGCCAGTAACAGTGCTAAGAACATCCAGCCCGGCGATAAGCTGACGCTGTTTGTGGATAATAGTGCGACACCTGACAGTTAGTCCGATACCAGACCCAATAAAAAGCCCGTCTCCAGACGGGCTTTTTTTATGGCCGCAGGGCCTCGATAAAGATGATATCGGTGCTGAAACTGCCATCCGGCCTGAGAGCGTAGTAGTTCTGGACGTCGTCAGGTGCTGCCTGCTGATAAGCCCTTATCGCCTGCACCATTACTTCAGGGGTGCGCATACGCGCTGTCCAACTGCTAAACTCCAGCTCCAACTTATCCTGCGAGAGAGCCTGCACGGCCAGCCCGGCTTCGGTCATTAGCGTCAGCCACTCCCCAGGGCTGTAATCGCGCACGTGCGAGGTATCACGTAGCGCCTCTACCGTCTGTAACCAGATATCGAGCACCGGATTGCCCGGTGCGCTGACGTCCATAAAAATCACTCTGCCGCCGGGTTTGAGCACACGACACACCTCCCGCAGCGCACTGCCAACATCATGCCAGTGGTGTGCGGAGTAGCGGCTGATGACAATATCAAACGCGGCATCGGCAAATGGCAGGCTCTCGGCATAGCCCTGCTGCGTGCTGAGGTGGTGATACCCGCGCTCATCCGCACTCTCGCGCACTACCGCCAGCATCTTTTCCGATAGATCGTAGGCAATGACCTCTTTGACATGCTGAGCGGCAACAAAGCTCGCATGCCCTGCTCCGCAGCCCATATCCAGTACTTTCGCGTCTGAGGCACCAAACAGCCGCTCTGCCAGCCGCACTAAATCCCGACCGCTGGCATGTACCGCGCTGGTCAGGTAGGCATTAGCCTGCTCGCCGAACTGTTTATCAACGTTGTCATGATGTTTTGTTGCCATTACGAGAAGCTTCCCTGTTATGCCAGCGATGGCGGATGAGCGTTAAATTCTACCAGCAGTGGGTTGTGATCTGAGGCGCGGGTGACCAGTACAGAAGCTTCTGCCACTCCCATTCCGCGATAAAAAACGAAATCCAGCGGACGCCCAAAGGCTTTGCGACGGTGATCGTCGGTGAAACGTACCTCACGCAGCCCCATTTCGCGTGAAAAACGATACAGGGCATTGATGCGTTGACGACTCCAGGCGTTAAAATCGCCGGCCATGATCACCGGGCCCTGATGGTGAAAGATCTGCTCACCGATCGGCCCTAGCTGCTTACTGTAAACATCAATACCCAGACTGAAGTTCACCGCGTGTATATTGACCACCATCAGCATTTGCCCACCCGGCAAGGGGTAAGCGGTGACCAGCGCTGACTTGGAGAGGCGCAGCAGCGGTTCACGCTCGCGCAGCGGGCAGCAATAGACCGGATGAGCTGAAGCCAGCGTCATGACGCCAGAAGGATGCTGGGGCAGAACAAAAGCGGGAACCTGGTCGGCCGCCAGGTAATTGGTGGTGGCGAAACGCACCAGCTCAGGCGTCGTTTGTGCCTCCTGCAGTAGAACCAGATGCGCATCTTTGCCAAAGTTTTGTAATACCGACAGCCACTCGGCGCGCTGCTGCTTGAAGATATTCCACACCAGTACCTTCAGGGTGGATTCGGTCGTTAGCGGGGCACCGGGCGGCAATGCCTGGCCGACATGCAGCATTGCCCCTGGCGGAAATATTTGCTCCGCTGGCTGCCCTGCTACGTATCTCATGGCATATGTTTTTTTCCGCACGTTACCGCCTGTACTTATTACTGCTGAATGAGCTTACCATCTATCAGTTATAGGGACTTTACTGCGTACTTTCAATCGGAGGAGGGTAATTCAGACGGGATTGTGCGTAAGGAAATGCAAATAAGAACTCAAATACAAAAAAGCCCTGACTCGTATGAGTCAGGGCTTCATGTTTTAGTGGCGGAACGGACGGGGCTCGAACCCGCGACCCCCTGCGTGACAGGCAGGTATTCTAACCAACTGAACTACCGCTCCACCGATTCTGTACTGAATTCAGACGGCGTCTGACTTCAGGTGTTTCGCCCTTACCTTGTCAGGGGTAAGGTCACGACCCGAAAACGGGTCTTAAATTGATGCCTGGCAGTTCCCTACTCTCGCATGGGGAGGCCCCACACTACCATCGGCGCTACGGCGTTTCACTTCTGAGTTCGGCATGGGGTCAGGTGGGACCACCGCGCTAAAGCCGCCAGGCAAATTCTTTGTGCTCTGTCCTGTGTCTTTTGTGCTGATGCTGCGTTGGCCGCGCTCGCAAAGTCAGTCACATACTTCAGTATGCTCCCTCCTTTCCTTCGCTTGCCGCCTTGCCTCAGCGCAAAATACTTCGGACTTAATTCCGGTAACAGGCTGAAAATCTCTTTTGCGTCTCTCATAACGCACACCAGAACGCTTCTGGCGTTGTAAGGTTAAGCCTCACGGGTCATTAGTACCGGTTAGCTCAACGCATCGCTGCGCTTACACACCCGGCCTATCAACGTCGTAGTCTTCAACGTCCCTTCAGGACTCTCAAGGAGTCAGGGAGAATTCATCTCGAGGCAAGTTTCGCGCTTAGATGCTTTCAGCGCTTATCTTTTCCGCACTTAGCTACCGGGCAATGCCATTGGCATGACAACCCGAACACCAGTGGTGCGTTCACTCCGGTCCTCTCGTACTAGGAGCAACCCCTCTCAATTCTCCAGCGCCCACGGCAGATAGGGACCGAACTGTCTCACGACGTTCTAAACCCAGCTCGCGTACCACTTTAAACGGCGAACAGCCGTACCCTTGGGACCTACTTCAGCCCCAGGATGTGATGAGCCGACATCGAGGTGCCAAACACCGCCGTCGATATGAACTCTTGGGCGGTATCAGCCTGTTATCCCCGGAGTACCTTTTATCCGTTGAGCGATGGCCCTTCCATTCAGAACCACCGGATCACTATGACCTGCTTTCGCACCTGCTCGAGCCGTCACTCTCGCAGTCAAGCTAGCTTATGCCATTGCACTAACCTCACGATGTCCGACCGTGATTAGCTAACCTTCGTGCTCCTCCGTTACTCTTTAGGAGGAGACCGCCCCAGTCAAACTACCCACCAGACACTGTCCCCACGCCGGATCACGGCGCCAGGTTAGAACATCAAACGTTAAAGGGTGGTATTTCAAGGTTGGCTCCACGCAGACTGGCGTCCACGCTTCAAAGCCTCCCACCTATCCTACACATCAAGGCTCAATGTTCAGTGTCAAGCTGTAGTAAAGGTTCACGGGGTCTTTCCGTCTTGCCGCGGGTACACTGCATCTTCACAGCGAGTTCAATTTCACTGAGTCTCGGGTGGAGACAGCCTGGCCATCATTACGCCATTCGTGCAGGTCGGAACTTACCCGACAAGGAATTTCGCTACCTTAGGACCGTTATAGTTACGGCCGCCGTTTACCGGGGCTTCGATCAAGAGCTTCTCCTTGCGGATAACCCCATCAATTAACCTTCCGGCACCGGGCAGGCGTCACACCGTATACGTCCACTTTCGTGTTTGCACAGTGCTGTGTTTTTAATAAACAGTTGCAGCCAGCTGGTATCTTCGACTGCCTTCGGCTCCACCCGCGAGGGGGTTCACCTACCGACAGCGTGCCTTCTCCCGAAGTTACGGCACCATTTTGCCTAGTTCCTTCACCCGAGTTCTCTCAAGCGCCTTGGTATTCTCTACCTGACCACCTGTGTCGGTTTGGGGTACGATTCGATGTTACCTGATGCTTAGAGGCTTTTCCTGGAAGCAGGGCATTTGTTACTTCAGCACCGTAGTGCCTCGTCGTCACGCCTCAGCCTTAAAGAGTTCCGGATTTGCCTGGAACTCAAGCCTACACGCTTAAACCGGGACAACCGTCGCCCGGCCAACATAGCCTTCTCCGTCCCCCCTTCGCAGTAACACCGAGTACGGGAATATTAACCCGTTTCCCATCGACTACGCCTTTCGGCCTCGCCTTAGGGGTCGACTCACCCTGCCCCGATTAACGTTGGACAGGAACCCTTGGTCTTCCGGCGAGCGGGCTTTTCACCCGCTTTATCGTTACTTATGTCAGCATTCGCACTTCTGATACCTCCAGCATGCCTCACAGCACACCTTCAACGGCTTACAGAACGCTCCCCTACCCAACAACGCTTACGCGCCGCTGCCGCAGCTTCGGTGCATGGTTTAGCCCCGTTACATCTTCCGCGCAGGCCGACTCGACCAGTGAGCTATTACGCTTTCTTTAAATGATGGCTGCTTCTAAGCCAACATCCTGGCTGTCTGTGCCTTCCCACATCGTTTCCCACTTAACCATGACTTTGGGACCTTAGCTGGCGGTCTGGGTTGTTTCCCTCTTCACGACGGACGTTAGCACCCGCCGTGTGTCTCCCGTGATAACATTCTTCGGTATTCGCAGTTTGCATCGGGTTGGTAAGCCGGGATGGCCCCCTAGCCGAAACAGTGCTCTACCCCCGAAGATGAGTTCACGAGGCGCTACCTAAATAGCTTTCGGGGAGAACCAGCTATCTCCCGGTTTGATTGGCCTTTCACCCCCAGCCACAAGTCATCCGCTAATTTTTCAACATTAGTCGGTTCGGTCCTCCAGTTAGTGTTACCCAACCTTCAACCTGCCCATGGCTAGATCACCGGGTTTCGGGTCTATACCCTGCAACTTAACGCCCAGTTAAGACTCGGTTTCCCTGCGGCTCCCCTATACGGTTAACCTTGCTACAGAATATAAGTCGCTGACCCATTATACAAAAGGTACGCAGTCACACCACGAAGGTGCTCCCACTGCTTGTACGTACACGGTTTCAGGTTCTGTTTCACTCCCCTCGCCGGGGTTCTTTTCGCCTTTCCCTCACGGTACTGGTTCACTATCGGTCAGTCAGGAGTATTTAGCCTTGGAGGATGGTCCCCCCATATTCAGACAGGATGTCACGTGTCCCGCCCTACTCATCGAACTCACAGCAAGTGCATTTTTGTGTACGGGAGTATCACCCTGTACCCTGCGACTTTCCAGACGCTTCCACTAATGCACAAGCTGATTCAGGTTCTGGGCTGTTCCCCGTTCGCTCGCCGCTACTGGGGGAATCTCGGTTGATTTCTTTTCCTCGGGGTACTTAGATGTTTCAGTTCCCCCGGTTCGCCTCATGCCACTATGTATTCATGACATGATAGTGTGACGTATCACACTGGGTTTCCCCATTCGGGTATCGTCGGTTATTGCGGTTCATATCACCTTACCGACGCTTATCGCAGATTAGCACGCCCTTCATCGCCTCTGACTGCCTAGGCATCCACCGTGTACGCTTAGTCGCTTAACCTCACAACCCACAAGCGTCCCGAAGGACAGCATGCTGTCGTGAGCATTTGAGAGACTCGAACGCATCGTTAACTTCATTCTTATTACGGAGAATGAATACGACGCGTCGTTTCAATTTTCAGCTTGTTCCGGATTGTTAAAGAGCAAATATCTCAAACGTGACTCCAAAAAGTCAGTTTTGAGATACGGTGATAACGACTTTCACTTCGTTACCGGTATGGCGTCCCCAAGGGGATTCGAACCCCTGTTACAGCCGTGAAAGGGCAGTGTCCTGGGCCTCTAGACGATGGGGACTCTGATACTACATTTTGCTCGTTACGTTCATCAGACAATCTGTGTGAGCACTACGCGGGAAGGTATCTTCAGGTAAGGAGGTGATCCAACCGCAGGTTCCCCTACGGTTACCTTGTTACGACTTCACCCCAGTCATGAATCACAAAGTGGTAAGCGCCCTCCCGAAGGTTAAGCTACCTACTTCTTTTGCAACCCACTCCCATGGTGTGACGGGCGGTGTGTACAAGGCCCGGGAACGTATTCACCGTAGCATTCTGATCTACGATTACTAGCGATTCCGACTTCACGGAGTCGAGTTGCAGACTCCGATCCGGACTACGACGCACTTTATGAGGTCCGCTTGCTCTCGCGAGGTCGCTTCTCTTTGTATGCGCCATTGTAGCACGTGTGTAGCCCTGGCCGTAAGGGCCATGATGACTTGACGTCATCCCCACCTTCCTCCGGTTTATCACCGGCAGTCTCCTTTGAGTTCCCGACATTACTCGCTGGCAACAAAGGATAAGGGTTGCGCTCGTTGCGGGACTTAACCCAACATTTCACAACACGAGCTGACGACAGCCA
This sequence comes from Erwinia aphidicola, assembly GCF_024169515.1. Taxonomy (NCBI): domain Bacteria; kingdom Pseudomonadati; phylum Pseudomonadota; class Gammaproteobacteria; order Enterobacterales; family Erwiniaceae; genus Erwinia; species Erwinia aphidicola. Next base: position 2,755,676 of record NZ_JAMKCQ010000001.1, on the reverse strand, counting down.
TGCAGCACCTGTCTCACGGTTCCCGAAGGCACTAAGGCATCTCTGCCAAATTCCGTGGATGTCAAGGCCAGGTAAGGTTCTTCGCGTTGCATCGAATTAAACCACATGCTCCACCGCTTGTGCGGGCCCCCGTCAATTCATTTGAGTTTTAACCTTGCGGCCGTACTCCCCAGGCGGTCGACTTAACGCGTTAGCTCCGGAAGCCACGCCTCAAGGGCACAACCTCCAAGTCGACATCGTTTACGGCGTGGACTACCAGGGTATCTAATCCTGTTTGCTCCCCACGCTTTCGCACCTGAGCGTCAGTCTTTGTCCAGGGGGCCGCCTTCGCCACCGGTATTCCTCCAGATCTCTACGCATTTCACCGCTACACCTGGAATTCTACCCCCCTCTACAAGACTCTAGCCTGCCAGTTTCGAATGCAGTTCCCAGGTTGAGCCCGGGGATTTCACATCCGACTTGACAGACCGCCTGCGTGCGCTTTACGCCCAGTAATTCCGATTAACGCTTGCACCCTCCGTATTACCGCGGCTGCTGGCACGGAGTTAGCCGGTGCTTCTTCTGCGGGTAACGTCAATCGAAAAGGTTATTAACCTCTTCGCCTTCCTCCCCACTGAAAGTACTTTACAACCCGAAGGCCTTCTTCATACACGCGGCATGGCTGCATCAGGCTTGCGCCCATTGTGCAATATTCCCCACTGCTGCCTCCCGTAGGAGTCTGGACCGTGTCTCAGTTCCAGTGTGGCTGGTCATCCTCTCAGACCAGCTAGGGATCGTCGCCTAGGTGAGCCGTTACCCCACCTACTAGCTAATCCCATCTGGGCACATCCGATGGTGTGAGGCCCGAAGGTCCCCCACTTTGGTCCGAAGACGTTATGCGGTATTAGCTACCGTTTCCAGTAGTTATCCCCCTCCATCGGGCAGTTTCCCAGACATTACTCACCCGTCCGCCACTCGTCACCCAAGAGCAAGCTCTCTGTGCTACCGTTCGACTTGCATGTGTTAGGCCTGCCGCCAGCGTTCAATCTGAGCCATGATCAAACTCTTCAATTAAAAGTTCGATTTGCTGAAACAAGTTCAGCGGTGCTCATCTGTAAAACGTCATAATGAATTTCATTATGTGTTCACTCGTGAGGCTTGATATTTTTTACGTCCGGAGACGTTGATATCAATCCTGCGAGTGCCCACACAGATTGTCTGATAAATTGTTAAAGAGCGTTGCGAGCAGTGCCGAGGCTTCCTGTCGCGAGGTGGCGTATATTACGCTTTCCTCCTTCGGAGTCAACTTCTTTTTGAGAAGTTTTTCCGGCGGTTCAGATACTTCCTGAACCTCCTGAGCCGCTGGCCTGTAAGCCGTTGTGCCGTCTCAGTGGTTGCGCATTATAGACAGGCGCTTCGGGAACGCAAGCAGTAATCTTAACTTTTTTACTGCCTGCTGAAAGTTCACGCGAAACGCTGCTTTTTAGCCCTGTTTGATACGTGCCGGCAGCTCTTTCAGGCTATTTAGCACCCAATCGGCTGCGGCTTCGCCTTCAGCAGTGACGGGCTTACCGCTACGCACTAATACTTTTTTACCCACTCCAGCAGCTTTTGCCGCCAGCATGTCTTCAATCTTGTCGCCAACCATATAAGAAGAAGCCATATCAATGTTCAGCTCCTGCTGAGCAGTGAGCAACATTCCCGGCTCTGGTTTACGGCAGTCACAGGACTGGCGTAACTCTTCTACTATTGCTTCGGGATGATGCGGGCAGAAATAGATACCGTCGAGGTCGACATCGCGGTCGGCCAGTGACCAGTCCATCCATTCGGTCAGCTGCATAAACTGATCTTCACTAAACATGCCACGGGCAATACCGGACTGGTTAGTCACCAGCACCAGCGCAAAGCCCATCCTCTTCAGTTCACGCATGGCATCAATGACGCCATCGATAAACTCGAAGTTATCGATTTCAGAGACATAACCGTGATCGACATTAATAGTGCCGTCTCGATCGAGGAAAATTGCGGGGACCTTGTCAGCCACGTAGTAACTCCTGCTACAAAATTTGCCGTAGAGTATCGCATGATTGCCTGAAAAGAGAGAATGGCAGTTTGAATGACTTCGATTGATTTAGACGTCTGGATGCCTTAACATCCACTCGCAATCCCGGAAGCGCGGGATGGATTGATCATTTACGCCACGGATAATTCCCATCACGATAATAAATAACTCAATGATAAAACTTTCAAATATCACCAAAGTGTTCCAGCAGGGTTCACGGACTATCACAGCGCTGTCGGATGTCAGCCTGCACGTTCCCGCCGGACAAATTTATGGCGTGATCGGCGCATCCGGTGCGGGTAAAAGTACCCTGATCCGCTGCGTTAATCTGCTGGAGCGCCCCACTTCCGGTAGCGTGCTGGTTGATGGTCAGGACCTGACTACCCTTTCAGAAGGGCAGCTCACGCTGGCACGCCGCCAGATTGGTATGATCTTCCAGCACTTCAATCTGCTGAACTCACGCACCGTAGCCGGCAACGTCGCGCTGCCGCTTGAGCTGGGAAATCTGTCCAGAACCGAAATTAAAGTGCGCGTCAGTGAGCTGCTGGAGCTGGTCGGCCTGTCAGACAAGCATGACACCTGGCCAGCCAATCTTTCCGGCGGCCAGAAACAGCGCGTGGCCATTGCTCGTGCGCTGGCCACCAATCCCAAAGTGCTGCTGTGCGATGAAGCCACCAGCGCGCTGGATCCGGCAACCACGCGCTCAATTCTCGAACTGCTGAAAGATATCAACCGTCGTCTGGGCATTACCATCCTGCTGATCACCCATGAAATGGATGTGGTGAAACGCATCTGCGACTGCGTAGCCGTCATCAGCAATGGCGAACTGATTGAGCAGGATACCGTCAGTGAAGTGTTCTCCCATCCGAAGACGCCACTGGCTCAGCAGTTTATTCAGTCAACGTTGCATCTGGACATCCCCGAGGACTACCTCAAGCGCCTGTCGCCAGAAGCGAGTGCGACCACCGTCCCTCTGCTGCGCCTGGAGTTTACCGGTCAGTCTGTCGATGCGCCGCTGCTTTCTGAGTCAGCACGCCGTTTTAACGTTAACAACAACATTATTAGCGCGCAGATGGATTACGCCGGTGGTGTGAAGTTCGGCATCATGCTGGCGGAGATCCACGGTGAGGCAGCCGACACCCAGGCCGCCATCGCTTTCCTGCACGAGCATCATGTAAAGGTAGAGGTATTAGGTTATGTCTGAGGCAATGATGTGGTTACTGGGCCGGGGCATTTGGGAAACGCTGATGATGACCTTTGTCTCTGGCTTTTTCGGCTTCGTGCTGGGCCTGCCAACAGGCGTTCTTCTCTATGTCACTCGCCCGGGTCAGATTGTGGCGAATGCCAAACTCTATCGCGTGCTCTCCGCTGCGGTAAATATCTTCCGCTCGATTCCGTTCATTATCCTGCTGGTCTGGATGATCCCGTTCACGCGCATTATCGTCGGCACCTCCATTGGTTTGCAGGCCGCTATCGTGCCGCTGACCGTTGGCGCTGCCCCCTTTATTGCCCGCATGGTGGAAAATGCGCTGCTTGAGCTGCCAACCGGACTGATCGAAGCTTCCCGCGCAATGGGGGCCACCCCATTACAGATCATCCGCAAGGTTCTGCTGCCGGAAGCACTGCCGGGTCTGGTGAATGCCGCTACTATTACTCTGATTACCCTGGTCGGCTACTCAGCAATGGGTGGCGCCGTCGGCGCAGGCGGTCTGGGTCAGATTGGCTATCAGTATGGCTATATCGGCTATAACGCCACCGTGATGAACACGGTATTAGTCCTGCTGGTTGTTTTGGTGTATTTGATTCAGTTCTGTGGCGATCGCATTGTTCGTGCGGTCACCCACAAGTAAACACAACAGTAATTTCTCTCTATTTAAGGAAGGGATATGTCTTTTAATCTTAAAACGTTTGCCGCAGTAGGCGCTCTGATTGGTAGCCTGGCGTTAGTTGGATGCGATCAGAAAGAGAAAGATCCAAACCACATCAAGGTTGGTGTGATCGTTGGTTCTGAGCAGCAGGTTGCCGAAGTGGCAGCCAAAGTGGCGAAAGAGAAATACGGTCTGGATGTTGAGCTGGTGACCTTCAATGACTACGTACTGCCGAACGAAGCGCTGAGCAAAGGCGATATTGACGCCAATGCCTTCCAGCATAAACCTTACCTCGATCAGCAGATTAAAGATCGTGGCTACAAGCTGGTTTCCGTGGGTAGCACCTTTGTTTACCCAATCGCGGGTTACTCTAAGAAGATCAAATCTCTGGACGAACTGCAGAACGGCGCACAGGTTGCTATCCCGAATGACCCCACTAACCTCGGTCGTTCCCTGCTGCTGCTACAGAAAGTGGGTCTGATCAAACTGAAAGAGGGTGTTGGCCTGCTGCCAACCTCACTGGATGTGGTTGAGAACCCGAAAAACCTGAAGCTGGTAGAGCTGGAAGCACCGCAGCTGCCACGTTCACTGGACGATCAGCAGATTGCACTGGCAGTGATCAATACCACTTACGCCAGCCAGATCAACCTGACTCCAGCGAAAGACGGCATCTTTGTTGAAGACAAAGACTCCCCTTACGTTAACCTGATCGTGGCGCGCGAAGACAACAAAGACGCGGAAAACGTGAAGAAATTCGTGCAGGCTTACCAGTCTGACGAAGTCAACGACGCCGCTAATAAAGTGTTTAACGGTGGCGCAGTAAAAGGCTGGTAACCAGCCGCATGCGGGCAGCGCCAGCTGCCCGCAGCTCATTAGATATTGCCAGATGTGCCTGCCTGATGCTCTCCGCTTGTTATTTCCGTTCCAGCTTGCTTCAATAACGCCACTTTATCGATCATGAGGATTTTCCCATGCGTTTTTTACCGCTCTGTTTGTTAGCGCTGACGCTGACAGGGTGTTCGTTATTCCCTAAGCCCTATGAGCCTGTTAAACCTTTTCCGCAGTCAACGCAGACCGATGCTTCCCAGGCGAAACCTGCCGCGCGCCCTGCCCCGGTAAAACTGTATACCGATGCTGCTGACCTGGTGAGCAAGCCTTTCCGTGACCTGGGTGAAGTGTATGGCGACGATTGCCAGAGCAGCTCACAGGACTCACCGCCGAATCTCGCCACCGCGCGTAAACGTATGCAGATTCGGGCATCCGCTATGAAAGCCAACGCTGTGCTGGTGCATAAATGTGAGATCGTCACCGCTGCGCAGGGCTGCTATCGTCAAGCGATTTGCCAGGGCTCCGCACTGAAAGTCAGCAATCAATGAGTGGATTCTCCTTCTCCCAGATTGGTGTGATCCACTCTCCGTGGAAGGAAAAGTTCGCCGTTCCCCGTCAGCCTGGTTTGATTCAGGATGGCGGTGGAGAACTCCACTTCGCAGCGCCGTATAACCACCCGGAAGCCGTGCGCGGCCTGGAAGCGTTCAGCCATCTGTGGCTGCTTTTTGTCTTCCATCAAACGATGGAAGGCGGCTGGCGCCCAACGGTCAGGCCCCCGCGCCTGGGCGGTAATGCCCGCATGGGCGTGTTTGCCACCCGTTCGACCTTCCGCCCTAACCCCATCGGCATGTCGCTGGTCGAGTTAAAAGGTATTCGCGTTGACAAGCAGCAGGTGATCCTCGAACTCGGCAGTCTGGACCTGGTCGACGGCACGCCGATCGTCGATATCAAGCCGTACCTCCCCTTCGCTGAGGCGCTGCCCGATGCTCGCGCCGGATTTGCCCAGCAGGCTCCGCAGGCAGACATGCCGGTGAGCTTTACGCCTGAAGCGCAGCAGCAGCTGGCTCTGCATCTGCGCCACTATCCCCACCTTGAGCGTTTTATTCAGCAGGTACTGGCGCAGGACCCACGTCCGGCCTATCGTAAAGGGGAAGAGCCCGATCGCGAATACGCCGCCTGGCTGCTGGAGTTCAACGTGCGCTGGCGCGTTACGCTTAGCGGCACCGAAGTAATTGCCATCGACCCACGTTAATTTCTTCCGGCATCTTTTGAGTCACCTGTCACGCTGGTACACTAGCGTCCACGTTTTTTTTGGCTCTCTGCGTTCATATGGAATCGTAACTCATGCGTACTACTCAATATCTGCTCTCCACACTTAAGGAGACACCTGCCGACGCTGAAGTGATCAGCCACCAGCTGATGCTGCGCGCCGGGATGATCCGTAAACTGGCTTCCGGCCTGTATACCTGGCTGCCGACGGGTTTGCGCGTGCTGAAAAAAGTCGAAAATATCGTGCGCGAAGAGATGAATAACGCCGGTGCGATTGAGATTTCCATGCCGGTGGTGCAGCCAGCGGATTTGTGGCAGGAGAGTGGACGCTGGGAGCAGTACGGCCCGGAACTGCTGCGTTTTGTTGATCGTGGCGAGCGTCCGTTTGTTCTCGGCCCAACGCACGAAGAGGTGATCACCGACCTGATCCGCAACGAGCTGAGCTCTTATAAGCAGCTGCCGCTGAACCTGTTCCAGATCCAGACTAAATTCCGTGATGAAGTGCGCCCGCGCTTTGGCGTGATGCGTTCACGTGAATTCATCATGAAGGATGCCTACTCGTTCCACACGACCCAGGAGTCGCTGCAGGAAACCTACGACGCCATGTATCGCGCCTACAGCCAGATCTTCACCCGCATGGGTCTGAATTTCCGTGCGGTGGATGCCGACACCGGTTCGATCGGCGGCAGCGCTTCTCACGAGTTCCAGGTGCTGGCACAGAGCGGTGAGGATGATGTGGTGTTCTCTACCGAGTCAGACTACGCGGCAAATATGGAAAAAGCGGAGGCCGTTGCTCCTGCTGCTGGCCGCGCTGCTGCGACTCAGGAGATGACGCAGTTCGCTACGCCGAACGCCAAAACCATCGCTGAGCTGGTTGAGCAGTTTAATCTGCCGATCGAAAAAACCGTGAAAACGCTGATGGTAAAAGCCACCAAAGAGAGCGGCCATACGCTGGTTGCCCTGCTGCTGCGCGGCGACCACGAGCTGAATGAAATTAAAGCTGAGAAGATTGATATCGTTGACGCGCCGCTGACTTTCGCCACGGAAGAAGAGATCCGTGCGCTGGTCAATGCAGGTCCAGGTTCACTCGGCCCGGTCGGTCTGAATATGCCGATCGTTGCGGACCGTACCGTTGCGGCAATGAGCGACTTCAGCGCGGGTGCCAATATTGACGGTCAGCACCTGAAAGGCATCAACTGGGAACGCGACCTGCCATTACCACGCGTGGCCGATCTGCGTAACGTGGTTGAAGGCGATGCCAGCCCGGACGGAAAAGGCACGCTGCTGATCAAACGCGGCATCGAAGTGGGCCATATCTTCCAGCTCGGGACGAAGTATTCCGAAGCGATGAAAGCCTCGGTACAGGGTGAAGATGGCCGTAACCAGATTATGACCATGGGCTGCTACGGTATTGGTATTACCCGCATCGTGGCCGCTGCCATTGAGCAGAATCACGATGAGCGCGGCATCATCTGGTCCCCGGCGCTGGCACCTTTCCAGGTGGCTATCCTGCCAATGAACATGCAGAAGTCGTTCCGCGTCAAAGAGCTGGCGGAAGAGCTGTACAGCACGCTGCGTGCCAAAGGCATTGATGTGATTCTGGATGACCGCAAAGAGCGTCCGGGCGTGATGTTTGCCGATATGGAACTGATCGGCGTGCCGCACACCATCGTCATCGGCGACCGTAATCTCGACAGCGAAGAAGTGGAATACAAATCACGCCGTGAAGGTGAGAAGCGTATGATCAAAACCAATGAAATCGTTGATTTCCTGGTGAGCGAGCTGGCGGTTTAAGATTCCCCCCGCTGAGCCACACGTTCAGAGATAAAAAAGCCACCGCATGCGGTGGCTTTTTCTTTTTAGCTGAGCGCTGTCAGAGCCTGGTCTTGCTCCTGTAGCGCCCGCATCGTCTGATGGCGCTGCCAGTAGTGACTCAGGGTGTATTTAAACACCTCAATATCCTTCTTCAGGCCAGGCAGACGGATCTCACTGCGTTTTTTACCCGCTGAAGTAGGCTGAACGTGTTGCAGGTACAGCACGTCAGTGCCAAAGCGGCGAATCACATTGATATTTTTGATGTTATCCCACGGCAACAACTCGGCGGTCAGTGGCTTTACAATCCCCTGATACGCGATCTCAATCTGGCTACCATCTTTCAGCGTCCAGGCAACCGGCGGGAAATGCTTCAGTACCAGCGCCGTCTCTTCCTCTCCCTCAGGCAAATAACGCCATGCCAGGCTGACTTCATGGGCGGAAGAGAAGTCACGCTCATATTTCTGCCACAGATGTTGCTCAATCTCTGCCGCTACCGGCATCAGGTCAACCCAACTCTCCGTCGGTAATTGCGCCGCGATCGCGGCGTAGCCGGTTTCATCCACCGTATAGCCGACGTTGCGCATACGGTCTGCCAGCGGTGGGTGTGAATCAAACGGGTGCGGCACATTCTGTTCACGCATCATGCTGATAAAGTCCGGTGAACTGACGTGCTGTGGCAGGCCCTGAGCAATCGCTTTGCTGATACCCAGTTCATTCTGATGCAGGGTTTTATTATCAAACAGGGTCTGCTCAACTTCGCTGCGATAGCTGGCATAAGCAGAGATTTTAATCAGGGATTCGACAATCGCCGCAGGGGCAATCAGGCTGGCGGCATTACGGTCGGCAACGAATTCACGCTGGCGGCTGTTGCGCTGCCACGCCAGTTCAAACAGCATGCGATAGAGGCAAAGGGGATAATAGACCATCACCGTAGAGATATCTTTTCTCATCAGATGGAGGTACTGATCAAAACGATGGAGCTTCGGCCCCAGTAAGGCACCTGATGCCGTATCGCCTGCATGCAGATGGGTTAACTCATGCACCATGACGCCATCAGCCTGCGCGGTAGTCAACTGGCGCAGCAACGGGATGCTGACATACAGCTTGCGGCCGTCAAGGGCCTCTCCTTCGAGGCTCAAAGGTGCTTCGGTCACATAAAAGTTGGTATCGATACCGGCAATAATATGGTCCGGTGGTGCCGTTCCGACCTGCGAGGCCAGCGTATCAATGCGCGCCCACAGAGCCGGCGCTGCCTCACGCGTCACCACATCGCCTTCAACATCCTCTTCCGGCGGCAGCTTTTTGAAGATGCCCCTGATCATATAGTACATCGCAACCAGCACCAGCAGCCCCATCGCCATCACCAGCTTCGGATAATAGGTTTGGGTAAAGAATGCCGTTCCCCAGAAGGAGAGCCAGACCAGCATTCCCCCCTGAACCAGCACTTCCAGCGCACTCGCCAGCATCAGGAACGGACGTGCCAGCGTCAGGCTTTGCAACTGACCCTGACGACTTTTAAATGCCAGCATGCTGAACAGCACAATCATGCCCAGCATGACGACGCCGCCCACCAGCGTCCAGAAGGCCACTTTATCGATCATCCAGAACTGCCACAGCTCTGATTTCTCCGCACAGACGGCACTCTTATAGTCGAGCAGATCATCCGGCACTGGGCCACACGCGCTGGACGGCGGGTTCTGTTGCAGGAAAGTGGTGAGTTTATTGACGTCCTGGCCCTGACCACGTGCATCATCAATAAAGAGCGCACTGTATTCCTGATCCAGTTGACGCGTGCCATATTCGGCAAACAGCAGCGTAATAGTGGGGATGAGAAAAAGCGTGACTAAAAGCCAGAGGAATACCCGGGTATATCCTTTTTTCAATGCCGTTAATTCGTTCAAGATATTAAACTCGCAATTTGTGTGTTAAAAGAAAAAGCTGCTTATATCAGGCAATAGCGAAAGAGAGATCTCTCTGCAGAATGAAAAATGGCGTGAGATCCTTCTCTGGTCATGCGTCAGCTATATTAAAACTTAGGGGAGTCAACACGACCATAAGACAATATTTTAACAGGTGCAACAAGAGGTTAACGTTGCTTTAGGATTATTTACCTGGCGCAGGAAAACAGTGCAGTTGCAGAACGGGGAATACTCTGCAACGGAAGAGATTAATTTGAGTTAATTGCAGATAAGACCTTTTAAATCACCCGGTATTATTGGCGGAATACCGTTCCGGCATTGACAGTAACTTGCGGTTATTCGCCGTCAGATGATTGAGAACAGCAGCTTTCAGCGTCGCTGCGGCAAAAAAATAAACAACTCAGTCGCCGCGCACTTTGCCGCGCAGCGATTTGGTCGAAGCTTTGCGCGCTTTACCTTCCAGCCGACGTTTTTTGGACGCCATCGTCGGGCGCGTTGCCCGGCGGGTCTTCTCCACCACGGTGAGTTCAACAATCAGATTTTCCAGCCTTTTCAGCGCGGCTTCACGATTCATCTCCTGGCTGCGATACTCCTGGGCCTTAATAATCACCACCCCTTCCGGGGTGATCAGATGGTGGCTAACCGCCAGCATACGCTGCTGATAAAACTCAGGCAGGCTGGAAGAGCGAATATCGAAGCGCAGGTGGATCGCCGTCGAACTCTTATTCACGTTCTGGCCACCGTTGCCCTGCGCTCTGATCGCGGTGATCTCGATTTCGGCATCCGGAATAGTGACGTTACGTGATAAAACAATCATGTGCGCTTTCCGGCATCCAGCCACTGCTCGAACTGAATTTCCAGATGATGACTGTTATCTGACAACCAGATAGTGCCATCCTGAATAGTGGCCTGCAGCGTCATCGAACGCGAGGCCAGCTGCACCAGGGCGCTGAGCTGCTCGTCGCTGATATAACGAATGGTCAGGTTATCATGCTGGGTCAACTTATTCTGGTTCTGCTGCCACCACGGCTGAGCGGCGCGCCCGTTGTAGGTATACAGCCAGACGTGCTGCGAGCGGCTACAGGCCTTTTTGATTCGGCGCTCTTCCGGCAGGCCGAGATCGACCCAAACATCAATGCCGTTATGGTCGTTCAGCTGCCAGATTTCCGGCTCATCTTCCGCGCTCAGGCCGCGGGTGAAGGTCAGGCGTTCGTTGGCATGAACCAGCCATGCCAGCAGGCGCAGCATCAGCCGCTCTTCCGTTTCCGAAGGGTGACGTGCCAGCGTCAGCGTGTTGTCGATAAACACGTTACGGTCCATGTCGGCGACATTGACGGTAGCTTTATAAATCGTAGCTTTAAGTGCCATGAGGTTCCTTATTTCAATTCGCGCCTATTGTAACCTGATGAGTGAGCAAATCACCCGCTTGCGGGCTGATTTCCGATAAATGGCTGTGCTATAGTCGGATAATCGCCAGAGAAAACTCTGAAGGAGGTGCATGTGCCAAAGTATTGTGAGTTAGTTCGCCAAAAATATGCCGAGATAGGCAGTGGCGATCTGGGATACGTGCCGGACGCATTAGCGTGCGTGTTGAAAGCACTTGATGAGGTAGCGGGTAATCCTGAGCTACACTCTTCCATCAGGGAACAGGCAGCCTTTGCTGCCGCAAACTTATTGGTGAGCGACTATGTTGACGAACGAAGCGTATAAACCGATCAACTGTGATGACTACGACAATCTGGAACTCGCCTGCCAGAACAGCTGGCCCCTGTCGCTGACGCTGAAAAATGGCGAACAGCTGACGGCCAAAGCTAAAGATATGGTGTCGCGCAAAAACGTTGAATACCTCAGCATTGAGATCAATGGCGAGGAGCGCCAGCTGCGCCTCGACCATATCGACACCTTTAGCCACCCTGACCTGGGTACTGTAAAGGTCAGCGAGTCCGATTAAGCCCCGTTTTAGCCTGGCGGATCGACGATCCGCCTCTTCATCCTAAGGTTTCAAACCCGCGTAATACGCCGCCAGATCGGCTATATCCTTATCGCTTAGCCCGGCAACGAAGGCCTTCATGACTTCCGCCTGCCCGCCGCTGCGCGCACCGCTTTTGTACGCCTGTAAAGCCTGTTCAAGATACGCCTCATGCTGCCCGGCAAGGTTGGGATAGACTGGCGCAGCCGCTTTGCCGTCGGCGCCGTGGCACGCCATGCAGCGGGCTGATTTCTCCTGCCCGGCGCTGCTGTTGCCCGCGCCGAGCGCAGGCAGGCTGCACGCCAGCAGCATCAGCGCCAAAAGTCGGGTACTCATCATTGATCTCCAGTCAGTTATTTTAGCGGCACCAGTGCAGATGCCAGCAGGCTTCATTTTCCAGCGGCGCGCCCTCGCGGGTGACAAACACGCCAATGGCGGCAATCAAACGATCGCCATAAAAAAGTAACGGGGTGCGCTCACGCAGCCAGGGCGCAACGGCCAGCTCCTGCCACAGCTTTTTCAGCGGGCGGCTGCCTGCACGCCCCTGGATGTGAAAAGCCCCCTGCGCCTGAAAACGAATAGTGACCGCTTCAGCGGGCTGCGGCGCACGCAGCGCAATGCCATGCGCCCCCAGCTGCAGCTGGCCCAGCCCGTCGGGCAGCGCTAATGGCTGCCACGGTGGCGGCCAGTTCAGGCGGATCTCACGCAGCGGCGGGTAAAGCGGTAGCCAGTAGAGGCGATCGCGGAAGCGGCGGATTTGATGGCTGCCCATCCGCAGGCGCGGCTCTGCATCCTCACGGCTGCATGCCACTTCCTGCCAGAGCCGCTGTAATGCCTCGCGCGACGGCATGCTGGCATGATGAGTGGCGATCCAGCGCCGCAGCAGCGCTGCCCGCCGTGCATCGCTCATCTCCAGCAGCGGCGCAATCGACAATGCCCCCTGCTCGTCCACCAGCAGGGCCAGCGATTCGGCCAGCAGCTCGTCAAGCAGCTGCTCCTGCTCGCCGCACAGCGCGGCGCTGCGTGCCACGGCGCTGGTAAAATGCGGCCAGCGGTCATTGAGTAACGGCAGCACCTTTAAACGCAGGAAGTTGCGGTCATAGCGCGGGTCCTGATTGCTGTCATCCTCAATCCATGACAGCTGGTGATGCTGCGCCCACGCTTCCAGCTGGCTGCGGCTTACTGCCAGCAGCGGCCGCAGATGGCGATGTTGCCCCAACCAGTGCTGCTGGGGCATCGCGGCCAGACCCGCCGGGCCGCTACCGCGCTTCAGGGCCAGCAGCACCGTTTCACTTTGGTCATCAAGGTGCTGGGCGGTCAGCAGCGCCTCGTCCGGCAGCAGCAGCTGGCTGAACGCGTCGTAGCGCGCGGTGCGGGCCGCGGCTTCGATCCCGCCTGCGCGCGCATCAATCTGCACTCTCACCACCTCAAGCGGCACCTGCCACTGCGCGCACTGCTGCTCACAGTGTGCCACCCAGCTATCCGCCAGCGGATTCAGCCCGTGATGGATATGAACCGCCCGCAGCTGCAGCTCCGGCCGCTGGTTTCTCAGCAGTACCAGCTGATGCAGCAGCACGCTGGAATCCAACCCACCACTGTAGGCCAGCAGCACAGCAGGCTGTGACGCAAGTGCGCGTTCAAGATGGGCGATGGCAGACATGGGCGTTCCTGCAATAATGAAAAGGCTTAAATTGCCGAATATGACCGGGGTGAATGCACGCAGCTCACGCAGCTGCGGCTTCAAGAATGACGGCTATTTTAAGCCTGGTAGAGTTCCAGCGGCAACCCATCCGGATCGTTAAAGAAGGTAAAACGCTTACCGGTCAGGGGGTCGATGCGGATCTCCTCACAGCGCACGCCGTGGGTTTCCAGCTGCTGCTTCGCGGCGTCAATATCATCGACGCTGAAGGCCAGATGGCGCAGACCACAGGCTTCCGGCTGCGTCGGGCGCGCGGGTGGCTGCGGGAAAGAGAACAGCTCAATCGTATAGTCACCGTTCAGCGCCAGATCCCCTTTCCACGAATCACGCGCCTCACGGTAGACTTCTTCCATCAGGGTAAAACCGAGGATATTGCAGTAAAAATCGCGGCTGGCCGGATAATCCCGCGCAATAATCGCGATGTGGTGCACTTTTTTTAACTGTAAACCTGACATACCTGCTCCTGTTAAACACTTCTCCGTCACGTTATCCGGCCCCCTTCGATAGCGCAATGGCATGATTCTGGAAAGCGCTATCAGAGCATGGCATCCGCTTTCAGCACCCGCACCAGATACTGCCCCTCGTCGGTCAGCGTCGCGCCGTGAATATCGGTTTCAAAGCCCGGATAGTGCTGCCCAATGGTACAGAGCATCAGCAGGAAATCGAGCACCGCCCGGCTCTGTTCGGTAATCACCTCCCCTGGCATTACCACAGGCACGCCCGGCGGGTAAGGCAGGATCATATTGGCCGAGATGCGCCCGACCATTTCGCTCAGCGGCACGGTCTCAACATTGCCCTTCACCTGCTGCTGGAAAGCCTGATGCGGCGTCAGCTTCATCTCCGGCAGCGTGGCAAAGGCCTGCAGCATCAGGCGCGGCAGATCGTGCTGGCGGATCAGGCTATGGATCCCCTGCGCCAGATCCTGAATGCGCGTATGACGGTAGAAGTCCGGATCCTCAGCATACAGATCCGGCAGCATATTCTTCACCCGCAGGTTGAGATCGTACGCGCGTTTGAACTCGGTCAGCCCGCGCAGTACGCTCATCGCCTTGGTTTTATCAATGCCGATGCTGAACAGGAACAGCAGATTGTACGGCCCGGTTTTCTCCACCACCACGCCGCGCTCATCGAGGAACTTCGCCACCAGCGCCGCCGGGATCCCCTGTTCCGCCATCTCGCCCAGCTCGCTCATACCCGGCGTCAGGATCGTCACCTTGATCGGGTCGAGGTACATATGGTCGGCATCAGCATCGCGGAAGCCGTGCCACTCCTCTTCACCGGGCTGAATAGGCCAGCACTCCGGTTCATCAACCCCTTCCGGCTGCCAGATATCAAAGAACCATCCGTCCGACTCTTCACGCAGGCGCTGTACTTCGCGGCGGAAATGCAGCGCCCGCTCCACGGAACGGTTAATCAGGCGCTTGCCGGGATTGCCGCGCAGCATCGCGGCGGCAGTCTCTATCGAGGCGACAATCGCATAGTTTGGCGAGGTGGTGGTGTGCATCATGTAGGCTTCATTAAAGGTCTGTTCGTCGTACTCGCCTTTAATGTGGATCAGCGAAGCCTGCGAGAACGCCGCCAGCAGCTTGTGCGTCGACTGCGTTTCGTAGATCACCTTGCCCGGGGTGCGCTCGCCGCTCATGCCGCTCAGCCCCTGATAGATCGGGTGGAAGTTGGTGTACGGCACCCACGCAGAATCGAAGTGGATCGACGGCACGTCCAGCGTCTCTTTAATGTACTGCGTGCTGTACAGCAGCCCGTCATAGGTGGAGTTAGTGATCACCGCATGCACCGGCCAGCTGGCGTGCGGCGTTTGCGCCACTTTCAGCGCGATACTCTCTTTGGTGAATTCGCGTTTAGGGATGCCGCCGAGGATACCGAGCGCGTTACGCGTCGGTTTTAGCCAGATAGGAATAATGTCGCTCATCATCAGCAGATGAGTCAGTGACTTGTGGCAGTTGCGATCCACCAGCATCGTGCTGCCCGCCGGAGCAGCGTACATGCCGACGATTTTGTTCGACGTTGAGGTACCATTTGTCACCATATAGCTCTGCTCCGCGCCGAAGGTACGGGCAACATACTCCTCAGCCTCAAGATGCGGGCCGGTATGATCGAGCAGCGAACCCAGCTCGGTGACGGAAATAGAGACATCTGCTTTCAGCGTGTTCGCGCCAAAAAAGTCATAAAACAGGCTGCCAACCGGGCTTTTCTGGAAGGCCGTTCCCGCCATATGCCCCGGGGTACAGAAGGTGTACTTGCCCTCTTTGACATAGGTAAATAGCGCTTTGGTCAGCGGTGGCGTAATGGTATCGATATATTCATCGGTATAGTGGCGGATGCGCTGCGAGATCTCTTCGGCGGCGCTCAGCGCATACTCGAAGAACCACAGGGTCATGCGCATTTCGTTAATGCTGACGTCCATCGTCGAATGAGTATTGATAAAGGCATACAGCGGCAGGTATTCATTTAGCTGGTTGATTTCGCTGCACAGTTCGAGGCTGTGCTCGTCCCAGTCGAACACCACGCCGCAGATACGCGGATTATGCTCAATCAGTTTTAGCAGGTCGCTGGCATCGTGCGGATAGATGGTCTGAAAGCCCTGGAGTTTTAATGCGGCGTCAAGCTCTCGGATGGGTTCATCTTTATAAAAGGCGTTTTGCGGTCCCACGATCGCGATAATATTCAATGCTTATCTCCTGCTGTAGGGACGAGGCACGCCTCGTCCGATACATAATCAAAACATAAGCATAGCGGATTTAGCCCTGCGGGTAAGCCTTCGCAATGTTTGCCTGCGCACTCATCGCCAGCTGGGCGGCGACATCCTGCAGCACATAGAGGTCGCGGCGACGCGTCCAGCTCTGGTCAGAGTGCACATCGTACCAGGCTGGCAGGCCAATGCCCCTCGGAGCAAATCCCTTCACCTTGCGCCCGGCACAGGTGAGAATGCAGCGCTTGACGTGGTCGCGATGACCGATCACTGCGGCCTTGCCCATCGAAGCCGGATCGTTGTGGTAATACTTCTCGACGATCTCCTGCACCACGCCGTCAGTGCTCAGGTACACCAGCTTGCCTGTGTCATTCCAGTAGGGTTCGATCGAGATAATATCTTTACGCGGGATGTACGAAAACTCCGGCTCATACAGGCAGCGGGCAATTTCCCACTGCACAAACATCGGCAGGTGTTTTTTATGCCAGACGGCAGCACAGCAGCGCGCCAGCTCTCTATTCATCGGCCCCGGCAGCGCCAGCTTGTCAGGATCATGCTCGGCGTTTGGACGGTTACCAAAGGCAAAAGCAATCAACAGGCTGGCCTCATGAATAAAGCCTGAAGGCGGGGTCATATTAAAACCGGCATCGGTGATAAACGGCGCCAGAATCTCTGCGGTACGGCGATCGCACAGCTGCTCGCTGAGCTTATGGATGGCCTCGTGTTCAAAGTTAGCGCACTGAGAGGCACAATGGGTGAGAGGTTGATTTTCCATCTTATGTTTCTTCCTGTGGTTGAGAGGAAACCTAAGACTAAAGTAAGGAGGGGCAGGCGACCACGCGCCAGGAGATGGCACAACGTAAAGCAGGGGCGCGGTGTGCCGCGCCCCACAGAATCAAGCGTAACCGTAGCTCATCAGACGCTGATAACGACGGTCCAGCAGTTCGGCTTTGGTCAACTTATCCAGCTCGGCCAGGTCGGACAGCAGCTGAGCCTTCATCGTTGCGCCAATCGCCAGCGGGTCGCGATGCGCGCCACCCAATGGTTCAGGCAGCACGGTGTCGATCAGCTTCAGCTCTTTCAGGCGCGGGGCGATAATGCCCATCGCTTCCGCCGCCAGCGGTGCTTTATCTGCGCTTTTCCACAGAATAGAGGCACAGCCTTCCGGCGAGATCACCGAGTAGGTGCTGTACTGCAGCATGTTGACTTTGTCACCCACGCCGATAGCCAGTGCACCACCGGAGCCGCCTTCACCGATAACGGTACAGATCACCGGAACCGTCAGGCCAGACATCTCACGCAGGTTACGGGCGATGGCTTCAGACTGACCGCGCTCTTCTGCACCGACGCCAGGGTAAGCTCCCGGGGTGTCGATAAAGGTGATGATCGGCATGTTAAAACGCTCGGCCATCTCCATCAGACGCAGCGCTTTACGGTAGCCTTCTGGCGCTGGCATACCGAAGTTACGACGGATCTTCTCTTTGGTTTCACGCCCTTTCTGATGACCAATGATCATCACCGGACGGCCTTCCAGACGCGCAATACCCCCGACGATAGCTTTATCATCAGCGTAGGCACGGTCGCCCGCCAGTTCGTCAAAGTCGGTAAACACATTGCGGACATAGTCCAGCGTATACGGGCGCAGCGGATGACGCGCGAGCTGCGCGATCTGCCAGGCACCTAAATCGGAGAAGATTTTACGTGTCAGCTCCACGCTTTTATCGCGCAGACGCTGAACTTCTTCATCCAGATTAATATCCAGTTTTTCATCGTGACGGCCAACCGACTTAAGCGAATCGATCTTCGCTTCAAGTTCTGCGATTGGCTGTTCGAAATCCAGGTAATTAAGACTCATAATAATCCTGTTTTAGTCAAACTCCAGTTCCACCTGCTCCGATCCTATCAACGACCGAAGATCGTTCAGCAAACGATCGCTCGGCGACACGCGCCAGGTTGCACCGAAGCGCAACTTCGCCCGCGCATCCTCTCTCTGATAGTAGAGATGTACCGGAATTGTCCCCGAACGATGGGGTTCCAGGGATTGACGGAGACGGTTCAAAAGCTGGTCATCAATTTGCCTGTCCGTCAGCGAGATAGCAAGCCCGCGCGCATATTTTTCGCGTGCTTCATCAATGTCCATCATATCGCGGGCCATCATTTTAAGCCCGCCGTTGAAGTCATCGAAGCTGACCTGCCCGCTAACGATCAGGATACGGTCCTTCTCCAGCATATGCTGGAACTTATCTAACGCATCTGTAAATAACATCACTTCCAGACGACCGGAACGGTCATCCAGCGTGCAGATGCCAATACGGTTGCCGCGCTTTGTCACCATTACGCGGGCCGCCACCACCAGACCGGCTGCGGTGGTCATTTTACCACGCTCGGTCGGGTGCATGTCTTTCAGGCGCTGTCCACCGACATAGCGCTCAATCTCTTTCAGATACTGGTTGATGGGGTGGCCGGTCAGGTATAGCCCTAACGTCTCACGCTCCCCATCCAGCTGAATCTGTTCCGGCCACGGCGTGACGTCGGAATAGGATTTCTCGACCTGCTCTGGCGCTTCGGCCAGCACGCCGAACATATCGGCCTGGCCAATCGCTTCCGCTTTCGCGTGCTGATCGGCGGCTTTCAGCGCATCAGGTAGCGCGCTCATCAGCGCCGCACGGTGCGGGCCTAAGCGGTCAAACGCCCCGGACATAATCAGCTTTTCCAGCACCCGCTTATTCAGCTTTTTGGTGTCGGTACGCGCACAGAGGTCAAACAGCTCGCGGAAATAACCGCCTTCGTTACGCGCTTCGATTATCGCCTCGATCGGGCCTTCACCGACGCCTTTAATTGCGCCGATGCCGTAAACAATTTCGCCGTTCTCGTTGACGTGGAACTGATACTGCCCGGAGTTAATATCCGGCGGCAGCACCTTCAGCCCCATGCGCCAGCACTCATCCACCAGCCCGACCACCTTCTCGGTGTTGTCCATGTCGGCGGTCATTACCGCTGCCATAAACTCGGCCGGGTAGTGCGCTTTCAGCCACAGCGTCTGATAAGAGACCAGCGCATAGGCGGCGGAGTGCGATTTGTTAAAACCATAACCGGCGAATTTCTCCACCAGGTCGAAAATCTTGATCGCCAGCTCACCGTCGATGCCGCGCGCTTTCGCACCGTCTTCAAAGCCGCCACGCTGCTTAGCCATCTCGACCGGGTTCTTTTTACCCATCGCACGGCGCAGCATGTCCGCGCCGCCCAGGCTGTAACCCGCCAGCACCTGAGCAATCTGCATCACCTGTTCCTGATACAGGATAATGCCGTAGGTCGGCTCCAGCACCGGTTTCAGCGACTCATGCTGCCACTGAATGTCCGGGTAGGAGATCTCTTCACGCCCGTGCTTACGGTCAATAAAGTTATCTACCATGCCCGATTGCAGCGGACCGGGGCGGAACAGGGCGACCAGCGCGATCATATCCTCGAAGCAGTCGGGCTTCAGGCGTTTGATCAGATCTTTCATGCCGCGTGATTCGAGCTGGAACACCGCTGTGGTTTCCGAGCGTTGCAGCATATCGAAACTTTTTTTATCTTCAAGCGGAATCGCCGCGATATCGATCGGCGGCTCGCCCTCTTTTTCACGCCTGGCGTTAATCATCGCCAGCGCCCAGTCAATGATGGTCAGCGTTCGCAGCCCCAGGAAGTCGAACTTCACCAGCCCGGCATATTCCACATCATTTTTATCAAACTGGGTAACCGGATGATTACCGTTTTCGTCACAGTAAAGCGGGGCAAAATCGGTAATTTTAGTCGGCGCGATCACCACGCCGCCGGCGTGTTTACCGGCGTTACGCGTCACGCCTTCCAGCTTGCGCGCCATGTCGATCAGCGCCTTAACCTCTTCATCTGCCTCATAGATTTCCGGCAGCTGTGGTTCAGCAGCAAAGGCTTTTTCCAGCGTCATGCCCGGGTCAGGCGGCACCAGTTTCGAAATGCGGTCGACGAATCCGTACGGGTGCCCCAGCACGCGCCCTACGTCGCGGATGACCGCTTTCGCCGCCATGGTCCCGAAGGTAATAATCTGCGATACCGCCTGGCGACCGTACATATCGGCCACGTGCTCAATCACCAGATCGCGCTTCTCCATGCAGAAGTCGACGTCAAAGTCGGGCATCGAAACACGTTCCGGGTTGAGGAAACGTTCGAACAGCAGGTCAAACTCCAGCGGGTCGAGGTCGGTAATTTTCAGCGCGTAGGCCACCAGAGAACCGGCACCGGAACCACGTCCCGGCCCCACGGGCACGTCGTTATCCTTCGACCACTGGATGAATTCCATCACGATCAGGAAGTAGCCCGGGAAGCCCATCTGGTTGATCACGTTAAGCTCAATTTCCAGACGTTCATCATATTCTGGCCGCTTTTCGCGGCGTACCTGCTCGTCCGGGAACAGGAACGCGAGGCGCTCTTCCAGCCCCTCGCGCGATTTCATCACGAGGAAATCTTCGGTGCTCATTTCCCCGGTCGGGAACTGCGGCAGGAAGTATTCGCCAAGGCGAATGGTGACATTGCAGCGGCGGGCTATCTCAACGCTGTTTTCCAGCGCTTCAGGGATGTCCGAGAACAGCTCGCACATCTCCTCTTCCGTGCGCATATACTGCTGCGGGCTGTAGCTGCGCGGGCGTTTCGGGTCGTCCAGAGTGAAACCATCATGAATGGCAACGCGTATTTCATGCGCGTCAAAGTCTGACTCCTGCAGGAAGCAGACCTCGTTGGTGGCCACCACCGGGATGCCGTTGGCAATCGCCAGCTCCACCGCGGCGTGCAAATAGGTCTCTTCGTCCTGACGACCGGTACGGATCAGCTCAAGGTAGTAGCGATCGGCAAAATGTTGCTGATAAAACGCCAGACAGTCGGCAACCAGCGCCGTGTTGCCGCGCAACAGCATTTTGCCAACATCGCCACGACGCCCGCCGGACAACAGAATAATCCCCTGCTGATGTTCAACCAGCCAGTCGCGATCGATCGTTGGGCCTGCCGGACCATAGCCGCGCTGGTAGGCGCGCGAGATCAGCAGCGTCAGGTTTTGGTAGCCTTCGTTATCCGCTGCCAGCACGGTGATATGCGACAGCTCGTCCCCCATGGCTTCACTGGCAACATTAAAATCAGCGCCGATAATCGGCTTCATGCCCTGACCGTGAGCCGTGCCGTAAAACTTCACCAGGCCGCACAGGTTGGTGAAGTCGGTAATCGCAATCGCCGGCATTCCCAGTTTCGCCGCGTTTTTCACCAACGGGCCCGTTTTGGCTAGCCCATCGATCATGGAGTAGTCGCTGTGAACGCGTAAATGAATAAAACGAGGTTCGGCCATCTGGGATTCCGTTAAAACTAGGGATGAAAATTACAGCGTGCGGACTACCGACGCGCTGACTTCGGCATCCAGCAGCGCATTGCGCACCGGGGCAAAACTGCGGCGATGCTGCGGAGTCACGCCATGCTGCGTCAGTTTTTCCATATGCAGCGCGGTTGGATAACCTTTGTGCTGAGCGAAGCCATATTCAGGATACAGCAGATCGAGCTGTGCCATCTCACGGTCGCGCGTCACTTTTGCAATAATCGAGGCGGCGCTGATTTCGCGCACCAGACTGTCGCCCTTCACCACGGCCTGGCTCGGCATCGGCAGCGGCGGGCAGCGATTGCCGTCAATCAGCACAAAGTCCGGCGTCAGGTGCAGACCGGCAACCGCACGCTGCATTGCCAGCATGGTGGCGTGCAGGATATTGAGCTGGTCAATCTCTTCCGGCTCGGCACGGCCCAGACTCCAGCTTAACGCTTTCTCGACGATCTCATCAAACAGCGCCAGACGGCGTTTTTCCGACAGCTTTTTCGAATCGGCGAGCCCGATAATCGGACGAGCCGGATCGAGGATCACCGCGGCGGTGACCACGGCGCCCACCAGCGGACCACGCCCTACCTCATCAACGCCGGCAATCAGCGCAGCATTAGGGTAAATAAATTCACTCACGGGCATAACTCCAGTACGGCAGCGGCGGCCTGTTCGTCGGCATTCCAGCGGATCTGGTGGTGCAGCTCGGCAAAGGTTGCCAGCAGCCGATCGCGCGTTTCACCGGCAGCCAGCAATGGCTCTAACGCAGCGGCCAGCTGCTCAGGCTGGCACTCATCCTGCAGCAGCTCTTTCACCAGTTCTCGCCCGGCCAGCAGGTTCGGCAACGAGACATAATCGGTTTTCACCAGACGTTTCGCCAGCCAGAAGGTAAATGGCTTCATGCGATACCCCACCACCATCGGGCATTTTGCCAGCATGCACTCCAGCGCGGCAGTGCCGGAAGCCAGCAGTGCGGCATCGCTGGCCACCATTGCGGCGCGGCCTTTGCCGTCCAGCAGGTGCATCGGCAGATCGGGGGCAACTTCGGCTTTAATCGCTTCAAACTGTTCGCGCCGCTTGGGGTTCACCAGCGGCACGACGATCTCCAGCTGCGGATATTTCGCCCGCAGCAGCATCGCCGTCCGCAGGAAGTCAGCGCTGAGCATTTCAACTTCTGCCCCGCGACTGCCCGGCAGCAGAGCCAGGCATACTGCATCTGACGCAATACCCAGCTCGCGGCGTGCCGCCTGTTTATCCGGTTCAATCGGCATCGCATCAGCCATGGTATGGCCGATAAAACGACAGGGAACGTTGAAGCGATCGTAGAAGGCTTTTTCAAACGGCAGGAACGCCAGCACCAGATCGGTGGAGCGGCCAATTTTGTACACGCGCTTCTGGCGCCACGCCCAGACCGAAGGGCTGACGTAATGAATGGTACGAATACCCTGCTGTTTCAGCTTCCCTTCGAGAGTGATATTGAAATCAGGGGCATCAATGCCGACGAAAACATCCGGCTTCAGGGCGGTAAAGCGGCGGGTCAGGTCGCGGCGGATGTGCAGCAGGCGACGCAGACGGCCCAGCACCTCAACGATGCCCATAACCGCCAGCTCTTCCATCTCATACCAGGCTTCACACCCTTCGGCCTGCATCAGCGGGCCGGCAACGCCGACAAAACGTGCGTCAGGATGCTTCTCTTTCAGCGCGCGGATAAGACCGGCACCAAGAATATCGCCGGAGGTTTCTCCGGCGACAAGGGCAATCGTTAAGGGATGCTTTGGCATGAGTTAACGAATCAGACCCCTTGTGGAGCGGGCAAAGAAGTCATAAAACGGCTGAACTTCCGGATGCGCTTTGGCGATTTCAGCAATCTCCGGCTTCACTTCATCCAGCGTCTTGCCGCTGCGGTACAGCAGCTTATACGCTGCAGTAATCGCATGCAGTGCCTCTTTGCTGAAGCCACGGCGCTTCAGGCCCACCAGGTTAACGCCGAACGGCGTGGCATGGTTGCCCTGAGCAATGACGTAAGGAGGAACGTCCTGCGCCACACCGGAGCAGCCGCCGACCATCACGTGCGCGCCGATAACGCAGAATTGATGCACCGCCGTCATACCACCAATGATGGCATGATCGTCCACTGAAACATGGCCCGCCAGCGTCGCGTTGTTGGCCAGAATACAGTGATTACCCACCACGCAGTCGTGCGCCACGTGCGCGTTCACCATCAGCAGATTGTCGTTGCCGACTTTCGTCAGCCCTTCAGCCTGTGAGGTGCCACGATGAATGGTCACGCTTTCACGAATGCGGTTACGGTCGCCAATCTCAACCCGGGTAGGTTCACCCGCGTATTTCAGATCCTGATTAGCTTCACCGATCGAAGCAAACTGGTAGATGGTGTTGTCTTTACCTATTGAGGTGTGACCATTGACCACTACATGAGATTTCAGAACGGTGCCTTCACCGATCGAGACGTTCGCACCCACGGTACAAAACGGACCAATCTGGACACCCGCACCAATAATGGCGCCTTCTTCTACGATCGAGCTGGGATGGATTACGGCGGTGCTATCAATCACGAATTAAGCCTCCCGGCTGCGGGCACACATCATCGTTGCTTCGCAGACAATTTTTCCGTCAACGGTGGCCACACCTTTAAAGCGGGTAACACCACGGCGGGTTTTCTCGAAGGTGACTTCCATGATCATCTGATCGCCAGGTACCACCGGGCGCTTGAAGCGCGCTTCGTCGATACCGGCAAAGTAATAGAGTTCGCCCGGTTCCAGTTTTCCAACGCTTTTAAACGCCAGAATCCCCGTCGCCTGTGCCATTGCTTCCAGAATCAGCACGCCCGGGAAAATCGGTTTACCAGGGAAATGGCCCTGGAAAAACGGTTCGTTAACCGAGACGTTCTTGACTGCACGCAGAAACTTATTTTCTTCGAAATCAAGTACGCGGTCGACCAGCAAGAACGGGTAACGGTGCGGTAAAAGTTCAATAATCTCTTCAATCTGCAGAGTATGAGTTTCAGTAGTCAAAATACTCTTCCTGTCCTAAAAATTCTGATGGCATCAATAACACGGCCTGCAACAATCTGTCGATCGTCCGCAGGCCGCAAATCATGTTCTGTACGCTTAGCTTTAGCTTTCCCTGCTAGCATATTGTAATTATGAAAGCCGGGCAGCGTAGTGCGATCGCTTAGTCTTTACCGACCTTGCGCTCGATGGCTTTTAAGCGTTTGCTTATTTCATCGATGCTCAGCACCAGAGCTGCAGTTTTGCGCCAGGTTTTGTTGGGCTGTAACGGAATGCCGGAAGAGTATACTCCAGGTTCAGTGATAGGTCGCATCACCATTCCCATCCCTGTGACGGTAACTTTGTCACAAATTTCCATGTGGCCATTAATCACGCTGGCCCCACCAATCATGCAGTAGCGGCCAATTTTAAGGCTGCCCGCCATGATGACGCCACCCGCAACCGCGGTATTGTCACCAATCACAACGTTGTGTGCAATCTGGCACTGGTTATCTATGATAACACCATTCCCGATTTGGGTGTTATCCAGCGCGCCGCGATCGATGGTGGTGCAGGCGCCAATCTCCACGCGGTCACCAATGATGACGGTGCCAAGCTGCGGGATCTTCACCCAATTGCCACGATCGTTAGCGTAACCGAAGCCATCAGCGCCGATCACTGTGCCTGACTGGATCAGACAGTCGCTACCAATCTGCACTTCATGATAGACAGAGACGTTGGCCCACAGGCGGCTGCCTGCGCCAATCTGCGTCTTTTTACCGATGAAGCAGCCCGGGCCAATAACCACGTTATCAGCAAGTACTACATCAGATTCGATCACCGCGTTAGCGCCAATCGAGACGTTACTCCCCAATTTTGCGCTCGCATCAATCACGGCACTTGGGGCAATGTTTTGGGCTGGCTGCGGCGTGGTGTCCAGCAGTTGCGCCATACGGGCGTAGGTCAGATACGGGTTTTTAACCACCAGCGCTGCGCCAGGGAAAAATTCACGGTCCGCTTCAGAGAGCACCACAGCGGAAGCCTGACAGGCTGCGAGCTGCTCACGGTAACGGCTGTTTGAGAGAAACGTGATCTGACCGGTTTGGGCGGATTGCATAGAAGCAATGCCGGAGATGGCGATATCGCCATCTCCGTGCAATTCTGCATCCAACTGCTGGGCTAAATCAGCCAGTCGAATTGAAGGCATGGCTTATTTAACCTGTTTCAGAACATCAGCAGTGATGTCTTTAGATTTAGCAGCATAAGCAACCGCGTTCTGATCGATAACAACGTCATAACCTTCGTCATCAGCAACTTTCTGCACGGCGTCCTGGATACGGCTCAGGATTTTATTACGCTCTTCCATCTGACGACGGCGGTTGTCCTGCTCGAAAGCCTGAGCTTTCGTGGAGAAGGCTTCACGCTGTGCCATCACGTCTTTTTCCATCTTGCTGCGATCGCTTGCCTTCATGGTCGAGCCGTCACGCTGCAGACGCTGCATTTTGGCTTGCAGATCGCGTTCCATACCCTGCAACTCGGTTGCACGGCCTTTGAACTCGTTTTCCAACTGTTTCGCAACGGTCGCACGCGCTGGTAACTGTTGGAAAATGCTGGAAACGTTCACCACTGCAATTTTATCAGCAGCCTGAGCACCGGCGGAAACCGCCAGAGCAATACCCAGACCTGCGGCACACAACAACTTTTTCACTATAAAACTCCTTACCATCAACGTTTGTGTCACGGACACATGTGTTGCGCTTTATCGTGGCCCGCGTACGGGCCAGGATTAAACAGCGCGATACTCTCTTGCTACGCTTCCGTGCAAAGGCGAATTACCAGGTTTTACCAATGTTAAACTGGAACTGTTCGGCCTTATCTCCGTCATACTTTTTGAACGGCTGAGCGTATGAGAACACCAGCGGCCCCAGCGGCGACATCCATTGCAGTGCCAGACCGGCTGACATACGGATGTTGCTTGGATCGCTATAGTCTGGGATACCCGCCGCACGCGTTTCGGCAGTGTTTTCCCATTTGGTATCCCAAACGGTACCCGCATCAACAAACAGCGAGGTACGGACTGAGTTAGCATACTTCTCACTCAGGAACGGCGTTGGTGTGATCAGCTCGGCGCTGGCGACAGCCATCGCGTTACCGCCGATAGCATCATCGGAATTACATACCGGGCTGCTGCCAGAACAATCGGAAGAACCGTTGTTCAGGTAAGCCGCTTTCGGGCCGATGTTGTTAGAACGGAACCCACGTACGGAGCTGGAACCACCGGCGTAGAAGTTCTCGTAGAACGGCATCTCTTTACCGTTCAGACCATCGCCATAGCCTACGCGACCACGTCCCAACAGCACCCAGGTACGATCCTGATTCAGCGGCAGATACTGTTGTGTATCCAGCGTAGCCTTGTAGAAGGCATTATCAGAACCCGGAATAGTCACTTTACCATTCAGGTTAGTACGGTTACCTGACGTTGGGAAGAATCCGCGGTCAAGGGTGTTGTACGTCCAGCCGTAGTTAAAGGTGAAGTCATCCGCCGAGAAATCTTCATCGCCGGTCAGCGATGGGTTTTGCCCGACAGAGCGCAGGTAACGCCACATGGCGATCTGCGGCTGCATGTTGGAGAGGCTGTTATGCACATAGCCCAGACCCACACGCAGGGTGTTATTTTCATTGACCGGGAAGCCCAGCGTGCCGTCTACACCGTAACTCTTGTTGGTATAGTCAGACAGATCGGCATCATCCGCTTTAAAGTCGTTATAGAAAACACGACCGCCCAGGCTGACACCGTCGACCGTGAAGTACGGGTCGGTCAGTGAGAATTCAGCATAGGTCTGATAGTCATTCTTGGTTCCGCTGATGCCAACGGTATTACCGGTGCCGAGCCAGTTATCCTGGGTCACGCCAGCCTGGAAGCTGACGCCGCTTTCGGTACCGTAACCGACGCCGAAGTTCAGCGTACCGGTGTTACGCTCTTTCACCTTGTAGACCACGTCAACCTGGTCAGGTGAACCCGGCACACGCTGGGTTTCGGTATCAACGGTTTCGAAGTAGCCGAGGCGATTCAGACGTTCTTTACCCTGCTCAACCAGATTGCTGCCTAACCAGGCACCTTCCATCTGGCGCATTTCACGGCGCAGCACGGAATCTTTCGAGGTATCGTTGCCCTCAAAGCGCACTTTACGCACGTAGTAACGGTTACCGGCGTCCACGTTGATACGCAGTTTAACGGTCTTGTTCACGTCGTCGATTTCAGGCTGCGTCTGTACGCGTGGATACGCGTAGCCGTAACGGCCCAGCAGCTTCTTGATATCGTCTTCAATGCGCGTCACTTTCGAGCCGTTGTACAGCTCACCCGGGGTGATTTTGCTCAGCGTTTCGATTTCGGCAGAGTGCCCCGCCAGGTTACCGCTAACGGTCACACCTGAAAGCTTGTACTGATCGCCTTCGTTGATGTTCACCGTGATGTAGATACCCTTTTTGTCCGGCGTCAGGCTGACCTGCGTCGAATCAATGTTGAAACGGGCATAACCGCGGTCCAGATAGAAGCTGCGCAGGGTTTCAAGGTCACCGGCCAGTTTTTGCTTCTGGTACTTACGGTCACCCACCACGTTCCACCATGGCACCTCATCACGCAGCTGGAAGCGGGAGATCAGTTCATCAGAGCTGTAGGCCTTGTTACCGACGATATTGATCTGCTGGATCTTCGCAGAAACCCCTTCGGTAAACACCAGCTTCAGGTCAACACGGTTACGCGGCAGCGGAGTAACAACGGCTTTGACGCTGGCGCTGTATTTACCCACGCTGTAGTAGAAGTCTTCCAGGCCTTTCTCAATGGAGGAGATCGTGGTGCGATCCAGTGCTTCACCCACGCGCACGCCAGAGGCTTCGAGGTTCTGCTTGAGCATATCTTCTTTCACCGCTTTGTTGCCGGAGAAAGTGATGCTGGCAATCGTTGGGCGCTCTTTCACCTGAACGATCAGCGTGCCGCCGTCGCGCAGGACCTGAACATCCTCAAAATTCCCGGTCGCAAACAGCGCGCGAATGGTGTTACTGAGATCTTCATCGGAGACAGTGTCCCCAACGCGGACGGGCATACTGAGCAATGCCGCACCGACGGCGACTCGCTGCAGGCCTTCGAAATGAATATCCTTCACTACGAATCCGTCTGCACCGTATACGGTAGCGCTGCTAAGCAGCAGCGACGCTATGAGCAACTTTTTCATCGCCATCGTGTTTATGCATTCTTCCTAACTGGTTCTCGCGAATAGTTTGCCTGCTGGCAGACTATAGCCTTGAGAAATCATTGAATAGCGCAAGCCCCATTAACAGCACCAGCACAATCGAGCCGATACGATAACTGAAGTCCTGAACTCGCTCGGACACCGGCCCTCCCTTGATCTTTTCGATCAGCAGGAACAGCAAATGACCACCATCTAACACCGGCAGTGGGAACAGATTGATAATCCCCAGGTTCACGCTAATCAGAGCGAGGAACATCAGGTAGTAAATCAAACCATATTCCGCTGACATCCCAGCTCCCTGCGCGATCGAAATCGGGCCGCTGAGATTGTTCAACTTCACATCACCGACAATCAGTTTGCCTAGCATGCTTACCGTAAGCTTCATCAGCTGCCAGGTTTTTTCACTGGCCTCACCGATTGCTGCAAACGGGCCATACTGACGCACCGTTCTGTACTCATCTGGCAGCGGGACAATGCGC
The DNA here is from genome assembly GCF_024169515.1 of Erwinia aphidicola. Lineage (NCBI taxonomy): Bacteria > Pseudomonadati > Pseudomonadota > Gammaproteobacteria > Enterobacterales > Erwiniaceae > Erwinia > Erwinia aphidicola. The sequence continues at coordinate 2,726,459 of NZ_JAMKCQ010000001.1, read as the reverse complement.
GGGATAACGCCGGCAAACCCTTCTGCTTTGTTACGAGGATTTACGTCCGGCGTCAGCGTCAAATCGACGGTGCTGCCCTGACGTTCTACCTCCAGCGCAATTTCTGTACCTGGATTGTCACGCACGGTGGCAACAAAACTTTGCCACTGGTCCAAAGGCTGACCATCGACTTTAACGATCCTGTCGCCCGCTTGCAAACCTGCCTTGCTGGCAGCGGAGTTCTTCTGCACCTGCGCCAGCACCGATTCGATCTGCGGGCCGCGCGGCTGGATGCCCAGTGAAGCCACCGGATCCTGCTTGTCTGGCTCAAAGTGCCAGTTGCGCAGGTTCACGGTTTTATCACGGGTCTGCTCGCTGCCAAATGGGGCGACGGTAACGACGGTACTCTCGTCGCCAATTCTCGCCACCAGTGCCATGCGCACAGCATCCCAATCAGGCGTTTCGATACCGTCAACGGCTTTAAGTTCCGTTCCTGGCGCAATTTGAGCTTCTGCGGCAGGTGAACCGCTCACTATTTCGCCAACCACCGGGCGCACGCCAGGTACGCCGATGATAAACACCAGCCAGTAAGCAAAAATGGCAAAGATGAAATTCGCTATCGGGCCAGCGCTGATAATCGCGGCACGTTGCAAAATGGTTTTATTGTTGAAGGCCTGATGGCGCAGTTCCGGCGGCACGCTCTCGACGCGCTCATCCAGCATCTTGACATAACCGCCGAGCGGGATCAGTGCGATAACATACTCGGTACCCTGCTTGTCAGTGCGCCGCCACAGCGCTTTGCCAAAGCCAATCGAAAAACGTTCGACTTTTACGCCACAGCGGCGGGCCACCCAAAAGTGGCCGAACTCATGCACGGTGATTAAAATCCCCAGCGCAACGATAAATGCAGCAAAACTCCAGAGTACGCTCAGCATAGTGTTTCCCTACAGCGTCCCAAAGACCAGCAACAGCAGGCAGGCAAATACCGGTACCGCAGCGGTGAGGCTGTCAATACGGTCGAGAATGCCGCCATGCCCGGGGATCAGGCTCCCGCTATCTTTGATGCCCGCTTCACGCTTGAACATACTCTCGGTCAGGTCCCCCAGCACCGAGGCCAGCGCGGCGATAATCGAGCAAATCAGCAGTGTTGCAAGCGATACCTGCAGCGGGGCAAACACGCTGAACAGCCAGGAGATCAGTGCCGACGTCGCTAACCCGCCGAGGAAGCCTTCCCAGGTTTTGCCCGGTGAGACTTTTGGTGCGAGTTTGTGCTTGCCGAACAGCTTGCCAAACATATAAGCACCGGAGTCCGCTCCCCATACGAGAACCATCACGTACAGCAGCCACCAGGCGCCGGCAAAGTGGTCTTCCTGGTAGTGATACTGGCGCAGCGCCAGCATGCCCCAGAAGAACGGCACGATAGTCAGCAGACCGAATATCAGGCGAATGGCGCGTGAATGGCGCCAGAAGGTAGCAGAATGGGGATAGAACAGCACCAGCGCCAGCGCGACGATCCACCAACCGAGGGAAGCCCAAAGTGGGCCGCCAATCTGTGGCAGATGCACGGAGTGCTGGTAAGCAGGCAGTGTGAACAGCATAAAGGCCAGCAGCAGTCCGCACAGCAGCGCCAGCCAGACGCGCTGTGAGCGCGCTGCAAAGCCTGCCAGCTGGCCCCATTCCCATGCGGCCAGCATGCAGATCGCTAACAGGGTGATGGCAAACCCTAACGGCGGCAGCAAGAACAGCGCTGCAATGACGATGGGAATCAATATAAACGCGGTAATCAGGCGAGACTTTAACAAAGATTACCCCCAGTGCGCTTATGCGCCGCCGGGTGCTGCGCCGCCAAACCGGCGCTCTCGTTGTGCAAACGCATTCAGTGCACCTTCAAAAACTTGTTCATCAAAATCAGGCCAAAGAGTATCGGTAAACCAAAACTCTGCATAGGCGACTTGCCACAGCAGGAAGTTACTGATCCGATGCTCTCCCCCGGTCCTTATTACCAGATCCACAGGCGCCAGTTCATTCAGGCAGAGATGCGGTGCCAGGCTCTCTTCTTCGATCTGATCCGGTCGAAGAAGCCCTTCCTGGACCTGCTCTGCAATTTTTCTGACGCCATGGATAATATCCCAACGACCGCCATAATTTGCGGCTATGTTGAGCGTTAGTCCATTATTTTGTTGAGTAAGTTCCTCAGCACGGCGAATACGCTCCTGTAAACGGGCGTTAAATCGGCCGATATCGCCGATAATTTTCAACCGGACATTGTGCTTGTGCAGACTTTTAACTTCGCTGTCGAGTGCCCAGACGAACAACTCCATCAGCGCTAACACTTCCTGCTGTGGACGATTCCAGTTTTCGCTACTGAAGGCATAAAGCGTGAGCGCATCCAGCTTATTGCTGACGGCAAAACTCACGGCGCGGCGCACGGATTTCACTCCCGCTTTATGACCAGAAATACGCAGCTTGCCCTGGTTTTTAGCCCAGCGGCCATTGCCATCCATAATGATGGCCACATGGCGGGGACCGTTCCCCTGCTGGTCATCGGTTTTTAATTGATTTTCGGACGACATAACGCGTAACTATTTCCTTATTCAGAAATACAACGGCTTCTGAAATATCTCACCCGCCCGGCGCAAATGAACCGTACAAATACGATTCGCTTATCCGCTTTATCACGTCGCTGGCTCTGGACGGTGGGGCAAGACTATACCACCTCCGCCCAGCGCTCACAAATGGCGGCGCGTTAAAACGCGCTGACTCGCCCTGCCGCAAAACGTGGCAGCAGCGCTGTCGCTGCTGCGCGTGCCTCGCCGTCAATGGCAATCACCGCCTCAACGCTTTGCGGTTCATGACACTGCAGCGTTTCCAGCACCGCCACATTCAGCGCGGCGATATCGGTAAAGCGGATTTCAGACGCGAGGAAAGCGGCCACCGCAATCTCATTTGCCGCATTCAGCGTGGTGGTCGCCGCCTGCCCGTTGATACTGGCATCAATCGCCAGCTTCAGGCAGGGGTAACGTGCGTAATCAGGTTCAGCAAAGGTCATGGCCGACATACGCGTAAAATCGAGTGGTTGGGCACCTGAGTTTACGCGCTGCGGCCAGGCCATGGCATGAGCGATTGGCGTACGCATATCCGGCGAACCGAGCTGGGCAATGACGCTGCCATCACGGTAGCGCACCATCGAATGGATCACCGACTGCGGATGCAGAATGACTTCCATCTGGGCGTCTGTGGCATTAAACAGCCAGCGGGCTTCGATATATTCCAGGCCTTTATTCATCATGGTGGCCGAATCAACGGAGATTTTTCTCCCCATCGTCCAGTTAGGATGCGCACACGCCTGGTCGGGCGTCATATGGCTTAATTCAGCCAGCGGCGTGTCACGAAACGGGCCACCTGACCCCGTGAGGATAATGCTATCAATGCCATTATCCTCCAGAGAAGCGTACCCTAACTGCTGCTGGAGGGAAGCAGGCAAACTCTGAAAAATGGCGTTGTGCTCGCTGTCGATGGGCAACAGCTGGGCGCCGGAAGCGCTCACCGCCTCCAGAAAAAGGCGGCCGCAGGTGACAAGCGACTCTTTATTCGCCAGCAGCACCTGTTTTCCCGCGCGGATTGCGGCCAGGGTAGGCAATAATCCTGCCGCGCCGACAATTGCCGCCATCACCTGGTCAACATCATCCAGCGCGGCCAGATCGCAGATCGCCTGCTCGCCGCTCATGACTTCGGTCGCCAGATTGAGCTCTTTCAGACGAAGTCGCAGAGCGGCGGCCGCCCCGCTGTCTGACATCGCGGCATAAGTCGGGCGAAATTCAACGCACTGTTCAACCATCAGTTCGACGTTACGCCCGGCAACCAGTGCTTTAATGGCGAACAGATGGGGGTTAGCGCGCACGACGCCGAGCGTACTGGTACCAATAGATCCGGTTGAACCAAGGATGGTCAATTGCTTCATGAGGTTGCTCTGTATAAACCCGCTCAGGAGAAGAATCACCCTCTGCCGGGAAAGTTAACAAACGCAAAACGCCGCCAGACTGACCCTTCATACGAACGGTAATCTGTGCGGCGTTTCATCGGATTATGATGGGATCAGAAGTCCATCAGCTCCGCTTCTTTCTCTGCCAGCGCAGCATCAATTTTCTTGATACCGACGTCGGTCATTTTCTGGATCTCTTCCTGTGAGCGACGATCGTCGTCTTCACTGATCTCTTTGTCTTTCAGCAGCGCTTTCACTTTGTCGTTAGCATCACGACGCACGTTACGCACGGATACGCGGCCCTGCTCGGCTTCGCCGCGCACGATCTTGATCAGATCTTTACGACGCTCTTCGGTCAGCGCTGGCAGCGGAACGCGAATATCGGTGCCCGCTGACATTGGGTTCAGGCCCAGGTCGGAAGACATGATCGCTTTTTCAACTGCGTTGCTGATAGAACGGTCAAACACGTTGATTTTCAGCGTGCGGGAGTCTTCTACCGTGACGCTTGCCAGCTGGCGCAGCGGAGTAGCAGAACCGTAGTAATCAACCATGATACCGTCGAGGATAGCCGGAGATGCACGGCCAGTACGGATCTTGCTGATGTTGTTTTTGAATGCTTCTACGCATTTTTCCATGCGTACTTCTGCATCTTTCTTGATGTCGTTAATCACGTTGAAACCCTTGGATTCTGTTTGATCCACCAGCTTTCGACAGTGCCGAAAGCCGTTCAAATGCATTTAAAGATAGTTCTGACAGGCAGAATATACCTTATTTTAACCGCAGACTGATATCAATGCGTAATCAGCGTGCCTTCTTTTTCACCCATCACAACGCGACGCAGTGCGCCCGGCTTGTTCATATTGAACACGCGGATAGGCAGTGAATGGTCGCGAGCCAGCGTAAAGGCGGCCAGATCCATCACTTTCAGCTCTTTTTCCAGCACTTCGCTGTAGGTCAGCTGTTCGTGCAGGGTTGCATCCGGGTTCTTCACCGGGTCGGCAGAGTACACGCCGTCAACCTTGGTCGCTTTCAGCACCACATCGGCTTCGATTTCGATGCCGCGCAGGCAGGCTGCGGAGTCAGTGGTAAAGAATGGGTTACCGGTACCGGCGGAGAAAATCACCACGCGGTTGTTGCGCAGCAGGCTAATGGCTTCAGCCCAGCTGTAGTTGTCGCACACGCCGTTCAGTGGAATAGCGGACATCAAACGGGCATTGACGTAGGCACGGTGCAGTGCATCACGCATCGCCAGGCCATTCATCACGGTTGCCAGCATACCCATGTGGTCACCGACAACGCGGTTCATGCCTGCCTGAGCCAAGCCAGCACCACGGAACAGATTACCACCACCGATCACCACACCTACCTGAATGCCCAGCTCTACCAGTTCTTTGACTTCCTGAGCCATGCGATCCAGCACGCTGGCATCGATGCCAAAGCCTTCAGCGCCTTGCAGGGCTTCGCCACTCAGTTTCAGAAGAATACGTTGATATACAGGTTTTGCATTGGTCGCCATGGTTTTTTTCCTGGAAGCTATGTCGAAAAGGGGTGTTGACTGTGTGCGGTATCATCCTAAAAGCGCCAGAGAAATGCTATTGGGATGAGACTGAAAATGCGCTGTCGAAAGACAGGCAAAAAAGAACCGCCGTTTGGCGGTTCTTTTAGAGCAATTAAGACTGCTTGGACATCGCCGCAACTTCTGCTGCGAAATCGGTCTCAGCTTTCTCAATGCCTTCACCCACTTCGAAGCGGATGAAGTTAGTGACGTCTGCATTTTTCTCTTTCAGTGCCTGACCCACAGTTTTTGATGGGTCAATAACGAAAGGCTGGCCAGTCAGAGAAACTTCACCGGTGAATTTCTTCATGCGGCCTTCAACCATTTTCTCTGCGATCTCTTTTGGCTTACCAGACTGCATCGCGATGTCCAGCTGAACCTGGTACTCTTTCTCTACCACTTCAGCAGACACGTCTTCTGGCTTAACGAATTCTGGCTTGCTCGCGGCAACGTGCATAGCCAGCTGCTTAACCAGCTCTTCATCAGCATTGGTAGCGGCAATCAGAACGCCGATACGCGCGCCGTGCAGGTAGGTACCCAGCAGGTCGCCTTCCAGGCTTGCAACGCGACGAATGTTGATGTTCTCACCGATTTTAGCAACCAGTGCAACACGCTCTTCTTCGAACTGGGCTTTCAGCACTTCAACATCAGTGATTTTACCGGCAACAGCCGCGTCCAGCACTTTGTCAGCGAATGCCTGGAAACCAGCATCTTTAGCAACGAAGTCAGTCTGGCAGTTAACTTCCAGAATCACACCGTAGTTGCCTTCGATTTTGGTTTTGATCACGCCGTCAGCAGCCACGTTGCCTGCTTTCTTAGCCGCTTTGATTGCGCCAGATTTACGCATGTTCTCAATGGCCAGCTCGATGTCGCCATTGGCTTCAGTCAGCGCTTTCTTACAATCCATCATGCCAGCGCCAGTGCGCTCGCGCAGTTCTTTTACCAGAGCAGCGGTAATATCAGCCATTCTCTAATCCTCGGTTAGCTCAGCATCTGCAATTACAGAAGCCTTAACGGGAAACATTCTGCCCCGCTGAATTTTCTTTCAGCAAAGCGAACTCGAAAAAATAAAGGGGCCACAAAGGCCCCTTACAGATTCACATCTGATTTTTAAGGGCTCTTAACAGAGCAAGCCTTATTACTCAGCTTCGGCGAAGGTTTCTTCTGCCTGCTGAGCCAGGTCCTGAGAGCGACCTTCACGTACAGTGGTAGCCACTGCAGTCAGGTACAGGCTAACAGCACGGATTGCATCGTCATTACCTGGGATAATGTAGTCAACACCGTCTGGATCAGAGTTGGTATCAACGATAGCAAACACTGGGATACCCAGGTTGTTTGCTTCTTTGATAGCAATGTGTTCGTGGTCTGCATCGACAACAAACAGTGCGTCTGGCAGGCCGCCCATGTCTTTGATACCGCCCAGGCTGTTTTCCAGCTTGGCCAGTTCACGAGCGCGCATCAGCGCTTCTTTCTTAGTCAGTTTGTCGAAGGTGCCATCCTGAGACTGAGTTTCCAGATCTTTCAGACGTTTGATTGACTGACGAACGGTTTTCCAGTTAGTCAGCATACCACCCAACCAGCGGTGATTAACGAAGAACTGGTCGCAGCTCAGAGCGTGCTCTTTTACCGCTTCGCTTGCAGCGCGCTTAGTACCAACAAACAGAATCTTACCTTTACGGGAAGAGATCTTGCTCAGCTCAGCCAGGGCTTCGTTGAACATTGGTACAGTTTTCTCAAGGTTGATGATGTGAACTTTGTTACGCGCGCCGAAGATGAATGGCTTCATTTTCGGGTTCCAGTAACGGGTCTGGTGACCGAAGTGTACACCGGCCTTGAGCATGTCGCGCATGGAAACAGTTGCCATGATTACCTCTATAGATATAGTTTGGGGTTAAGCCTCCACGTATCCCGTACAACCGACCCATCGGCTCTTTCGAACCAGCAAGGCACCCCGGCGTAGGTGTCGATACGTGTGTGTTATTTACACATAGTGAGATTTATGCGTTTCTCAATCTGGCGAAGAGACTCACCGAACAGAGAATCGTCGGCGCGCTTTATACCATAAAGCCGCAGCTGTAGCCAACAATTGTTACCCTTGCGGCCCGAATTAAATGACTGCCGCAGGCCACAGCATGGCTGAGACCACAAACTGCAATTGGCAGCGTCGGGGCAGGCTGATACCATTGCAGCACTTTCTTTATATTATTGTCGACAATGACGACAAATGTGGACCGAATGAATGGCTATCTCAATTAAAACCCCTGAAGAAATCGAAAAAATGCGCGTTGCCGGTCGCCTGGCGGCTGAAGTGCTTGAGATGATTGAAGAGCACGTCAAGCCTGGCGTCAGCACCGGTGAGCTGGACCGTATCTGCCACGATCACATCGTTAATAAACAGCATGCGGTCTCCGCCAGCCTCGGCTATCACGGCTTCCCGAAATCCGTCTGCATTTCGGTCAATGAAGTGGTGTGCCACGGTATTCCGAGCGACGACAAAATTCTCAAGGACGGCGACATCGTCAATATCGACGTCACCGTGATCAAAGATGAGTATCACGGCGATACCTCAACCATGTTTATCGTGGGTAAACCCACGATTCAGGGCGAGCGCCTGTGCCGCGTCACCCAGGAGAGCCTCTACCTGGCCCTGCGTATGGTGAAGCCGGGTATCCGCCTGCGCACCATCGGTCGTGAGATCCAGAAGTTTGTAGAGGCGCAGGACTTCTCGGTGGTGCGTGAGTACTGCGGCCACGGCATCGGTAAAGGCTTCCACGAAGAGCCGCAGGTACTGCACTACGACGCGGATGACGGCGGTGTGGTGCTGCAGGCCGGTATGGCCTTTACCATCGAACCGATGGTCAACGCCGGTGATTACCGCATCCGCAGCATGAAAGATGGCTGGACCGTAAAAACCAAAGATCGCAGCTTGTCCGCACAGTACGAACACACTATTGTGGTAACGGAAAACGGCTGCGAAATAATGACGCTGCGCAAAGACGACACCATCCCGGCGATACTGACGCACGAGGATTGATTCGGTGTAGGGGCTGATCTTATTTTTTGGTCAGCCCGCATGCAGAGTACCAGGCCGGCGCAAGCCGGTTTTTTTATGTCTTAGGGGCGGTGAAATGAATAAAGATGTAACTGAAGCCAGCATCCTGAAAAAGCTCACCAAAGCGCCGCGACGCTGGGAAGACCGCGAGCTGAATCGCGACACGCTGAAGCATCACCTTGATGTTTTCCAGCAGCATCTGGCCGCCGCGTTCGACGCCGGGCAGGATGTGGAGAGCCTGATCGATGCGCGCACCCTGTTTATTGACCGCCTGCTGCGGCGGCTGTGGCGCTTCTATGGCTTCCCGGAAAAAGAGGGCGTCGCGCTGGTCGCCGTTGGCGGCTATGGCCGTGGCGAGCTGCACCCGCTCTCCGATATTGACGTGCTGATCCTCAGCCGCAAACCGCTGTCCGATGAAGATGCCCAGCGCACCAGCGATCTGCTCACCCTGATGTGGGACCTGAAGCTGGAAGTTGGCCACAGCGTGCGCACGCTGGAAGAGTGCCTGCTGGAGGGGTTATCCGACCTTACCGTCGCCACCAACCTGATTGAATCGCGCATGCTGACCGGCGACCTCGCGCTATTCCTTGAGCTGCAGAAGAACATTTTCAGCGATGGCTTCTGGCCTTCTGACCGCTTCTTCGCCGCCAAAATCGAAGAGCAGCAGGATCGCCACCAGCGCTACCACGGCACCAGCTACAACCTGGAGCCGGATATCAAAAGCAGCCCCGGTGGCCTGCGCGATATCCACACGCTGTTATGGGTCGCCCGCCGCCACTTCGGCGCCACGTCGATGGACGATATGGTCGGCTTTGGTTTCCTGACCGAAGCCGAGCGCAATGAACTCAACGAATGCCAGAGCATGCTGTGGCGTATTCGCTTCGCCCTGCACCTCACCCTCACCCGCTACGACAACCGCCTGCTGTTCGACCGCCAGCTCAACGTGGCCCAGCGTCTGAACTATCAGGGTGACGTCAACGAACCGGTCGAGCACATGATGAAGGACTTTTTCCGCGTCACGCGCCGCGTGGGTGAGCTCAACCAGATGCTGCTGCAGCTGTTTGATGAGGCGATCCTCGCGCTTGGCACCGACGAGAAACCGCGGCCGATGGATGAAGAGTTCCAGCTGCGCGGCACCCTGATTGACCTGCGGGATGAGACCCTGTTCGCCCGGCAGCCGGAAGCGATCATGCGCATGTTCTGGGCGATGGTGCGCACGCCAAAAATTACCGGTATTTACTCCACCACCCTGCGCCATCTGCGCCACGCGCGCCGCAATCTGAAGCAGCCGCTCTGTACCATCCCGCAGGCGCGCGAGCTGTTCCTGTCGATCCTGCGGCACCCAGGCGCGGTGAGCCGGGCACTGGTGCCGATGCATCGCCACAGCGTGCTGTGGGCCTATATGCCGCAGTGGAGCAACATCGTCGGCCAGATGCAGTTTGACCTGTTCCATGCCTATACCGTTGATGAACATACCATTCGCGTGCTGCAAAAGCTGGAAAGCTTTGCCGACGAACGCACCCGCCCGCGCCATCCGCTGTGCGTGGAGCTGTGGCCGCGCCTGCCGCAGCTGGAGCTGCTGCTGATGGCGGCACTGTTCCACGATATCGCCAAAGGGCGCGGCGGCGACCACTCGATCCTCGGCGCGCAGGACGCGCTGGAGTTCGCCGAAATGCACGGCCTCAACTCACGCGAAACCCAGCTGGTTGCCTGGCTGGTGCGCCACCACCTGCTGATGTCGGTGACCGCCCAGCGCCGCGATATTCAGGACCCGACCGAGATCCAGCAGTTCGCCGAAGTGATGCAGAACGAAAGTCGCCTGCGTTACCTGGTGTGCCTGACGGTGGCCGATATCTGCGCCACCAATGAAACGCTGTGGAACAGCTGGAAGCAGAGCCTGATACGCGAACTGTTCTTCGCCACCGAGAAGCAGCTGCGGCGCGGCATGGAGAACAGCCCCGACCTGCGCGAGCGCGTGCGCCATCACCGCCTGCAGGCGCTGGCGCTGCTGCGTATGGACAACATCGATGAAGAGGCCCTGCACCGTATCTGGGGCCGCTGCCGCGCAGACTATTTCCTGCGCCACACGCCTAACCAGCTGGCCTGGCATGCGCGCCACCTGATGAATCACGACCTCAGCAAGCCGCTGATGCTCGTCAGCCCGCAGGCGACACGCGGCGGCACCGAGATCTTTATCTGGAGCCCGGATCGTCCCTACCTGTTTGCCACCGTAGCCGGGGAGCTGGATCGCCGTAACCTCAGCGTCCACGATGCGCAGATCTTTACCAGCCGCGACGGCATGGCAATGGATACCTTTATCGTGCTGGAGCCGGACGGTAGCCCGCTGGCGCCGGATCGCCATGAGATGATCCGCCAGGCGCTGGAGCAGGCGATCTGTCAAACTCACTGGCAGCCGCCGCGCATGCGCCGACAGTCGGCAAGGTTGAAGCATTTTAGCGTTGATACCGCGGTGAATTTCTTACCCACACACACTGACAGACGAACGTATCTGGAATTAGTGGCGCTCGATCAGCCCGGGTTACTGGCACGCGTTGGCGAAGTGTTTGCCGACTTAAACGTGTCGCTGCACGGCGCGCGCATCAGCACCATCGGTGAACGCGTCGAGGATTTATTTATCCTCGCCAACAGCGATCGTCGGGCATTAGACGCAGATTTGCGCGAAGTGCTGCAACAACGGTTGACAGAGGCCCTTAATCCAAACGATAAAGTGTGACCCAGATTTACTTTTTATCAGTGCCAGCGCGTGATTCTGCCGCAGCGGAATCGTTTTCGTTGAATATGCGTCGGCAAAACCAGGAAGAGACTAACTATGCAACAGTTACAGAGTGTTATTGAGGCTGCTTTCGAGCGCCGTGCGGACATTACCCCAGCCAACGCGGATACCGTTACCCGTGAAGCGGTTAACCAGGTTATTGCCCTGCTCGACAGCGGTGCCCTGCGCGTGGCTGAGAAGATCGACGGTCAGTGGGTGACTCACCAGTGGCTGAAGAAAGCGGTGCTGCTCTCTTTCCGCATCAATGACAATCAGGTAATGGAAGGCGCTGAAAGCCGCTACTACGACAAAGTCCCGATGAAATTCGCCGACTATGACGAAGCGCGCTTTAAGAAAGAGGGCTTCCGCGTGGTGCCACCTGCCGCGGTGCGTCAGGGTGCATTTATCGCCCGTAACACCGTGCTGATGCCTTCTTACGTCAACATTGGTGCCTATGTTGATGAAGGCTCGATGGTGGATACCTGGGCGACCGTGGGCTCCTGTGCGCAGATTGGTAAAAACGTGCACCTGTCCGGCGGCGTGGGCATCGGTGGCGTACTGGAACCTCTGCAGGCCAACCCGACAATCATCGAAGACAACTGCTTTATCGGCGCCCGTTCTGAGATCGTAGAAGGCGTGATCGTGGAAGAAGGCTCGGTGATCTCAATGGGCGTTTATATCGGCCAGAGCACCAAAATCTTTGACCGCGAAACCGGCGAAGTCCACTTCGGTCGCGTTCCGGCGGGTTCAGTAGTGGTTTCCGGCAACCTGCCATCCAAAGACGGTACCTACAGCCTGTACTGTGCGGTGATTGTGAAAAAGGTTGACGCCAAAACCCTCGGCAAAACCGGCATCAACGAACTGCTGCGTACCATCGACTAATCTCGTCTGCGGGCTGCCACGGCGGCCCGCCCTCTCCTGTAACGTTAACTTTACGTTTCTTCTGCGAACTACCTCTTTCACGCCGCGAAACAAGTGATGCTATTGCGCACAATCTGAGCCATAATCCGCGCCAGAAAAATCCTGTTCTTAAATTAACCGATCCTTTTCCGTTTTTCGGATAGCGACTACATTGATCGCATCTGGATCGAGTGTCTCCTTAAAGGAAAATGCTATGTACGATAATTTGAAAGGTCTGGGCATTGCAACGCCGGAAGATATCGACCGTTACAGCCTGCGTCAGGAAGCGAACAACGACATCCTGAAAATCTATTTCCGCAAAGACAAAGGCGAGTTCTTTGCCAAAAGCGTGAAATTTAAATATCCGCGTCAGCGTAAAACTGTGGTGGCTGATAATGCCAGCCAGGGTTACAAAGAAGTGCAGGAAATTAGCCCTAATCTGCGCTATGTGATTGACGAACTGGATCAGATTTGCCAGCGCGATCAGGTAGAAGTCGATCTGAAACGTAAAATTCTCGACGACCTGCGTCATCTGGAAAGCGTTGTTTCTAATAAGATCGCAGAAATTGAATCAGACCTGGATAAACTGACCCGCAACGGTCGTTAAAATAAATAAGGGGTGACCGGAAAAGAAGGTCACCCCCTACGTTTATAGTCCATTGTAAGGGCGGACCCTCTTTTTCGGTCCGCCCTTATCATATTTACAATCCTGTGTAGGGGCGGCCCCTCTTTTTCGGTCCGCCCTTTTCGACATCATTTACTGCATCAGCAGGTAAATGCTGCTGTCACCACGCTGAATATTCAGCGCCAGTACCGATGGCTTAGTATCAAGGATTTTGCGCAGCTCACCCAGATTAGCAATTGCCTGCTGGTTAACGCCCAGGATCACATCGTCTTTCTTCAGACCGATGCGCGCCGCCGCAGAACCGGCCTTCACGCTATCCACCTTCACGCCTTTGGTTCCCTTCGCATCGTAGTTGCTCAGGTTAGCGCCTTCAATACCGGTGTAGATAGTACCGGAATCGACCTTGGCTGCGGTGCTCTGCTGCAGCGCCACGTTAACCTTCATCGGCTTACCGTCGCGGATCAGGCCCAGCTCCATTTTGGTGCCAACCGGCAGCGAGCCGACTTCAGCACGCAGCGCCGCAAAGCTGGAAATTGGCTTGTTGTTGAGAGAAACGATCACGTCCCCGGCTTTAATGCCCGCTTCCGCAGCGGAAGATTTAGGCAGCACCTGGCTGACAAATGCACCGCGCTGCGCGTCGACCTTCATCGCTTTCGCCAGCTCAGAGTTCAGCTCGGTGCCCATAATCCCCAGCTCGCCGCGTTTCACCTGGCCATATTCAACCATCTGACCGGTCAGGTTTTTCACCATGTTACTTGGGATAGCAAAGCCGATACCGATGTTGCCGCCGTCTGGCGCCAGGATCGCGGTATTAATCCCGATCAGCTCACCGTTCAGGTTCACCAGCGCACCGCCGGAGTTACCGCGGTTGATCGCCGCATCGGTCTGGATAAAGTTTTCGTAGTTTTCCACATTCAGGCCGCTGCGGCCAAGCGCAGAGACGATCCCCGAGGTGACCGTTTCACCCAGGCCGTACGGGTTACCGATCGCCACGGTGTAGTCACCCACGCGCAGCGCATCTGAATCGGCAATTTTAATCGCGGTGAGACCTTTGGCATCTTTCAGCTGAATCAGTGCGATATCGGAACGCGGATCTTTACCAATCACTTTGGCGTCAAATTTACGCCCGTCGCTCAGCTGCACCTGAATTTTGGTGGCGTTATCTACCACGTGGTTATTGGTGACCACATAGCCTTTAGCGGCATCAATCACTACGCCAGAGCCGAGCGCTTTGAATTTCTGCTGCTGGGTATCTGCTCCGCCGTTGCCTTCCGCCCCGCCGCCCTGACACATTGGTGAGGACTGGAACGGCGAACCGTCCTGACAGAATGGCGAGTTGTCGCCGAAGAACTGCTGGAACTGCTGCGGCATACGCTGCGTGCGCACCGTGGTGCTGCCTTCAACATTGATACTGACCACCGACGGCATCACTTTTTCCAGCATCGGTGCCAGGCTTGGCAACTGCTGAGTGGGCGTAGAAGATGAGGCGGTTTCAGCAGCGCTGGCAGATAACGGGCTCATTGCCAGCCCAATGCTCATGGCAAGGGCACTTAATACTAACGTGGTTTTTTTCATTAGATGGATTCTCAAGTATTCAGTTAAATAACCATTGCTGTGGTTGTGATGATGAGATTAACTTTTTAGCGCTAAGTTCATGTTTAAATATTAGGGAAAGGTAAAAAAGTATTGTCTCCCTTTACAAAACTCAGCACAGCTTATTCCACGGCCATCAGACGCCGATACTCATCCCAGGCGTACAGATCGGTCATCCCGCTAATGTAATCCTGTAACAGGCGCGCGCGATAATAGTATTCCCAGATAGCCTCTTCGTTTGGCGTTTTATCCAAGTTTTCCACGGCTTCACTGTAGGCGAGGCGAAAACGCGTTGAGAGTTTGTGAAACAGCCGGGTTTCAATCGGATACCCTTTCAGATAATCCTTCTCATTCAACTCGCTAAATTCTTCGCGCGTTAACAGCAGCAGCGGGCGGTATATATCCAGCAGGCCGCTGATAACCCGATACCCCTGCAATTCCAGCTGCTCGACTTCCGGATGATTAAATACGTGGCGGAAGGCGACTTTTTTGAAAATATCCAGCAGCAGGCTGTGAGGACTGCCATCTTCCAGCAGCGCCTCGTTGAAATCACCATGATAGACCGCGGGCAGATGATCGATGAAACGGCTGGCGGCGTGCGGCACGAGCTCCGCGACAGTATTGACGCGCAGATACATAAAGAACTGATCCTCGCGACTCAGGTTGGTCTGGCGGCTGCGTGATTTCTCCAGCGCGGTGGTCACCACCGTGGCAAACAGATCGCCCTGCTGATGATTCGGCCAGAGCTGGAACAGATGTTCATACAGCTGCTCAACGCTGAAGATTTTTTTCTCCACGGCATCTTCCAGATCCGCCACGCAGTAGGAGATATCGTCGGCCGCTTCCATGATATAGGTCAGCGGAAAACGGCTGTGCGGCTGCAGATCCAGCTGCTCGCGCAGGCGGCTGACGTACTCCTCTTCCGCCAGATAGTAGCCGGGCTTTTTCATTAAATAGCTGTGGCTGTCCGGAACCGGACCGCTGTGCCAGGCCGGGCGAGTGTATTTCAAAATACAGCCCACCTGCGCCCAGGTCAGATTCATCTTCATCAGCGTGTGCACCATGCGGATCGCCTGCGCATTGCCCTCGAAGTGCGACAAATCCTGACGAATATTTGCACGCAGCTCGTTCAGCCCATCGTCGCAGTGACGCAGCACCTCGGGCACACAGCGGTCGGGGCGCTGGCTCTCCGGCTGCCAGCCCGCATCCAGCTGCTGACGGAACCAGTCGTTGATCGCCGACTCGCCGAAATGACCAAACGGCGGATTGCCGATATCGTGCATCAGGCAGGCCATCTCGACGATGCTTTCAAACGGCGCGGTCAGCTGCGCCAGCCCCAGCGCGGCCAGCTGGCCCTGCTCCTGCAGGCGCGTCAGCACCTCTTTGGCGATATAGCGCCCAACCTGCTGCACTTCAAGCGAATGCGTCAGCCGGGTACGCACGGCGGCATTGCGCTCCAGCGGGAAAACCTGGGTTTTCTGCTGCAGGCGGCGGATCGCCGCAGAGTTGATAATCCGCCCGCGATCGCTCTCAAATATGCGCAGAATTTCATGCTCATCCTTCGGCCCCTGATACGGACGAAAGCGACGCTGCCAGTTAATTTTCGTGCGAAAGTCTATCGCGCTCATGCCTGTTCCCTCGGGTTAACGGTACGCATCACCGTCAGACGGATTATCACGCCAGGCTGTGTCCCGTAATTGTGCGTGAGCCCCGCTGGAGGTCAAATCTGCTTGCGGCAAGGCGTGAGTCGCGCCATTGGGTGAACCCAATAAGCCGGCGAACAACGCGGTTGCAAGCAGATTTGGCCCCAGCCCTACGGGTCGCGCCCCAAAATGCCGCTCTCTGTGTTGTCAGGTTTGGCCATAGTTCACTATGGCCTGCACCCTCCGCCTTGATAACGGCATTTTGGCGCTGCGACGGGGCCACGACCAATCACGGGACACAGCCTGATGCTGCCATGATAGACTATGCGCCGAAATCATTGGCAAATTCTACAATTTTAGCGGGTATCCCTATGAAAGCAGGCATTATTGGTGCGATGGAACAGGAAGTTACGCTGCTGCGTGACAAAATTGAAAACCGTCAGACTCTGACCCTGGCGGGCTGTGAAATTTATACCGGAACGCTGAACGGTGTTGACGTGGCCCTGCTGAAATCCGGCATTGGTAAAGTCTCTGCCGCACTTGGCACTACCCTGCTGCTGCAGCTGTGCAAGCCGGACGTGGTAATCAATACCGGTTCCGCCGGTGGTCTCGCCTCCACGCTGAAAGTGGGCGATATCGTGGTGTCAGACGAAGTGCGCTATCACGATGCCGACGTGACCGCCTTCGGTTACGAGCCAGGCCAGATGGCCGGCTGCCCGGCGGCGTTTAAAGCTGACGACAAGCTGATTGCCGCCGCAGAGCAGTGCATTGCTCAGCTGGGCCTCAACGCCGTGCGCGGCCTGGTGGTGAGCGGTGATGCCTTTATCAACGGCGCTGCCCCGCTGGCACGCATACGCAGCACCTTCCCGCAGGCGGTGGCCGTGGAAATGGAAGCGACCGCCATCGCCCACGTCTGCCATCAGTTCAGCACGCCGTTCGTCGTGGTACGCGCCATCTCTGACGTAGCCGATCAGGAATCCCACCTCAGCTTTGACGAGTTCCTGGTGGTCGCCGCTAAGCAGTCTTCATTAATGGTAGAAACCCTGCTAGCCCAGCTGGCTCGTGGCTAAACGCTTTCTCCCCCTGCTGCTGCTGTGGCTGGCCTGTGCCGCCACGGCAGCGCCGCGCGTGGTTACGCTGGCCCCTAACCTGACCGAGCTGGCCTTTGCAGCGGGCATTACCCCGGTTGGCGTCAGCGCATTCTCTGATTATCCGCCTGCGGCGCAGCAGATCCGCGAAGTGGCAAACTGGCAGGGGATCAATACGGAGAAGCTGCTGGCGCTGAAGCCGGACGTGGTGCTCGCCTGGCGCGGCGGCACGCCGCAGCGCCAGGCTGACCAGCTGCAGTCGCTGGGGGTGAAGGTGGTGTGGCTGGCGCCGGACTCTATCGCTGAGCTGGTCTCCAGCCTGCGCCAGCTGTCGGTTTACAGCCCGCAGCCACAGCAGGCCGAACAGGCGGCAGATCGCCTGCAGCAGCAGTTTGCCGATCTACGCCTGCGCTATGCCCGGCAGCAGCCAAAGCCGGTTTTCATGCAGTTTGGCATGCGACCGCTGTTTACGGCAGCGGGCCATACTTTGCAAAATGAAGTACTGCAGCTGTGCGGCGGGGAGAATATCTTTGCCGATGCACGAGTGCCGTGGCCGCAGGTCAGCCGCGAACAGGTTTTAGTTCGCCAGCCACGGGCAATTGTCATCCCCGGCGATGACGCTCAGGCGCAGCAGGTGGCGCAGTTCTGGCGCCCGCAGCTTGCGGCAACGGTGATTGCTATCAATGATGACTGGCTAAGCCGCGCCGGACCGCGTATGATTCTGGCTGCGCAAAAACTGTGCAGCCAGCTATCGCTAGCCGGCAAGCCCGGAGAACGAAAAATCACCGCTATGCGTGATTAAAGCTCCGGCAATATTGGCCGTTAACTAAATAACGAGGCAGCGAAATCCGTACATAATCCGCCGCCCGTTTTATTGCTTTGAGTTAATTCCCCGGTTTACACCACCAGGAAATCGTCATATGAAATCCGTTTATCTGGCTCTCGGGCTGATGATGACGGGTCATGCCTTTGCCGCTTCAACAACCGGCAGCATTGGCGTGAAATTAACCATCTACACGCAGTGCCGCGTCGATGGCAGCGCTGTTTCTGCCAGCCGCCAGCCGGATATTGCCTGTGGAGTACAGCCTGATGCCCAGCCGAAAATTACGCAAAACGTTGTTGAAGACAGTGCGGCTCAGAAAGTAAGGTTAGTTACCGTCGAATGGTAAAATTATCCAATGTAAAAAAAAGCCTCCCGGATGGGAGGCTTTTTTTTTAAGCGGGATCAGATGCTGAAGGAAGAACCACAACCACAGGTGGTTTTCGCATTGGGGTTGGTCACGATAAAGCGTGAACCCTCCAGCCCTTCGGTGTAATCCACCGAGCCGCCCACCAGATATTGCAGGCTCATCGGGTCCACCACCAGCGCCACGCCCGATTTCTCAATCGTCATGTCACCGTCGTTAATCTTGTCGTCAAAGGTAAATCCGTACTGGAAACCGCTGCAGCCACCGCCGGTGATATACACACGCAGTTTCAGCTCCGGGTTGTCCTCATCGGAAATCAGGTTTTTGACTTTACTGGCCGCCGCATCGGTAAATTGCAGGGGCAGTGCTACATCGTCGCTCATGTGATACTCCAGTATGCTTTCAGGCCGGGTGCCTGACAGGTCACAAATCGACCATAATTGTTGTCATTATCTTACACACGGGTAGAGCAATCAAGCTCAGGCTGTACCACCCTGTGCGGTGGCATCGGCCGCTTCCTGTTTCTGCTGCTTAGCCAGAGTGCGGGCAAGCAGGGAGGAATACAAGGGCTGGCCGCCAAGAAACTGCGCCAGCAGCGTCGCCCCCAGGCAGGTAATAATCATCGGCAGGATCAGCTGGTAGTTGTCGGTCATCTCCAGCACCAGCACAATGCCGGTCAGCGGTGCGCGCACCGACGCAGCAAATAGCGCCCCCATTCCGGCAATAGCGAAGGTCGCCGCCTGCAAGTGATACTCCGGCAGCAGGGCCGCGCTGACAAGGCCAAACGCCGTGCCAAGCACCGTGCCGAGCGCCAGCATCGGGGCAAAAATCCCGCCGGGCGCGCCGGAGCAGAAACAGAGCAGCGTGGTCGCCAGACGAATGATAAAAATAAACAGCAGCGTTCCGGCGGTGTAATTTCCTGCCGCCACCAGCGGGATCAGCCCGGAGCCGCCGCCGGAAGCCGCAGGCATGACCAGCCCCAGCACGCCGCAGATGCCCCCCAGCAGCGCCCCGATCAGCAGCACCTTACTCATCCTGCCACCGTGCAGGCGTTGAAACAGATCCTGAATGCGAAAGATCAGCTGATTAAACGTCACGCCCACCACGCCAATGACCATCCCCAGCAGCAGGTAGAGCCACAGCGTATTCACCGGCGCATCCGACAGCCGCCCCACTTCGATC